>NZ_JBBMRC010000025.1:0-2233 GCF_038900375.1 Psychroserpens sp. AS72 | reverse complement strand
GGCTCTACTGGTTCTGTACCTAGATTTTCCCAAGCACATGTTCCAGTATTAAACTGATAATCATCCCAACAGTTTGTCGCTGTAGGTTCTACTGGTTCTGTGCCTTGGTTTTCCCATGTACACGTTCCTGTATTGAACTGATAGTCGTCCCAACAATTTGTCGCTGTTGGTTCTACTGGTTCTGTTCCTTGGTTTTCCCATGCACAAGTTCCAGTATTAAACTGATAATCATCCCAACAATTTGTTGCTATTGGTTCTAATGGTTGTGTTCCTGAAACTTCCCATGAACATGTTCCAGCATTAAATGATGTAGTTTCCCAACATTCTACTGTTGGTTCTACTGGTTCCGTACCTAGATTTTCCCATGCACATATTCCAGTATTAAACTGATAATCATCCCAACAATTTGTTGCTGTTGGTTCTACTGGTTGCGTCCCTGAAACTTCCCATGAACATGTTCCAGTATTAAATGATGTAGTTTCCCAACATTCTACTGTTGGTTCTACTGGTTCCGTACCTAGATTTTCCCATGCACAGGTTCCAGTATTAAACTGATAATCATCCCAACAATTTGTTGCAGTCGGTTCTACTGGCTCTGTTCCTTGGTTTACCCATTCACATAATCCTGTATTGAACTGATAGTCGTCCCAACAATTTGTTGCTGTTGGTTCTACTGGCTCTGCACCTTGGTTTTCCCATGCACACGTTCCTGTATTGAACTGATAGTTATCCCAACAATTTGTCGCTGTTGGCTCTACTGGTTCTGTACCTTGGTTTTCCCAAGCACATGTTCCTGTATTAAATTGATAATCATCCCAACAATTTGTTGCTGTTGGTTCTACTGGTTGCGTCCCTGAAACTTCCCATGAACATGTTCCTGTATTATATGAAGTCGTTTCCCAACAATTTGAAGTTGTAGGCTCATCCTGAAGTGTAATGGTAACGACAGCAGTACAAGTATCAACATTTCCGTTGGTATCAGTAACAGTTAAAATAACATTATTAGTACCTTCATCTGAACAAGTAAATGATGTTTGTGATGCTGTAATAGTTAAAATTCCGCAGTTATCAGTTGAATTATTATTTATTTGTGATGCTGTGATTGTCGCATTTCCAGTACCATCTAATTGTACTGTTATGTTTTGACAAATTGCATTAGGATCTTCTGTATCTAATACCACATTTACTGTAAATGATGTTGTAGCGTTATTTCCGTTACCATCATTAGCAGAATAACTTATTGTTGTTAATCCAGCTGGAAAAATATCTCCACTATTAAGACCTGTTCCATCTGTTCTAGTTGGGCTTAATCCTGTTGCACAATTATCTGTAACTGTTGGGTCTATCCATGTAGGTTGATTGTTTCCGCAGGTAAAAATAAAATCTGAAGGTATATTGATAAATTCTGGATCTATTTGATCTAGAATGGTTACCGTTGCAACACATGTATCTGTTTGGTTATCTTCGTCTGTAACTGTTAATGTGACATCAACAGGAGTCCCTATGTTTGAACAATCAAATGAGTTTATATCTATTGCATAGTTTGTAATAGCAACATCATCTATTGAACCACCATCTACATCTGCAGCAACTATTGTTGCATTTCCAGTAGCATCTAACTGTACATTGATGTTTTGACATACAGCAACTGGTGGATTTGATCCAGTTGCAGGATCTGCCTCAATATTTATATTATCAAGTGCCATATCACTACCCCAAGAACTTCCGGTTACACCTCTAAATCTAATCAGAACAATTTTTCCATCATAGGCGGAAAGGTCGATGTCTGTAGCTGTTTTCCATGAGTCTTGACTATTATCATTGATTATGGTTTCTGTACTAAAAGTTAATCCATCATCTTCACTTACCTCTAGAGCTACATAACCTGTTTCAATAGGGTTTTCTGTAGAACTTCCTAAATCAGCACCATACATATGGTAATCAAAACTAATTTTAGCATTTTCCCAATTTGTAAAGTCTATACAATCACTAGTTATAATTGCCGTTTTTTGTGGACTTCCTGCTGGAGCTGTGTTTGTTGAAGCTTCTGTATACACATACCAGGTTGACCCAGAACCAGCGGATGGTCCTGTATTAGCAGATGGAGTTCCTCCACTATCACGTGCCCAATCGATATCATCGTCTGTAGCATTAACACCTTGTTTCCACTCGTTTGTAAATGTTGTATTATTTTCAAAATCTTGAGTATATGGAAATGTTGAAATGGTGCCAT
>NZ_JBBMRC010000024.1:0-2476 GCF_038900375.1 Psychroserpens sp. AS72 | reverse complement strand
ACAACATGCAGCATAAAAAAAGACTAATTTATTAGGATTTGATCTTGGAATACGTGTATGGAAAGTTGCGTTTTTGTGAGCGAGGATTTTCCGAAGGAAAATCGGAAGTAACAAAAGAGCAACGACCATTATTTAAACACTAATGTAGCAATTTTTTATACACGATGTTGTAAAACGTTTTCATGTTCCGATTTTTATGTCATTGATGTCTTATTATTTAGGCGTAAATTTAATTATTTACTAATTTTATTATTGAATTATATATATTAGTAATCGCTATCAACATGAAAACAAAACTACTTTATATTATTTTTATCTTTTTTTCACAATTAATATTTGCGCAAACGACCTATGTGCCAGATGATAATTTTGAGCAACATCTCATTAATTTAGGTTATGATGATGTTTTAGACGATTATGTGCTTACTGCCAACATTAATACTGTTACGGCTGTTGGAATAAACAATAAAAATATTTCAGACTTAACAGGAATTGAGGACTTTACTGCTTTAGAGTTTCTAACATGTGAATTTAACCAACTTACTAGCTTAGATCTTACCCAAAACACCTCTTTAGAGTTTCTTAGGTGTAATAGTAACCAAATTTCTGGTGAATTGGATCTATCGCAAAACACGAGCCTTTGGCAAGTAGATTGTCATCAAAACTTTATTAACACATTAACTCTACCAGCTACAACAACTTTATCTATTGTAAATGCGCATTACAATGAATTATCGTCTGTAGATTTTTCTAATGTGCCACAATTAACTCAACTAGACCTAAGAGTAAACCAAATCCCAGGCGCCTTGGATTTTACACCTCACACAATGCTTTGGGATTTAAATGTTAGTGTAAACCCTATAACTAGTATAACCTTACCTAATAACTCCAGTATGTTGTTTTTTTCATGTGGAGGAACTCAGATTACTACATTAGACGCTTCGCAACAAAGTGTACTCCAATCAATTAGTTGTAGTTATAATCCATTATTAACTTCATTAAATGTTAAAAACAATAATAACACAAATATTGGCCTCTATTTTTTTGCAGATAATAATCCGTTATTAACCTGTATTCAGGTGGATGATGTTGATTATTCTAATACCAACTGGACAAATATTGACTCTCAGCATTATTTTAGTGAAGATTGCTCTAATTTGAGCGTAGGTGAATTCGATGAAATCAATGTAGACTTATTTCCAAATCCAGTTATCGACAAACTCTTTTTAACTTTTAAAACCTCGGAAAAAATAAATTATCAATTGATAAACCTAAATGGACAACTATTATTTGAAGGAAAGTTTAATGAGCAAAATGATACTGTAAATTTATCTAGAATTCCGTCGGGTATTTATTTTCTAAAATTAGAAACCTTAAATCGATCTATAGTAAAGAAGATTATAAAACGGTAATTTAAAATTTTCAAGGTTTGTTCAAAATGTTTTACAACGGTTTTGTATATGGTTTGTTGCGTGTTTAAACACCTAATTTAGCAAATAAAAACCGAATAGAAAATCCGCGAGGATTTTCGTAAGTAGGCTAGAACTAGCAATAAATTATATACGGTGTTGTGCTTTCGTTATTTTTCTTGTTTTAAATAAGCATCAATAGCCGTAATTGTCTTTAGTCCCTCTTTATGTAGTAACAGTCGAACTCTATGATTTAGTAAAATGTTAGCTTTCGTCAAGCCAAAATTATCGGAAATTATTTTTTTTTGGTCTTCATCTAGGTTTATCACGGAATTATAAAATTTATAAAATGATTTTTCATTCGAGTTTTCTTTCCACCTTTCCGGCATCCCAATGTCTGATCCAGAACCTGTTTCGAAAAAAGGATAAATATTATCATTATATTTTAAGATTGAATTATTGTGTACACTCTCTTCTTTTATTACTTCATCAAATAATCTGTAGTAATATTGAATACTATTTCTTAAAGAATCTGAAGTAATGAGTCCTGTTTTGCCAGACGATTTCATGTCATCAAAAACTATATTTTTACCTTCAAACCAATGGATTCCAAAAGCATTACCTGACTTTGTGACTAATACAATAGGGTCTGTGGCTATTGAATCTGACTGCAAATAACGTCCCAAAAAAGTATAAGCATCTAATTGAATAGTATCCCCTTGAAAAAGCCTTTCTAATTCTGCTAAGTCCTGTTTAATATCTAATTGTATTCTAGCAAGGTATTTCTTTTCATCACCTTTGTCTTTTTTTATATCATTAAGATTATTTAATTGCAAGGCAATAAGAATACCAATTACAACAAGAATAACTTCTCCAATAGCATAAATAAAATAATTACTGAGTTTATTTTCAGTTAATAGTTTTTGTCTAATTTTTCTAAAGAATTTTATCATTGGTTAGCGGTTTCTGATAATGAAGCACAACGTGTTCCTTTAGTTTGTAATAAATATATTTATAGAGAGAAAGAGGAGAACTATAACGTGTTTTAGAATTACAGATCCAGTACA
>NZ_JBBMRC010000023.1:0-3789 GCF_038900375.1 Psychroserpens sp. AS72 | reverse complement strand
CCTTATGTTGTTTTGCAACAACATGCAGCATAAAAAAAGACTAATTTATTAGGATTTGATCTTGGAATACGTGTATGATTTCGTTGCGTGTTTGAGCAACTAATTTAGCAAATACAAACCGAATAGAAAATCCGCGAGGATTTTCGTAAGTAAGCTTGCACTAGCAATGAATTATACACGGTGTTGTGTGTAGTACTTAATTGATTTTAATCCTACTTTTAGAAATTTTAAATTCTTTTATGTTCTTCTTGTCTAAAATTTCTTCAATTTTTGTTCTTGTATCCTTATCACTTTCTGGGCCTAAAATAATTTCAATATTTTCGAGTGATTCAGGTTTAAATTCCACATCGATAAAATCTGTAATAATTGGTGAGTTATCATGAAATGCTTTAAGAGTTTCTGAAGAACCAGCAAACATAATTGCATCACTAAAAAATATTCTATATCGGAATTCTTTTTCAAAGCTCCAATAATCAATCTTTTTCTGACCAATTAAATTTAAATTTATTTCATAAAGAGGAAAATTCATATTTTTTTTATTTCTCTTAACTAAACCTTTAGATAAATCTGATTTTTTTCTAACGTAGTCAATTTGTGTTGGGCCAAATACCGATTTAGTAAGAAATTGCATATTAGCACCTTCTTTATTTTCATTTGGCAAGGCTTTCCTTTCTATTGAATACGGTTTGTTTAAGTGCGACTTTATCAAATAATTTTTTCCTTTATTAAGTTTTGCTACTTCAAGATTATCAGAATAGTTAAATAAATCTATTGGCATTCTTAATCTCACTCCTTTCAAATCAGAGTAAATTTTCCACATTGGAAGTTCATCTCTTTTTTCACTAGTCCATGAAGATGAAAAAATATTCATTCTAGAATTGGAATAAACATCACTAAATCCATCAAAAGGGTCATTCATCCTATCTAATCTATTAAATCTAAAAGTATTATACTCAAGAATTAATAAGAGTGTTTCCAATGAAGTATAGTGGTATAAGTGACTTGGTATCATAGTTTCTGGGTATTACACACAACGTGTTGTGTATGGTTAGTTGCGTGTTTAAGCAACTAATTTAATAAATAAAACACAGATAGAATATTCCGCAGGAATATTCGTAAGTAGGCTAGAACTAGCAATTAATTATACACGTTGTTGTATGTTGTGTTTCATGTTTTGATTAACTGTATATTCACTTATATTTTATCTAAAAATAGAGATTGTAAATAGTATCACTTATTAAAAATTGAATTCCTTTTTTTTTATACCTTTGTCAAGCTAAAAAACTATTACCTAATTGTTCTTAGCAACAATATATATATGGCAGTTTATTTAATTACTTACGATTTAAGTTCTGAGGATAAAGATTATACATCTTTATATGCAGAAATAGAAAAATTAGGAGACGCAAAGAGAATTTTAAAATCTGTTTGGCTTGTTAAAGTTAACAATATGAAGGCTAATGAAATATCAGAATTTTTAAGAAAAGTTTTAGATGATAGTGATCTTCTTTACGTTGTTAAAAATGATGATGTTGATAGACAAGGATGGATGTATACAAGTAACTGGGATTGGTTGAATAATAAAACTTAATTTTTAATATGCTTACAGAAGTTAATCTTGTTAATTATAAATGTTTCCAAGACGAAACCTTTTCTCTATCCAACATTAATTTGTTTTTTGGATTGAATGGTAGAGGGAAATCAAGTTTGTTGCAGGCTATTCTTTTAATGTCTCAATCTGTTAATGAGACAAATTCTTTAAAAGAGCTATTAATTTCCTCAAGTTTAATAAAGTTAGGAAGTTTTGATGATATCAAGACTTCAGGTTGCAGTAATCAAGAAAACATTAAGTTTGGATTTAAAACTGATATTGATAAGATTAATGATTTTGAATTTGAATATTCTAGAGATGAGCAAGATTTAGGAAAGGGCTTTTTACACAGTTTTGAGTTAAATGGTGTTAAAAGTTCAGAAGAATTAATTTCAGACTCAAATTCATCACAAAGCTTAGTTTCTAATAAATATTCTGCAATTAATTACAAAGATGATTCTCGAATCCTCAAAATTTTCAGAAATGTACATTATGTAAGCGCTGATAGAATTGGACCTAGATTATACGTTGATAAATATGGTGTAGGTAATGTAGATAAAACTGGCACAAGAGGAGAGAATTCAATAAATGTATTATGGTCTAATAAAAATGAATTAAATCCAATTTTTTTTATTCAAAATAAAGTTCCGAAAAATTTAACTGAATTATGTCAACAATGGCTTAATTATATTTTTAATGGAGCTAACATTGAAATAAATAAAAAAGGCGAAAGTGTATTAGCTTTAAATATTAATCCAAAAAATGAAGACAAATTATATAAATCAGTAAATGTAGGTTTTGGTTATAGTTATATTTTGTCAATTGTATTAACATGTTTGATTGCAGAAGAAGATGATATTATAATTTTTGAAAATCCTGAGGCACATTTACACCCTAAAGCGCAATCCAGATTAACTCATTTGTTTACTAGACTAGCTTCTAATAAAGTTCAACTTTTTGTCGAGAGTCATAGTGAACATATACTAAATGGATTAAGAGTTGCTATAGCAGATGAAAATAATATAATAAAAAAGGATATGGTAAGTTCTTATTTTTTTGGTGAAAATTTTAAGGTTGATAAATTAGAAATTGATATCAAAGGTTTTGTCGGTAATTGGCCAAAAGATTTTTTCGATCAGATGGAAATAGATAATTCTTTAATCTTTAATTATTCAAGATAATAGGTATTAAATGATTGCTAATTTTTATATTATACCACAATCATTTAAAAATGAAATAATGTCAAATGAGAATTTTTTTTCTTCATTAGATAGTTTTATTGGAGATTATCACAATTTAGTTGCTCACAAAGAAGATAATAAAATTTATATTCAAGAAGATGTTTTTCAAATTGAATTACCTAATGGGTATAATTTAGGACAGTTTATTTACGCAAGTGATTTAGAGTTAGAAGGAAAGGAAAAATCGATTAGACAGTTTTTGTCCAATATTTTTTTAAAACTACCACGAACACAAATTAGTATTGAAGATTTAAAATCGAAAATCAAAAATAATTCATTAGAAAGTTGTACTGGCATAATTTCTTTATTTAAGATAGAGGATATTGCTAGTGAAAATCAAATAGTTTATGACACTAATTCATGGTATAGTTTTAGAAGATATCATTTAGGTATATTTTTTGGTAATGTTAATTACTTCATAGATGAATGTATTAAGTACTTTCCTAAGATTTTTTTTCATAAAAATAATTATTCTAGTACTGGTAAAATATTAAATGGTTTTGCTTCTAAAATAGTATCTCACTTAGAAGCATTAAATGATGTTTTACCTGTTATTATGATTAAAGAAAAATTTGCTAATCATACAGATTTACTAGAAAGGTTTTCAACTATAGCAAAATTAGATGAAACAGCTACAGTAGAGGGTAAAAAGAAAACTAGATTAAAATTTAATTTTGAAAACGAAGAAGGAAAGTTTGAAACACTGATTTGTGAACCACATTTAAAGCTCAGTACTAATGATAAGGGAGATTCAAAATATTTTAAAAATAGAATTTATTTCCATTTTGGAAAGTCTAATGTTCAAGATTCTAAAATTTTAGTTGCTCATATAGGTGAACATCTATAATCTAGTCTTTATTCAGGACGGGTCAACATTACATACAACGTGTTTCTTTAGTTTGTAATAAATATATTTATAGAGAGAAAGAGGAGAACTATAACGTGTTTTAGAATTAC
>NZ_JBBMRC010000021.1:0-5891 GCF_038900375.1 Psychroserpens sp. AS72 | reverse complement strand
TGTGATCACATAAGTTGCTAAGTATGTTGCTATCTCATCAACTAATAATATCCCTTCTACACTTCCTTGATCTGCACCATTAAATATTGGTCCTGAAGTTAAGGTTAATGCGTTTCCGTCAAGATCTGTTAATGTATCTACAATACCTACATTAGTCAATACTACATCTCCTGTGTTCTCTACAGTAATAGTGTAGTTGATTGTATCTCCTGCGCCAAGTACGCCATCACCATTATCAGTAATAGCAGCAGTTTTTTCAGCTTCTATATTAGGATTTTCACAACCGTTTACTAATGGATCAGTAGAACTTACATCATTTTGTTGCAATGAATTCATCAATCCATCTTGTGGAACTCCGTTTCCATCTACAACATCTCCTAAAGAGTCATCTGCATCTAAATCTGATGCCACATAACCTCCATCACCTTCTAAAGCATCTGGACAACCATCACCATCACTATCAGAATCTAAATAATCTGGAATTCCGTCATTATCTGTATCAGGATCTGTAGTTACAGGGTTAGTAAAGTTAGCAACACAATCAAATTCAATACTGTGGTATCTAACAACATCCGCAATTGAGTTAGTTGCTTTTACTCCCAATCTCATTGTATAGCTATCAAAATTCTCGTATCTTGTGGATACATTTAAATTTGGATTTGCATTAGAACTACCTGGATAATTTACATTTCCGGAGGTTACTAAAAGGAAGTTAGGTTCATTTGAAATTGTAACTTCTGTAGGGTTGTTTAACACATAACTTAAAGGTGTTTGAACCCTATCACGTTCTTTTAAATCTGGATTTCCATCAATATCATTCAAGTTAATGAATACTTCTGTAGCTTGAGGTGCCAACGTTGACGTTCCTGCATTAACAAATTGAATATTAATTTCTACATATCCTTCTTCTCCTGGATTTAAACTTGTAAATCTTGTACCTGGTTTAAAGTATTCTACATTAGAAGAATTATCATCCAAAATATCAATTTCAGCATTTACATAATCAACTAAAGTAACTAATGCATCTACACCTATTTGCACATTTGGAAATCTAAACACTTCACCTTCAAGCAATGTAGAAATATTACCATCACCAGTTTCTTCGGTAGGAATAGCACTGAAATCAAACGTAGTATGACTTCCACAAACTGGCTGACCATTAAATGTTTCTCCACGTTCATCTATATCTAATAAACCATCATTGTCATCATCATCATCACAACCATCTGGAATTAAATCACCATCTGCATCTGCAGTATCATCAAAACCTGCACATAAATCAGCTGAATTAATAACACCATCACCATCACAATCATTAGTTGGGTAATCTGCACAGTCATTAACAACAATAATTACTGTAGCAGTATCACATATTGTTGGGTCTGCTTCTAAACAGATTGTATATTGTATATTGTAGGTTCCTGGTAAAGCTCCTCCAGGAATATCAATTGTTCCATCAGAATTAATTAAAACTCCCGTCAGACCATCTTCATCGGCAATCGATATGTTATCTGAAATATTTGAATTGGTTGCTGGTACATCATCTGCTAAATCTGTTCCGTTTCCATTATTATCAAACACAGAACCTGTTGTACCTCCAGTAACTGGGTTAAATGGTGTTCCGCTGAAATCATCATATTGTGCTACAATTGTTGGATCTACTTCAATCGTTACATCTGCTGTTGTACAAATTGTAGGATCTGTATCTAAACAAATTGTATATTCTACGGTAAATGTTCCTGATGTAGTTCCTGCTGGAACATTAATCGTTCCATCCGTATTGATGGTAACACCTGTTAAACCTCCATCATTTGTAATACTGATATTGTCTGCAATATTTCCATCGGTTGCTGCTACACCATCTGCGGTATCTGTACCATTGCCGTTGTCTCCAAAAACACTTGCGGTTGTACCTCCTACTGTTGAATCTATTGATGTTCCACTGAAATCATCGTCTTCTGCTACAATCGTTGGATCTACCTCTATTGTTACATCTGCTGTTGTACAAATTGTTGGATCTACTTCTAAACAAATTGTATATTCTACAGTATAAGTTCCTGATGTTGTTCCTGCTGGAACATCAATTGTTCCATCAGTGTTGATAGTAACTCCTGCTAAACCTCCATCATTTGAAATACTAATATTATCTGCGATATTTCCATTGGTTGCTGCTACGCCATCTGCTGTATCTGTACCATTTCCGTTGTCTCCAAATACACTTGCGGTTGTACCTCCTGATGCTGAATCTATTGGTGTTCCACTAAAATCATCGTCTTCTGCGACTATTATTGGCAATGGACCTAAAATTCTTAAATCTAAGTTATCTACAAAATTCCATGTTCTTCCACAAGTACCACGTGAGAAAAACTCAAAAAGAGAAGTTCCTGAAGTTGGAGCCACAAAAGTAGTAGTAGTTTCAACCCATACATTCTCTGAAGGAGGCGGTGGAAATACAGCCATAGTTGAACCATCTATTCTAATTTCCATTTCAGGCACACAAGGTGTTGTTGTTCCATCTTGTCTTGTTTGAATTAAATAATCAAAAGTAAATCTATACGTTTCTCCAGCTACTAATGTAACATTTTGACCAATTCCTTCTGGATTTGCTGAAAGCACTCTAAACCCAAAATAACAACCTCCACTTGGAGATGGTGTACTTGCAGCATAAAATCCATCCCAAGAACGCTCATTATCAGTTGAACGATCTGGAGTGTTTGTTTTTATCCAACCATCTGGCTGCTGATCCCTTAATGCATCACTACCATTACATGTAGCAGTTGAAACATCAAGCCCAGGATTTGTTAAAATATTTTGCGAATTACTGTTCCAAGAAAATAAAATAGCAACGAGAACTAATGCTCTTGCTGCTGATGAAACGTTTGTAAACGAGAATCGAGTAAAGATTTTCATATTATCTTAAAGTAAAAATGTTTATATATCTATATATTTTATTATTCTATTATATAAATTAATAACATTTTCATCCAAGACAAATAATCAAATGTAAAATCATAAACTCATTACTAAAATTAGTGTGAGTAAAGGATTACCATTTGAAAACATGTAAGTTAGACTATGCTATTAATCTCATTCAAAAATAATATTAATTTTTTTAATCTATCTTAAAAATACTGCATTTATTTTGTCGACAAAACGCCTAATATTATCGATAAAAGGTGGATTTAAGCATTTTTTTTAAGATTAGAAAGATATTATTATATCAATTGTTTTTAATAACGTTTAATGTAATTAAATTATACATAAACAATACTTATAGTAATAACCTTACAAAATTATAGACACAGGTTTTTACTTCTAGTCACACTTAATAAATAATACATATAATATTCATACGATATAATCATGTCATTGGTTTTTTAAAATTTAATATAATTATATTTGCAGCTACTAAAATAACTATGAGTTTTAAAAAAGAAATCAATAGACGCCGTACGTTTGGCATTATTTCGCATCCTGATGCAGGTAAGACAACTTTAACTGAAAAATTACTATTATTTGGTGGTGCCATCCAAGAAGCTGGAGCTGTAAAGAGTAATAAAATTAAAAAAGGAGCTACCAGTGATTTTATGGAAATTGAGCGTCAGCGTGGGATTTCTGTAGCAACATCAGTCCTTGCTTTTGAATATAATGGCATAAAAATAAATATCCTAGATACTCCTGGTCACAAGGATTTTGCTGAAGATACATTTAGAACTTTAACTGCAGTAGATAGTGTTATTGTGGTTATCGATGTAGCGAAAGGTGTAGAGGAACAAACCGAAAAACTTGTTGAAGTTTGTAGAATGCGTAATATCCCAATGATTGTTTTTATTAATAAAATGGATCGTGAAGGTAAAGATGCATTTGATTTGTTAGATGAAATTGAACAAAAACTTGGTTTGCGTGTTGTACCATTAAGTTTCCCTATTGGTATGGGTTATGATTTTAAAGGAATCTATAATATCTGGGAAAAGAATATTAATCTTTTTAGTGGTGATAGCAGAAAAGATATTGAAGAAACTATCGAAATCAATGACTTAACGTCACCTGAACTAGATAAACTCGTTGGCGAAAAAGCGGCTCAAACGCTCAGAGATGAAATAGAACTCGTGGATGGTATCTATCCTCAATTTGATAAAGATGAATATCTAAATGGTGAATTACAACCCGTATTTTTTGGATCTGCTTTAAATAATTTTGGAGTGCGTGAATTATTAGACTGTTTCGTTGAGATTGCCCCAAAACCTCGACCAAAGCATAGTGAAGAGCGATTGGTTAAGCCTGACGAAGATAAGTTTACTGGATTTGTGTTTAAGATACATGCTAATATGGATCCTAATCATAGAAACAGATTAGCTTTTATAAAAATAGTGTCAGGTGAATTTAAACGAAATACACAATATCTTCACGTAAGACATAATAAGAAATTAAAATTTTCTAGCCCTAATGCTTTTTTTGCTGAAAAGAAAGAAATCGTTGATATCTCTTATCCTGGTGATATTGTTGGATTACAAGACACTGGGAATTTTAAAATTGGTGACACTTTAACTGAAGGAGAAATCCTGAATTACAAAGGTGTACCAAGCTTTTCTCCTGAACATTTTAGATATATTAATAATGCAGATCCATTAAAATCTAAGCAATTAAATAAAGGCATCGATCAATTAATGGATGAAGGTGTTGCTCAATTATTTACATTAGAACTCAATGGCAGAAAAGTAATTGGTACTGTTGGCGCTTTACAATATGAAGTAATTCAATATCGTTTAGAACATGAATATGGAGCAAAGTGTATTTATGAAAACCTTAATGTTCACAAAGCGTGCTGGATTGAAACAGACAATAAAAAAAGTGAGGAATACAAAGAGTTTTTAAGAGTAAAACAACGTTTTTTAGCTAAAGATAAGCGAGGTCAACTTGTATTTTTAGCAGATTCACCATTTTCATTACAGATGACGCAACAAAAGTACAAGAGTATTAAGTTTCATAATACTTCAGAATTTGATTAATAATCCAAGATTATCATCTAACGTATTCAATTCATTTTGATAAAATTTCATGCCATTCATCTAATAATCACGATAAAATTTGTTTTTTATCGATGTTTTCATACATTTAAACGTTATTAAAGTTTTGATAACGTTATAGTTGTCTAAATTTAAAATAGATTAAAGCCCCAAAATTGATCTACTATGAAAACAAACCCAAATGTTTTCAGTAATAATGATATTACTGTAACCTACGACCCATGTAAGTGTATTAACGCTGAGCGATGTGCCAAAGAACTTTCTAATGTATTTAGACAATCTGTAATTCCTTGGATTGATTTAGAAGGTGCATCCACAAAAAAAATAATCAAACAAGTAAAAAAATGTCCTTCTGGTGCTTTGCAATTTCATGTCAAGCAAGAAGTTGCTTAGTAAGATGATTTTGATTAAAATTTTAGCTTCCTTTAATATTGAATTCTATTGTTCTAGAAAAATATAGAATTTTAAGACATCTAAGATAGTTCTTACTATAGATTTATATTGTCAATTCTCTATTATGTCTTGAAGACTTGTTTATACTATTTAAATATTTATAGTAATATATTTCATCTAATGAAATAATAATTTATAAAAAGAAATTGACCATAAATAAAAAAGCCTATGTTTTAAAACTTTAAAACATAGGCTTTTTTTTATTTATGCCTGACCTGTTGGCCCGAAATTTAACGGAATTGGAGGTTGCTCAAAAAAAACATTTCGAGCAACTCTAAATTACTTCAAAAGCAAGCATTTTTTTTGGATAAATGACTATGCCTGACCTGTTGGTCCGAAATTTAACGGAATTGGAGGTTGCTCAAAAAAAACATTTCGAGCAACTCTACATTACTTCAAAAGCAAGCATTT
>NZ_JBBMRC010000020.1:0-7131 GCF_038900375.1 Psychroserpens sp. AS72 | reverse complement strand
AAAGAGGAACGCCTTATGTTGTTTTGCAACAACATGCAGCATAAAAAAAGACTAATTTATTAGGATTTGATCTTGGACGTGTTCGTGTATGGCTTGTTGCGTTGGCGAGAACTAAGTTAATAAAAGAAACCGAACCAGTAGGAAAATCCGCAGGATTTTCCGAGCACACACAAACTGAGCAATTGGTTATACACGTTGTTAGGTGCTGTTTTATAAATCACTTGAGTTTAAATTACCTAGCGATACAGTATACATTTTAAATTTTTTATTTCCGCCAGAAGTTACTTGAATTTGCAGATGTAAACTGTAAATATTTATTATGTCTAGTTTAGATTTAATTTCTCCGATATGTAGTACGTCGACTGATAAAAAATTTGATGTTTTGTCATCAAACAACACTGATAACCTATCTTTTTCGTCTTTAATTTCCTCATAATCATCAAAAAATTTAATTGATTTGAAATCATCGGGTTCTATAGACATCAAGTTTTCAATTCCATTGAATTCCTTATCAAACCAATTAATTGTGTTACTATCAACTAAAAATCTGTTTAATTTATCTTTTGATAGAATTCTTGCATTATTTATTATTCCAGTTCCGTAATGATTGTTTGAAAATTTATAAATATCATCATGAGTTAAACTATATCTTAAAGTTAAAAGACCAACAATTTCACGAATATCCTTAGTGTTAGCATGACCACTATTGTATCTTTTTATATTAGCTTGAAAATAAATCGAAAATATTACTGCATTGAAAGGATTATCAAAAATCAGAAAGCCTCCATCACCAGTATCTATAAAGTTTTTTTCAATTTCATCAAGATTTGAATTTTGGAAAAAATATTTTTCATGTTTTAAACAATTATAAAAAGTTTGTTCAAGTAAAACTTTAAAAAGAAATGGAATTAGAGTTTGTTCAAAAGTCTTATATTGACTGTAGCGATAAATATCAATTCCTAAGATCGCCTTTTTTTCTATATTTTCATTAAGTTTTTCTAATAGAGAATTTTTGATTTCACTTTTACCAATTCCGTTATTAGTTTTCTCAGTAAACTCTTCTACTAATTTATTTATTTTTGATTTAGATAATCTTTTCATGATGTTTAATTGAAATTGCACCTAACGTTGTTGTGTATGGTTAGTTGCGTGGTTAAGCAACTAAGTTAGTAAACATTTACGAACCCGTGAATATTCCGCAGGAATATTCGCAAGTAAGCTCAATAAAGCAATTAATTATACACGTTGTTGGCATGTCGTTTTATTTCCAGAATTCCCACCAACTCTTTTCAACCGTATAATTCTTTTTTGCTTTTTGTGATTCGGTTCTATTATCAATATACTTAAGTTTTCCAAATTCATTTGACTTTCCCAATAACACGATATTTTCGTTTTCCAACCAACTCATTACTTTATTAATCTCGTCTTGTATTTCAGGATAGAAATCACTTATTATTTTTTCTTTTTGTACTTCAGTTAATTCCTCAAATGATACTACATTCTGTGATATGTATGGAACTTCTAGTTTTAGACCAAAATCAAAAGCTAAGCTATCCATGAAATCATATCCTTTGCAATTAAGAGAATAAAATTTTCTAATAGATTCTATACAGTTTTTATTCCGTTCTTTTACGTTTATTAAGTGTCTTTTTAAATTCCACGTTTCCAATTCGGGTTGAGTGAGTTGTAGTTCTATTAGATTTTTTAGATCTGAAATAGCATTTGTTTTTTTGTAATTGAATGATAAAAACTCATAATAAGAATCAGAATCCATTTGGTCTTTCAATTCAGTTGATGAGTAAACCCAATTTTCAAATTCAGCAATAGGTTCTTTTTCTAGCCAAGTTTTAAAAAGTCGATTTTTAATATCCTTTGAAATTGTGTTCATTGTCAAAATGCATGCCAACGTTGTTGTGTATGGTTAGTTGCGTGGTTAAGCAACTAATTTAGCAAAAATGGAACGAACCAGAGGAAATTCCGCAGGAATTTCCACGTAGGATTGAAACTAGCAATTAATTATACACGTTGTTACCTACAGTTTTTTATCGAACGTTTCTATTATAACTACATCATTTTCGCATAAAGGTGTTACTATTTCAGTTTTTAGTTTTGCCTTTATATTTAATTCTAAAAATCTATCAGAACGGTCTGTGTTCCAAGTTGAGTAACTTCCTGTCCAAATAACGTCAAACGCTCCATTTCCATCTTTTTTAATGGCTATTTTGTTATTATTAATAGATTCTCCATCTCTAAAAGTGACCATAGTGAATAACATATCATCAGTCCAACCATCTTTTAAATCCAATTCTAATTCAGATAGTTCATTTATTTTTATCGGATAATTTGTGAGCATTATTGATATTGGGTCATCTAAAAATTCGTCTGCTTCATCATCCAAGTTTTCTCTAACTAAATCCAGATTCTCAAAATGAATAATTAGAATATTCAATTTGTCAGTCAGTTTTCGCAGTTCAATTTCTCCAAACGAGTTTGGAACATAACTGAATTCAGTAGTTTTATTATTATCAGAATCCTTTATGGTGAATTTTACGTATTGTTTCATTCAAATTGTAGGTAACGGTTAGTATAAGAATAGTGCGGTTTTGTGTGCGAGGATTTTCCGAAGGAAAATCAGAAGCAAGCAAACGCACACTTTGGTTTTGATTAAGCCCAAAAGTTAAGCATTATTTTTATACATTGTTACCTTGCGTTTTTAAATTTAGGTTTCTAATTGCATTTTGTTTTTCTTTTTTTTATAGCGTTTCAAATTTTCAGGAAAGAGTAGGTTCGGTCACTTTCTAAGTCAGCTTAAAATATTTAATTATCCGCAATCAATTTCGGTCAGTTATTCAGTCAGCGTACTGATTTTTTTATTTTTATTTATTCCGCAAACTTGCTAAATTTCCGCAACTATTTTTTTAAGTTTTAATTTGGTTAAGCTCTTTAAAAAACTTTATTTTTTCTCGAAAAATTCACATTTGAGTGAGCTTTTTTTTAATGCAAGGTAACGGAATTGTGTATGGTTAGTTGCGTGTTTGAGCAACTAATTTAATAAACAAAAACGAACGAGAGAAAATTCCGAAGGAATTTTCCAAATAAGCACTTGCCAAAGCAATTAATTATACACGGTGTTGGCAATAGTTATTATTTGACCTAATCCTCATATTTTTCCAGTCGTATTGTTGCTCGATGAAAAATGTACTGTGTTTCTGTTTCTGTAAATTCGATTTCATCAAAGTGAATTGTATAAATATTATCATTAATTCCAGCGTTAACAAATCCAGAAAATGAAATTCCTTCAGATTCAGTATCCTCATAAATATCATGAGGGAATTGCCAAGTCAAATCGTCAATTAATATGCTTGCTATGATTCTTGTGTAAGGTGTTTCATCTAAATCAGTTTTAGTATAATCATCAAAGCTAACAAATGTAAAAGTCATAAGTGGGTCATCAAAAATGAAACAATCATTGGGCTCAACAATAAAGGTTTCAAGAAAATCTTTTTCCTGACATAGAGCCATTTCTTCATTATTATCGTCATTTTTTGAACAGCTAATTGTTAGAATTAAAATTATTATAAAAAATAGTTTTTTCATTTCTTGCGTTTTTTTAATTATTGCCAACGTTTATGTATAAGAATAGTTGCGGGTTTGTATGCGAGGATTTTCCGAAGGAAAATCAGACGTTACAAACACGCAACGACCTTTGATTAAGCACTAAACCGCAATTATTTTTATACGGTGTTAGGCACAGTTATTATTTCAGTTTTCTTTTTTATTGTTCGGTCATTATGAGTTTCCCAAGTGCAATATTCAGTCAGGTTTTCATTCAGTCCGATTTGAAAATGGCGATGTCCAGAAAACCAAGTCTCCGATTTTTCAGATTCAAACCAATTCCGCAAGATTGGGATTCCGATTTCAATTAGAAATTTTTTAATCCGCTTATTGTTTTCTATTTCAACCGCTTTTAAATTTATAGTCCATTTATCTAAAGGTTTTGAGTAAGTTCCAGAAATTACTCTCCAAAAGCCTAATAGGTCTTTAGATTCTCCTTTCATTGAACGACCAGACCAACCTGGAACAAAAAGTCCCATTCGATGACCTTTTTCTTTGT
The DNA here is from genome assembly GCF_038900375.1 of Psychroserpens sp. AS72. NCBI lineage: Bacteria > Pseudomonadati > Bacteroidota > Flavobacteriia > Flavobacteriales > Flavobacteriaceae > Psychroserpens > Psychroserpens sp. AS72. The sequence continues at coordinate 3,017 of NZ_JBBMRC010000020.1, read as the reverse complement.
CAAATGAAATTGATAAATCGTCATAAATTCCAATTCCGCTCAACATTTCCGAAATCTGTTTAGTTCCGATTGAGTGAGTAAATCCTTTAATTGGATGCGATTTGTAACTTGTCTTTATCAATGTTCGTTTTAATTGTGCCTAACGTGATTGTGTATGATTTCGTTGCGTGTTTAAGCACTAAAGTTAGCAAATAAATCACAGATAGAAAGTCCGCGAGGACTTTCGTAAGTAGGCTATAACAAGCAATGAATTATACACGTTGTTAGCCTTTCGTTATTTTTCTCTTAGGCTTAATTCGTTTCTAATTTGCTTCTGTACTTCCTCATTTTCTTTTATTCCTCTTTTGTAAGTATCATTCATATAATAATAAAAGAACAAAGCTTGTTTTAATACTTCATGAAAATAGGCGTTATTCTGCGCTTCTAATAGATTTACTGGTTCTGCCAATGTTCGCGATATGTCATCTGTATTTATATGTATGGTCTTAATATTCTTAAAGACTTCAGTTTCATGCAAAATTTTCACTTGCTCATAATCTGATCTTAAATCCTCAGTTAAATAGTAATATTTGAAATCGTACAATTCTGAAATAGCAATTCTAAGCGAGTCATTATGAATGATGTCAACACCTTTAGATTTTAGATTCTCATAGGCAACCGTTATTGGTTCAAAGTTTCCTCTTCCTAATAATTTAAAATAAGCTATTCTTAAAGAGTCTGTTAATGGTGTTTTCTGTTCTAAATGTTCCAAAACTTCTTTATTGAATTTCACTTGGTTTTTATTAAACGTAATCTTTGAGTTAAGATTAACAACATCCTTTTCTAGATTTACTAGAATTTCACTTAAAATATTCGATTCAAGTTTGTATTCAATTCTGTTATTATTCCAATTATTAATCTGTAAAGCAATAAGAATACCAATAACGACAAGTATAACCTCACCAATTGCATATTTAAAATACTTTCCAGTTTTGTTTTCCATAAGTAAGTTTTGGCGAATTTTTCTAAAGAATTTTATCATTGTTTAATGGTTGGTCATAATGAAGGCTAACGTGTTGTGTATGGTTAGTTGCGTGTTTAAGCAACTAATTTAACAAATAAAACACAGATAGAATATTCCGCAGGAATATTCGTAAGTAGGCTAGACCTAGCAATTAAATATACACGTTGTTGCCAGTAGTTTTTATTCCGTTTTATATTTTATTATCGCTTTATCTCCTCGAAAAAACGATTCGTATTCCTTTTTGTCAAAAGTCAAATTCGGTTCGTAAATTATTTCAAGATTGTTATTATCAATCCATTTGGCAGAAATGTTTTTACTTTCTCCTGTGTAATACATTATTCCAGCTCCACCACCAGAACTCCATTCCATTATTCCGCTTGTATGGATATATTTTCCGTTTGTAAACTCTTCATTAACTCTAAATTCTTTTGTTCCGTCAATCGTTTTGATTTTGACGAGTTCGTTTGTTGTAAACTCAAATTTTGGTCTTACTCGTCTTTTTGCTTTTGGTTTTTCGGTTGATATTAATTTTAGGAAATTCTCTAATTCCGATTTTCTGTCATTCAGAGTTTTTTTGTCCGCACCAAGTTCTTTCCACAATTCCAAATCAGTTCCGTTTTCAATTATTTCTTTAATGGTTTTATAAACTTCAGGTTCTAATGATTTAGTTTCCCATTGTGCTAAAGCAAGTCCAAATAATGAATTGTTTCTGTCGTCTGAATTCGAAAAATAATCTTCAAATTCCGCTTTGATTTCGTTTGAAACCCAAACTTGATTTCCTCCATTGTTGTACTTATCAAAAAAGTTGGAATAAATGTCAAGTGTAGTATCGTTTCCTTTTATTTCTGTGTTCCAAACTCCCATTTAGTTCTGTTTCTCAAATTACTGGCAACGTGTTTGTGTATGAAAAGTTGCGTTTTTGTGAGTGAGGATTTTCCGCAGGAAAATCGGAAGTAACAAAAGAGCAACGACCATTATTTAAGCACAATATAGCAATTTTTTATACACGATGTTACAACCTTTTGCGATAGAGTCGAGTAAATGCGATCTGCAAAAAATCCGTTTGATTAATTTTCTTATATCCTTAAGTTTCAAAAAAAAATGATAAACTTCGTTTTTCAGATTAATACAAGATTCCGAAAACAGGCTAAATTCCGCAATAGTAAATCAGTTTTCATAAACTTTATAAAGTTCCGCAAACAAGCTAAAAATTCCGTTTAGTGGATTCCGATTATATTATTCAAATTCCGAGTTTGAGTAAGAAAAAATTCCGATGAATTGAGTGTTTTGGAATTCGGTTTAAAAGGAGTTACGGTTTTTGAGCTATTGGTTGTAACGTTTATGTATAAGAATAGTTGCGGGTTTGTATGCGAGGAATTTCCGAAGGAAATTCAGACGTTACAAACACGCAACGACTTTTGATTAAGCACTAAACCGCAATTATTTTTATACGGTGTTGTAGCCAGTTTTTTTATTCAGTTGTTCAATCATCATCATTATATTCCATAGCGAGAACAAGTCACTTCCTTTTTTTGTAATAAAAATTGTTTCATTTCCATTAAATTCAGTAATTAATAATTCAGATTCATTCCGTTTTTTTATTTTCTTTAGTTTTGTTTCGCCAGCTTCTGCTTTCTCAAAGTACTCTTTCCGATTTTTAGAATCAACATCTTCTATAGAATCGAATTTGACCGAGTTTAATTTAGTTCCGTCAAATCCAATAATTTTTTTAGTTCCAAGTGCTGTCCAATTGTTATTGGAATCTGTAAAAAGTAAAATTATTTTTCCACAATCTTCCTCATTAAAATGAGTCAAATATTCAGCTTTCGTCTCATCTTTAAGGTTCTCAAATAAACGAACGCTTTTATTCGGTAAGTTATGTTGAGAAGCTCTCCATTTAATTCTATCTTCTATGAATTCGGGTGTTTTTCTCATTCTTGTATTATACTGATATAGGTTGACTCTTTTTTGGTTAATATATGATCTTTCTTAAATGGTGAGTTCAGGTAAATTT
>NZ_JBBMRC010000019.1:0-14228 GCF_038900375.1 Psychroserpens sp. AS72 | reverse complement strand
TATCTCTGTCTCTTCGTCACCCTGAACTCGTTTCAGGGTCTCATCATAAAATATATAGCTCTATGTTCTTTTAAGATGCTGAAACTAGTTCAGCATGACGTGTTATTAAAATTCTTGTGATTTAAAAGTTATCGATTTTACAGTTAGCACATTTCCGAAGAAAAAATATAATATCTCTGTCTCTTCGTCACCCTGAACTCGTTTTAGGGTCACATCATAAAATATATAGCTCTATGTTCTTGTAAAATACTGAAACTAGCTCAGCATAAATCGTATCTCTTACATCCTACTTTTTTCATAAACCTAAACCTTTGTTAAAAAAAAGAATGAACGTTCATTTTTATATACATTTGCATAGAAATAAGAATCAAGATGGCAAAACTTCAAAAAAGTATCGATAAACGTAATGCACTTATTAAAGCAACTATTGAACTCGTTAATAACGACGGATTTCATGCTGCACCTATGAGTAAAATTGCCAAAACGGCTAACGTTTCACCTGCTACTATTTACTTGTATTTTGATAATAAACAGGACTTAGTCAACAAAACGTATATCGAAGTAAAAGCAGTATATACAAAGTATGCCTTTGAAACCTATGACAAAAATATGTCTGTAGAAAAAGGGTTTGAACTCATTTGGAAACGTATCGCAGATTTTAAAATAAAAGAGTCTGATAACGCTATGTTTTTAGCGCAATGTGACAATACACCAATGATTGACGAACCTAGTAGAAAAGAAGGTATTAAGCATTTGCAATCACTACTCGACCTTTGGGAACGTGGTAAAAAAGAACAGATTATAAAACCCATATCTGATTATCTTTTATATGCATATTCTATAAATCCATTGTCATTTTTAATGATGGTTCAAAATCGTGACGCATTTCAATTAAATGACACTCATATTCAAGAAGCTTATCAAGCAGCTTGGGACAGTATAAAATTATAACATGAACAAAACGGCAATTATATTAGGAGCTACTGGATTAACGGGTAATCATGTGCTTCAAAAATTAATCAAAGATGAACGCTACAGTAGTATCAAATTATTCTCGCGTTCTAAAATTGAAGGTTTACCAACCAAAGTCACACAGTTTATTGGTGATCTTTTAGAGTTAGAACAATTTAGATCAGATTTTACTGCAGATGAAGTCTATTGCTGTATTGGGACAACCAAAGCTAAAACACCAGATAAAACGCTTTACAAAAAAATAGATTATGGGATTCCTGTAGCAGCTGCCAAGCTTTCAAATGATAATACTATTGCTACCTTTTTAGTGATTTCAGCAATGGGAGCAGATAAAAATAGTAGTACGTTTTACAGCAAAACCAAAGGAGAAATGGAGCATGATGTGTTACAGCAACACATAAAAAATACTCATATTTTAAGACCTTCTTTAATTGAAGGTGATCGTAATGAAACGAGAACTTTAGAGTTTTTGGGCTTGACCGTATTAAAAGTTATTCAGCCTTTATTCTTCGGAAATTTAAAAAAATACAAAATTGTAAATGCCGAAACTATAGCTCAGGCTATGATTGAATTGGCAAATGGAACAACACATTCTGAAGTAATTATCACTTCAGATTATATAAACGCAATAGGACATAACAACTAAAATAAAAAAGACATGATACAAACTATAATATTAAAAAACAGACCACAAGGAAAGCCATCACTTTCAGACTTCGAATTTATAAAAGAGGATATTGAACTCCATATTAATGATGGTGAACTCCTTTTAGAAACACAGTATGTTTCTGTAGATCCATATTTAAGAGGACGTATGAGCGATGCAAAATCCTATGTACCTCCTTTTGAATTAAACAAACCCATTCATTCTGGTGTGATTGCTAAAGTGATATCTTCTAAAAATGATAAGTTCAATGAAGATGATTACGTTTCTGGCATGTTAGATTGGAAAACACAACAAGTTTCTAAAGGCGAAGGACTTCATAAAGTAGATCCTTCTAAAGCAGATTTAAGTGCCTATTTAGGAATTCTAGGTATGACAGGTTTAACAGCATACTGTGGTTTAACACAAATAGGAAAACCAAAAAAAGGTGAAACACTAGTCGTTTCTGGAGCTGCAGGAGCTGTTGGTAGTGTTGTTGGGCAAATTGGTAAATTGTTGGGACTTCACGTTGTTGGTATTGCTGGTACAGATGAAAAGGTAGACATGCTAAAATCTAAATTCGGATTTGATGCTGGTATCAATTACAACACAACTGAGAATATGGCAGCTGCCATTGCTAAAGCAGCACCAAATGGTGTGGACGTCTATTTTGATAATGTTGGTGGCCCAATTTCAGATGCAGTTTTATTCAATATCAACAAATTTGCGAGAATTGTGATTTGTGGAGCCATCTCTGTCTACAACAATACAGAACTCCCAAAAAGTGTGAGCGTACAACCGTTTTTAGTTAAAAATAGTGCACTCATGCAAGGCTTTATCGTCTCTAATTTTGAAGAGAAATTCCCAGAAGCTATCAAATCGTTATCAAGCTGGTTAGCAGAAGGTAAACTTACCTATTCTGAAACAATAGTTGAAGGTTTTGAAAATATCCCACAAGCCTTTATAGATCTGTTTGATGGTAAGAACAAAGGGAAAATGGTAGTTAAAATATAAATCAACTTAAAAAAGAAAAAGAAGACATATGAACAATTTTGAATTTAAAAATCCGACCAAAATAATTTTTGGAAAGAACACGATAGAAAAACTAGAAAACGAAATTCCTAAAGATGCTAAAGTCCTTCTCCTCTATGGTGGTGGAAGCATTAAGAAAAACGGCATTTACGACCAAGTTAAAAAAGCACTCTCTAAAGTAGATGTTGTTGAGTTTGGAGGTATTCCTGCAAACCCAGAATATTCTAAATTAATGGAAGCTTTAAAAATAATTAAAGATGATAACATTACCTATTTACTAGCTGTTGGAGGTGGATCTGTAATTGATGGCACCAAATTTTTATCGGCTGCAGCTTTATATAAAGGTGAGTCACCTTGGGACATTTTAACAGAGAATATTAGAACCGAAAAAGGCATGCCTTTTGGGACTGTATTAACCTTACCTGCAACAGGTTCTGAAATGAATTCTGGTGCAGTCATCACAAGAGCAGAAACGAAAGAAAAGTTAGCCATGGGTGGACCAGGTTTATTTCCTGAGTTTTCTATATTAGATCCTCAAGTGGTAGCTTCTATTCCAGAACGTCAACTAGCAAATGGTTTAACAGATGCCTTTACGCATGTTTTAGAACAATACATGACGTATCCAATAGGCGCTTTACTACAAGATCGTTTTGCTGAAAGTATTTTGCAAACCTTAATTGAAGTCGCACCAAAAGTGTTGAAAGATCCAACAGATTATAAAGCCACTTCTAATTTTATGTGGAGTTGTACGATGGCTTTAAATGGATTAATCCAAAAAGGAGTTCCTACAGATTGGGCTGTTCATGCTATGGGACACGAACTCACAGCATTATTTGGTATTGACCATGCACGAACTTTAGCAGTTATTGCACCAAGTCATTACAAATTCAATTTTGAAGCTAAAAAGGAAAAATTAGCACAGTATGCAGAGCGTGTTTGGAATATTACCGAAGGTAGTACAGATGACAAAGCCTATACTGCTATTGAAAAAACGGTAGATTTTTTCCATGAGTTAGGAATTGATACCAAGTTATCAGACTACACTAAGGATTATGAAGGTACTGCCGAAACCATTTCACAACGTTTTACAGAGCGTGGATGGAAAGGTCTAGGTGAACACCAATCGTTAACACCAGAGAACGTAGAGACTATTGTAAAAATGGCGTATTAAATTTAATATATAACTATGAAAACACTACAAACCTTAGCCTTATTGCTAACAATAATTACAGCATCAAGCTGTAAAGAGAACACAAAGGAAACGACTTCTGAAACAAGTTCAGAAGGACAAACAGAATTAAAAAAAGTACACACAATGAACATATTATTTGTATTAACATCTCACGATAAATTAGGAGATACCGACGAAAAAACAGGATTTTGGGTCGAAGAATTTGCAAGCCCATATTATACTTTATTAGATAAAGGCGCACATATTACAATCGCTACACCAAAAGGTGGTGCTGCACCAATTGATCCAAGAAGTGATGATCCGAGTGCTGCAACAGAAGCAACAAAGCGTTTTGATAACGATGAAGAAGCTCAAAAGCGTATTGCAAACACAACAGTATTAGCAACTATAAATCCAGATGATTTTGATGCTGTATTTTATCCAGGTGGTCATGGTCCTTTATGGGATTTAGCTACAGACGCTAACTCTATTGCTTTAATTGAAAAATTTAATAGCCAAGATAAGCCTGTTGCTTTTGTATGTCATGCGCCTGCTGCTTTAAAAAGCGTTAAAGGAACAGATGGAAAGCCATTAGTAAACGATAAAAAAGTAACCGGATTTACGAATACTGAAGAGGAAGCTGTCGGACTTACAGACGTTGTACCATTTTTAGTAGAAGACATGTTGAAAGCCAATGGTGGCATCTACTCTAAAAAAGGAGATTGGGAAGTGCACGTCTTACAAGATGGCAATTTGATTACTGGACAAAATCCAGCATCATCAGCATTAGTTGCTGAAACCTTGTTGGAGCGTTTGAAATAGTAGTAACACGAATTTATTGATAGTGAAAAAGCCTGTGAACTGTTTAGTTTGTGGGCTTTTTTGTTGTTTTTAATAATTAGTTAATTAAAGATAAAAAATAATATTTTAATGATTTATCATATACGTTAACCATTCCATCTATAAAGCTAATCTCCTAACAGCTTTAATTCTACCTTGAGACAAACAAATAAACTCTCAAAAACAGACATAGATATGAGCAAAACAATTTTAATTACAGGAGCAGGATCAGGATTAGGAAAAGGAACAGCATTAGGTTTAGCGGCTAAAGGTCATAATGTGATTGCAGGTGTTCATAAATGGGAACAGAAATCACGATTACTAGAAGATGCCAAAAAAGCTGGAGTTATAGATAACTTAGAAATCATCAAACTCAATATTCTAGATTTTATGGATTGCCAAAAAGCTTGGGAATACGATATTGATATTTTAGTGAGTAATGCAGGAATAGGTCACTCTGGACCAGTATCTGAAATGCCAGTCGGTTTAATTCGTCAGGTCATGGAAACTAATGTATTTTCAGCATTGGAGTTTGCACAACCGTTTATCAATAGCATGGTAGAAAAGAAAAAAGGGAAATTGGTATTCGTCTCATCTGTTGCTGGATTATCAACAACACCTTATTTAGGAGCTTACAACGCCTCTAAACATGCACTTGAAGCCATTGTACAATCATTAAGACATGAGTTGGTGCCAATGGGAATTTCCGTAGCAACCATAAATCCAGGACCTTTTGATACAGGTTTTAATGACAGAATGTACGACACCTACGCACAATGGTTTAATGAGGAAGAATATTTTACACCTCGTAAAAACATAGAAGCTGCAGCAAAAGCCATGGCAGAAGGTCAATTTGATCCGCAACCCATGATTGATAAAATGATTGAAATAATACCACAAGACAAACATGACTTTAGAACGATCTTACCAACTGATTTTGTAAAGATGTGTAAGGATTATGAGGATAATCAATATGAGATTCAATGTGATAGTGTGGATGAATCTAAGAAGTAAGACTACTGACATATCGAGCGTAGTCGTGAACAATTATCAGACGAACTAGAAACATCTCTAAGTTTCGCTTCGGTACTTTCAATGAAAATGTATTTTCATTTCAGTAATGCTTGATGTGGCCAGTTAAGTTTGATTAAATTTAGAAGTTAAGCTCCTGAAAGAATATCTCTTCAGGAGTTTTTTATGGTTTACCTTTTGAAATTTCTTCTTTTGGAAGTACTCGTTTCCGCGATGTGATAAAATACACACCTGTTAATAATACAATTGCAGCAATGATTGATTGCGTGCTTAATTTTTCGTCTAAAACATACCAACCTAAAATCATCGCTACAATAGGATTGACGTAGGCTGATGTGGCGACTTTTTCCGTAGAAACCTGTTTTAAGAGATAATTAAAAGCAGTAAATGCGCCAATACTTCCAAAGGTGATTAATGCTAACATGGCTAATTGTACTCTTGGACTCCAAGTTAATGGTGAACTCCACTCCTCGCCTAACGATAAACTTACTACAGCTAATAAAATACCTGCAATTGCCATTTGATATCCTGTACTTACCAAATAGTTTTTTGGGACATCTGCTTTTGCAACATAAACGCTTCCATAACTCCAACCTAAAACACAAGTGAAAATCATAAAAATGCCTAAAAGTGTTTCTTCATTGGTGACTAATTCTTGTTGACTTATTAGTAAATACATCCCAATAATCCCAAGAGCAACACCTATTAAAGATTTGGGTTGCATTTTTTTGTTATCCATTAATCGCATAAGCAACAATACAAATAAAGGTTGTGTTGATGCTAATAATGCACCAAAACCACTATCTATATATTTTAAAGCCCAAACGAAGACACCGTTTCCGTAGACTAAAAATAGAAATCCAACTAGTGTAGAATTGAGTAATTGTTTCTTGGTAATGTAAAGGTTATACTTTAAAGCTTTAGCAATTGCAAAAATTAAAACGCTCGCAATAGAAAATCGAATAGCTGCCAAAAACAAAGGAGGTAATTCGGTGACCGAAATTTTATTAAGTAAATACGTAGAACCCCAAATCACATAGATACCAATAAACGCTATAATGATTAAAGTTTTAGTACTTGGTTTTTGCATGCTTGAGTTGCGTTAATGATACTAATTAAGATGATTTAAATTCAAAGGTTTTGTAATGATGATAAAGTAAGAGTATTTGGTCAAGTAAATATACTTTATAATTATACATAAATTAGTTTTTCAATTTTTTAAAACAAAAAAAGCCCATCAACTAGTGATGGGCTTTCTAAATTGTGGTTAAGCGTATGTTAAATAACTTTTACGTTAATCGCGTTTAATCCTTTTTTTCCTTCTGTAAGATCAAATTCAACTTCATCGCCTTCACGAATTTCATCGATTAATCCTGAAATGTGAACAAAATGTTCGGTGTTTGAACCTTCTTCTGTTATAAATCCGAAGCCTTTAGCGTCGTTGAAGAATTTTACTGTTCCTTTACTCATAATTGTAATATAATTTATTTATTAATACTAAATGACATTCAACAATGATGCCACGAATACAAATATAAGAAATTACCAAAAATGAATAAAATTTTACCAACAATACATTAGTGCTTTGTAACGTTTATAATTTTTATATCTTCGGAAACTGAAAATCAAAATCACTATTTCAACTTATGAAATCAATAATTTCTCTCTTCTTAATTACATTATCCTTAAGTGTTTATGCTCAAAAAAAGCCTCAGGTCTCTATCATTGATATTCCCGAATTTAATTTTAAAACAGTCGAGAAAGATTCAGTTAAACCTGTATTAGTTGTTGTTAAGGACACTATTATTCCTCAAGATATCAAAGCTGAGTATTGGGATCACACGGTTTATAATCCGTATAATGATGATGTAGATGTTACATTTCCGTTGAAAATAGAATTCAAAGATTCTACATACCACTCACCTATTGAAAAAAACAAAGTCGTAACCTCACGTTATGGCTGGAGAAGAGGACGAGCACATAAAGGTATTGACATAGATTTGGTAACAGGAGATAGTTTATATTCTATGTTTGATGGCATTGTAAGAATGTCTCGTTATAGTAGAGGTCATGGAAAAACAGTGGTTGTGAGACATTTTAACGGACTAGAAACCGTGTACGCACATTTATCTGAATATGGTGTAAAAGAAAACGATACGTTAACTAAAGGTCAATATCTTGGTAAAGGTGGTGTCTCTGGAAATGCACGAGGAAGTCATTTACATTTAGTCGTTAATTATAAAGGTGTGTCTATAAATCCAGAATATCTATTTGAGTTTAATAATCAAAATACAATTAGAGCCAATGAACTTTGGGTTACTAAAAAATGGACACGTCCTATTTATCATAACTCCAAAAAGGAAAGTTTAATAAAACCACTTTTGTCTGAAGAAGAAGCTATTGCTAGTCTTGTGAAACAAAAATCTATTTACGTTGTTAAATCTGGTGATACTTTGTCACGCATTTCAAAACGTAATAATGTGTCTATTACTTCAATATGTAATACGAATACTATAAAACGTAATTCGGTACTTAAAATTGGTCAGAAGTTAGTTATTGAAAAATAAGTAGATGTCTTAATTTGAGGCAACTGTATTTGAAGTTAGTACAATATTCTTCTCTACAACTAACATATTATCCTGTTTAGTAGGTTTCAATATTCTCGTTGGATCTCCTTTTTTAGCGATTTTTTTACGACATAGCTTCGTGAGCATTGGATCACTATCAAAATAGAAAGACGCTATATCATATGCTGGTTTAGAAGGTTCTTTAATTGCTGGAAATAATTGAGATAGCTGATTGTAACGTCTATCATTTCCTGGTACAAATGTGTAAAAGGTATAACGACCATTAGCATCTGTTTTTATCCAACCTCTATGGTGAGCATAACGTTTATCGTTATTTTTTCTTAAATCAAAATCACCATCTTCATCTGCTTGTTCAATATATAAGATGATACCTTCAGCTGGAGTTACACCATCACTTTTATAAATGGTACCTGTAATTTTTAATGGTTGTTGCTTAGTCTCAAAATCTGGAATACTATCTGTGGCACTTAATTGTTGTGCATTATAATCATATATAGGATGACGTTCTAAGTAGTTTTCTTTTTGTGCTTCGGAAATATCTGAAGTTTCTTGTGCTATAACTGTTTGTTGAAGTCCGAATAAACAGAAGAAAGCATAAAGGGCTATTAATTTTTTCATTGCGTTAAGTATAAATTCAATCAAATTTGGCCGAATTATATCATAAACCCTTAAAAATCTTATCAATGAACTATTTAATGCGATAAAAAGACAGACCATGCAAAATTTAACGATTAAATGATGCCTTTTTATGAACAAAAAACTGAAAGATTAGAATATTATTAAAAATGAAATAGGTTAAAATAATCTATTAAAAAGGAGTAATTTTTGTAATTAATTAAACAAAAAAACAAAAAGTATTTCATCGGACAAATATGCTCTTAATCCACTAAATAAGCCTTTTATCCAAGAAATGTGTATTTCATAGAAGAAAATAATTTGCAAAAAAACACAAAATTAAGTTGGTTTTTTTAATAAATTGTATAGATTTGTCTCACCTAGATCTATAAAAAACTAAAAAATGAAAACAAAATCTACATTATGTATTGCTATTTTCTTTCTAATGGCAAGTATAACTTTCGCTCAAAAAAAGAATAAAGAAATTACTATTATTGATGGTAAAGTCAACATTTCTAAATATCACAGTTTCGCCCAATTAGATAAAATGTCTAAAGGAGAATTACTAAAATTATATAGTGAACGTATCCAAGTTATAGTAAATATTTTACCAAATATTGCTTTTGCTACAAAACCAGGTGTTACTATGGCTTCTCTTGGTATACCAGAAACTAAAGAAAACAAAAAAGCATTAGAAATAAATCGTGATGCATCTGTTGAGTATTTTGATAGTACTGTAGAATTTCAAAAGAAAATATTACCGTATTCTGATACAAGAGATTTAATAGCTGCTATTTTATTTTACGAAGAAACACTAAAATCATTACATACCTATAATGATTTTAAAACAGACTAATTAAGTATTTGTTTAGTCACAAAATTTTAAGCCTCAGTAACTTCTACTGAGGCTTTTTTGTGTCTTATAGTCTTCAAATTTTTAACTATTTGATTGTACGCAACTTATCATAATCTGATTTTTATAAAAATATACATAATTATGTTGTAGGAAAATACTTCAATATCATATATATTTACGTATTTCGTCGATATTATTTGCGTTTCGTAAGTATTTATGCTATTTTTGGTTATATAAATTAGCACCCAATAATCTAATTAAACAATTACCTGCTATGAAAAAAATTACTCTACTTACATTAATCTCATTCCTAGTGTTTGGCAATATGTTTGCTCAGCAAGAAAAAGGAATAATTGGTTATAATAATTGGTTAAACCCTTGGACAGAATTCAAACCGAACAAAGTTGAGTATGGTAAGCCAACTCAAATACTTAGTGGTAATATCACTAAAAACAAAAAATTACTAAAGAGAGATGTATATCTTTTATTAGGTGATGTTTTTGTAACAGATAGTTCGACATTAACTATTGAACCTGGTACTGTAATTATTGGTGATTTCAAAACCAAAGGTTCTCTTACAATAAGCAATGGCTCAAAGATTATTGCAGAAGGTACCTCAACAGATCCTATCATATTTACGTCTAGTAGAAGTGTAAAAAAGCCTGGTGATTGGGGAGGATTATTCATTCTTGGTGATGCGCCAACAAATGCGTTTGGTAGTGAGTCTGCTTTAAATTATGGTTTAAGACCATCTATCGCTAAATCCTTAAGTTATGGAGGTGATAATCCAGATAGTAGCTCTGGTGTTTTAAAGTATGTGCGATTAGAATTTGCAGGAAAAAGAACAAAAGACTATGGCTATTTTAGTGCACTTACTTTAGCTGGTGTTGGTCAACAAACTATTGTAGAAAACATTATGGTAAGTTACTGTGAAGGTGATGCATTCAATGTTTTAGGTGGTAAACTTATTCTAGATCAATTGGTGTCTTACAAGTCTACTGGTAATGATTACAAATTTAATGATGGTGCTCAAGTTTGGATTGCAAACTCTTTAGCAATTAGATCTCCTTATATTTCTAGTTCAGATGTTTCAAGATGTATTTATGTGGCTGATTATGATGCAAAAGATGACATCGATTTTAGTAAAGAACAAACGTTTGTTGCAGCTGCAAATTTAACACTAATAAACCTAAGCTCTGATTTAAAAAACGATATCAATCTAGGTTTAGTAAGTGAAGCAATTTACATTGGCGCAGATTCTTCATTCTCAATAGATATGAGTGTGATATCTGGATTTAATCCTGCTGTAATTCTTGACAATAAAATTGATATCAACCAAGAAAATTTATCGAAGTTAAAATTTACAAGAACCTACTTTAATAATTGTAAAGGAAACATCTTTAGAAATGGATTTTCTAATAATGCCGATTTAGAAAACTGGTATGGTAGTCGCTCTTTTGATAACGTATATTCTAAAGGTCCAGACTCAGAAACTTTTATTGATGCTAACAACAAAACTCGTCCAGATTTTAGATTAAGAATTAATGGAATCTACGCTTCTAACGATTTAATTGATGATGATGATGATGAAGATTAATAACAAAATAAGAACAACCTGCTTATAGAATAAAAAATTACGCCCCAAACCTAATGTATAACTCAAATTTTGTAAATAGAATAGTCTTCGGACTTTTTGTTTTCCTACTTTTTTCTTCGGAAAATCTAAACGCACAAATCGTGATTGGTTCACCCAATTTAGGATTCAGTCAAGCATGCGCTAGTGATACATTTAATACCTATAGTACAACTTTTGTTTTTTCTCCGGAAAATGGTTTAAACGCTTCAAATCAGTTCTCAATAGAGTTGTCTGATGCAGATGGCGATTTTTCTAGTGCAACAGTTATATTTACTTCAAATCCTGGTGCAGTTACTACATCACCAGCAACGTTAAATTTCTCATTACCTACAACAACAGCTGGAGAAGGTTATAGAATTAGAATTAAAAGTAGTGCTCCAGCAGCAACTAGTTCTGGTTCTACGACATTTGCAGCCTATTATAAAATACAGGATTCACCGTTTTCTATCAATAATTTAGTATCAACAGGTGTATACTGTTCTGGAGGAAGCTATTTACTAACAATTGATAATCCTGGAACAGGATCAAACGATTCTCCACTTAACTATCCTAACCTTACTTATAAATGGTATAAAGAAACTGGACCAACAACATCAGTTTTTATTTCAGATGGTCCTACCCTAACTGTTAGTCAGCCTGGAACCTATTTTGTTGAAACAAATTATGGCACATGTACATCAGATTCTTTTTCAAATCGAGTTGCAATTAGCGAAGTAACAACAGGTAATTCCGATGCAGGAATTTCTTCTAGTTTAGGAAATCCGTTTTGTCCAGCAAATGGATCTACAACATTAACTACAATTACTGGTAACACTTACCAATGGTTTAAGGATGGAAATATTATAGTTGACGCAACATCACAAATGTATGACACAAGTGAATCTGGTACGTATGCAGTACAAGTAGATTTAGGTGATTGTATGGCATCAGGTGAAATTGTACTTATAAGTGAATTATTTGATGGATCTATTAATGTGTCTGAAATAGAAACTATTGAAGAAGACGAATCACTTTCAGTAGTAGTAACTACAAATGCTAATAATCCAGAGTTTGAATGGTATTTAGATAACGTCTTAATCGCTAATGTTTCCGAAGATAATTACGACGCAACACAATTTGGAACTTATAAAATTATTGTAACAGAAACCTCTGGTTGTGTTGGCTCAAGAGAATTTATTTTTGAATTACAGGAAGCTTTTGACCCATTTCCAGATGTAGATAAAATTCCAAATATCATCAGCCCAAATGGAGATGGAATAAATGATACATGGATGATTCCTTTGTTGTATACAAGTGGAACAAATACAAACGTCATGATTATGACCAATACAGGTAAAGTGGTGATGCAAACCGATAACTATGGCAACAATTGGCCAGAAAATAATCTAAATTTAAATAGTGTTAATCAAGTATTTTATTACGTGATAACAACGAGTGATAACGACACCAAAAAGGGGTCAATAACGGTAATCAAATAATATGAAAACACGTCTTTTTGTTTTAGTATTATGTATCTGTTCTATACAGATGTTCTATTCTCAAGAAGATGATGGAGTGGTTTCGCTTGACCTACCAGCAAGGAACTCATTGACATTTAATCGTTTTGCTATTAACCCAACATTCAGTTTTGTTAGAGAGCAATCTAAATACATCAGTTTTAATAATAAAAGAGAATGGGTAGATTTCGAAAATGCACCTCTCACCTATTTAGGAAGTTATTCTGGTAGATTTGGAGAAAATATTGGTGCAGGAATTGGCGTATTTCAACAAAATTATGGTGTATTAACGACGTTTGGAGGTATGGTCAATTTCGCCTATAATGTACAATTACAAAAAGATAGCAACTTAACGTTTGGTTTAAATATTGGTGCTTATAAAAGTGGAGTTAATACAGGAAATGTTATTACAAATTTTGATGATCCTTCATTACAAAACGTACCAGAAAACTTCTTACTGACTGTAAATCCTGGAATTAATTATGGAATGGGATTTTTAGATTTTGGTGTATCGATCAACAATTTAGCTTTATATAATTTTGAAACCTCAACGCTTATTGAAGATAATCCACAGCAAAGTATTCAAGCTCATATCATGTACACAGGTTATATGATGTCAAGTCGTGGATTCTTTGATGAAAGCAAGTTTACAGGTTTGTTTAGATCAGAATTTCAAAAAGAAGAAACTATTATTTCTGCTATGGCAATGCTTACTGTACCTAAAGGGATTTGGGCACAAGTAGGTTACAACACACGCTATGGTGTGTCTGGAGGAATAGGCATCAATATCACTTCACAAATTGCATTAGAATATAATTATGAAAAAGCCCTTGGTGATTTATCAACCTTTGGTAATTCTCATGATTTCACGTTGGCTTATAGATTTAAAAGTAACAATAGATACGATTATAGTAGTGGTGACGAGGTTGGAGGTTTGCTAATTTCCGACGAGAAGAAAAAGCCAAAGATTGCTAAAATTACAAAGCTTAAAAAAGAAGTTGTTACTAATGTTCCTTCGGAAAATGATACAACTGCAAAATTGGCTGCTGAAGAAAAAGCTAAAGCTGACAAAGATGCTGAAACGAAATTATTAGCAGAACAAAAGGCTAAAGCACAAGCAGATGCTCAAGCGAAACTACTAGCAGAACAAAAAGCTAAAGCACAAGCGGATGCTCAAGCGAAACTATTAGCTGAACAAAAGGCCAAAGCACAAGCGGATGCTCAAGCAACACTATTAGCAGAGCAAAAAGCCAAAGCACAAGCGGATGCTCAAGCTAAACTACTAGCTGAACAAAAGGCCAAAGCACAAGCGGATGCTCAAGCGAAACTATTAGCTGAACAAAAGGC
>NZ_JBBMRC010000018.1:0-16670 GCF_038900375.1 Psychroserpens sp. AS72 | reverse complement strand
TAAATTTACCTGAACTCACCATTTAAGAAAGATCATATATTAACCAAAAAAGAGTCAACCTATATCAGTATAATACAATATGAATACTATGTATAACAAAAAATATAGAATTACTTTGATTGTCTTGACTGCTTTACTATTTCAAATTGTTGGATGTAAACAGCTACCTGAAAAAACCGAAGAGACAGAGAAATTAGGTAAAGTGAATTTTCATCATATCCATCTAAATGTTACAGACAGAGATTCAACCATTGCATATTATCAAAAATATTTTGGTGCAACTCAAGTAAAATACCGAGATCGAGTGGATGCTCTATTTACGGAAAAATCGTTTTTATTAATGAATCTTGTCGATACTGCACCATCAACACATTTAGGTTCCAGTTTATGGCATATTGGTTGGTCTGGTGTAGATGGTCAATCTGAATTTGACTGGAGAGTTATTGAGGGAATAGCAGTACATACGGATATTACTCCTCTTGGTGATAATTATTGGATGTACTTTCTTGGCCCAGAAAAAGAAGTTGTTGAGGTATATACGGGAAATAAAAACCATAGATTTGAACATATACACTTACTATCAACTGATGTTGATAAAACGATGAATTGGTTTGAATCTCACTTAGGATTCAGTTCAGTATATGAAGAAGCGAAACAATGGCAGAATAACGATCTTCGGTGGAAATGGAATTTACTAACTGTCAATAATATTAATATCATTGTATTTGGAAAACCAGTTGAGGAAGAACCATGGTGGTCTAACGAAGAATTTAAACCAACTGATGGTAGTGCAATCGATCATATTGGTTTTTCTACTGAAAATATTGAGTTTCTAATGAATAAAATGAAATATGAAGGGTTAGATATTGTTCATGATATAAAAATTGATCCTATTCATGGTATGAAAAGTTTTTTTGTTAGAGGTCCTGACAGTCTGCTCGTAGAAATAGTAGAGGAAAAGTTAATTCCTGAAGGAATTTGGCATTGAAAACGTGAATAGAGAACACCTTTCATTAAACGAACAACAGAACTAAATGATAAAAAAACAATCACTTACAACAGATGTGATTTATTGTTAATACTTGCCTGTTTACAAAAATTATAGCTGATTTTCTATTCGATTTGTATTTTCTAATTTAGTTGCTGAAGCAAGTAACGAAACCAAACACGAACTTGTCGTACGTAATAAAATAAAGAAAACTTAGAGCTTTATGGGATCGCATCCAGCTAACTTATTTTTGAGATTTATATTAGAGATTATAGCTCTCATTTCTATTGGGATTTGGGGATGGAAACAGACTGACAATTGGTACCGTTTTATTCTTGCTATTGGCATTCCAATCCTCTTAGCGATAATTTGGGGAACATTTGCTGTTCCAAATGATCCTAGTCGTTCTGGCTCTGCTCCAATTGTTACTAATGGACTGATTCGCCTAGTAATTGAAGTCTCTTTCTTTACGTTCGCTATTTGGACTCTAAAAGATTTGGGATGGACAAAATCTAGTTTGATTATGATAATAGTAGTAATTTTTCATTACATAGTCTCCTATGATCGTGTTTTGTGGCTAATATCTAAATAATGATTTCTATTTAATTTTACTTTTACAACACGTTGTTGAGCACGTAGTATTTTATTTTGAAATCTAATTGTTTTCTTTTTTATACTCTATCTACCATAGACATTGTATTGAGAATACAATGAGCAATAATTAAAGGCCACAGATTTCTTCCAAATTTCACATAAGCTATACCCATTATTAAACCAATAAGTCCAACCCTAATTGATCTATCTGATAAATCATAAGAGTGTCTAAATCCAAAAATTAATGCTTGTAATGTTACTGCAAGAATTGTAGCTATTGTTGTTTTAGAAAATAACTTTTCAAACCAATTTATCAAAAATCCTCTATCTAATAATTCTTCTAACATCGATTCTAATAAAACGGCTGGTATAATTGTAAAGAAGAGTAACCAGTTTCCTTTCAGATTTCCAAATTTAGATGCAGAATTTTCAGAATAATTCTTTTCATCTATTGAGAAGGGTAAATAATTTTTAATCATTTCAAATGCCATTATTGAAAGAACAATGGCTATTAAAATACCAATAGTAACGACTAAAGTTTTTTTAAAACTTTCAGGTTTGGAAAGCCCTAAATCTTTCCATGAAACATTACGAACTTTCATCCTCCATGTAGCAACGACTAAAGTTGTAAGCGACCAAAAAAGTCCGTTGATTATAAAGCCTACACTCGGAAAATAAATTTCCCTAATTAGAAACATTACCGAAATATAAATAATCAGGTCAAATAAAAAGCCTTTGTGATTAATTGTATTAGTCAAATTATTGGAAACTTGTTGATGTTCAGTCGTCATTATTTTAATTAGAATTCGGTTAGTTTTTATAGGACGATGTTCTCGAAATTAGGTTACAAGATTTTATTCTTAATATATTACAAAACTATTTTTGATTGTGTCAAATCCTTCAAGGTTCTCTTTTCTGTCCTCAAGAGCTTCTTGCCTGAGAATAACAACAGAATTCTTTTCATTGCTAATTGCGTATATTATTCCGTCATGTTTAATTCCCATTGTTTTGAAATCAAAATTTGAAGATCTTGACTTTATTGAATTAAATTCGCTGTCTTTTATTGTGTCGTAATTTAAATTATTTATAACTGGATTATCTTGTAACTGTTCTATATTCAGCATTATATATTCGTCTAAATCAATTAATTCCTCAAATGAGATTATTGTCATCAGTCCGCTAGAGTCGAATCCGTTTTTTTCAACGGACACATAATAAATACATTCTTCAAGTTCTTCGCTATCTGTAATATTCCATTCTTCAGAATAATTGAAACTAAAAATTTTACTTTCGAATCTGTTTTCGGGAGCTTCATCGTTGTTAAAATCGACTTTATAATTTTTGTTTTTTTTACAACTGATTGTTATTAAGGAAAATAAAAGTGAGACAATTAAGAGTTGTTTTTTCATATGGTTTTTTTAGTAACAAATCATGTATTTGTATATGGTTCAGTTATGTAGAAAAGAACTAAGTTAGGAAAAGAAAACGAATCAGAGGAAATCCCGAAAAATTTTCCAAGTAGGTGAGAACCAGTAATTAAATATACTCGTTATTGAAGGTAGTGATTTGTAATCTTACTTAATTTTTTCTTTTGATAATTTATATAATTTCGAAAAAATTTCATTCAACCATTCTATTTCAATAGTTGAATTATAAAACTTGTCTTTTTTTGATGTTCCTATCAATGTGTTCTTTTTGTAGTACAATTTATTGTATATCTCACGTAACCCACAAGAGCCTGTTCTGCTATTATCCAAATATCATTCACCAATAAAAATCAAATGATTTTCATTTATAAAATATTCAATAGTTGAACTTTCTGTACTATAAGGCTGAAGTGAATTAGGATAAACAGGAATTGCTGAAATTCTAATAATTTCTTTATTTTTTGAATAAACACTTAAGTTGTAAAGTTTTTGATAGTTGAGTTTATCTTGAAAGTAAAAACTGTTAATATCATCTCTTTGAAGTTTATTTTCAAGTCGGGTTGAATTTACCAAACTATCTATATGCTTTATATCAGTTTCTTGTTTTTAATCAGACATAAAAGTTGGTTACTAACCGAAAGACAATCCTATAAATAGAATTAAAAATGCAAATATGTTGGTTTTATTTTTAATAATTTAAATTGTTTTTATTTGATCTTTTAACTTCACAGATCGGTTTTATTCTTCTATAAATATTGATTCTATGACGTCTTTATTTTCGTTGTTTAAAATTCTTTCTATAAAATCGTACATTATGTCAAGGTGCTTTACATACAGAGTTAATCTGTTTTTAAGTATTGCTTTATCGGCTTGCTGAACCTCATTGTCTAAGAAATATCTTAAATAAAAAAAAGACAAATGTGCATTATGCTCAAATTCTGTTTTTGTGCTAACAAAACTAATTTGCGGTGCTTTTACATTTTCTAAAAAGTTAAATGGTTTTTTTTCGCCTGTTGCTGCACAAAATAAAATGGGAAAAGGATAGTTTACTTTTTCAGTAATAACTTTTTGATAGACCTCTGGCCACATTTCCTTTATCTTTTCATAATCTGTTTTGAATTCAATACTTGTTTCTAATGAAATCATCCCTTTTATTGAGTTATCCTCTCCAAACGTTCTTAATCCCATTTGAGCACCCATACTGTGTCCTATAAAAAAGATTGAAGATGAATTAGTAAGAGACTTAGCAAATTTGGTAATGCTCTGTAAGCTTTCTTCCTCTTCATCAGTTATATATCTTTCGTAAGGTAGCATACCAAAAGGAGTATTATCAAATTGAAGTTCAAAACTTGCAGTAACAAAAATAAATCCTCTGGAAGCAAAATATTCAGCCATGGCAAAATTTTCAAATGGATGACCTTGTGAGCCATTATGGTAAATTATAATAGGAAAGTTAGAGTCTCCAATATTGGAATCAGGAATGCTTCGTGTTTCCAATCTGCCTATTAAATCAAAAACATCCTCGTAAGAATACTTTCCGTATAGATTTACTTTGCCAGTTTTTAAATTCTCAGTAAGATAATCTTCTATAAATAGATTTTTATATTTTGTTGTGAGTTGTTCTTGGACAGTTTTAAGGTTTGTGTTTTGTTTAAATACGAAGAGGTCACTTACATTTAGGTAGATGTTTTTGTCTTTCTTTTTTATTGGATGCCAAATCTTTACAAAATAAGGTTTCTGTCCTTTATAGTCATAGGCATTATAATCGTATTTGGCGTCCAATACTAATGTGTCTGTAATACCTACTTGATAGTCTCCTAGTTTAACAAAGTCATAAAAGTTCTCTTGTGCATAGATTGTAATGCATTGAAGAAAAGTCAAATAAATAATTATAATTGATTTCATTACTTAATATGTGTTATTTGTCTTTTTCAATTGCATGCGATCATTTATAAATTTATGGAAATTTGCGTGATTGTGTTCTATGGTTTTCCGAAGGGAAATTAGAAGTTAGCAAACAAGCAAACTCTGTTTGGATAAGTTACAAATATTGATTTTTTATATAGAGTGTTGAACAACGTTTTTTATTCAGCTATTACTTTTTCTGCAACTATTTTTCTTAATTCACTTTTTAAATCTTCAAAAACAATTCCGTTTTTCGGATTATCCGATTGATAAATGATGTAGTCTGAATTTACATTATTTCGATTGTTTTTTATTGATACTTCGTATTTTTTATTATCAACTTCATATTCAAAAAGATGAATATAGAAAGATGACTCACGATTCGGTTTAATTTTTTCGCTCATTTCAAGTTTTCCACGAGTAATTGTTCCGTTATAGAGAATATCAATAATTCGCTGTTTTTTATATTCCCATCGAATTAATGTTCCGATAAAAATTATTTGTAATATAATAGCAATTCCTTTCCAAAAGAAACCTTCCGTAATCAAAATCTCTGGTTGAGAACTAAATAAATCATAATCAATTATCGAGAAAATTATTCCAACAATTATTAGTAGATAATTATTTCTGTTTAGAATTTTTGCGATTTTACTTTTGTCAGATAATCGTATTTTTCCTGTTTTCAATATTTTGTCTAATTTTTCTAAAGAATTTTATCATTAGTTAGCGGTTTGTCATAATGAAGCTCAACCTGTTTGTCAATGGTTTATGTGACTAAGAATCTGTAGAATTTTCAGTCGTTGCAAACCATACGTTTAAAGATATAAATTTTAATTGAAGTAGAATTGAAGTAATTAACTGCCATACTGTTTGCTACAGTATTTATATAATATTTAAAACTAATGAAATCTTATGGTAATTCAATGTTTTAAAATTCGGATTTTCATTGATATTAAATAATCCTAGAGAGTATCTTATTTCTGGTGAGATTGAGAAATGTTTTAGTTTATTCTCTAACCCAATACCTAAATCAATAGAAAAGTCTGTACTATTTTTATATTCATAATCTGATTTGGACTTACCAAATACAGGTAAATTTAATTTTGGTCCAACTAATACATAAGGTGTTGTATTTCCATTTCCTATTTTATAAATTAAATGAGTCATAATATCTAATGAAGCTGGAAATATTTTGTACAAGCTGACTGAATCATCATTGTTTGTAGTTTTGATTCCACTCTTATTTATTGAAAGTTCCACTTTTGGAGAAATGGATAAATCCTCAGTCAGTTTATAATTCATAATTAACCCAGCACTAAACCCGATTTCATTATAAATATCCGAATTATTTGGTAAGGATTCTTTTGCAAGTAAGTTTGAATAATTCACTCCAAGATTGAAACCGTATTTCAACTTTTTTTCATTAGATTCCTTTTCTGATTGAGAGAATCCTACGAATGAACCGACTAGTAAAACAATTGATAAAACAACACTTTTCATAATTTTAAATTTTAGAAATTAATAAAAAGTAATTATTTTATATGGCAGAATGGTTATGGTTAATATTTCATAAACGGAAGTTTAGATTTAATATTGTAGGCAATTTGTATGGTATGATTAGTTGTGCGTAGTTATTATTTCTTTTTCCATACAATGAAATGAGTATTCTCTATCAGGGAAATTAACGTCACCTCTTTTAAAATAATTTCGATTCTTATAAAAATCAAGTACTCTTTTATTCTGACTATATGCATCTAATCTTATAGAAGAATAATTATTTTCTTTTGCAAAATTTTCGGCAAAGTCCATCAGTTTTTGTGCATAACCTTTTCTCTGATACTTTGGATCTATTACAAGCCTATGAATCACTAATACTTTTGAATTTTCAAACCTCCATTTAATCAATTTGTATTCTGTTTCTTGTTCTTCACTTATATTGATTGCTCCGATAATTTTTTCATTGCTTTTTAATGTGTAAAGAACACCATTTCTTATATCATTCTCAATAATTGAAATTGTTGGATAATTATCAGACCATTGATGAATTCCATTATTTTCTAAATCGATTTTACCATTTAGATATATTTGATATAATTTTTCTAAATCATGAAGTTGTCCTATTTCTATTTTTGGTTGGTCAATTTTTGCTAATTCAGTTTCGGTGTCATAAATTAAAACACCTTGATTTTTACTATCAAGCTGTTCAATTAATTCTCCATTTCCATTCCATACTGCACTCTGACCAACACTAATAAAGTTGTCGCAATAACCGACACAATTAGACATTAAAATTGGCGTGTTAAATTCTTTTGCGATTTTCGGAAAATGTTTATATGCTTTTTCAATTCCGCCTTTTGGTTTTGCAACACATGCAATGTAAATGTCTGCACCTTTTTGTTTAGAATTTAAAAAATGTTCACGTTGAAGAGTTTCATAGCAAATACCAATGGCAATTTTATTTCCTTTAATGTTTAGAATTATTTGATCATTACCACAAACAAAATAAGGTAGTTCGTCTGAATGCAGTATTTGTTTTGAATAAACAACTTTCTTTTTATTTGGTTGAAAAATCAGCATACTGATATTAATTCCGTTAGTTGCATTTGTTGGTATTCCTATTCCAATTATGATATTATTATTGTTAGATAGTGTTTGAAATGGATTAAAAATATTATTTTCAATATCTGTTGAAAATTTTTTAGCCAAATCTGGTTCGTAATTAGTAATTGATAATTCAGGAAATATGATTAAATCAGCATTTGATTTGATTCCAAGTTCAATTATTCGCAAGTGATTCTGAATATTTCTTTGAACTTTTCCTTTTTCAGATTTTGTTTGTGCAATACAAATTTTCATTTCTTGAATGCGGTTTGTTTTAATAGTCTACAACATTTTGTTTAAGGTTAGTTGCGTTGACAAGAACTAAGTTAGCAAAAAAGAAACGAATAGAAAATCTGTTAAGATTTTCATAAGTAGGCGAGAACAAGCAATTACTTACAGCTATTATTAGCTGCTGACCTTAAATTTTAATGATGATGTCTCTCTTTATGTTGTCTCAATAAATTTTTTCCGTAATCATTTCCGTTTGGTGTCCTAACAACTGTATGAATATGGTTTTTTGATGGTTTTCCGTCATCTGCGTTTGGAACTCCAACTACTTTTTGATGGTCAAATTCAATTAATACAACTGGACTATGAATTCGATAGTAAAAAACAGCATCTTCAGAAGTACCTCCGACCCAAGAAAACCAAGTATTATCAATATGAGCTTTTACTTCCTCCATCTTAACTTTGTCATGTCCTTCACGAATATTACTTATGTATAAATAAACTAATTCTAACAGTTTCTGTCTTTGTTCCTTAGAAAAATTTGAGACCTGAATCCCTTGATAATCGAGTGTTAAATTGTCTTTATTTGCTCCAGCCACATTATTATTCCCAGTTTTTACGTTTGAAATTGTAGTCTCTTTCTGCTGCTGTTGTGTTAGGGATTGCATTAAGGCTAGTCCAAAATTCTGTTCATCTTGAAATAGGGTATTTCCTTTATATTTTCCAGAAGTTGTAATTATTGGTTCTCCACCCATAAATACTGGTGACATTACAACTTGATCTCCTAAAATAAAGTAGTTAATAACTAAATGATGTCCATCTATTTGCCAACCCCAAGGTTCAGTACTTGAAGGTTTTCCCATAATAGTAAAGAAATACAATTCTTCATCATAATCTAATGAACCATTGTTAAGCTCTTTAAGGGTCTGGTCAGTCTTCATTATGTCCTTACTCAGTTGAAGTCCCTTAGCACTTAATGATTCTTGAATTAATTTAAAAGCATCTTTCTTTTGAATTTCGGACAATTCTTTTAAGCTAACACCTTGTCTGTCATATATACCATTATCAACGTTACACCATTTTCTCCATTCTTCATCATTTATGTCAAATGTTGTGTGTTGCAATTGTGAAGGTGATAAACCATTTAAAAAACTTTCAGCAGCTTGTTGAATTGGTAAAGTTGAAACTCCTGTAGAACGAATTTGAAATAAATTTGTCGAATCGCTATCTTTTGTAAAAATTCCAACATAAGGCTCTTTCAGAGCTTCTGTCTCCATTTTGGCAAAATGTTCTTTCACAGGATTAACCTTCTCAACATTATCTGTTTTTCTGTCATTTTCCTTATGAGCCACTTTCTTTTTGCAACTAAAAGCAGTTAAAAGTAAAAATATTATGATTAGGTTTTTCATCATTTCTGTTTTTTTAGCTAGTAGCTACCTTTGTTTTATCACTAAACCATAATTATTTTTATACGGTGTTGGGCGTTCGTTATTTATTGAGTTCTTGTTCAATTTCATTTAATATGGTTTCAATTTCATTTTTTAATCCGCCAAAATAATTAGTTCCAGCAGCTGATTTATGTAGTAATGCATAATCTATGAGATAGTTTTCAAGTTCTAAAGAATTAAACAACAATTTATTATTTATATTTTCAGAAGTGGCATTGGGTTGAAGATTTAATAGTTCACCAGCTAATTTTCTAACACTAGCCTCTTTATAAATAATAGATTTCAGATTTTCTTTTACAGCCAATACATTATTTTCCTGGAGTTTTAAAAATTCCAATGAGCTTTCAAAAGATGCAAGTCGTTGTCTCAACTTTTGATTCTCAATTAAATTTAAATTGCCAGAATTTATGATGTCATTTAATACTCCAGTTGAAGGTCTAAACTTCATCTGATTACCAAAAACTGAACGAAATGTTTTGTTCAAATGCTTATTACTAACAGTATCAAGTACTTCATTATTAGATAAAGTCAATAAACCATTTATCCCGCTTATTATGGTGTTATTCTCCGCAATTGAAGAATTTATTTTCTTTAGATTAGAATTAAACTCCGATTGCAGAGACAATAAATATTCTTGTTCTATTTTTTGTTGTTTCCTTTGTCCGTTCCAATTATTTATTGAAAGTGCAATCAAAATTCCAATAACTACAAGTACAATTTCTCCAATAGCATATTTAAAATACTTTCCAGTTTTATTGTTTGCCATAAGGTCGTAGCGTATTT
Source organism: Psychroserpens sp. AS72 (assembly GCF_038900375.1). NCBI lineage: Bacteria > Pseudomonadati > Bacteroidota > Flavobacteriia > Flavobacteriales > Flavobacteriaceae > Psychroserpens > Psychroserpens sp. AS72. Next base: position 6,696 of record NZ_JBBMRC010000018.1, on the reverse strand, counting down.
TTCTAAAGAATTTTATCATTGGTCAGTTATTTTTCTAAAATTAGGATAATTAATTAACTCGAGTTTCTGATAATGAAGCACAACATGTTGTATATGATTTCGTTACGTTGGCTATCACTAAGTTAGTAAATAGAAAACGAACCAGAGAAAAATCCGTAGGATTTTCCGAGTACGCACAGAACAAGCCATTAACTATACACGTTGTTAGCAAACGTAATTATTATCTGTATGCAATTTCAGTTACGATTAATCTTTTGATAAAATAATTAGAAAAATCCACATCGTCAATTAACATTTCATAAGCTAGCATAGAAGGATGTAGAGATCCTGCTGCCTGTGTCATATCCAAATATTTATTAATAAATTTATTATGTTCGGCTACAGACTTAAGTCCTTCCCGATATTTTCCAAAATAGTTTATTACTATATGTTTTTTACGTTGTGCTATAATTGAATCTTCATTTTTTGAAGTATCATAACTAGACTCTGAACTTCCATAATTATATTTCCCATTTTGTCCTAAGTATTTCCATTTGACTTTTATCATTGGAATAGAACTTTTAGAGCTCAGACTATCTAGTTTTTTATCAATCCAAACAGAGTCAGCGATTCCATAAACTTGTAATTTTAAACTGCTGTTGTTAAAGAGTTCTCTACTTTTTTCCGATGTTTTTTTCCAATTTCCATTGGGATCATTCTCTAATTCAGATAGAAACTTTAGATAAGCTTTCTCGATTTTTAAATCTGGATAATTCCTTTTTAAAAAGTCTTTTTCAAAGTCAGACACTAAATGGGTTAGAGTTCCACTATTATCTTTTCCTAGAATGCTCTCAAATTCTGAAATCTGATCTTCGTTAGAACAACTAAAAATCAATATTAGAATAAAGAACATTTTTATTTGGTTCATCATATGCTTGCTAACGTGTTGTGTATGGTTTCGTTGTGTTGTCTGGAACTAAGTTAGAAAAAAGAAACGAACCATTAGGAAAATCCGCAGGATTTTCCGAGTAAACACAACACTAGCAATTGATTATACACGTTGTTAGCTAACGTTAAATTTTAATGAATTTGATGGTTTTTACATTATCTAATCTTATAAAATATATACCATTGTTCAATTTTGAAATATCTGTTTTTTGATTTGGACTGATCTTCCCTGAACTAACTTTTTTACCTAATAAGTCAAAAATATTAAATTCAATACTTTCTTTTAATCCAGATAATTGAAAATAATCCGAGGAAGGATTTGGTATTATTTTTATTTGGTTTGAGTCAATTTCAAATTCATTCGTTGATAATACTTCAACGTCCCAAGAGAAAGCATCGAGAGCTAAGTAATCTGCAGAATCAGTGGATGAAATTATGATTTCATCTATATTTTCATTTGAATTATCAGTTCCACCTTCTGTGGCAAAATCGATAAAAGTAAATCCATTGTTAGGTGTAAAAGTCGAACCATCAATAATACCTGTACTTTTGGTTATTGTAAAAACATTTCCACCATCCTTTCTTCCTTCAAATGTTAATGTCGTTGGTGTTCCAGGTCCTGATATACTTCTATTGGATACAAATAAGTAAAAACTTTTTAAAGTAATATCCGTCCCATCACTTGTTAGTATTGAGAATGAAGTACCATCACCTTGAGTTACACTTCCAGTTGAATTATCAATAAATTTGTCATCATTACCAGATCCATTATAACCACCTGAAGCAAAAAATTCTATGTCATAAATGGCTGGGCCAGACTCGATTGTCGTTATAGTAAATGCCAATCCATTATCAGTAAATGTAGTTGAGCCAGTTGTTTCTGATTCAAAATCCTCAGTGTTTTGGGAAAATAGAAATCCTGAATTAATAATTGCAATTCCAATTAATAAAAAGTGTAATGTTTTTTTCATAAGTAAAGTATTGGTTAGTTGTGATTTATAACAAATATAGGGCTTAAATTCAATTTTGGTCTTAGTTTTTAATGTCTTGTCCTGAAATACGGCTACAGGTTAAAATTGAATTTACGCTGATAATTGATATACCATATTCGGTGTTTTATAGTCTAAAGATAAATGTAATCTTATTTCGTTGTATAATTTAATTGCATTTTTTGCAGTTCTCTTAGCGTGATGCACGTTATCAAAGGTTTGGTCGAGATAGAACTCATCTTTTAAGATGCCATTTACACGTTCAGCCATTGCATTTTCGTAACAATGGTTTTCTTCTGTCATACTAATATCTATCTTTTTTCTCTTTAATATTTGTGTGTATACATTACTACAATACTGTATTCCTCTGTCTGAATGATGAATAAGCTGTTTAATGTTTTTAGCTTGATAAATCGCTTTATTAAGAGCTCTTACGCATCCATTTAGTTCTAAGCTGTCACTTAGGTCATAACCAACTATCTTTCTAGAATACATATCTGTAATAAGTGCCAGGTAACAAAAGCCTTTTACAGTTCTAATGTATGTTATATCACTAACCCAAACTTGATTAGCTCTAGTAACTTCTAAGTTTTTTATAATGTTATTGTACTTATAAAAACGATGATAAGAATTGGTTGTTCTGGCACTGGTTTTCTTTCTAAGTGTTAGCATTTGGTGTTTTCTAAGGACATTAAATAAAGTATCTCTACCAACTTTAATATTGGCTTTAGTAAAATCTATATCTAAAGATTTCATAAGTTTTCTCACGCCTTCTCTAGGAAGGGATTTGCGTCTTTTTCTAACGATGTTTATAATCTGTTGTTCTAGTATCAAACGCTTATCAGCTCTAAGTTTGTATTTATAATACGCATCACGTTTAAGTCCAAAACAACGTGCTATAGTTGTTAAAGAAGCAAATCCCTTAGATTCCTCTTTGGCTTTGATTAAGGCTTTATACTTAACTTTTTTTTTAGTTCGTTAACAGATTTATAGCCTAAATCTTCTGCAGCTACTTCTAGATAAGAATCCAATACTAAGGCATCGAGATCCTTTTTAAGTAGTAGTTTTTTAAGTTGTTCAATCTCTTTTTGAAGTGCTTTAATCCTAGATATTTCGTCTTTAGTTTCCACTTTTACTCTGGTGTTCATTAAGTCTTTACGATTGTATTTTTTAATCCACTCATTAACGGTTGTAGGCGCAATAGAGTAGAGTTTACATAGTTTACTCTTTGTGTGTTTTCCGGTTGTAAGTTCGGCTAAAATTTTTAATTTGAAAGGTTCACTGTAACGTCTAATTACTTTGTCGTTTTTGTACATAATGTTTAAAATTATGTAGCCTTTATTCAGGACGGGTCAAAATTATTGCTAACGGTTTTGTGTATGGTTAGTTGCGTGTTTAAGCAACTAATTTAGTAAACAAAAACGAACGCGAGAAAATTCCGAAGGAATTTTCCAAATAAGCAACGACCAGAGCAATTAATTATACACGTTGTTGTGCGTAGTTATTTTTCCGTTTGCTTATTTATCCAATCCATTAATTCATCTTTATTTATTTCATTCCAAGTTGTCTGTGTATTCCGATTTTCGGATTGATTATATTCTGGTTGTAAAACAATTAATTCCGTATTTTCATTTCCTGCAAGTTCTAATTCAGCTAAAAATCCAACAATGTCAGTCGAATTGTTTTCATATAAGGTTCTGTAGTACTTTTTTAGTCTATATTTTATTTTAGGCTCAATATAAGCTCTAACAGCATAATTTTTGTAAAATTTAATATTTTCATTATTTTCATCAGAGTAACTATAAGTCGAGAAATTGTGGTAATTATCTTGGGCAGTTTTGGGCGTGCCTTTCAAATAAGTTTCCAACATAAAATTCATAAATATTGGCTCCCAAAGGTTAATTCGATTTATTTTTATATCTCGTTTGTGTTGTTGCCATTTTCTTATCCAATCTAATGTGAAATCACAAATAACAACTCCTTTTATGTTAACCTGAAAATCATAATCTCCCTTTTTGATAAATTCAATATATTTCATCGCTCTATGACCTACTAAACTTGCACCTAAAAAGAAAATATTTTCATTAGGTAAATTATGTTTATTAAAAACTTCTTGAATTAAATTATGAGTAGAATTCATAGATGATTTAGAAAAGTAAAAGTCTAAAGGGATTTCGGTTGAAATTGACAATACCGCAAAGTTATTTTCAGATGCTTGACTATACATCTGCTTTGAACTAAAATTCTTTTTGTCATACTTTGAGTCTTCGAGGAAAATAAGTACACCTTTAATCTCTTTATTTTCAGGAAGCATTAGAGTATAACCTTTTTGAATAAAAGGCAAAAAGTCATTTTCTCCTATTCCAACTTTTAGACTATCATTTTTTACGGGTTCATAATATTCAACCATTTTCTGTGAAAAAGATTTCGTGCTAAAAATAGTCAGGAAGAGTATAAATAATACCTTAAAAGGTGTTTTCATTATCGTTTTTTTAATTACGCACAACGGTTTTGTGTATGGCTAGTTGCGTTGGCTGGAACTAAGTTAGCAAAATAAACCGAACCATTAGGGAAATCCGCAGGATTTTCCGAGTACACACAAACTGAGCAATTGGTTATACACGGTGTTGTGTGTAGTATTATAATCCGTTAAAAACTTTATCAATATGTCTTTCTAATATAACCTTTTGACTAATTAATTTTATACTTGTAGAATCCGATTCAAAAATCAATTCATCACGTTTATCTCCATTTTTGATTATATATTTCCGTAAAAAAATCCGTTTAGTTAATTCATACTGTTTGGGTTCATATTCTATACCTTCGTGTAACTTAAATTCAATTTCATTTAGATTCTGTACAAAATCTACGAGAATTTTTTCACCTTTAAACCCTGGTAAATAAACTGCTTTATCAGAATTTAGGAATCTTATTTTTTCTGCGTTCTCATATCCGCTAATAATTATATTTGCTTCAAATTTTTCTGAAATAGTTTCTGGGTAAATGGATTCTCCGTTATATTCCATTGCTAGAATAATCCAATAACCTTCAAATTCAGTAGAGATATTCTCTGAACAGGAAAATAGTGTTAAAAGTAAAAGTGTATATATTGTTTTTCTCATATTACACACAACGTGTTAGTATATGGAAAGTTGCGTGTTTGCGTGCGAGGAATTTCCGAAGGAAATTCAGACGTAGTAAACGTGCAACGACCTTTGTTTAAGCCTGACACCAGCAATTTTTTATATACTGTGTTAGGCATCTGGCTTTTTATTTTTTTTAATTCCGTTTTCTTTCATTAAGTCAAAAGCCTTGTCAAATTCCGCTTTTCGCTCGCTTTTCACATTTCCGTAAATCATTCGGATTCCGTCAACACTTTGTCCTCTTGAGTGAAATTCAGAATTATCATTTTCAGGTTCTTTCAGTTCCGCATTTCCGCCTCTCAATATTATCACATAACTATTGTCAGGATATATAAAGTGTTGGTAAAAACCTTCTGTGTAAATATCAACTTCATTTTTTTTAATTCCGATTGGTAAAGTCAAATAATAGTCAGACTTGTTTATTTGAACATCTGCGAATGAGTATTCAATTCTGCTTTTCTGTTTACAACTCAACAGTATTAAAATTCCGAATATTAGTATGAAAAATTTTTTATTCATTCGTTTCCGTTTGAGTGAGTTCAGCTTGTGCCTAACGTTGTTGTGTATGGTTAGTTGCGTGGTTAAGCAACTAATTTAGTAAATAAATCACAGATAGAATATTCCGCAGGAATGTTCGTAAGTCGGCAGTGACCAAGCAATTAAATATACACGGTGTTAGGTGCAGTTTATTTTCATTTCTTTCAGTTCAATTCCGTTAATTGAATTTCTAACAGTTTCTTTATCAGAAATAGGGTGAACTAAAATTACATATTGGTCACTATCTGTATCTATAAAACTCAACTCTAAATCTGATTGATTTAGTAAATTCTTGTAATCGCAAAATACATTGTCAAAAGATACAGATGCTCTTTCTGGATAATCATTTGGACTTGGTAAGTCAATTTTTCGATTAAAATTATTTTCCAATGCAGATGACAGATTCCAATTAAAGTCTGCAATTCCAGCTTTCCAGTCCAAAACTATAAAAAGAAGAATCTTACTTTTGTTTAAATAGTCATTTACATAATTTAATGTTGTTCCGTGTTGCCAATGTCCATCATAGTTTTTTAATTCAGACACGAATTTTTCAAATTTTGCAAGGTCATTTTCGTTTAGACAGACTTTAGCAAAATTCAAATAACTTTCTTTAACTTTATTTGATAGTTTTTTCGGTTTCGGTTTATTTCGATTTAGAAATTCTGTTCTCGATTCTACTTTAACGATTTTGAAATCATTATCCAATTTCACGATTGAATCTGGAAATTCCTCTCTTAATTTCGGAATTTGAGCTATGTAGTTTTTTAGGATTTCCTTTTTCTTTTTGCGACCAAAAAAACCAATTTTCCTAACTTTTTTTAATTCATTGAACAAAATATTTTCGTCCCATTTTCTACTTGTTCCAACTAACAAACCAATTTCATAGGTCTTTCCTGAAGTCATTCCGATAAAATTGGGCTTTAAGTCAACAATATTCGGTAATAGAAATTCTTGTACAGAATCTATTCCGTGAACTTCTCTATTTGTATGAATGAAGGTTTTAATAATGTTCATTTGGGTTTGTGTATTATACTGATATAGGTTGACTCTTTTTTGGTTAATATATGATCTTTCTTAAATGGTGAGTTCAGGTAAATTTA
>NZ_JBBMRC010000017.1:0-17408 GCF_038900375.1 Psychroserpens sp. AS72 | reverse complement strand
ATTTAACGGAATTGGAGGTTGCTCAAAAAAAACATTTCGAGCAACTCTACATTACTTCAAAAGCAAGCATTTTTTTTGGATGTATGACTATGCCTGACCTGTTGGCCCGAAATTTAACGGAATTGGAGGTTGCTCAAAAAAAACATTTCGAGCAACTCTACATTACTTCAAAAGCAAGCATTTTTTTTTGGATGTATGACTATGCCTGACCTGTTGGCCCGAAATTTAACGGAATTGGAGGTTGCTCGTAATCCTTAATTTCACCATGTGCTTTTTCAAATCGATTTACATTATCACCTAATGCTTTTAATAATCGTTTAGCATGTTGTGGTGTCAAAATGATTCTAGACTTCACTTTGCTTTTTGGAGTTCCTGGCATAATACTTACAAAATCTACTACAAATTCTGATACTGAATGATTTATAATTGCTAGATTAGAGTAAGTTCCTTCTGCTATTTTTTCATCAAGTTCTATGTTAATTCCGGGTTTCTTATTTTTATTTTCTTCTGCCATGTTATGTATGTTTAATATTTCCGTAGAAAAGGAAATGTGATTTATTATTTGATTTAATACAAAAGCCTTCAAGTAATAAATACAAGAAGGCTTTTGGTTTTATAGGTTATTGAATTAGAATTATTAGTTGTAATTCATTTCCTCTTTTGCTTTCATCATTTCATTGAACTCAGCTTTAGAACCTACTATGATGTTATCAAATTTTCTAACACCTGTTCCTGCTGGAATTCTATGACCAACGATTACATTTTCTTTCAATCCTTCAAGATCATCAATCTTACCATTTACAGCTGCTTCGTTAAGAACTTTTGTTGTTTCTTGGAACGATGCTGCAGAGATAAATGATTTTGTCTGTAACGATGCTCTTGTAATACCTTGTAAGATTGGAGTTGCAGTTGCTGGTTGTGCATCACGTGCAGTTACCAATGCTTTATCCTCTCTACGAAGTATTGAATTCTCATCTCTTAATTCTCTTGACGTTAATACTTGACCAAGTTTTAATGTCTGAGAATCACCAATTTCTTCAACAACTTTCAATCCGAAAATTTTATCATTTTCTTCAATGAAATCTGCTTTATGAACGAGTTGATCTTCTAAGAAAATCGTATCACCAGAATCAATGATTCTTACTTTACGCATCATCTGTCTTACAACAACCTCAAAGTGCTTATCATTAATTTTCACACCTTGTAAACGATATACTTCTTGTACTTCATTTACTAAATATTGTTGTACTGCAGCTGGACCTTTGATATTCAAAATATCGTTAGGTGTAATAGAACCATCAGATAAAGGCATACAAGCTTTTACATAATCATTTTCTTGTACTAAGATTTGATTAGATAATTTCACTAAGTATTTCTTAACCTCACCAAGTTTTGACTCAATGATAATCTCACGGTTACCTCTTTTAATTTTACCAAAAGAAACAACACCATCAATTGCACTTACAACAGCTGGATTAGAAGGGTTACGTGCTTCAAATAATTCTGTAACACGAGGTAAACCACCTGTAATATCACCTGCTTTAGAAGATTTACGAGGAATCTTAACTAAGATTTTACCAATCTTAATTTTCTCACCATCATCAATCATAATATGCGCACCTACTGGTAAGTTGTAAGAACGAATTGCTTCACCTTTACCATCTTCAACAATAAGGGTAGGAATTAATTTCTTGTTTCTAGATTCTGAAATTACTTTCTCTTGGAATCCAGTTTGTTCATCAATTTCTACTTGGTAAGTGACACCTTGCTCGATGTTTTCATATCTTACTTTACCAGCAAACTCTGAAATAATTACACCGTTGTAAGGATCCCATTCACAAATTACATCACCAGTTTTCACTTTATCACCTGGTTTAACATAAATGAAAGATCCATAAGGGATATTATTTGTACTTAATGTAATCCCTGTTTTAGCATCAACTAATTTTAATTCTGAAGTTCTAGAGATGACAACGTCTGTATCTTTTCCTTCTTTATCAGTACTTTTGACCGTTTTAAGATCTTCGATCTCAGCAATACCATCAAATTTAACTGTTAATTTATTTTCTTCGGAAATGTTACCTGCAACACCACCTACGTGGAATGTACGTAAAGTAAGCTGAGTACCTGGTTCTCCAATTGATTGTGCAGCAACTACACCAACAGCTTCACCTCTTTGTACCATTTTACCTGTCGCTAAATTACGACCGTAACATTTTGAACAAATACCTTTTTTAGCTTCACAAGTTAATGCAGAACGTACTTCTACAGAATCTAAAGGAGACGCTTGAATACGTTTTGCTATATCGTCATGAATATGACCACCAGCTTCAACTAATAACTCTTCAGTAATAGGATCATATACATCATTTAATGATGTACGACCAACTATTCTAGCCTCAAGAGTTTCTATAATTTCTTCATTTTTCTTTAAAGGTTGTACTTCAATACCTCTTAATGTACCACAATCTTCAGTATAGATAATAACATCTTGAGATACATCAACCAAACGACGTGTTAAGTAACCTGCATCGGCAGTTTTAAGTGCTGTATCGGCAAGACCTTTACGTGCACCGTGAGTAGATATAAAGTAATCTAAAATTGAAAGACCTTCCTTAAAGTTAGAAAGAATTGGATTTTCAATAATTTCACCACCTCCTGCATTAGATTTCTTAGGTTTCGCCATTAATCCACGCATACCTGTTAACTGACGAATCTGTTCTTTAGATCCACGAGCTCCAGAATCAAGCATCATAAACACCGAGTTGAATCCTTGTTGATCTTCACGAATACGCTTCATTGACAATTCTGTCAATTCAGCATTTGTAGATGTCCAGATATCAATTACTTGATTATAACGTTCATTATTGGTTATTAATCCCATATTATAGTTGCCCATAATACCATCAACTAAGCCATTAGCTTTGTCAATCATACCTTGTTTTTCCGCAGGAATAATAATATCACCTAAACTAAATGATAATCCACCTTGGAATGCAAACTTATATCCTTGAGTTTTAATTTCATCTAAGAAAGAAGCTGTTTCTGGTACACTTGTCTTTTTAAGAATACCATGAATAATATCTCTCAATGATTTTTTAGTTAAAACTTCATTAATGTAACCTGCTGCAGCTGGAACTTTTTCGTTGAAAAGCACACGACCTACAGTTGTTTCAATAATTTGAGTAGTTAACTCTCCTTCTTCATTAAAATCTTGAGTTCTTACTTTGATTCCAGCATTTAATTCTACTTTCTTCTCGTTGTAAGCAATTGTTACTTCTTTTGGAGAATAGAATGTTAAGCCTTCACCTTTAACTTTGTAATCATCAGTAGAAATTCTGTGCTTAGTCATATAATATAGACCAAGTACCATATCCTGAGAAGGTACAGTTACAGGAGCACCATTTGCAGGATTTAAGATATTATGAGATGCCAACATTAATAATTGACATTCTAAAATAGCTTCTGGTCCAAGTGGCAAGTGAACAGCCATTTGATCACCATCAAAATCGGCATTAAACGCAGTACACACTAAAGGGTGTAATTGTATTGCTTTCCCTTCAATTAATTTTGGTTGGAAAGCTTGAATACCAAGTCTGTGTAATGTAGGAGCACGATTTAAAAGAACTGGATGTCCTTTTAAAACATTTTCTAAAATATCCCAAACTACAGGCTCTTTTCTATCTATAATTTTCTTTGCAGATTTTACAGTTTTTACAATTCCTCTTTCAATTAGTTTTCTAATGATAAAAGGTTTGTAAAGTTCTGCTGCCATATCCTTAGGCAATCCACATTCAAATAATTTTAATTCTGGTCCAACAACAATTACAGAACGTGCAGAATAATCAACACGCTTACCAAGTAAGTTTTGACGGAAACGTCCTTGCTTACCCTTAAGTGAATCTGATAATGATTTTAATGGTCTGTTAGAATCTGTTTTCACAGCAGAAGCCTTACGTGTGTTATCAAACAATGAATCTACAGATTCTTGTAACATACGTTTCTCATTACGTAAGATAACTTCTGGAGCTTTGATTTCAACTAAACGCTTTAAACGGTTATTACGAATAATAACTCGACGATAAAGATCATTTAAATCTGATGTTGCAAAACGTCCACCATCTAAAGGCACTAAAGGTCTTAATTCTGGCGGAATAATTGGAATAGCCTTCATAATCATCCACTCAGGTCTATTCTCTCTATTTTTGTTAGAATCTCTAAACGCTTCAACAACTTGTAAACGCTTTAACGCTTCAGTTTTACGTTGTTTAGAGGTTTCTGTATTTGCTTTATGACGTAATTCAAACGATAATTCATCTAAGTTGATTCTTGACAATAAATCAATTAAACATTCAGCACCCATTTTAGCGATAAACTTATTTGGATCTGTATCATCTAAATGTCTGTTTTCCTGCGGAAGACCTTCCATAATGTTTAGATACTCTTCTTCAGTTAAGAAATCGAGTTTCTGTAATGGATCACCTTCTACATTTTTAGCTAAACCTGGTTGAATAACAACATAGCGTTCGTAATAGATAATCATATCTAAACGCTTAGATGGTAAACCAAGTAAATAACCTATTTTATTTGGTAACGAACGGAAATACCAGATATGAGCAACTGGCACAACAAGGTTGATGTGTCCTACTCTATCACGACGTACTTTCTTTTCTGTTACTTCAACACCACAACGGTCACAAACGATCCCTTTGTAACGTATTCTTTTATATTTACCACAAGCACATTCAAAATCCTTTACAGGACCAAAGATACGCTCACAAAATAAACCATCACGTTCTGGTTTATGTGTTCGATAATTAATAGTTTCTGGTTTTAAAACTTCACCACGAGATGCTCCTAAAACAGACTCTGGTGATGCTAAACCAATAGAAATTTTGCTAAACTTCTGTATTATATTCTTATCTTGTCTTCTTGCCATTTTTTTATGGTTCTAACAATTATTTAATTATTTTTTTGCAATTGGATTTGAAACGGACAAGTCACGACATGTCCATTCTAAATTAATCCTCCAATCTAATATCTAATCCTAATCCTTTCAATTCGTGCATAAGTACGTTGAAAGATTCAGGTAGTCCTGGTTCTGGCATTGGCTCTCCTTTTACGATTGCTTCGTAAGTTTTAGCTCTACCGATTACATCATCAGATTTTACTGTTAAGATCTCACGTAATGTTGCAGAAGCTCCATAAGCTTCAAGTGCCCAAACTTCCATCTCTCCAAAACGCTGACCACCAAACTGTGCTTTACCACCTAGAGGTTGTTGCGTAATTAATGAGTAAGGTCCTATTGAACGAGCGTGCATCTTATCATCAATCATGTGTCCTAACTTAATCATATAAATCACACCTACTGTTGCTGGTTGATCAAAACGATCACCTGTTCCACCATCATATAAGTATGTATGACCAAATCTTGGTACACCTGCTTCATCTGTAAATTCGTTGATTTGATCTAATGTTGCACCATCAAAAATTGGAGTCGCATATGTACGTCCTAATTTTTGTCCAGCCCAACCAAGAACCGTTTCATAAATCTGTCCGATGTTCATACGAGATGGTACACCTAATGGATTTAATACGATATCAACAGGAGTTCCATCTTCTAAGAAAGGCATATCCTCTTGACGAACAATACGTGCAACAATACCTTTGTTACCATGACGTCCTGCCATTTTATCACCAACTTTAAGTTTACGTTTTTTAGCAACATAAACTTTAGCTAATTTGATAATACCTGCTGGTAATTCATCTCCTACAGAAATTGTGAACTTCTCACGACGTAATGATCCTTGTAAATCATTTTCTTTAATCTTATAGTTGTGAATTAAATCTGCAACTAACGAATTTAAGTGGTCATCTGTTGTCCAAGTTCCTGAAGTTAAATGCGCATAATCATCAACAGAATTTAACATTTTAAGTGTATATTTCTTTCCCTTCGGAATGATTTCCTCACCTAAATCGTTATAAATACCTTGAGCAGTTTTACCATTAACAAGTGCAAATAATTTTTCAACTAAAACAGCTTGTAAATCATCGAACTTCTTGTAATAGATATTTTCTAATGCTTCTATATCTTCTTTATCTTTTGCTCTTTTACGTTTATCTTTAATTGCTCTAGAGAATAATTTTTTCTCAATAACAACACCATGTAATGATGGAGACGCTTTTAAAGAAGCATCTTTTACATCACCTGCTTTATCACCAAAGATAGCACGTAATAATTTTTCTTCTGGTGTAGGATCAGATTCTCCTTTTGGTGTAATCTTACCAATAAGAATATCACCTGGTTTAATTTCTGCACCAATTCTAATCATACCGTTTTCATCAAGGTCTTTTGTAGCCTCTTCTGAAACGTTAGGAATATCATTAGTTAATTCTTCGTTACCTAATTTGGTATCTCTAACATCTAAAGAATATTCATCTATATGAATAGATGTAAATATATCGTCACGAACTACTTTTTCTGAAATTACAATTGCATCCTCAAAGTTATAACCTTTCCATGGCATAAATGCTACTTTCATGTTACGACCTAATGCTAATTCTCCTTTTTCAGTAGCATAACCTTGACAAAGTACTTGTCCTTTTTTAACCTTATCACCTTTCTCAACGATTGGCTTTAAGTTAATAGACGTTCCTTGGTTAGTTTTTCTAAATTTAACTAATGGATATGTTTTGGTATCACTTTCAAAACTTACCATTGCAGCTTCTTCAGAACGCTCGTATTTTATAGTGATTTCATTTGCATCAACATACTCAACAGTTCCATTTCCTTCAGCATTAATCAATACTCTAGAATCTGAAGCAACTTGACGCTCTAATCCTGTTCCTACGATTGGTGCTTGCGGACGCAATAAAGGTACTGCTTGACGCATCATGTTAGATCCCATCAATGCACGATTGGCATCATCATGCTCTAAAAACGGAATCAAAGATGCCGAAATAGATGCAATTTGATTTGGTGCAACATCTGTGTAATTTACATTTGCTGGATCAATAACTGGGAAATCACCTTCTTGACGTGCAATAATCTTATCTTCTAAGATTTTACCTTTTTCATCAACACGAATATTTGCTTGTGCAATTAACATGTCTTCCTCTTCTTCTGCACTTAAATATATAGGTTCATTCTTGATATCAACAACACCATTTTCTGATTTTCTATAAGGTGTTTCAATGAATCCCATTGAATTTACTTTAGCATAAACAGATAAAGAAGATATTAATCCAATGTTTGGTCCTTCAGGAGTTTCAATTGGACAAAGTCTTCCGTAGTGAGTATAGTGAACATCACGAACCTCAAATCCTGCTCTTTCTCTAGATAAACCTCCAGGTCCTAAAGCCGATAGACGACGTTTGTGTGTGATCTCTGCTAATGGATTGGTTTGATCCATAAATTGAGACAATTGATTAGTTCCGAAGAAAGAATTAATAACAGAAGATAATGTCTTCGCATTAATTAAATCAATTGGCGTAAATACTTCGTTATCACGAACGTTCATACGCTCACGAATAGTACGAGCCATACGTGCTAAACCAACACCAAACTGAGAAGATAATTGCTCACCAACTGTACGTACACGACGGTTAGATAAGTGATCAATATCATCAATCTCTGCTTTAGAATTGATTAACTCAATTAAATATTTAATAATTGTTATGATATCTTCTTTGGTAAGCACTTGCTTATCCATACCGATATCCAACTGTAATTTTTTGTTCATTCTATAACGACCTACTTCACCTAAAGAGTAACGTTGGTCTGAAAAGAATAATTTATCAATAATACCACGTGCTGTTTCCTCATCTGGCGGCTCAGCATTACGTAATTGACGGTAAATGTGTTCAACAGCTTCTTTTTCAGAGTTTGTTGGATCCTTCTGTAAGGTATTATGAATAATTGCGTAATCTCCTTGTTGAGATGTTTCTTTGTGTAATAAAATTGTTTTTACACCAGCCTCAAGGATTTCTTCAATATTGTCTTTATCTATAACTGTGTCACGATCTAAAACAATTTCGTTACGTTCAATAGATACAACTTCTCCTGTATCTTCATCAACGAAATCTTCATGCCAAGTGTTTAATACACGAGCAGCAAGTTTACGATCGATCACTTTTTTAAGTCCAGATTTTGAAACCTTTACTTCTTCAGCAAGATCAAAAATCTCTAAAATATCTTTATCACGTTCAAAACCGATAGCTCTGAATAATGTCGTAACAGGTAATTTTTTCTTTCTATCAATGTAAGCGTACATTACCTGATTAATATCTGTAGCAAATTCTATCCAAGATCCTTTAAAAGGAATTACTCTTGCAGAATATAATTTAGTACCATTCGCATGGAATGATTGACTAAAGAATACACCTGGAGATCTGTGTAATTGTGAAACAACAACACGCTCTGCACCATTGATACAGAATGTTCCACTAGGAGTCATATAAGGAATAGTACCTAAATACACATCTTGAACAATTGTTTCAAAGTCTTCATGCTCTGGATCTGTACAATACAATTTTAGACGTGCTTTCAAAGGCACACTGTATGTAAGTCCTCTTTCTATACATTCTTCAATTGAATATCTAGGTGGATCAATAAAATAATCCAAAAATTCTAAAACGAATTGATTACGTGTATCCGTAATTGGAAAGTTTTCCATGAAGGTGTTATATAGCCCTTCATTTCCTCTTTGTTCTGATTTTGTCTCTAACTGGAAAAAATCCTGAAAGGATTTAATTTGAATATCCAAGAAATCTGGATACTCAGTTCTGTTTACTATGGAAGAGAAGTTTAATCTTTCAGCTGTATTTGCTAACATCGATGAACGCGTTTTTGATTAAAAAATAACTAGTTTGTTTGTGTAACTTTTTTATACACAAAAGGGTTTAGGTCATTTCGACTATATCGAAAGACCTAAACCATAATTTGTAGGTTTGTTAAGCTTACTTAACTTCAACCTCTGCTCCTGCTTCCTCTAATTGAGTTTTAAGGGCTTCAGCTTCATCTTTAGCAACACCTTCTTTGATTGCACTTGGTGCATCATCAACTAAACCTTTTGCTTCTTTTAATCCTAAACCAGTTAATTCTTTAACTAATTTAACAACTGCTAATTTAGAAGCACCTGCTGCTTTAAGGATTACGTCGAATTCTGATTTTTCTTCAGCAGCTTCTCCGCCACCTGCTCCACCTGCTGCTACTGCTACTGCTGCTGCTGCTGGTTCGATACCATATTCGTCTTTTAATATTGTTGCTAACTCATTAACTTCTTTTACTGTTAAGTTAACTAATTGTTCTGCGAAATCTTTTAAATCTGCCATTTTCTACCGTTTTAATAATTTTAATAAAATATAATTTGTTTAAGTGCGTACTTAGTTGATTATCCTTCTCTTTCGGATAATGTTTTGATGATACCTGCAATTGTTCCACCACCTGATTTAAGTGCTGAAATAACATTCTTAGCTGGTGATTGTAATAATCCAATGATATCTCCAACCAATTCTTCTTTAGACTTGATATCTACTAACATGTCTAATTGATCATCGCCAATGTAAACTGCCTCTTCAATAAAAGCTCCTTTAAGCAAAGGCTTATCAGATTTTTTACGGAAGTTCTTGATTACTTTAGCTGGAGCATTTCCAGTTTCAGAATACATTACAGAAGTATTACCTTTTAAAACTGTTGGAAGTTCTCCGAAATCTCTATCAGAAGCTTCCATAGCTTTAGTTAATAATGTATTTTTTACTACGCTTAATTGTACGTTTGCTTTGTAACAAGCACGACGTAAATCTGAAGTGTTACCTGCATTTAATCCTGAGATATCTGCTAAATAAATATTTGCATTATCTGCTAATTGAGCAGTTAACTCTTCAATTACTTGTGATTTTTCTTCTCTTGTCATAATAATAAAGATTTAACTACTTATGCGAATTTAACTTCAATTGCGATACTAGGACTCATTGTACTAGACATAAAAATGCTTTTCATATAAACACCTTTAGAAGCAGTTGGTTTTAATTTATTTAAAGTCGTTAACAATTCCATCGCATTCTCTTCTAATTTATCAGCACTAAATGATGCTTTTCCTATTGGAGCATGTACAATTCCTGTTTTATCTACTTTAAAATCAATTTTACCAGCTTTAACTTCTGCTACTGCTTTAGCAACATCCATTGTAACTGTTCCTGTCTTTGGGTTTGGCATAAGTCCTCTTGGACCTAATACTCTACCTAAAGGACCTAATTTACCCATAATAGCTGGCATTGTAACGATAACGTCAACATCTGTCCAACCACCTTTGATTTTTTCTAGGTATTCATCTAATCCAACGTAGTCTGCACCTGCAGCTTTAGCTTCCTCTTCTTTATCTGGAGTAACTAATGCAAGAACTTTCATGTCTTTACCTGTTCCATGTGGAAGAGATACAACTCCTCTTACCATTTGATTAGCTTTACGAGGATCAACTCCTAGTCTTACTGCTAAATCAACAGAGGCATCAAATTTTGTATACGTAATCTCTTTCAATAATGCTGTAGCTTCTTTGACAGAATATAATTTATTCTTCTCTACTTTAGCTTGAGCTTCTTTTTTGTTTTTTGTAATTGCCATTTCAAAAATTTTTTAGTTAGGTGCTTCACCACCTTTAACTGTGATTCCCATTGATCTTGCAGTTCCTGCAACCATCTTCATAGCAGATTCGATTTCAAAGGCATTTAAATCTACCATTTTATCTTCTGCAATAGCTTTCACTTGATCCCAAGTTACTTTAGCTACTTTCTTTCTGTTCGGTTCACCAGATCCTTTTTTTACTTTGGCTGCTTCCATTAATTGTACCGCAGCTGGAGGAGTTTTAATTACAAAGTCGAAAGACTTGTCTTTGTAAACTGAAATTACAACTGGAAGAACTTTACCAGGCTTATCCTGTGTTCTAGCGTTGAATTGTTTACAAAATTCCATGATATTAACTCCAGCAGCTCCTAAAGCGGGTCCAACCGGTGGCGACGGATTCGCAGCACCTCCCCGAACTTGTAATTTAACTACTTTACCTAATTCTTTTGCCATTTTTAAATTTTTAGTTTTGTATCTCTTTTAATATGGAAGCAAAAAGACATACTTTCTATATATGTAACAATTATTATACTTTATCAACTTGCATATAACTTAATTCTAATGGTGTTTTTCTTCCGAAAATTTTAACCATTACTTCAAGTTTACGCTTATCTTCATTTATTTTTTCAACAGTACCATCAAAACCATTAAAAGGTCCATCAATTACTTTAACTGTTTCTCCAATAGTGTAAGGAATAGCTATATTAGAATCAGCTTCAACAGATAACTCATCTACTTTACCTAACATTCTATTAACCTCAGATTGTCTTAATGGCACAGGCTCTCCTCCTTTAGTCTCACCTAAAAATCCAATTACATTTGTAATAGATTTAATAATATGAGGAATCTCTCCACTTAAGTTAGCTTGAATCATAATATAACCTGGAAAATAAGTACGTTCTTTGTGTACTTTCTTCCCATTACGAATCTGGATAACTTTTTCTGTAGGAACTAATACTTGATCAACATAATCTTCTAAACCTAATCTAGAAATTTCATTTTCTATATAAGTTTTGATTTTGTTTTCCTGACCACTTACAGCTCTAACAACGTACCACTTTTTATTCACACTAGTCTCAGACATCCTCTCTGTTATTTTAGTTACATTAAATTAAAGTAAGCCTTAATCACTTTACTAAAAACAGTATCAACTCCCCAAATAGCTAGTGAGAATATGATTGAAAATACAGCCACCAAAACAGTTAAACTTTGAGCTTCAGACAATGTCGGCCAAGAAACGTTGTTTCTTAACTCGTCAAAAGATTCTTTTATATAATTTACAATTCCTGCCATTTGATTTAGTATTAATACACATTACTTTCGTTTTGTGTCAACTTTAATTGAAACGATTTTTTAGAACGATCTAAGAAATCAAATCCCGTTTTTTTTATTTCTTTGCACGGGTTGAGAGACTCGAACTCCCGACACCTGGTTTTGGAGACCAGTGCTCTACCAACTGAGCTAAACCCGTAAATATTAATCAAGGCATCTTGTAAAAACAAGACACCTTAATCAACATTTATATAATAAATATTTATTCTAAAATCTGAGTAACTTGACCTGCACCTACAGTTCTACCACCTTCACGAATAGCGAAACGCAAACCAACGTTCATTGCAATCGGTTGAATTAATTCAACAGTGATTGTAAGGTTATCTCCAGGCATTACCATTTCAACACCATCTGGAAGCATTATGTTTCCTGTTACATCAGTTGTACGAACGTAAAACTGTGGACGATAGTTATTATGGAATGGAGTATGACGTCCACCTTCTTCTTTTTTAAGTACGTAAACCTCAGCTTTAAATTTAGCGTGTGGTGTTACAGAACCTGGCTTACAAATAACCATACCTCTAGAGATTTGAGATTTCTCAATACCTCTTAATAAGATACCAGCATTATCTCCAGCTTCACCTCTATCAAGAATTTGACGGAACATTTCAATACCAGTAATAGTAGATGTTAATTTCTCAGCACCCATACCAATAATTTCTACTGGATCACCTGTATTACCAACACCTGTTTCAATACGACCTGTAGCAACAGTTCCACGACCTGTAATTGAGAATACATCTTCAATAGGCATTAAGAATGGCTTATCCATATCACGTGTAGGCTCTTCGATCCAAGAATCAACAGCTTCCATTAATTCCATCACAGTATCTACCCATTTTTGTTCACCGTTAAGTGCACCTAAAGCAGAACCAGCAATTACAGGACCATTATCTCCATCATATTCATAGAATGATAACAACTCTCTGATTTCCATTTCAACTAATTCTAACAACTCTTCATCATCAACCATATCCACTTTATTCATGAATACAACCATACGAGGAATTCCTACCTGACGTCCTAAAAGGATATGCTCACGTGTTTGTGGCATTGGACCATCTGTTGCAGCTACAACTAAAATTGCACCATCCATTTGAGCAGCACCAGTAACCATGTTCTTTACGTAATCCGCGTGACCTGGACAGTCAACGTGAGCGTAATGACGATTAGCAGTTGCATATTCAACGTGCGATGTATTAATTGTTATACCTCTTTCTTTCTCTTCAGGAGCATTATCAATTTGATCGAAATCTTTTGCTTCTGATAAACCTGCATCAGCTAATACTTTAGTAATAGCAGCAGTTAAAGTTGTTTTACCGTGATCTACGTGTCCAATAGTACCTATATTAAGGTGTGGTTTTGAACGATCGAAAGTTGCCTTTGCCATGTTTAATTTATTTTAATCTTAATTATTATTAGTATTCAATTTAATTCTTTTATTCAAAAAAAAAGAGCCAATGACGAGAATTGAACTCGTGACCTCTTCCTTACCAAGGAAACGCTCTACCCCTGAGCTACACCGGCTTTAAAGGTTGTAAGCTAAACAGAAACGTTTACTTAAAAACTCTATCAACAAAAGTTGATTTTGTTAGAGCGAGAGACCAGGTTCGAACTGGCGACATTCAGCTTGGAAGGCTGACGCTCTACCAACTGAGCTACTCTCGCATTTTTTAACTGTTTTACCAGTTAAAGGTTTCAAAATTTCAAGGTTTGGATTTTTTCATCCAACTAAATTTTGGATTAATTCGCTTTGCTTAGTCTTTATTAAATATAAACTTGACAAAAAATTATCAAACTAATATTCTAATAATGATTACTTCGCTACGCTCAGTGATCCTAGATTGGTGACCCAATCCATATAATTTCTAAACGTAATTTTACAAAAGCAAGCTTTTGAGAATTACTAACAAGAAATTAATTGTGGGGAGAGCAGGATTCGAACCTGCGAAGACGTAGTCAGCAGATTTACAGTCTGCCCTCGTTGGCCGCTTGAGTATCTCCCCAATTTTAAAGAACTTTTGCTAAAAACAACTTTCGTTTTTTTAGACTTTTTTAGAGCCGATGGAGGGACTCGAACCCACGACCTGCTGATTACAAATCAGCTGCTCTAGCCAGCTGAGCTACATCGGCTTTTCTATAACTTTTACACTATAAAAAAAGCCCGCTATTTCTAACGGACTGCAAATGTAAAGATTTATTTATTTATTCAAAACATTTTTTTAAAAAATTTATCACATATGTGTTCTTAATTTTTCTTTTCTACGTTTTAACTGCCTTTCTAACGATGAAATTGCCATATCTGCTCCTTCTTCAAATGTTTTACATTGTTTTTTTACAATAAAACTATCTCCAGGCACTTTTACTCGTGCTTCAAAAATTTTATTTTCTTTATCACTAGTGTTTTCTACTTTTAAATACACATCAGATTGTATTACTTTATCATAAAACAAATCTAATTTATCCATACGGTTTTGAATAAATTCAATTAGTTTTTTGTCTGCATTAAAATTTACAGCTTGTGTGTTTACCTTCATATTCGTTCTTTTTGGGTTAGACAATATTACTTTTTACTTCTAGGATGTGTATTTGAATACACTTTTTTTAATTCTGCTATACTGTTATGTGTATAGATTTGAGTTGCTGCCAAACTTGAATGTCCAAGAAGTTCTTTTACAGCATTTAAATTCGCACCTTGATTAAGTAAATGAGTCGCAAATGAGTGCCTCAATATGTGCGGACTTCTTTTCACTTTACTAGACACCTTACTAAAGTAGTCATTTATAATTCTGTATACAAGAGTTTCATAAATTTTAACCCCTTTTTTAGTTAAAAACAAATGAGACCTATCTACTAAAACTTCTAATTCATTTCTTTGGCTCAAATACATTTTTAATGTTTTTATAACTGAGTCTAATAAAGGGATTAATCTTTCTTTGTTTCTCTTACCTAACACCTTTAAAGTTTTATTTGACATATCAACATCAGTTAGTTTAAGTTGCACTAGTTCTATACGACGAATTCCTGTTGCATAAAACAATTCTATAATCAAACGGTTTCTTAATCCTTCAAAATCTGTTTCAGAATTAAGTTCATCTAAAACTTGTCGCATTTCGATTTCTGAAAACGGCACCTGGATTTTTTTACTCACTTTTAAAGCTTTATGCTTTGTCAAAGGATTTACAGTTATGGCTTTAGCTTTTAGTAGAAACTTATAATAAGTATTAAGTGAAGATATTTTTCTATTAATACTTCGGTTTGAAATACCGCTTTCAACTAAACTTACAATCCAATTTCTTATTTGTTGGTAGTTTACATCATCTATAGAGTTGGTTTGAAATTCTAATTCAACAAATTTTTTAAATGCTTCTAAATCATTCAAGTAAGCTTTAAGAGTTAGCTTTGAATAGTTTTTTTCTAGCAATAGGTAATCTGAAAAGGCTTTAAATGACATATTTAAAATTTCCGAAGTAATAGTTATTCGTAAATTTAAAAGTACAACCTTTAAATTTTTATTTCACTATAAAGCAAAAAAAATCCTGCTCAAACGAACAGGATTTATATTATATAATAAGCAATTGTTAAACTGCTTCTTGATCTCTTAGACCTTGAACGTATTGTGCTTTATGCACTTGCGCTCTACGTGCTATAGAAGGTTTTGTAAATTGCTTACGTTCTTGCAACTGATTTTTAACCGTTGTCTTCACAAACTTGCGTTTGTAACGCTTTAGCGCTCTATCTATATTTTCTCCTTCTTTTACTGGAATTATTAACATAGTTCTTAACCTCCTCTCTTTTAGATTTTTTAAGGCTGCAAATATAAAAACTAATTTAAAATGTCCAACTACTTTTTTAAAATTTAGATTAATCTTTAAACAAAGATGCTCTTTGACTTAAATCCTGAATCAGTTTTTCGTCTTCCTCACTTTCCAAAAGTACGTTATAGTTTTTCCAGAATGCCTTATCATATGGCTTTGGAGAAAAGATATCCATATCCCATTCGCCATCGAGTTTCATTTTAATAACCTCTTTATCTAGAATAATTTCTGAAAACAAAATTTCTTGAACTGTATAATAATAGCGTTCTTCTTCATTATAACGTTGTTTTTCTTCATCACTTACTTTTTGATCTGTTTTAAAACCAACATTAACAAGTTTAGGCGTTTCGTAATAGATATAATTAGGATACATCTTATCTTGATACTCCATATACGTCATTACCAGTTTGTGATTCACTTGTGTGTCAAATAAACGCTTACTTCTAACTTTTTGTGCTGGAGAAGCTGCTACAAGTTCATATTCTATTTTTTTGATTGCATAATTATCATAGTAAATGTACAACCAACCTTTGGCATTATATCCTGCATTAAAAATGCCTTTGGTGTCTAAATCGACAAATTTTATACTTTCTGAAATTTTAATTTTATAGATCTTTCTATCGTTATCCACCAAGATCGTATCTAAATCAAAATGGTGCTTTTCTAAAACATCTTCTCCAAAAAGAGCCTTGGCATCACCAGAATTTCTAAGTAAGTTTAATTTACCTTGAAATATATTTTGAAGTCCGTTGACTCTAGTGTCATTCCATTTTATGGCTTTTTCTAATTGTGCAGTTGATATATCTCGACGCCTTACATCTTTAACTTTTAATCTGCTTCGTTTAGCATTTTGATTATTATAAGCCACATAATTAAAAATACTATCTACATCTCTAAGGTCATAACTTTTTCTAACCTGATCCACATTGATTTTTAAATAATCACTAGAATTTGCTGCAAACCCAGAATCATAAACCGTTATTGCACTTTCGATAAGCCACTTAAACTCGACTTTGTTTCGTTCTTTATGTCGTAAAAATCCTTTTTGTATATAAGCTGAATCTGGTAAATTAACAGCTAACTTCTTCATCGCTTTTAGTACAATATCATTTCCAGTTTTAGGACGTGGTTCTGCTGTAATAACAACCTCATCAAGTGATGCCACATCTTCATCTAGGAAAACATCAAAACTATTGTCGAACTCATCTACAGGGATTTTGTAACTCTTATATCCTATTGAAGAAATAATTAATGTGTCTTTTGCAAATTCTTCTGGTACTAATAATGTAAATTTCCCATCTGAATTACTCACCGTACCTATAGTAGTATTTTGCACATAAATACTAGCACTCTCAATTGGTGATTGCATAGTAAAATCGACAATCTTATTTTTAACTTCGATTTGTGCTGAAACGCTAAATGTGAAAAGCAAAGTTGTTATCGCTAGAAAATTTTTAATGTATTTGATTATCATACTAAGTATTCTTTAAAATGCGAGGGAACAGTTTGGTTAATATTTCCGAAGAAAAAAATTAAGTCGCTGGTTTATAATCTTTATTATCAATTACCATTTTAGCGATAATTGAAATTGATTTTCGCTAAAATAATAATTAAGATATTATGTCGCTGGTTTATAA
>NZ_JBBMRC010000016.1:0-44318 GCF_038900375.1 Psychroserpens sp. AS72 | reverse complement strand
CAAAAGAGCAACGACCATTATTTAAGCACAATATAGCAATTTTTTATACACGATGTTACAACCTTTTGCGATAGAGTAGAGTAAATGCGATCTGCAAAAAATCCGTTTGATTAATTTTCTTATATCCTTAATTTTCAAAAAAAAATGATAAACTTCTTTTTTCAGATTAATACAAGATTCCGAAAACAGGCTAAATTCCGCAAGAGTAAATCAGTTTTCACAAACTTTATAAAATTCCGCAAACAAGCTAAAAATTCCGTTTGAGTGGATTCCGATTATATTATTCAAATTCCGAGTTTGAGTAAGAAAAAATTCCGATGAATTTAGTGTTTTGGAATTCGGTTTAAAAGGAGTTACGATTTTTGAGCTATTGGTTGTAACGGTCGTGTATATGAAACGTAGCGTGTAAAAAGACGCTAACTTTTCGGATTAAACACGAGCCGAATTTTTAAATTTTTCTTTTTCTCTTGATTTTACTAAAAGCCAAATTTAAAAATTTGACGGACTTTGCAAATACACAAAAACCTCTCGGAAAGCCTGTAATAGCTATGTTTTATATACGTTGTTGTAAGCCGTTTTATTCCGCAGTTTGTTCATTCCTATTGCCTTTAATAGCGAGATAAAATTTTTGATTTGGGTTTATATTGTATTCGTTTAATTTGGTTTCAACATCTTGTTTTATAGATTCCACTTCTCTGTTAATTGTAATACTTTTTAAAATATCAATTGTTTCTTCAATTCCGTTTACTTCGGTTTCAAATGAAAAATCTATGTTCATTGGATTGTATGACATTTGAATGTCAAAAAATGTTCCTGCACTTAAAAACTTATCTTTATTCCAAATCAATTTATTATTTGGTTCGTGCAAAAAATCTGATATTTTTTCTATTTTCTCGTCAGTTGTCATTTACTTAATTTTTATTTTATCCAATAAGTTCTTTAGTCTTTCAAGTAGTTCATCATAAAGTACAAATTCAATATCTTTAAGACTTTCACGAAGGTTTTTGAAATGATTAAGTTTCTTTTTAGTGTTTAATTCCTTTGTTGAACCTGCTACGATTATTACTCTTGGATTAATTATATTTACATCAATTCCTTCTTCGCTTTCTGTTTCCGTTTCTTCTTTAATTGATTTGGTATAACTTATAGCGTTCTCTTTTGATTTTTGTAAATAATCAGTTGCTTGAGCAATTACCATTGAAACATCTTTTGTCCAATACCAAGTTTTATGACTGGAATCATATTTCATTAATGGCGTGCTACTTTTTTTAAGTTCATAAAAGTCGATATAACCATAAATATCAACTAAAACTAAATCAGGATATTTAGTTATTCCAGTCGCAATATTTTTATAATTAATTTTATGTGCATATCGAGTGTCAAATAGAGTAATATATTCATCAAAGAATTTTTGCCAAGAACTTTCAGGTGGGTTTTCTTTTAGTAATGACTCATATTTAATTATTATTTCTTGCAAAGTCAGAATTTGAGCATTTTTCTGAAGACCAAAAGTCATTCTTTTGACTAAATCAGCTCTTTTATACTTTTTAGCCGCATTTACATAAAAGTCTCCAATTTTCTCAATATCGTCAGCTGTAAGTTGGTCAATCAGCTTTTGATTTAAGTTTCTTAAAATCAGTTTTTTATTGTTGTTAGTTTCTTTATAATCGAATGCTATCTCTGGAAATATATCTACCAAAAAGTTCTTTATTAAGATTTTTTTGGTGTCGTTACAAGCACGTTGTTCTTGATTTGTACTTGAAATTAATGCAGAAAGGTCATTTAGATTTAGAAAAAGATTTTTACGAACTTTTTTTGATTCAATTTCTTCTGATATAATAATCTTACTAATCCGTTTATCGTCAAATTGATAACGAAAAAAGCTGTTCACGGTATTGTCACTAAATCCATAGCCAAAAGAACTGAACAGATACGGAATTTCATCAAAATCTCTTAATTCAATTTGGTTTATTGATTGTCCATCATAATTGAAAAAGTAGTCTTTCCCTTTTTGTTCATATATTTTTACAAATTCCTTTTCTTCATCTTCTTTGTGCTGACGATAAACTATTTTTTTATCTCCAACAGTCTCTTCAAAGAGAAGTAGCTTTTTTGTTTCAAGGAATTGTTCTTTCATATTCGGTTTTTCTCAAATGGCTTACAACGGTCTTGTGTATGGTTAGTTGCGTGTTTCAGCAACTAATTTAGTAAACAAAAACGAACGCGAGAAAATTCCGAAGGAATTTTCCAAGTAGGCAACGACCAAAGCAATTAATTATACACGTTGTTGTAAGTAGTGCTTTTTCGCTTACTTGCTCAATTTCAGTATTCGGAATGCACCTTGAATTACCAACGCAAAAACGATTGTTCCGATAATTAAATCAGGTTTACTCGAACTCAACCAATTTACCAAAATTCCAGCAATTATTACTCCTAAATTGATAATCACGTCATTTGATGTAAAAATCATACTCGCTTTCATATGAGCCTCTTCTTTGCTTTTTGACTTTTGCAAAATGTAAAGACAAATTCCGTTTGCGATTAGTGCAAAAATCGAAACGATAATCATTGTCGAAAAATCGGGAAGTTTCTCGTCTCCGAAAAATCTCCTTAAAACTTCTACAAATCCAATAATCGCAAGTGTTATTTGAAAATATCCAGCAAGTTTGGCAATCCGTTTTTTCTTTATTATTGTTCCACCAACCGCAAACAAACTAATTCCATAAACGAAACTATCGGCAAGCATATCCAAGCTGTCTGCAACAAGTCCCATAGATTTTGAGATAATTCCTGTTGTCATTTCGATAATGAAAAAAGCAAAATTTATTACAAGTACAGACCAAAGTAGTTTTTTCTGATTTTCATTTTCTTTAAATTCCGTTTGGTCGGTTTGTTCCGTTGAGATTTTCTTTCCGCCTAAATTTAGTTCGATAACTGACTTTTCGATTTGGTCAATTTCTCCGCTGTGAAAAACGGTCAATTTTCGATTCGGAATATCAAAGTCCAAATTCGCAATGCTTGAAATTCCATCCAATTTCATTCGGATTAGATTTTCCTCTGAAGGACAATCCATTTTGGTGATTTCAAATATTGTTTTATTCACTCGGTTTCTGGGTTTTTCGGCATTACTTACAACGGTTTTGTATATGGTTTGTTGCGTGTTTCAAGCAACTAATTTAGTAAATAATTACGGACAAAGAAAGTCCGTGAGGACTTTCGTAAGTAAGCTAAAACTAGCAATAAATTATATACGGTGTTGTACAACGTTTTTTATTTCATTATTTGTCCGATTAATTCTGTGTTGATTTTTTCGGTGTTTAATTTTATATATCTCAAAGACTTTACTTTTGATTCTTCAAGTTCGATTATCAGAACTTTATTTTTATTCGAGTAAGCAATTCCACTGTCGAAAGTCAGATAATCATTTCCAAATTCCGATTCCAAGTCTGTTTTTGAAAGTCCGATAAAATTAGCTTTTCCCAAATCGGAATCATTACTTTTAATCTTTAATTCAATCAGTATTTCAGTTTTGTCTTCATAGTTGTGTTGGTTTTTTCCGTATTTAAAGACAACTATTTCATTAATTTCTAATTGTCTATTTACTGTAGAAATGAAGTTGTAACTATAAAAAATAGAATCATTAATTTTTGGGTGAAAATAATATTCCAAACCATTTGTCACGGTTGTGGTGACATCTCTTTTCGTTTTATTTTTAAATTCTTGTAGGTCAATCGGGTTTTCAAGAAAAGAGGTCAGATTCAGGTTTTTCTCATATTTTTCTCTTTCATCTTTATCAGGTTCTGGAACTAATTCAAACCTTTCAGAATTCGTTGAATTTGATTTGTTTTCATTCTCGTTTTTACAACTCAAACAAACTAAAAATAATATGATTAAACTTCCTAATTTCATTTTTTGGTAAATGTTGTACAACGTGTTCGTGTATGATTAGTTGCGTTGGCTGGAACTAAGTTAGCAAAAGAAAACGAACCAGAGGAAAATCCGTAGGATTTTCCGAGTACACACAGAACCAGCAATTAATTATACACGTTGTTGGCAATAGTTCATTCAATTCGCTAAACTAGATTAGTCATATTCAAATGGCATATGAGATTGATTAAAAAGTAATTTGTTATTATCTAATTTATCAAATCCGACATACTTGCCATCATTTAAATTTAAAGTAAAAATATTTTCAACCTGATTAACAAGTATCGTAAAGATTAGTGTCGAATCTTTTGTTTTACAAGTGATGTTTTTGTCATTGTTTAAAGCAATAACTAAAGCTGAATTTTCTTTTTTTATTTTCAGGAATATGTCAGTCAGACCTACCGATTTGTCACTTGTTAAAATTTTATTTTCAAATACTAGGCAATTATTAATTAAAAACGAGATTTGATCTTTTTCAAAGAAATCTTGAAACTCGATATTCAGATATAATTCTTCGTCACTAATTTTTTCATTTTGTGATTCAGTTGGTTGTTTCGATTCCGCAAAATTTTCACTCACATTTTCAGGACTTTTCTTTTCATTTTCTTTTTGTCCGCAAGCAGATAATGTCAAAAGGATTAAAAAAAGTTGAATGTATTTCGTCATTTCTTAAATTATTGCCAACAATTGGGTATAGACAATTGTCTATATCCACATTATAACGCTAAGATAGTAAATCTTTAATTTCCATGAATGATCTATTAGCTACATGAGTATAAATTTCCGTTGTTTTAGTAGAACTATGCCCTAATAAAAGTTGGATATGTCTGATGTCAGTTCCATTTTCCAATAAATGGGTTGCGAAACTATGTCTTAACATATGAGGTGTGACTTTTTTTAAAATCCCAGCTTCTTTTGCAGCCTTAGAAATAATGTTTAAAACACTAGTTACACTATATTTGGCGCCTTTTTGTCCTTCAAAGAGATATTTGTTAGGTCTATATTCTTTATAGTATGTTTGAAGGTCTTTTAGAATACTAGGACTTAATATAGATATTCGGTCTTTATTTCCTTTTGCATTGTTGATTTTGACAACCATTCTTTTACTATCTATGTCAGTAATATTTAGGTTCAATAACTCTCCTCTTCTAAGTCCAGAAGAATAAAGTAGACCTACAATACACTTGTGTTTAATATTATTCGTGTTATTAATGATTTTTATAATTTCTTCTTTAGATAAAACTTCGGGTAGTTTTTTTTCTTTCCTTGGTCTTTCAATTGAGTAAAATCTATTTGGCATATCATGAACAATTTCATAAAAGAATTTTATACTATTAAGAGCTAAATTCACATAAGAATTAGATTTCCCCTCTTGTATGATTTTTTGTAAATATTGTCTTACATCTACCTCATTTAGAGTTATTGGATCAGAATCATAATAGTAATTTATAAATGCTTCAAAACAAGAGACATAGTTGCGAACTGTATTGTCAGAATATCTTTTAAGTTCAAGTTTTAATAAGTATTCCTCAGGGCAAGGTTTAAAACCTTCTTTCGGTTTTCTATTTCTATAGCGTTCTAAATTGAGTTGAGGATTATCGATATTAATAATTTTATCTGAAAAGAAATAATTACCGTTTACCCATGCTATTCCATAGAAAGTTTTAAATATTAAGTCCAAATTACTTTTGTTATTTTGTAGATAAAACATTCCAAATTCTTGACTCCAAGATATGTCCGGTAGTGTGTTTATAAGTGCTTGTATTACTTTATTTGTGTTAAATTGAAGTCCAATACATTTATTTTGATTAATGAGTAAATGCTTTAATGTTATGCTTTTTTGTGGATACATGGTTTTTTTTAAGGATAAATTACAGATTATAAAGGATTTAATCATATATTATTCGAATAGGATACGTATAAAATACACTTAATTTAAAACTTATGAGATTTCAAAAAGAATGTCTGCATTGTAATAAGGTATTAATAGGCAGAACTGATAAGAAATTTTGTGACCCACAGTGCAAAAGTGGTTATCAATACCAGAAATCGAAAGAACAACCAGAACGATTTTATAATAAAGTCGATAACCAATTGAAGCTTAATCGTAAAATTTTTAAGGAATATAATAAAGGAGGGAAAGTCACAGTAAGAGCTCGAATTTTAATTGAAAAGGGATTTAATCCTAATTTTTTCACACACTATTGGAAGAATAAGCAAGGTGATGTTTATTTATTTATATATGAATATGGTTTTTTGAAAAGGGATGAACATGGTATTTCTAAATATATTATCATAAAATGGCAGGATTATATGCTGAAAAATCTACCTTTGGGCTAATATATTGTTTAATCCAGTAAACAAAATCATGAACATGGTTTTGAACACGGTTTCATATAAATAGCAGCTCAAACAACCAGTGTTTGTGTTGAAAAAGCGGTCAAGGTCGGGCTCATAACCCGAAGGTCACTGGTTCGAGTCCAGTTCCCGCTACTAAGACGAAAGTCACAACTTTAAAGTTGTGACTTTTTTTATTTTTAATCTGCATTATTAACTTTTCTTTTTTATCAAATAAAATCGTACGATATAATTTTCCTCTAAAGCAAGCACAAACTATCTCCACGAAATATAAATTAATTGTTCAAACCAAGGCCATTTTATCAATTTAATATTCCAAGGTATATAATCTAATAATATATCTGTGCCACTAGTTTCTATAGTTAATTGGTAAGCTTCATCTCTTTTTTTCAATATTCCATTTCGTTTAATAAACGTATTTCGAAGACCATCATTACTGGTGCTACCTAATTTATCCCATTTTGATATTATAACTTGTAATACTTCATTTGCATAGTTTTTTTCATTTTCTGTAAGTACTATATTTGAGGGTATGGAATCTTCTATTAGTAATCCCGTAAGTATTTTTGACATAGATAAATCCGCTTCGTCAATGTCGCTATTTTCTTCTGTAGCAATATAGTGTAGTAGATATACAGCTCTATATTGGAGCTCTTCATTTTTAAATTGATTTTTGTCATCCAAATAATTTAAATAGTTAAATAATTGAGTCAAAAAGGGATGCGCTATTATTAATCCAGTATTTTCCATGTTTCATTTAGATATATTATGTAATATATGATGTCTTTATCTATATGTATCTTAACTAATTTTCAACTGTTTGTTGTCCTGCATTAGTAAAAGAAATGGCACCACCAAAAGCACACAAACATTGAGATGTATTATTGATCACAGGATAATTTCCAATCATCACAGTAGGATTTCCAGGTGTCCAAGGTGCTGGTACAACTGGAATACAGGGCATTGGCGTAAGAACACCAAAAGCAGCTGTAGTAGCAGCGGCTACAGATGGATTTGCTAATGATGAGCACATTCCAAATGGCAAGATGTTTACTAAAGGAATATGATCCATTATATTTGCAGCTGGCATAAAACCTGTAGTTACTCTATTGGTTGGTAAAACGACCAAACTACAAGGTGTGTTACCATATGAACATTGCATTTGTGCTCCCATACATACTTGTTGTCCCATATATTTAAATTTAATAGATTTAAAAGACTTGATTTGTTATCAAGATTACTTTTGTTAGTTAATAGATACCATTGCTCCTTTAACTGTGGTATTGCCAGATGCCTCTAGTTCTGCACTTGCTCCAGCTTGAGCAGAATAGGATATTTTAGCCTTTTCAGTTATATTATTTGCTGATAGATCGAGATTACTATTTGCTTTAATATCAATATTAACTGCTGATACTATAATATTATTTGCTGCCTTAATATCAATATTTTTTTTACTGTCTATTGTAATTCCAGCATCATTAAGTTTTACGCTGTTATTATTTTGATCTGTCAAAGTTATCTCTTTCTTTTTATCACTTAATGTTATTACGTTGTTTCCAGGAGTTTTAAGGGTTATCACCTTATTTTCTTCATCAAAATCAATGCTCATGAGCGAATTAGTAGTTATGGATTTATGTGTATTCTTTTCATTTGGTGTAGTAAAAGGTGCATTTGTTTTACTGTACATACTACCAAGAATAATAGGAGCAGATGGATTATCATCTAAAAATCCAAGAATCACTTCATCTCCAATTTCAGGGTAGAAAAAATTTCCAAATCCGTTTGAGGCATATAAATTACTTAGACGTGCCCAGATACCATCATCAGAATTTTTTAAAAGAGGTAATGTAACTAATACTCGAAACTCTCCATCTGGATCATCGTGAGTTTTTTTTACGATTCCTATTTGCAATCCATTTATTGCAGGATTATGGCTGGAAGGTTTTATTACATTTGCAGGCGCTTCTTGATTCAGACCAATAGAAATTTTACTTAACCAGCGTCCTTCATATAAATCATGCGAAACTGATGAAACATAGGCATTACCATTCATTTTTCTACCAACACCTTTTATTTCTACAATAGTATTTGGTTTTATAGCTGCGTTTCCCTCTAATAGAATAGTCCCTTTAATACGAGATAATCTAGATTTAAGCAATCGTGAATTTGCCCAAGAATTCAGAGCATCTTGTTCTATATGTGTTGGTGTTTGTAAAAGCTCATTAACGTTTAAAACATTAGCCAGTTTTTTTCCAGTAATGTTACCTTGTTCGTTAACAATTGGTTCTTGAGATTTACCTAAAATAATTTTTTGGTTTGATGCATCCCATGAAATGGCATCTACAGACATTAATTGTTCTTCACTTCCTACTGTAAGATCTAATTCAATGATATTATCACCATAAGTTAAAGTGTGTACTGGATTACTACTTACAACTGGTTTTTTAATACACATCTTACCATCATCTGTGGCGACAACTAATCCATTAATTTCAGCTCTTGATAGAATAAAATCCCAATCTGTAACTCCATATTGAATGACTTCCTTGTATTTAATTGATGTATTATCTAAATCTTTTGAAACACTATAATTATTCAATATTGTACTAATGATATCGCTATCAGAACTGTCAGCAAAATAATTGTTTTTGAGACCATGAGTAGTTTTAAAAGATTCATCTTTGCATTCGATACGCAATGAAGGACCATCATTTGCATCGATCGAAATGGAATGACTTAAAATTACACCTTTAAAGATAGTTTGTTCATTTGTGTGATAACCAGCTTTTATTTCAATTTTATTACCTGGATTAAATTCTGAAGAGTCACTAAATTTGAAACCTTCTTCGGCTATACTACCATCTTTAATTCTAATAGTAGCCATTGCTATTTTATTAATGCTTTTTTCAACGTCAATTCTAATTATTAATGCATTATTCACTTTACCATTAATTGACAATTGTACAGATATTAATTCGGATGGTGCTGAGCTCATATGGTTTGTTTTATGAATTATTCGATTTTTGTTTTCAAGTGATTATTTTAGTTGTAAAATAATTATAGGACAAGTTTATTGATTCTATGAGAACTTCATT
Source organism: Psychroserpens sp. AS72 (assembly GCF_038900375.1). Taxonomy (NCBI): domain Bacteria; kingdom Pseudomonadati; phylum Bacteroidota; class Flavobacteriia; order Flavobacteriales; family Flavobacteriaceae; genus Psychroserpens; species Psychroserpens sp. AS72. Next base: position 34,938 of record NZ_JBBMRC010000016.1, on the reverse strand, counting down.
GTTCATAGCATTGAGAGAAGCAATATTCCAGCTTAAAGGCCAAGCATTAACAAAACTCCATGTCATTATTTTATTTCCATTTATGTTAATTAATGAAACTTCTAATGTTTTAGTTTCTATTGGCTTGTCAAAACCTAAGTTTAATGTATTGTATATCCATCGATCTAATTCCGAATTCTCAGGTACTAGTCCTCTTTTTAATACTAAATCACTATATCTTTGACTTGTAGGCACTTTGTATTTAAACCGATTTTCACCACTTTCAGCAATCTCTTCAGTTGTAATTTCCAAAGAGATCCCAGAAACTTCTTTAAAACTGTAAGTCTCATTTTCAACTTTTACTTGAAAATAGAAACCTCCAGATGGGTAAACAGTTTTTGATGCGCACATGTTCTATTATTTATTTGCAATTACAAGGCCTTCATGAGCAATTTCAATAGTTTCTACAGCAACTTCATTACCATCTGATTTTAAATCAGTTCCAGTAATTTTTGTTGGCCACGCATTTTGTAAAGTCCAAGTCATAGTTGGATGACCACCTTCATCTAATAATTTTATAGTTACGGTAACACGTTTTACAGTATTCATTTTTACAGTGGTATACCAATCAAAAAATGGGTTGTCTTTTACCAAGACTCCTTTTTTAAGGGTTATGTTTCCAAATTTTACCAATCCAGGCATTTTTTGATTAGAAAAAATAGGACTATCACCATGACTATATTCTATAACTTGTGCTTCTACATCTAATCCTGAAACTTCTTGAAATGATGCGTTTTTCATGCCTCCACCTAAATCTACTGAAAAGTAAAATTTTGCAATTGGCCATATTTTTTCGCTTTGTTTTGAACCGTCGTCTGCCATTATTGTTGGTTTTTTAATTAATAAGCTAAATATATATATAGATTGGTGTTAGCTCTTTGTTGTCGTTATCTACCATCTTATATAAATAATTAGCATATGGTAATATCATTTTTTGATTGTCTTGTTGGTTGCTTATTTGTTTAGATTCCCATTCTAATTCTAAGCGCTTTTGGGCTTTTTTAAAATAAGGTAGAGGTATATTAGATCGAAAGATTATTTCGGTAGTATTTTCATTAGGGATTTTTTCAAATTTCCATTCTTCAATATTATTAGCTTTGTTTTCTAAGTCATTTTGATTATTAATAGATTGGAATGTTAAATCCATGATTGCGAATCTTTTATCTTTTGAATCTTCATTGGTCATTACATGGTATTGCCAATAAGTTTTTCGTGTTTTAAAATCGACAGTGAATTCTATTTTTTCGGAAGTATCAATATTATGTATTAAAATAGCAATACAGCCTATAGCATTTTTTGGTGGTCTTCCTGGATGTAAAAAGCATTGTTCATCTTTTTGTAATGTTTTGTGTGCTTCGGAATTAGACCAAGAATAGAAAGGATTATAAAAATTAATATTGTTTGGATAATCTGTGTAGTTATAAAAGACTTCATTTGTACAGACAACCCAAAAAAACAAAATATCAGTCTCATTTTTTATGGATTCATCATCTTCAATGTAGCAGTTGAGTCGATCAGATTGATTTCGAAACCATAAGCGATTTTTATTTATAAATGAATCATTCATGCGTGCTGGAACAATAGTAAGGTCATTTGAATTGCCTCTAATATTTTCATCTATTCTGTCATATTCGTGATTGATTACTAATGAAAAAAATTGTTTCATTCTTATTTTATATTTGATTTAAGTTCTTTTATTTCTAGTATACCAATGAATCACCTTTCCTATCAACTTTCAGTATATGTATTTATTTATTATTGAATATTGGTAATTTGTCTATAAGATGTTTAGCGAGTTATGGTTTAAAGTTACTCATAATCAGTGAGATAAAAAAAGAGTGGTTACTCTTTGAGTAAACATATTTGTTTGTACAATTAACCTTATTGTGTTCATAATTATCCTAAATAGTTCTTTTAAATAGAAAAATTATTCTATTTTTGGTTAACCAATCTGGTTAACCAATTATATATTAGAACTAAAAGAGATTTAAAATTGTATTTTTAAGAATAACAACATAATAATCAACTATGAAAAAAATCGCATACATTTTAGTTTTAGCTATTCTACTTGTAGCTTGTGGTGAAACTAAAATTTCTACAGAAATAAAAGTATCCAACATCGATGAACTTAATACAGCTATCAATGAAGCTAAACCTGGTGATAATATTGTATTAGCTAATGGTGTTTATAAAGATGTTGAAATCAAGTTTAGAGGACAAGGAACTAAAGAAAACCCTATAACTATTAAAGCAGAAACTGCTGGTAAAGTTAGTATAGAAGGGCAATCTTATTTAAAATTTGGAGGAGAATATTTAGTAGTAGATGGTTTGCATTTTAAAAATGGATTCTCACCTTCTAGCGCAGTTGTAGACTTTAAAATAAGCAATAAAGATACACTAGACGAGATAGCATATCATTGTAAATTAACCAATAGTGTTATCGAAGATTTTAATAAACCAAAACGAGATAATAGCGATTTATGGGTTCAGTTTTGGGGAAGACACAACGAATTAAGTAACTGTTATATTGCAGGTAAAACAAACAGAGGTCCAACAGTAAGAATAAGTATAGAAGGTATTGAAAGTATTAATAATTACCATCAAATTGTAAATAATCATTTTGGCCCAAGACCTGTCAAAGGTGGTCCAAGTGGAGAAACTATTCAATTAGGAAATAGTTATACGTCTATGTCACCAAGTCATACAATGGTTGCTAATAATTTGTTCGAAGAATGTAATGGTGAAGTTGAAGTCATTTCTAGTAAAACAAATTTTAATGAGTTTAGAAATAATGTATTCTATAAAAGTGAAGGCTCTTTAGTAACGCGTCATGGTAATTATTGTACAATTGATGGTAATTATTTTATAGGTGATGGTGAAAATGAAAACTATGGTGGAATTAGAATTATCAATACAGGACATTGGGTTACAAATAATTACTTTTTTAATTTAAAAGGAACAAGCTTTAGGAGTCCATTAGCTGTTATGAATGGCATTCCTAAATCGCCATTAAATCGTTATAATCAAGTCACAGATGTGGTTGTTGCATATAACACATACGTAAACTGTAGTTCGCCTTGGCAATTTGGAGTAGGTACAAATATTGCTCAAGCTGATGTGTTACCAAAATCTGAAATCCGTTCTGCAAGAGCAATTAGAACAACAGTTGCTAATAATGTAATCTATAACGATAAAGGTTTAGAATCTATAGTAGTTGAAAACGATAAAGCAGATGGTGTTTTATTTAAAAATAATGTTGTAGATAATCAAGGTGTGACATTTAAAGACTTTGATGGTGGAATTACAACAGCATCTTTAGAACTTAAAAAAATAGCTGATAATTTCATAATTCCAATAGGAATTCCTTCAGAAGTAAAAGCATTTAACGGTTTTGATTTTAATACCATCGAAAAAGATTTATTAGGTACTTCTAGAAATGAAAACAATAGTATTGGTGCAATTTTAGGTGTTGACGTTGCTAATCCAAACATATTAGATAAATCTAAATATGGTACGTCTTGGTATTCTAATGAAGTTGAAGCAAAAGATCCTGTAATACATACGGTCACTAAAGCCGAAGATTTACAAACTAAAATAAACGAAGCAACTAATGGAGATATTATTGAATTAGCAAAAGGTGTTTATAGTTTAAATAAATCTGTAGTGATTAATAAAACAATTACAATCCAATCGCAAGGAACCGATAAAGCGCATCTTGTTTTTTCTGGAGAAGAAAACACACCATTATTCTCATTAGAATCTAAAGGTAAATTAAATGTAAATAATGTAATCCTAAAAGGGAATGCTTCTAACTATGCATTTGCTAGTTTAAAGGAAAACATGGCTAATCATTTTGGATTATCCGTTTTAAATACTGAAATCAGCGAATTTGGATATGTGTTGAAAGTGTATAAAGAATCATTTTCTGAACGTATTACTTTTGAAAATACATCAATATCAAACTGTGAAAACGGCATAGAACTTTCAGAAGAAATAAATGATAAAGGCGATTATAATACCGAATATTTAACCATAAAAAACTGCAATTTCAACAACGTAAAAGCAAGCGTGATTGATTATTATAGAGGTGGTTATGATGAGTCTACCATTGGCGGAAATCTTTTGGTAACTAATAGCACATTTACAAATTGTGGTGCAAAAGAGAAAAACAAAAGATTATTAAATCATAATGGAATTGTGAATGTAAATATTACTAAAAATACATTTAAAAATAATCCAGTGCAATTTGTTTCTATTCTTTGGGGAGCAAAAAATAATGTAGAATCAGAAAACAATATCATTAATTCAGGACAAATTAAGACAGAAGAAAATTTAGTAATGAAACTGATGTATTAATGTCTTTACAGAAATGAAAATTAGAAATTCAATGAGAAAAATACTATTTACAGTTTTTACACTTTTACTAATAGTTGGTTGTAAAAATAATCCAAAAGCAGAATCAGTAGCAACTTCTGAAAGTGAAACTGAAGCGCAAATAAAATATCCAAGTGATGTGATTCCGTTTATGGACAAATGGAAAATCCTTTTAGGAGATGGTACATACGTTGATAGTTTGATGAACTATCAAAAAGAAGACTTCTTCTATGTTGAAAATGATGGAACTACAGATTGGGTAGTGTATAAAACTCCAAACTCTGGTATTACCTCTAGAACATCAAGTAATACAAGAACTGAATTAGGAGAAAAAGCGCATTGGATTCCTGAAACTGGAGGCAAGTTAACAGGTACGCTTAAAGTACAGCATGTGTCAACTACAGGAGATGCTACTAAAGCGTCTGCCTTTTCAGTCGTAATCGGACAAATTCATAGTGATGAAGGTCATGAGAATGAACCTTTAAAAATCTATTATAAAAAATTCCCAGGTCACACAAAAGGGTCTGTGTTTTGGAACTATGAAATCAATACAAAAGGAGATAATTCTGGACGATGGGATTATTCTACAGTAGTTTGGGGACATAATTTTTCTGTTGTTGGTAAAAGTCCAACTTCATATCCAGAAGAACCTGAAAATGGGATTGCTTTAGGTGAAGAATTTACTTATGAAGTAAATGTTTATAAAGGTATGATGTATTTAACCTTTACTAGTGAAGGACACGACACTATTACATTCGCAAAAAACTTACTGAAATCAGATTTTGCAACAACAGAAGCTATTCCACAACAGATTATTGACGGATATGCATCAAGACGAACAGTAGGTGTAGAACGTGAAATTGCATATGCTGGAGAAGTGAATTACTTTAAACAAGGTGCTTATAATCAGGCTAACATTAAAACAGGATCTGAAATCTACGATGGAGATATAAAAAAACAATACGCTAACGGAAGTTATACTGAAGTATGGTTTAAAAATGCAACTGTAGGAGCGTCAACAAAGCCTAACGAATAAGACAAGAACATTGAAAAAAGTAATATTCGTAATGGGTGTTTCGGGTTGTGGAAAAAGCACAATTGGAAAATTACTATCAGAAGATTTAAAAATTCCTTTTTTTGATGGAGACGATTTTCATCCAGAGCATAACGTTTTAAAAATGTCAAGTGGTCAAGCCTTAAATGATGATGATAGACAAGGTTGGTTAGAGACTTTAAATAATTTAGCAAAAGACCAACTAGCTAAAAACAGTTGCGTCATTGTCTGTTCTGCATTAAAGCAAAAGTATCGCGATATTTTAAGTAGAGATATTCAAAGCGAAACAAAATGGGTGCATTTGTCAGGTTCTTTTGAGCAAATTTTTAAAAGAATAAATAGCAGGCCTGATCATTTTATGCCTGCGGAATTATTGACATCTCAATTCGATATTTTAGAACACCCTAAAAATGCATTACAAATAGATATTAGCTTATCACCAGAACAAATTATTAAAACGATAAATAAAGAATTAATGGCGACTTCAGAATTTGGATTATTTGGCTTAGGCGTTATGGGTAAAAGTCTATGTAGAAATTTGGCTAATAACGGTTTCAAAATTTCCATGTTTAATAGGCATGTTGATGGCATTGAAGAAGATATAGCTAAAAATTTTAAAGCTCAATATTCAGAGTTATCACAAGCTGAGGCTTTCGATGATATTTCAGCATTTGTAAACTCTTTACAGCAACCAAGACGAATTATGTTAATGGTTAACGCAGGGAAAACAATAGATTATGTCATTGAAGATTTATTACCACATTTATCTGAAAATGATATTGTAATTGATGGCGGAAACTCTAATTATGTAAAAACAAAAGAACGCTATGAGTATTTAAAAACGAAAAACATTCATTTTATAGGCACAGGCGTTTCAGGAGGAGAAGAAGGTGCATTAAAAGGACCTTCAATTATGCCAAGTGGAGATCGTGACGCTTACGATAATGTCAAGGTGTTTTTGGAGAAAATTTCGGCTAAAGATAAAAATGGTTTACCATGTTGTACCTATGTTGGTCCAGAAGGAAGTGGTCATTTTATTAAAATGGTTCATAATGGTGTTGAGTATGTTGAAATGCAATTATTGGCCGAAGTCTCAACAATTCTAGAAGCTTTAGGTCAAAATCCAGACGATATTGCCAATACTTTAGAGGGTTGGAGAACTACAGCTAGTAGTTACTTATTAGAAATAACAACTGCTATCTTTAGAAAAAAAGAAGGTGATGATTGGTTGGTCAATAAAATTTTAGACAAAGCAGGAAACAAAGGCACAGGTAATTGGACTACCATTGCGTCTGCAGAGCTTGGAGTGCCTAGTACGTTAATTGCTTCGGCTTTATTTTCGCGTTATATTTCTTTTTATAAGGAGGAGCGTCTTCAACTACATCAAAATTTTAGAACGATTGTTTCTTCGGAAATGAACATAACTACAAATGATGTGTTAGAAGCATATCAATTTGCTAGAATTATAAATCATTATCAAGGTTTTAAACTCATTGCAGAAGCATCAAATAAATTCTCATGGAATTTAAATCTAAGTGAAATTGCAAGAATCTGGACAAATGGCTGCATTATTAGATCTACTTTAATGGAAGATTTAGTCGAAATATTTAAAGAGACAACAAACATTTTAACCAATTCGGAATTAATAGAACACATTAATCAATATAAGCCTTCAGCCAAAAAAGTGGTGTCTCAATGTGTACTTAATGATATCACAACACCTGCTTTGGGAGAGGCTATTCAGTTTTTAAACGGAATTACAACAACATACGCTTCAGCAAATATCATTCAAGCGCAACGTGATTATTTTGGAGCGCATACTTATCAAAGATTAGATGATGATTCTGGAAAAAGTTATCATACCAACTGGAATTAGAAACTAACAATCAAAAAACCAATAACTAACAACCAATATTATGGAAGCATCGACACAAAAAAAATCATTTTTTAAAAAAATCATTGCTATCATATTAGGATTTGGTCCAGGCATTTTTGCAATTGGGTATACTATTGGTACAGGTAGTGTAACTTCTATGATCGTTGCAGGAAGTAAATTCAATATGCAATTATTGTGGGTGCTTTTAATAAGTTGCATTTTCTCAGGCGTTTTAATGTTTGCTTATGGAAATTACGCGTTAATAACTGGTGAAACAGCACTTTTCGGATTTAAAAAACATTTTAAACTAGGTAAGATATTAGCCATAGCAATTATTGTAGGTATTACGTTTGGTCAATGGAATTCACTAATGGGAATCTTAGGAATTTCATCCAATATTATTTTTGAAATTTTAGCAATGAATTTTGAAGATTTGAGTGCTTATAAATATGAAACCGTCTTAACTATAGCCATTGTAATCATTGTTATTTTTTACTTATTAATGTTGGTTGGTAAGTACACGTTTTTTGAAAAAATATTGGTTGTATTTGTAACCTTAATGGGTTTGTCATTTGTATTGTCATTATGTTTTGTGCAACCACTTTCTATAGATGTCGTTAAAGGATTAATCCCAACTATTCCAGATGTTCCAGGTGGTAAAATGTTGGTTGCTGCCTTTGTAGGAACCACTATGGCTTCTGCGACATTTTTATCAAGACCATTATTTGTAAAAGGTAAAGGTTGGACGATTAAAAATTTAAGTCAACAAAAAAGAGATGCCATTACAGCAGCTATATTAATATTTGTTATTAGTGGAGTTATAATGGCAGTAGCTGCAGGTGCTTTGTTTTATCAAGGTAAAGAGGTTGCACAAGTATTAGATATGGCGAACACTTTAGAACCAGTAGCTGGTCAATGGGCAGTTTCAATTTTCTTTTTTGGCGCACTAAGTGCAGGTTTGTCATCTATTTTCCCTTGTTTATTAATAGCACCTTTATTAATAGCAGATTACCAATCTGGAGAGTTAGATACTAATTCTAAACAGTTTAGAATAATTACAGCTGTTGCTTGTTTAGTCGCTTTAATTGGTCCTGCTTTTGGAGCAAATCCTATCGAAATTCAAATTCTTTCTCAAGTATTTAATGTGTTTGTTTTACCATTAGTAATATTAGGTATCATATTAATTGTGAATAATAAGAAGATCATGAAAGGCTATAAAACAAGTTTATTTGTCAACATCGGATTGTACGCATCGCTTCTTTTTGCCTGTATTATTTCTTACAATGGTATTCTAGCATTAATGGAATATTTTTAATTAAGTCTACGGTTTTTGGTCAAAATAGAACAGATATGAGTTAAATGTCTATATATTTTTTGGTTAATACTAAAAATCATGTATATTGGTAAACCAATCTGGTAAACCAATTTTATTTTTATGAAAATCAAACATTCCCTCAGTTTTGTACCATTCATTATTATTGTATTAATAACGTTCTCTTTTAAGAATGTTAGATCTAATGTCTTATTAGTTAAAGATGTAACCGAATTTAACAAGGCAGTAAAAAATGCAAAACCAGGTGATGTTATTACATTAGCAAATGGTGTTTGGCAAAATGTAGAATTGGTTTTCGAGGGCAAAGGTACAGCTGATAACCCAATAAAATTATCCGTTGAAGACAAAGGAAAAGTAACTTTAGAAGGTGCTTCAAACTTGCAACTAGCTGGAGAACACTTAATTGTAGAGGGTCTAGTTTTTAAAAACGGTTACACACCAACAAATGCTGTGATTTCTTTCAGAAAAAATAGAGAGGAAATGGCAAATAATACAAGATTAACAGAATGTGTTATCGATAATTATAACAATCCAGAACGTCAAGTGCAGGATTATTGGATTACTATCTTCGGAAAAAATAATCGTATTGATCATAATCATATTGTTGGTAAAAAGAATTTAGGAGTGACCATGATTGTTGGTTTAGATACAAAAGAAAGTTTGGCTAACAATCATAAAATAGATCATAACTATTTTGGACCTCGTCCAACTTTTGGAAACAATGGAGGCGAAACTTTAAGAATTGGAACAAGTCATCATGCTTTAGAAAATTCTAACACTTTGGTAGAGTCTAATTATTTTGATAGAACCAATGGTGAGCACGAAATCATTTCAAACAAATCTTGTCAAAACACTTTTAAATATAACACGTTTTTTGAATGTACAGGAACGTTAACTATGCGACATGGAAATGAAACATTGGTTGATGGGAATGTATTTATTGGAAACGGTAAACCTAGTACAGGAGGTGTTCGTATTATTAATGAAACACAAACCGTTATAAATAATTACCATATTGGTTTAACAGGTTATCGTTTTAGAGGTGCATTTGTTATGATGAATGGTGTGCCAAATTCGCCACCAAATCGTTACGTTCCTGTAATTGATTCTAAATTAAGCAACAATACATTTATTAATTGTGATCACATTCAATTATGTGCTGGTAGTGATTCTGAAAGAAGTCAAGCGCCTAGTACTTCAGAAATTTCTGGAAATATTTTTTATAACGAAAACAAGAAAGATACTTTCACTGTTTATGATGATATCAGCGGAATTACATTTAAGGACAACCTTCTAGGTAAAAACGGAGAAACTTCAATAAAAGAAGGCTTTGAAACTGCAGATATTACTTTAGTTAAAAATGAACAAGGTTTTTTAATTCCGAAGTCAAAAAAGATAAAACACGACATCAGCATTAGTCCAAAAGTTGCAACTAAAGAAAATACTGGAACAACATGGTATTCTAAAAAGGACACTAATGTTGCATTAAATTCTGGTAAGACAATTCAAGTAAAAGCCGGAATTAATACATTGTATGACATTGTAAAAGAATCTAAAGCTGGAGATATTATAGAATTAGAAGCTAATGGAACATACTTGTTAACCAAAGCGGTTCAAATTAATCATCCGCTAACTTTTAAAACTTCAGGAGCTAAAAAAGCGACCATATTATTTGAACGTATGATGGCTTTCGAAATTCAAAATGGTGGAAGCTTATCTTTAGAAAACATCACTTTTGATGGTACAAAATCTCCAGATTATGCTGGTAATTCTGTTATTAGTACAAGTAAAAATTCCATGTTAGATAACTACAAACTCTTCATTGATAATTGTGAGTTTAAGGATATGGTTGTCAATCATTCATTTGATGTGCTTAGAGTTTCAAAAGGAACATTTGCAGATACAATTAGTATTCAAAATTCATCATTCAAAAACATCTCAGGACATATTGCTGCTTTAGACAAAGAAACCGATGATATTGGAGCTTATAATGTAGAATACTTGTTAATGAAAAACAATACGGTTACCGATTTACAAGGTGCTGCATTGCGTTTATATAGAGGAGGAAAGGATGAAAGTACATTTGGTCCATTTTTAGAAGTCGATCATAATGTGTTTAATAACGTAGGTTTTGGAAAAAAGAATAAATATGGAGTTGCAATCTCTTTATATGGTGTTCAGGTAAATGATATTCAAAACAATAATTTCAATAATACAAAAGGTTTAAATATGCATTTGGTAGTTGGAGAACCAATAGTAAATGTTGTAAATAATAACTATTACAAATCTGGTGAAATTGAGGTTACTGGAGATGAAAAATACAACGTTAAAAACCTTTATAATGTAGAACCAACATTTAAAGAAGGGACATTTGAATTATCAGATGATTCTTCATTAAGAGGAAAAGGAACAGATAACAAAAACATAGGAATAATTTCTAAAAACTAGTTATTTATCCGGAAATTCATGTACCAAACGTGTAGGTGTCAAATTCTAACTATGAAAACAAAACAAAACATAATATTATTATTTGCTTTAGTCGCAATTGTACTCACTGTGTTTTCTTGTAAAAAAGAAAACACAGATGATACAAATAATAAAAATGAAACAACCACTACAAATCAAGAACATCCTAAATTAATTCTTACGGCTCAAGGTGTAAAAGATATTAGAGCACAATTAGGAAGCATTCCAATTTTTGACAATACTTTACAAGCAGTTAAAGAAGAAATTGATGCTGAAATTGCATCAGGAATAGAAGTGCCAATTCCTGAAGATTATTCTGGAGGTTATACACATGTTAGACACAAACGTAATTGGGTAGTACTTCAAAAAGCTGGTGTGTTATACCAAATTCTTGATGATGAAAAATATGCAAAATATGTAAAAGATATGTTGATGCAATATGAGGAACTATACAAAACACTACCATTGCACCCAAAAACAAGATCATATGCTAGAGGTAAATTGTTTTGGCAATGTTTAAACGATTCTAATTGGTTAGTATATGTAAGTCAAGCCTATGATTGTATCTATGATTATTTATCTGAAGAAGAACGCAACAAATTAGAAACAAATTTATTTAGACCATTTGCAGATCACATCTCTGTAGATAGTCCGCAGTTTTATCAAAGAGTACATAATCATAGTACTTGGGGAAATGCAGCTGTTGGTATGATTGGCTTAGTAATGGATGATCAAGAATTAATTGATCGTGCTTTATACGGTATTAAAGATTTAAAATTAGATACAAAAGAAAAAGATGATGATGGTGGATTTTTAAATAAAGACGGTAAAGCTGGTTTTTTAGCCAATATAGAAGAGCCTTTTTCTCCAGATGGTTATTATAATGAAGGACCATATTATCAACGTTACGCAATGTATCCTTTTTTAGTTTTTGCTGAAGGCTTACACAACGTCAAACCAGAATTAAAGATTTTTGAATATAAAGAAGGTGTCCTATTAAAATCTATTAATGCGTTATTAAATTTATCGGATGCTGATGGCGATTTTTTTCCACTTAACGATGGTCAAAAGGGAATGTCCTATTATAATGATGCTTTAGTGACTGCAGTAGATGTTTCTTATCATTTTGGAACGCAAGAACCAGGATTGTTAAGTATTGCAACAAAACAGAATAAAGTTTTATTAGATGATTCTGGTTTAGCAGTTGCACTTGGTATAAAAAATGGAAAAGCAAAACCATTTGATAAAAAGTCAATAAACTTGTCTGATGGGCCAAAAGGAACACAAGGAGGTGTTGGTATTTTGCGACATGAAGATATTGAGCTTGTTTTTAAATATGCAGCACAAGGATCTAGCCATGGACATTATGATAAGTTATCGTATTCACTTTACGAAAATGGAGAAGAAGTAATTCAGGATTACGGATTAGCACGTTTTGTAAATATTGAACAAAAAGGTGGTGGTAATTATCTTAAGGAAAATAAAACTTGGGCAAAACAAACCATTGCTCATAATACGGTAACTCAAAATGAAACCTCTCATTTTAATGGTAAGTATGACATAGGAAGCCAACATCACTCAGTTCTTAATTATTTTTCTTCGGAAAATGAAAACATTCAAGTCGTAAGCGCAAAAGAAACAAACGCATATCCTGAAACCCAAATGCTTCGAACAATGGCTATCATTAAAGATGAAGATTTTGAAAAACCTTATATGTTAGATATTATGAAGGTGACTTCAGCTAATACGAATACTTATGATTTTCCGTTTTACTATTTCGGACAAGTATTACAAACAAATTTTGAATATACTACACCACAAACCTTAAAACCATTAGGGAATAAAAATGGTTACCAACATTTGTATCTTGAAGGTTCTGGAAAGGCTTCAAATGAAAATTCTAAATTTTCATGGTTCAACAAAAATAAATTTTACACGTTAACTACTGTTACTAATACTAATGATGATTTGTTATTTACTAGATTAGGAGCAAACGATCCCGATTTCAATTTGCGTCGAGATCCAGCTTTAATTTTAAGAACAAATGGTGTTAAAAACCGAACATTTGTTTCTGTATTAGAACCACATGGTAGTTATAGTCCAGTGTCAGAATCTGCAAAAAACTCTAACAGTAGTATAAAAGAAATACAAGTTGTTTTAGATACAGAAGCATATACTGCAATTACAATAACAAATGTAAACGATACTGTAAAGCTAATTATAACAGCAAATTCAAACGCTTCAAAAGAAGCAAATCACACATTAAAAATTAACGATAAGAACTATGAGTGGTCAGGTTCTTATTATTTCAAATAAATACAAACAAATAAATTACAGATTATGAAACGATTTAGTGAAAAGTATGTCATCACAAAAGATATGGAATGGGAAGTCCTTGGAGGAGGAGTATCAAGAAAATTTTTAGGTTACGATAACCAAATCATGATGGTGAGAGTTAAATTTGATAAAGGAGCTTTAGGTGCACCACATCAACATTTTCACACACAAGCTACCTATTGTGTGTCTGGTAAATTTGAATTTGAAATTGATGGAGAAAAGCAAATTGTTGAGGCAGGAGATGGCGTTTATATTGAACCTAATTTATTACATAGTGCAGTTTGCTTGGAAGAAGGAGAGCTTATTGACACATTTAGTCCTGTAAGAGAAGATTTCTTAAGTGGAGCTGAGGTATCTTATTTTGGTGATAAGTCATAAGTAAAAGATTTGCAGGTATTAGTCTTGTAAGTGAGGTCTTTATGAATTTGTAATATAATTCCTGCAACAAAGTAGATGTTTGCTATTTTAACTCAAACATTTGCTATTTTATCATATAAAATTTCCGAAAACGTTGTATTTAACAAAATTTTATATATATTTGGTAAACCAATCTGGTAAACCAATTAATTTATAACAAAAAAAAAGGACAGGGTGGGCCTATCCTTTTTAAAAAATACTTCTATAGATGGAAGTAAAAATTAATAATTACTTTAAAAAGTAAATACAATAGCAAAGATACAAAAACATATCATTTTGCGTTGTTTTGTTTTTTAAGTAATTGTTTTTATTAACTAATTCAATTCAAAACAGTTAACTATGAATTTAAAAAACAAACTACCGCTATTAGTTGCATTGCTAATTAGCGTAACAATGTTTGCTCAAGAGAGCTTATTGCTCAAAGGTACCGTTGTTTCTGAAGTAGACAAACAGCCTATTCCAGGTGTTAATGTCCTAGTTTTAAATACAACTAGAGGTGCTTCAACAGATTTTGATGGAAATTTTCAAATCCAAGTGACACCAGGAGAAGTACTTCAATTCTCTTATTTGGGATTTGTCACCAAAACAGTAATTATTAATAATCAAACAACATTAAGTGTTTCATTAGTGGAAGATTCTGCTAAACTTGATGAAGTTGTTGTAATTGGTTATGGTACACAAAAGAAAAGCCATTTAACTGGTGCAATATCTAAAGTTAAGAACGAAAATCTAGATCAAATTGCTGTTGCAAGGGTTGATGATGCTTTAGTAGGTCAGGTGTCTGGTGTAAATATCCAAGCAACTTCAGCTGAAGCTGGTGCTGCTCCAACAATTACTATTAGAGGTTTTGGATCTGTAACTGCAGATTCAGGTCCTGCTGTTATAGTAGATGGGATCGTTGTAAATTCTGATTTTCTTGGAACCTTGAACATGAATGATGTAGAGTCTTTTGAGGTATTAAAAGATGCAGCATCTGCAGCTATTTATGGTAGTGAAGGTTCTAATGGTGTTATCATGATTACAACTAAAAGTGGTAAAGAAGGAAAAACTAAATTTAGTTATGATACTTATACTGGGTATAAACAAGCTTTTGAAAGTGAAGATTATAAAAAGAGTGTTTCTGAATGGGCAGCAAAAGAATTGGCTGCAACTGGAGAACTTACTAATAACACACAGTATGCACAATTATTAGTTGCTACAACAGGTGTTGATAGAGACTGGCAAGAAGTATTTTTTGACGGTGGAACTATTACAAGTCATTCTTTTTCTGCAAGAGGAGGTACTAAAGATACGAAATTCAGTGCTTCACTTAGTTACCTTAGAGATGAAGGTGTTGTTATAACAGATGACTACAAATTAATGACTGGAAGATTAAAAATGGATACCAAATTAACTGATAAGCTAACATTTGGTATGAGTGCTACACCTTCGTATTCAAAACAAAGAGCGTTGCCTACTTCTATTCATAATCCTATTAGACAATCACCTTGGTTGCCTATTTATCATACTGCGGAAACACTACAATTTATTGATACTGGTGCTTATCCAGATGTTGGTGTAGGAGATTATTTTTTAGAGAATCATTTAATTAGTTTAGATATTGATCCTAATGATAATTTTGGTTCAAGTAGACCACGTACTTCTGGTGATGCGAATCCTTATGCACAATATGTTGAAAGAGAGCATTATGAGTTTAAAACTAATTTACTAGGTTCTACTTATTTGAAATACAATATTTTAGATGGTCTTACTGCAAAAACATCTCTTGGTGTTACATTAGAACAACGTAAGAGAACAAGATGGGATGGTACAAAACATCACTCAGCAGGAGCTAGTAGAGCTGCTTACTATTTACAGAATAGGTTTAGAACTAGGGTGATTTCAGATAATACATTAAACTACAGTAAATCTTTTGGTAATCATGAGTTTGATGTTTTAGCTGGTGTAACTATTCAAACTAGAAAATCTGAAATTAGTTCTGTTGAAGGTACTGGGTACTCTAACGATTTACTTAAAAACTTAGCTGGAGCGACTTCAATTTCAGAATATGAAGAAACTAATGTAGTGCAAAATAAAATCGGTTATTTTGCTAGAATAAATTACGCTTATGATAATAAGTATTTATTATCAGCTTCTTATAGACGAGATGGTAGTTCTGTTTTTGGTGTAAACTCAAAATGGGGTAATTTCCCTGCAATATCATTAGGTTGGAATGCTTCTAAAGAAGATTTCTTGAGAGATAGTGAGGTTTTAAATAATTTAAAGTTTAGAGTTAGTTACGGTCTTACTGGTAATGAGAATTTTAATTTAGGTGATGACTTGCTTAATGCATGGCCTTATTTGGCATTGTTAGATAATACAAATGCCATTACAGAAGGAGGTATATCTACTGGTGTTGCTGCTCGTAATATAGCAAATACATTATTACAATGGGAAGCTTCTGAAGAATTTAATCCTGGAGTAGATTTTGGGTTTTTAAACAATAGAATTTCAGGATCTGTAGATTATTATAGAAGAACTAGTGATAAGTTACTATTAGATAACCCGGTTTCATATGTTACAGGATTTAATACTGGAATTGTGAATTTAGGTAAAGTCGAAAATAGAGGTTGGGAGTTTGAATTAAGAACTAAAAATATTGTTAAAGAAAATTTCTCTTGGAGTACAACACTTATAGCATCTACTAATAAAAACGAATTACTTAGTTTTGGAGACTCTGACGGAGCTCTATCAGAGGATGGTTTTGGTAGAAATTCACAATGGATTAATTCTGTTGGTAACCCTATATCATCTTTCTATGGTTATGTAGTGGATCAAGAATTAGCTACTGAATATTATGACTCTCCTTGGATTCCAATTAATGGTCAATCACAAGATGTTATCGTTAAAGATTTAAATGGTGATGGATTAATAACAGATGAAGATAAGACTATCCTTGGAGATCCTTATCCTGAAATTGTTTGGAGTCTTAGTAACGAATTTAAATTAGGTGATTTTGATTTTTCTTTTATGGTACAAGGAAGTCAAGGTGCTGAAGTGAAAAATATTGGTGATCAATATTTCTTTACACAATGGCAAGGAGCTACTTCTAGCCCTCAAGCAGTTGTTGACGCTGGTGTAATTCCTCATGCTTCTTTCTTACAACAAAGAATTCATACAAATGATGTTGTACAAAGTGCAGGTTATTTCTCATTAAGAAATGTAAACCTAGGGTACAATCTGCCAGATGAAGTAACTTCTAAATTAGGATTAGAAAGTTTAAGAGTTTACGCTACAGGTCAGAATTTACTTTACATAACATCTGATGATTACCATGGTTTTAACCCTGAGTATATTGATAGTAGTAATACTCCTACGTCATATGGTGCTCAAAGAGCTGGTAGTCCTATATTTAGAACCATGTCAATTGGTTTGAACGTTAATTTTTAATTTAAAAAATACACCAAATTATGAAACATATAAAATATTTAATTTTTGCAGTAACAGGACTAGTTTTCTTTTCCTGTGACACTGAAGAATTTTTAAACCCATTACCAGATTCTGCTATTGTTGTAGAAGGTTTTTATCAATCTGATGAAGATGTATTGGCAGGTATTATTGGAATTTATGATGCTATACAAGGCGTTAATGAAAATACAGACACAAGTTACGAGAGATCTAATAGAGGAATTCAAGTTGAATATCTTTTAACAGAACACCGTACAGACAATACAAGAGGGCAAACTTTTGAAGGTTCTAAAGCAGATTTCCATAGATATTTGATTGATGCAACTAATGTTCAATCAGAAGATTATTACCAATCTATGTATCAAATTATTTTTAGAGCAAACAATATATTAAATTATGTTGGTGTTGCAGACGAAAGTAATAGAGCTAAGTATGCAGCTGAGGCTAAATTTTTAAGAGCTTATGCATATTTCAATTTAGTTAGATTATTTAGTGATGTTCCATTAGTAACATCTGTAGTAGGTCCAGAAGATGACGCAGCATTGTTTACTAGAGTAGCTGAAGCTCAAATTTATGAGCAAATTGAACTAGATCTACTAGAAGCGGTTGAGACTTTAGATAATTCATTTAAATCTAGAGCATCAAAAGCTGCTGCACAAGGGCTTTTAGCTAAAGTTTATATGACTCAAGGTACTAATTATGGTGCTGCTCAACAGTTGTGTGCAGATATTATAAATGGTAGTTTTTCATTACAAAATAACTTTAGTGATGTGTTTTATAATGAATTGAACAGTGAAATTATTTTTGCTATTCAATATGCTACAGCTAATTCTTTAGAGAGTCAAGGTTTTTCTGCGGAATTTACTTCAGGAACACGTCGTCAAGGTAGAGAAGATGGTCTTAACATGGTTGAAGATAATCTAATTGCAGATTTTGTTACTTACGGTGGAAATAGAACAGCGGTATCTTATAAAACATACAGTGATGGTGCAACAGAAGTAACAAAGTTTTTACCAGATGGATCAGATATTAATGCTACTCCTCCAACATATGGGTCATCTCCACAACAAGCTGGAAATGATTGGATAATATTACGTTATGCAGATGTATTGTTAATGCATGCAGAAGCAATTTTAGCAGGTGGTAGTGAAACTACAAATAGTGCTGCAATTGATTCTTATATGGAAGTAAGAGAGAGAGCTGGTTTTGATCCTATAGCTGATCGTCCTTCAGTTCTAACTAAAGAGGCATTATTAGTAGAAAGACGTGTTGAATTAGCTTTTGAAAATCAACGTTTCTTTGACTTAGTTAGATTTGGAGTTGCAGATGCAGTATTAAGTCCTTATGCAAATTCTCAAGGGTATATTGACTACAATGTTAGACAATTATTATTGCCTATTCCTTCAAGAGAAATTAATTTAAGTGGTGGACTTTTAGGTCAAAACCCTGGATACAATTAAAATATTAAAAAAATAAAACATGAAAAATAAAATAAATATTTTCCGTAGAGTATCAGTTTTGAGTCTATGCCTAATTTCAGGTATAGTATTCAATAGCTGTGAAAGTGCTTTTGAATTTGATTTGCCAGAGTCTAACTCTCAAATCGATACTGTTTTACCAACAGCAGACTTTTCATACGTTCCAGATCCAGATAATTTTAAAACAATTCAGTTTACAGATCTTTCATTTCAATCCACAACATACCTATGGGATTTTGGAGGAGGTGCAACATCTGAATTACAAGATCCTATCTATACGTTTGCTGGAGAAGGAACTTACCCTGTAACACTAACAGCTAGTGATGCAAATGGAGCTTCAGATATGATAACTATTGATGTAGAAGTTGTAGATGTATTTGTACCTATTTCACCTGAAATTTTAAATGGTGATTTCTCAAATGGTCAAAATGATTGGAAATTTTCTAGTTTTTCTGGAGGAACAACAAGTCCTTTTAACTCTAGTAGTGATGGATCTTGGATTAATTATGATGGATCAGATAATGGTTCAAAAACTCCAGGAGCTAAATGGACGATGAGTACTTCAGCAGGAGTGTATTTAAGTTCTAATACTAGATATGCATATCAAGAATTAATAGTGTCTCCTAATACAGAGTATGTATTAGAATATTTATATGCTATTAAAACTCCAGATGAGCAATCTGGTGTAGCTGATGGAGGAAATAGAATCATTGGTGGAATTATAGATGGACATTTTGATGATGGTGCAGATGGTATTGCTAGTTATGATGCAGGACCATTATTAAACCATGTTGGAACAGAAGTTCTAGGTAAAACTGTATTTACAACAGTAGAACTTACATTTACTTCAAATGCTTCTGGTGAAATTGCAATATTAATATATGGAGTAACAGATGTTGATGCATATGTTGATAATGTAAAGGTTTATCCAGCAGATTAATATTAAGTTTTTAATACTATGATGTTGTTAATCAAATCTAAAATTAAGGTACTAAGTTTTGTGTTTTTGTCTTTCGTAATACTTAACTCTTATTCTCAAAATAATGATAATAATGTTAAGGAATTAAATTCAAAATCTAAAAAAGATAAAAAGAAGAAGAAAAACAAAAAAGTAAAACTTCCTAAGATAGATTTGAGTCATTGGAAAGTTACTATTCCAGTTTCAAATGAAGAAGGAAAGCCTTATGAAGTAGAGCCTCCAGAGATATTAGATTATGCTAATAATGAAAAGTTGAAGACTTATATGTATAACGATTCAACTAAAGGTGCATTAGTTTTTTACGCTCACCCAACTAGTTCAACGACCAAGAATACAAAATTTTCAAGGTCAGAACTTAGAGAACAAATGGTGCCTGGAGATAATAACACTAATTGGACTTTTGAACAAGGAGGAACCATGAAAGGTAAACTCGCAATGGAAGAGGTCTCTAGGGATTCTGATGGGAAATATCATCGTGTTATTATCATGCAAATCCATGGTCGTTTAACAAATGAGCAAAGAGATGCAATTGGTGAAGATGATAACAATGCACCACCTATGTTGAAAATTTACTGGGATAAAGGTAAAATAAGAGTAAAAACAAAAGTCTTAAAAAACTTAAGTGCTACTGGTAACGAATTGCTTTATGAAGAGTCTTGGGGAAATGATGAAGGATTTAATTTTGAACAAGAAGTAGGCTTTAGGAAATTTACTTTAGAAGTACAAGTTTCCGATGGAAAAATGGTTATTATTTTAAATAATAACGAATTCAAAGTGTACGAAGAT
This sequence comes from Psychroserpens sp. AS72, assembly GCF_038900375.1. Lineage (NCBI taxonomy): Bacteria > Pseudomonadati > Bacteroidota > Flavobacteriia > Flavobacteriales > Flavobacteriaceae > Psychroserpens > Psychroserpens sp. AS72. The sequence goes on along the minus strand of NZ_JBBMRC010000016.1, from coordinate 14,352 downwards.
ATCAACATTAAAAAATGGGGAATATTTGAAAACTATTTTAAAGCTGGTAATTATTTTCAATCGCGAGATGAAGGTTCGTTTGCTCGTGTAAAATATTATAGTTTAGAAGTAAAACATTAAAATTGATTATTTGAGAGTTGGTCACTTATTGAGTTCTACTGATCTATATAATGATGAGTAGAATTCTTTAAGTACTTTTAAAGTTTTTGTAAGATTAAAATCGTTGATTTTGGATTTATTATATAAATTTAACACGTTAAATCTTGATAACCATTTTATAAAGTTTAAAATATGAAATTAGAAATATTAGCAAAAATGGATAGTTTGGATTTACAGAACGCTATCATTTCTAAAATTAGAGACTTAATAAACAATAAAAATCTTGAACCAGGTGATAAATTACCTTCTGAAAGAACGTTGTCAGAAAAGTTTGAAGTTACTAGAAGTAACGTTAGAGATGCGATTCAAAAATTAGAATTTTACGGGTTACTAGAGTCAATCCCACAAAGTGGAACTTTTGTTGCAAATATTGGAGTCATTGCCATGAATGGAATGATAGAAGATATTTTAAGACTTGAGAGTCCAGATTTTAAATCTCTAGTTGAAACAAGAATCTTATTAGAACTCAAGACGGTTCGTTTGGCTGCGATTAGACGAACAGATGAAGATTTAAAAAAGATAAAAGAAGCTTTAGATGCTTATACTAAAAAAGTATTAAAAGGCGAAGATGCAGTGCAAGAAGATTTACTTTTTCATTTAGCGATAGCTAAGGCAAGTGGAAATAGTACAATGAATACATTTATGCTTGTTATTACACCTGGAATTATTACCAATTTCGAAAAATATCATGTTTGTGATAAAGGTTTAGCTCAAAGTGGAATCAAAGAACATGATGATATATTTGACGCCATTAAAAAACAAGATCCCAAATTAGCAAAACAAAAAATGAAAGAACACTTTAGTGTGTTGTATCAGTATTGTTATAATATTAAAAAGTCATCTTAATTTACACAAAGAAGAGTATGAAAGTTAAAGGTTTACGTTGGTGGGTAGTAGGGTTTGTGGCTTTAGCTGCAGTTATAAATTATATAGATAGACAAGCTTTTGGAGCTCTGTGGCCAGACATCGCTAATGATTTATTCCCAGAAATGGATAAGGATGGTCACAAAGCCATCTATGGTACCATATCAACAGTATTTATACTTTCATATGCTGGAGGTCAAGCTCTTTTTGGTAAAATTTTCGATTGGATAGGAACCAGACTTGGTTTTGCACTTTCAATTGGTGTATGGTCTTTAGCTACTTTGTTGCATGCATTTGCTCAAGGAATGTTGAGTTTTTCAATTTTCAGGTCTATATTAGGGATTGCTGAAGCTGGAAACTGGCCTGGTGCTGCTAAAGCCAATGCAGAATGGTTTCCAACTAAAGAGAGAGCGCTTGCTCAAGGAATCTTTAATTCAGGAGCAGCTATAGGTGGTATTGTAGCTTATCCGATTATTGGATTGTTATCAGTTTATTTCGATTGGAAGGCAATTTTTATAGTTGTAGCTGTACTTGGGTTTTTATGGTTACTACCTTGGTTATTCGTAGTAAAAGCACCACCAAAGACACACCCTTGGTTGACTGATGATGAAAAAAAATATATTCTTTCAGGACAAAGAAATCAAGATATTAATGAAGATGGGAATTATGATGAAGGGTACACTCCTACCACTGGGCAGCTATTTAAACATAAAGAGAGTTGGGGAGTCATAATTGCCTCTGCAGCTATTGATCCTATTTGGTGGCTTTTCATTGTTTGGATACCAATTTACTTATCAGAAGTTTTTGGAATGGATGTCAAAGAAATTGCATTCTCAGCATGGGTACCTTATGTTGGTGCTATGATTGGCGCTATATTTGGTGGTTTACTTGCTAAAAATAGACTTAATGCAGGTTGGTCTGTAGATAAGACACGAAAGATGACTATCACTCTAGGCTGTTTAATTATGATTCCTTGTTTCTTCTTATTAAAAGCACCTGGATCTGCTATCAATGCAGTAATTATTATGGCAGTATTGCTTTTCGGATTTCAAGTAGCTATCGGAAATATACAGACAATGCCAAGTGATCTTTTTAGCGGAAAAATCGTTGGAACACTTTCAGGGTTTGCAGGTATGGCAGCTAAACTTGGCGCAGCTGGACTTACCATTTTAGTAACATTCATAACTACAGGAGGGAATTATACACCTGCTTTTATAATAGGTGGAGCTTTAGCAATAATAGCACTTTTAGCGGTTTGGGTCTTATGTCCTAAAATTGAACCTCTAAAACCTAAATTATAATTACTACACCGTAAAAATTTAAAAAACAAAAATAAAAATAGATTAAAATAAAATATATTATGAGTAAAAATAAAGGAAAAGTAGCTGTAGTAACAGGAGCAACAGGAGGAATCGGCTTTGCAGTAGCAGAACGATTAGGTAAAGATGGGTATACTGTTATTTTAAACGGTATAGATGATAAAGCAGGAGCTGAAAAATTAAAGCAACTTACAGATGAAGGTATTACTGCTGAATATTACGGTTTTGATGTAACAAGTGATGAAGCTGTAACATCTAACATCAAAAAAATTGGTGATAAATACGGTAGAATAGATGTACTAGTAAACAATGCTGGTGGATTAGGTGGAAGATCTCGTTTTGAAGAAATGACAACTGACTTTTACAGATTTGTTATGGCTCTAAACCTTGATTCTGTATTTTTTGCATCTAGAGCTGCAATACCTTACTTAAAAAAGGGAGAACATCCTTCAATTATTAACTATACATCTAACGCTGGATGGACTGCAGGTGGACCAGGAGCTGGTATCTACGGAACATCTAAAGCAGGAGTTCATGCAATAACTAGAGCATTAGCAAAAGATTTAGCAGAATATGGTATTAGAGTAAATGCAGTATCACCTGGTACTATTGATACGCCATTTCATGCTCAAATTAAAGCAACAAAGCCAGAAGTTTTTGCATCTTGGGCAAACAATATTATGTTAGGTAGGTTAGGTCAACCAGAAGATGTAGCTGGTGTAATATCTTTCTTAGCGAGTAAGGATGCTGCATTTATTACTGCTGAAACTATCCAAATTGGTGGTGGTCAAGCTTTAGGTATCTAAACAAACTATTTAATAAAAAGTTTAAATGCCTTTCAATTTTGAAAGGCATTTTTTTTGTATTTTAATTAAAATTATCAACTATGAATCAAACTGTAACATTTGGTGAAGTTTTAATGCGTCTCTCTCCTTTAGGAAATAAAAAGTTCATGCAATCTAATCGTTTGGAATTTTATTTTGGAGGAACAGAAGTCAATGTTGCTATTTCAATTGCAAATTTTGGTGGTAAAGTAAGACATGTTTCATCTATATCAGACGATTTTATAGGAGATACTGCAAAATCATATTTAAGAAAATTTGGAGTAAGTACAGCTGGAATTGTACGTTCTAAGCGTCCTTTAGGTATCTATTTTTTAGAAGTAGGTGCTGTTATGCGTCCTAGTGCAATTTCTTATAATAGGTCTCATTCCGCTTTTTCTGAAATAACACCAGAAATGGTAAATTGGGAAAAGTCTCTTAAAGGATGTACATGGTTTCATTGGACAGGTATTACACCAGCGCTTTGTGAAGGAGGATATCATACATTAAGAGAAGGCTTAATTTTAGCCCAAAAAATGGGTGTTGAAGTATCTGTAGATCCTACATACAGAAGTGGGTTATGGAAATATGGAGCAGAACCAAAAGAAACTCTATCAGATTTATTACAGTACTGTACTATATTTATTGGTGGTATTAATGAAATGAATGAAGTTTTAGGATCTGATTACGACTATTCAAACGAAGATTTTATTGAAGCAAGTAAACAGTTGATTGAAGAATTTCCTAGCATAAAAAAAACATTTGATAAAATTAGAACTCCAATTAATGCGTCATGGCATAAAATACGTTCTAGAATGTGGAACGGAAATGAGTATAGAGAAACTGTAGATTTAGATATTACGCATATTGTTGATAGAATAGGTACTGGTGATGCTTTTGCTGGTGGATTAATTTATGGATTACAACATTTTGATGATGATTATAAAGCAATGGAATTCGCTGCTGCAGCAAGTGCTTTAAAACATACTTATGAAGGTGATGTCAATTTTTCTAATGTAGATGAAGTATTAAATATTATAGAGGGTAATACTTCAGGTCGATTTAATAGGTAAATCTCTATCAGATGAACTTCTTATTATCAATTCAGATTTTAAAATATTTTTCTCCAATTTAGGCTTCCAATTTTTAGCTTTAATTCGCTTAATAAATGTTTCTGCTGCAATTTTCCCTATTTGCTTGCTGTGTTGTTTTACAGTTGTAATGGTAGGACTAACTAGAGATGTAAATGGCTCATTTCCGAAGCCAACTAAACAAATTTCTTGAGGGACTTTTATATGGTGTTCATTTAAAACTTGAAGTGCACCTAAAGCAGCATAATCACTAGCAACATAAACAGCGTCTGGTGGATTATCTAAAGCAAGTAGTTCTTGCATTTTTATTCTACCATCTTCAAGGGTTAAACTGCTTTCCACTATAAGATCATCATCGTGTGGTAAATTATGTTTATGAATCGCATCTATAAAACCACGTATCCTATTATTAAAAATTCTAGTACGTCTAAAACCACCAATATGAGCAATACGTTTGCAACCTTTAGAAATTAAATGTTCTATGATCATATGACTACTGTCATAATCATCTATGCCAATATAATCTACATTTAAGTCGTTTTCACCTCTATCAAATAAAATTAATGGAATTCCTTTAGATTTTATTTTTTCATAATGAGATAAATCTACAGTCTCATTTGCCATAGAAGCAATTATTCCGTCAACTTGAGTAAATAGGAGAGTGTCAATATTTTTACATTCTTTTTCAAAAGATTCATTAGATTGAGTAATGATAATATTGTAACCAGCTTTATTAAGCACGCCTTCCATGTTTTCAATTACAGAAGAAAAGAAATTACTATTTGTTCTGGGCACAATTACACCTACCAAATGACTTTTTCCGCTTCTTAATGCACTAGCTAAATGATTGGGTTGATAATTCAACTCTTTGGCAACGCGCTTTACAGCTTTTTTAGTTTTAGCGCTAATCCTTGAATCATCGTGCATTGCTTTTGAAACAGCAGCAGGTGAGATATCTAAAACATTAGCGATGTCTTTTATGGTAGTTCTTTTTTTATTCACTTAGTTTTTATATATTTGCTTAATCGTTTAAGCAAAAGTATTGTTTTAACTTGATAAAATCAAAATATCACTGTTTTGATTTTATTTTTAGTAATCTGCTTAAACGTTTAACCAAACAATAATAAATTAAAATTATACAATGAAAAAAGTAGTCACTTTTGGAGAAATCATGTTAAGATTAGCTCCACAACAATTTTTGAGATTCTCACAAGCATCAACATTTGATGTCGTTTATGGAGGAGGAGAATCTAACGTAGCAGTATCATTAGCTAATTATGGTGTGCCTGTAGATTTTGTAACACGTTTACCAAAAAATGATATTGGTGCTTGTGCAATGATGGAAATGCGTAAGAGAGGTGTTGGTGTAGATAATATCATATATGGTGGAGACCGTTTAGGAATTTACTTTTTAGAAACTGGAGCAGTAAGTCGAGGGAGTAAAGTAGTTTACGATCGTGCACATTCTGCAATTTCAGAAATCACACCAGGTATGGTGGATTGGAAATCAGTTTTTAAAGATGTGGCTTGGTTTCATTGGACAGGTATTACACCTGCAATTTCTCAAGGTGCTGCAGATGCTTGTTTAGAAGCTGTAAAAGTAGCTAGCGAAATGGGTGTGACTATTTCTACAGATTTAAATTACAGAGCAAAGCTTTGGACATTTTGTGATGATGCTCATAGAGAAAAAATAATGACTGAATTAACATCATATTGCGATGTTGTATTAGGAAACGAAGAAGATGCTGAAAAACATTTTGGTATTCATCCAGAAGGTTTAGATGTTCATAAACATGGTCATGATGTTAAAGCAGAAGCATTCTTATCTGTTTGTAAACAAATGATGGAAAAATTCCCAAGAGCTAAAAAAGTAATTACAACGTTAAGAGGTTCAATTTCTGCATCTCATAATACTTGGGCTGGAGTTTTATATGATGGTGAAAAAATGTTTGAAACACGTCAGTATCAAATAACTGATATTGTTGATAGAGTAGGTGGTGGAGATTCTTTTATGGGAGGATTAATCTACGGATTATTAAAATATCCTGAAGATGATCAAAACGCATTAGACTTTGCAGTTGCAGCTTCTTGTTTAAAGCATACTATAAAAGGTGATGCTAACTTGGTAACTGTTGCCGAAGTTGAAAAGTTAATGGGTGGAGATGCATCTGGAAGAGTAGCAAGATAAATTGTAATGATAGTAGATACGCTAAATAACGCTAAAGCTTACAGTAGCTTACATCCTTTGTTTGAAACAGCATTTGATTATATAAGTCATAAAGATATACTAAGTCTTGAAGACGGGAAATTTGAAATTACTGAAGGCTTAAAGCTTATTGTCGCAACTGGTGACGCTAAATCAAAAGAAGAAAGTTTGAAAAAATTTGAATGTCACGACGCGTATATCGATATTCAAATCTGTGCAAAAGGTTTAGAAACAATTGCTTGGAAACCAAGAGAAAAATGCACTATTAAAAATGGAGATTACGATCCAGAAAGAGATAGACGTTTTTTTAATGATAAGCCAGATATGTTTTTTCAATTAACAGATAATCAGTTTGCTATTTTCTATCCTAATGATGTTCATGCTCCTATGATTGGAAATGGTGAAGTGAAGAAATTAGTATTTAAAGTTAAAATCTAATTTTAAAATGAAAAAATCAATAGCGATTATTTGTGGTGGTGGACCAGCACCAGGAATTAATACTGTCATAAGCACATTAGCTAAAACTTTTATTAAAGATGGCTATGAGGTTATTGGTGTACATCATGGGTATCAAGGCTTATGTTCTGATAATCCTGAAGTGAAGATTTTCGATTTTCATCATGCTGATCGTATTTTTAGTCGAGGTGGCTCTACGCTTATTATGAGTAGGTTTAAACCAAAAGACAGCGATTTTAATGCCAATTTTTTCAAGAATAATAATGTGAAACTTTTGGTTACTATTGGAGGCGATGATACAGCATCTACTGCAAATAGATTAACCAAATATTTAAATACTCAAAGTTTAGAAGTTGCTCATATTCATGTTCCTAAAACCATAGATAATGATTTGCCTTTGCCTGATAGAAATCCTACGTTTGGATTTCACACAGCTAAAGACGAAGGTGTTAGAATTGGGAATACGGTTTATGAAGATGCAAGAACAAGTGAAAACTGGTTCGTCGTTTCAGCAATGGGACGATCTGCTGGTCATTTGGCATTTGGGATTGCTTCGGCTTGTCATTTTCAAATGATGATTATTCCTGAAATGTTCAATAAAACTAAAATCACATTTGATAAATTAATCAATATGATTATTTCTTCAATCGTGAAATGTAAAATTGAAGGTGTTGAATATGGTGTAGTATTGATAAGTGAAGGCGTTTTTCACTTTATGGATGAAGACGAAATTATTAATTCAGGTATTAATTTTACATATGATGATCATGGTCATCCAGAATTAGGAAATGTAAGCAAGTCCCATATATTTAATTATTTATTACAAGTAAAATTAAAAGAAATTGGTCTAGAAATTAAATCAAGACCAGTTGAACTTGGTTACGAATTAAGATGTTGTAACCCAATAGCATTCGATCTAACATTATGCACTTTATTAGGTATAGGTGTTAAGAAATTATACGATCAAGGAATTACTGGTTGTATAGTTAGTGCAAATTCAAGTGGAGATATTAAGCCATTATTTTTAAAAGATTTTGAAGATGAAAATGGTAAAATTCCGCCTAGATTGGTAGATATCAATTCGGATATGGCACAACTATTTATAGACAATCTGTTTTTTATAAAAGAAAAAGATTACAAAAAAGCGAAAGCATATGTATCTAATCCAGAGGCATATGATTTCAAAAAAATATTAAACTGGAATTAAAAAAACATCAATATTATGGCAAATTATACAAGAATAGAAGTTGCAAATGTTATGAAACAAACCGGAATGGTTCCATTGTTTTATAATTCAGATTTAGAAATAAGTAAAAAAGTAATCAAAGCGACTTATGATGGTGGTGCTCGTTTACTAGAATTTACAGCAAGAGGTGATTTTGCTCACGAAGTTTTTGGTGAGCTTAATAAATGGGTTCTTAAAGAATTACCAGGAATGATTATGGGAGTTGGTTCTGTTACAGATGCTGCATCTGCCTCTCGTTTTATGGCTTTAGGAGCAAATTTTATTGTAACACCTGTTTTAAGGGAAGATATAGCAATAGTTTGTAACAGACGAAAAGTTGCTTGGTCTCCAGGTTGTGGTTCTTTAACTGAAATTTGCCGTGCTGAAGAATTAGGATGTGAAGTTGTAAAATTATTTCCAGGTGGTATTTATGGTCCTGATTTTGTGAAAGCAATTAGAGGTCCTCAACCTTGGACAAGTGTGATGCCAACAGGTGGTGTTTCTCCAACAAGAGAAAATTTAGAAGGCTGGTTTAAAGCTGGAGTAACTTGTGTTGGTATGGGTTCTAAGCTAATAGCAAAAGGAGCAGACGGTAACTATGATTTAGCTAAAATTGAAGCAGATACTAAAAATGCTTTGGCTATAATTTCTGAGCTAAAAAAATAAAACAATTAATGTATCAATCTACTATAACCCTTAAAAGTATATCTATATTATCTGGATACTCTGTTTCAACAGTTTCTAAAGCTTTAAACGGAAAAAGTGATATTAGCTCTAAAACTAAAGAGCTCATAAAAAATATTGCTGTAGAACACAATTATGTGCCTAATTTTTCTGCTTTATCTTTAAGAAAGCAGCAAACTAAAACCTTAGCCATAATTGTTCCAGAAATAGCAGACTCTTGTTATGGTAGTATTATTTCAGAAATACAAGAATTTTCTTTTAAACATGGTTATAGATTACTTGTGTTTCAATCTTTTTATTCTCAAGAAAAAGAAGAACAATGCTTAAAAAATATAAATGATGGCAGTGTTGATGCTGCCATCATGATTTCTAATTTCAAACAAGATAATTCCTCAATTTTTATTAATAATCAATTACCTATTGAGTATATTGAAATTTCAAATCATCAAAGTAAAAAAAGTCTAAAAGAGCAAGTAATTATAAGTTTTAAAAAATCTTTAAAACAATTAATAAGTTAGCTTTTAATACGTTAATACATGTACAAAAAAGCTATAATTTATATGTCAATTAGTGCTTTGGCCTTTGCACTATTAAATGTTTTTGTAAAAAAGTTAGGTTATTTTAACGTGTATCAAATCGTTTTTTTTAGATCTATTGGTACGTTACTTTTTACATTTCCTTTTTTAATTAAAAATAAAATTTCCTTTTTAGGTAATAAAAAATTGTTACTTATTTCTAGAGGTATTGTTGGTTGCGTAGCAATGACATTATTCTTTATGTCTATCAAGCATCTTTCAATGGGTTCTGCCGTTTCTATTAGATACATTTCTCCCATTTTCGCTGCGGTTTTTGCCTTGTTTTTATTAAAAGAAAAAATAAAGTATTTACAATGGTTCTGTTTTGGAATAGCATTTTTTGGCGTTGTTCTTTTAAAAGGTTTTGACAATCAAATAAATAATATTGGATTACTCTATGCCATCTCTTCTGCTGTGTTTACTGGTTTAGTTTATATTTTTATTAGAAAGATTGGAAATAGCGATCATCCTGTCGTTATCATTAATTATTTCATGATTATCTCTGCAATAATAGGTGGAGTTCTATGTGTAAATAATTGGACGAATCCAAAAGGTATAGAGTGGTTATTACTTTTAAGTTTAGGTGTTTACGGATACTTTGGGCAATTATATATGACTAAGGCTATCCAAACTACAGAAATTAATCAAGTCGCACCTCTAAAATATATTGAAGTGATTTTTACCATGATAATAGGTGCTATTTGGTTAGATGAAACTTATACGTTAGTTAGTTTGTTAGGTATTTTATTAATTCTAACTGGACTAATTTTAAATTTTGTTATAAAACGTTAAACACTATTACTATTTTTGATGTTATGATTAATAACTTCGAAAATGAGTTCTTCGGAATAGGAATCCAAAACGGAAAAACACCAGAAAATCTTGGCGTACTTTGGCGCTCAGCGCAAAATTTGGGTGCGAGTTTTATTTTTACCATCGGAAATAGATACGCTAAACAAGCTAGTGATACTCACAATGCAGTAAAGTCTATGCCTTATTTTCATTATGATACTTTTGAAGACTTTTTTAATAATCTACCTAAAGGTGCTAGAATAGTTGGTGTCGAATTAACAGATGAAGCCGAAGATCTTGAAACATTCCACCATCCAAGACGTTGTGTCTATTTACTTGGAGCAGAAGATCACGGACTCACAACTCAGGCTATTAAAAAGAGCCATTTTTTGATTAAATTTAAATCAGAGTTGAGTCTTAATGTTTCCGTAGCAGGTAGTATTGTAATGTATGATAGAGGCATAAATAAGCCAAGAACATAATATTATCGCTAATTTATTTCTTATTAATACGTCATAAAAGTTGATTTAGTGAAATTATTTGGAAACTCTAATTATAAGATAGCTACTCTGATTGATTCTTTCTATATATTGTAAATAAAAACCCTTCAGAATCCTGAAGGGTTTTTGTTTTAGTTAAGATAATTATTAATACTTCACTAACCTTTCAGTGGCTAGTTTTCCATCTTGAATTACTTTTATGATATACACTCCACCTTGAAGTTCTTTACCAAATTTATAAGTACGGTCTGGATAAAATTCACTAGAATGTACCAACTTGTTGTTTAAATCAAATACTTTGATTTCAGCTTTATCATAAATGTTATCAGTAATCAATCTTAAATTGAATTCAGAATCTGATGGGTTTGGCCAAGATTTAACTTCAAAAAGACCAATACGACTTGATGAATTCTGAAGTTCTACATGACCCCAAGGATAATTGGAAGTATAGCGTATATAATATTTACCTCCTATTTTAGCTGGTAAATTTGTAGAATACATATTAGTAAAGTCCTGACCGTTTATCTCTAATGATTCTAATGACCAAGAGTTTACTATGTCTATATCATCAGTGGTTTCCCAACAGTATTCATCAGTACCATCAAATACATAAGGAACTGCAATTTCAATCGGGTCTTCACAACCTAAGCCAGTATCTTCATTATCTTCAAAACCATTGATTTCAAAATGACCCCAATCAAAATTAGAAACATAACGTATATAATATTTACCATCAATTCTATCAGGCATAATTGTAGTGTACTGGTTGGTATAATTAACACCATTGATTTCTAATGATTGTAATGACCAAGAGTTTATGAAATTAATAACTCCTGATGTTTCCCAGCAGAACTCTCCTACACCTTCAAAAACAAACGGTAAAGGTATTTCTGCTGAATCACTACAAAGAGAACCATCATTTGGTGCTGGGCAAGGACTGCAAAATGTGTCTGAATTCCAAATCACATTTTTATTGCCTTTAATGTTCTTACCAATAAATAGTCCTGTTAAATATGTTGGCGTTCCATTATTACCTTTTACATCAATGTTATTATCGTTTGCATGTATACGTGCAACAATCAAAGAGCCTTTATTTATATCAACTTGATTATTGACATAGACAGTTACCATATTTCCATCAGAATTAAATATTGAATTGTTACCAAAGTTTAATTTTTTATTAATTAAAACATTAGTACAGCCTGAAAATTCTATGATTGTATTGTTCTCTGTTGTCAATTCATCTATATGAACATTTGGTTCGGTAAATATAGCAGTTCCGCCATTTTTAATAGTAATCTTACCATATACAGTTTCAGATAGTGTTACTGTTGCATTATTATTTATTGTAACATTCGGACTTTCACTATTAGATTGAATATTATAAACAAATGATGGAATTATTGGATTAGCTGGCGAATAAACTACTGTTCCAACTGAACTTCCTCCATTAATTTGTATTTGAGATGCTTGTGCAAAATCTACAATATTACTTGCATTATGAACCTTGATTTTTTTGCCTACTCCAATGACGCCTACACCTCCAGATTGTACAAGATTGTTATTTTGTAAATGAACTTCATCTGTTGCTAAAATGGTATATGCTGAAATCAAGTTTCCTGGATCAAATCCTGTGACCTCATACTCAAAATAACGATCACAATTGGTTTGCGAGGTTATAATAACACCATAAGTACCATTGCCTGGCACTTCAATGCTTTTAGTATTCTCACCAGTATTCCATAAATAGGAACTAATGTCACTATCCGTTTGCCCTGAAACTGTTGTGGTCTCTGCGGTCAATACCAATACGGCTCCTTGACAGAATTCTGGAAGTGGACTTTCAATTATCGTTACGTCTGGTATAATACCTTCTACGGTAACTGTAGTAGTACAAGAAGCTGTATTTCCATTACTATCTGTTAGTGTAAGTGTTACTGTATTACTACCTATTTCATCACAGGTGAAGCTGTTAGGTGTAACAGATAAACTTTCAATGCCACAAGCATCATTACTACCATCTGCGATGGCATCGATATCAGATTGTGTCAAAGCGTAATTTCCAGTACTATCTAATTCAACTGTAATAGGTGAGCAACTAACCGTAGGACTTACATTGTCTTCCACAATTACAGTTGCTGTTTCTGTTGCGCTATTTCCGTTGACATCTTCTACTGTAAGTGTAACAGTGTTTACACCAACATTAGAACAATCAAATGTGCTAGGAGACACAGATATATTTAAGATCTCACAATTGTCGCTAGAACCATCATTAATATTGTTTGCAGAAATAATAGCAGTACCATTAGCGTCTAGTTGAACAGTTATGTCTTGTGTTAATACTATTGGATTTACATTATCTACTACAGTTACAGTAGCAGTACACGTGCTTGTATTACCATTACTATCTGTTACCATTAAAACAACTGGATTATCACCAATATCGTTACATGTAAAATCTGTAACACTTAATGATAAACTAGCTATACCACAGGCATCATTAGAACCATTGTCTACTGCTGAAGCAGTTGTGCTTCCGTTTCCATTAGCATCTAATTCTACAGTTACGTTTTGACAAATAGGTTCTGGAGGTGTAACATCTAAAATGGTAACATTTCCTTCGCATGTAGAAACATTGCCACTAGTATCTGTAACAGTAAGTATAACATTGTTTGCTAATTCTGTAATTTCTATTTCATGTGCTCCTAATTGAGAGAATGTGTTTTGTGGATAAGAGCTCCATTCTGTAGCTAGATTTGCTACAAAAGTATTTATATTACCTTGTAATACATCTAAATTTCTAACGAGCGTTGTACCACTTGTTGATACTGAACCAGAACTCCATCCAGTACCTGGATCAATTCCTATTTCTCCAATAATATCAACAGCATTTCCATTTGAGACTAAAGCTATAGCATCATTTCCATCAATTCCGAAGGCACCAGTTTGATTGGCAACAACGTCTGCATTTGGAGTAAAAGGATTACAAACCACATACACCTCTCTATCTGCGATTACACCTAATAAAGGAACAGTGTAAGTAGGAGTTGAGCTTCCATCAATATAGAAGTTAAGTGTGTAGTTACCTGCATTAAGATTTATATCATTACCAGTTCCATTAAAGATTTCAATACAATCATCGTTATTATTTCCATCAACATATTCTGATATTATTAAAGCATCTAAATCACCACCAATATCACTACAATCGAAAGTAGTTTGTGATAATGAGATACTTGCAATTCCACAATTATCTGTTGAGTTACCATTAATATCATTTTCAGAAATAGTACCATTTCCAAATTCATCTAACTGAACTTGTAAGCTTAAACAATCTACAATTGGTGCTTCAGTATCATTAACAGTCACATCAAAACTACATGTTGCAGTATTTCCAGAATCGTCAGTGACTAAAAAAGTATTGGTTGTTGTTCCTACAGGAAATTGACTTCCAGAAGCAATACCAGCTGTTTGAGTTATCGTTTGACCTGGACAATTATCTGCAGAAGTCACACTGTATGTTACGATTGCACCACAAATACCTAAATCAGTATCTTGAGTAATGTCTCCAGGACAAGCAATAGTTGGATTTTCATTGTCTACAACAGTCACATCAAAGCTACAAGTCGCTGTATTTCCAGACGCATCTGTTACTACAAA
>NZ_JBBMRC010000015.1:0-49392 GCF_038900375.1 Psychroserpens sp. AS72 | reverse complement strand
TTTTCGCTAAAATAATAATTAAGATATTATGTCGCTGGTTTATAATCTTTATTGTCAATTACCATTTTAGCGATAATTGAAATTGATTTTCGCTAAAATAATAATTAAGATATTATGTCGCTGGTTTATAATCTTTATTGTCAATTACCATTTTAGCGATAATCTCACGTAAGATTTCAGAAGTTCCACCACCAATTGGTCCCAATCTACTATCGCGCAATAATCTTGCCATAGGATATTCTTCCATATAACCGTAGCCTCCTAAAAACTGAAGACATTGATAAATCACTTCATCTGCCATTTTGGTTGAACGCAATTTAGAAATCGTAGCTTCTTTAACTACATATTCTCCATTGTTAAGACGATCTGCTATTGAATAATTAAATTCTTTACACATAATCATATCTGCGTAGCAATCAGCAAAGGCATGTCTCAAGGCTTGGAATTTATCAATAGATTTCCCGAAAGCTTGTCGTTCACTCATATACTTTTGGGCATAATCTAAAGCAAATTCTGCACGAGCGTGAGAATTAATACCCATGATTAAACGCTCTAATGCAAAGTGTTGCATGATATAAGGAAAACCTTTGTTCTCCTCACCCATTAAGTTTGATACTGGAATTACTACATTATCAAATGCAATCTCACCAGTGTCTGATGCTCGCCAACCTAATTTATCAAGCTTTGTAGCCGAAATTCCTGGTGTATCACGATCCATTACAAATATGCTAATACCTTTATTACCTAGCTCAGGATTAGTTTTTGCACAAACCACTAAATAATCGCTATATACTCCATTGGTAATAAATGTTTTAGACCCATTAATGACGTATGTATCTCCTTTTTTAACTGCAGTTGTTCTCATACCTGCAACATCACTACCACCAAATGGTTCTGTAATACATAGACAACCTATTTTTTCTCCAGTGATACTTGGTGCTAAATATTTTTCTTTAATAGCGTGATCACCTTCTTTATTAAGGTGAGTCATTGCTAAATAGGCATGTGCCCAAATTGCGGCAGCGAATCCGCCAGAATTTACTTTTTGTAATTCTTCAAGTAAGATAACAGTGTAAAACAAATCGAGATCCATACCACCATATTCTTCAGGATATGCTAAACCGAAGAAACCCATTTCTCCAAATTTCTCCCAAATGAATCGTTCTATATGACCTGTTTTCTCCCATTTTTCAATATGTGGAACAACTTCTTTTTGCAAGAAATCTTTTAAACTTTGTCTAAATAATTCATGTTCTTCTGTGAAGTATCTACTGCTCATATTGTGTTATTTTTATCTTTAATCGATGGACAAATATAACTTAATTATCTCACTTTTTTTGACCGGAAAACCTTTAACTTTTGTTAGTTCATCAAAGGACTTAAATCCTTCTCTAAGCGTTCTCTGCTCTATAATATTATGAGCAATCTCATAATCAATATATTTAATTGTCACCAATTGGGCAATGGTCGCCTCATTAATATTGATTTTAGTAATTGGTTGTGCAGTTTTAACCGTAAAATCGTTTAGCGCTCTTTCAATGACTTCTGGTGACAAACCATATACTTCCTGAAGTTGAACATCTGCAATGAAGTCTCCATATTTTGTTCTGTAGGCTACAATACGCTCAGATAATTTTTCTCCAATACCATACACTCGTTTTAATTGTGCTGCAGTTGCAGTGTTTAAATCTTGTTTTTGTTCAAATGTTTTTGGTTTTGAATTATTTGAAAAACTGTTAGTATAGTTTGTTTTGGGTTTAGGGTTTGTTACCCAATCTGGAAATTTGAAATAAGGCGATATTTCTGCTAAAAGGGAATCGGATACTTTGGTTACCTTTTGAAAGTCTTTTGCAGTATTCACCCATTTATTTGTTTTTCTAAAGGCGTGAAGTCTATCAATTTCAGCATTAGACATTCCTAAAGAATAGCCTTTAAAATCTGTTATATAATTTGGATTGAATGGAAATATAACTGGTTTTGAAGCTTCTAATTTTGCAATTCTCAGAGAATCCATCTCTGCCTCAAACATAGAAATATCTTGGGTATTTGTATCAAATTTTTCAGAAGAAAAATCAATAAAATAATACGCACATTGAACAGCCAATATCAAAATTAGCAATAAAAAAATCCCACTTCTCTGTTTTTTAGTAAACGAAAAGTGGGATATAAAATTCATTGTTTCTGGTTTATGATTTATCAGCTTTAATTGCAGCCATGTATCTATTTAATTCTTGCTTCACTTTAGGTGCAAGGATAATTAAACCAACCATATTGGGAACCATCATGGCAAATACCATCGCATCTGAGAATCCTATTACAGAACCTAAACTTGCTGCTGCTCCAATAACTACAAATATGCAAAATATTACTTTGTAGGTGTACTCTGCTTTTTTAGATCTTCCAAATAAATAAGTCCATCCTTGAAAACCATAGTAAGACCATGAAATCATTGAACTAAATGCAAATAATACAACTGCAACTGTTAATACATATGGGAACCATGATATTGATGATTCAAACGCACTTGACGTTAATAAAATAGCTTGAGCGTCATTTGCTGGCGGATTTAAAGGATCTACAAATCCAGTAATAATTAATACTAAAGCTGTCATTGTACAAACAACAACTGTATCAATAAATGGTTCTAATAATGCAACCATTCCTTCACTTGCTGCATATTTTGTTTTTACTGCTGAATGCGCAATAGAAGCCGAACCAATACCAGCTTCATTTGAGAATGCTGCACGTCTAAATCCTTGGATTAACACACCAATTGCACCACCTGCAATTCCTTCTGGACTAAAAGCGCCATTCCAAATTGCTGCAAAAGCACTACCAATCATATCGTATTTCGCGAAGATCACAAATAATGATGCTGCCACATATATGACTACCATAAAAGGCACAATCTTATCTGTTACTTTAGCAATCTTTTTTATACCTCCAATAATTACAATACCAACAAGAACAGCCATTACTAAACCAAAAGCCCAACCATTTCCGTGTAAAAAGGATTGTTCTCCACCTGTTATATTTTCTACTAATTGAAATGCTTGATTAACTTGAAACATGTTTCCACCTCCAAATGATCCACCAATTACAAAAATGGCGAATAATACAGCTAATACTTTACCTAAACCTCCTAGTCCTTTTTCTTTAAGTCCTTTTGTAAGGTAATACATTGGTCCACCGTAAACGGTTCCATCTTCTGCAATATCTCTATATTTTACACCAAGTGTACATTCAACAAACTTAGAAGCCATACCAAGAAAACCTGCTACAATCATCCAAAACGTTGCTCCTGCACCACCAATAGAAACTGCAATTGCAACTCCTGCGATGTTACCCAAACCGACAGTTGCAGATAATGCAGCTGTTAAGGCCTGAAAATGTGACACCTCTCCTTCATGATTTTCTATAGCAATAGTTTCTATATTATCACCTCCTGGAGTTGAATCACCTGCACCTATTAAAGACTCGTGATGATCTAATTCATCATACTTTCCTCTTACAATATTTACAGATGTAAAAAAGCCTCTAAAATTGATAAAGTTGAAATATATAGTAAAGTAGATTGCTCCAATTATTAAAGGAAATAATACCCAATAGACACTTACAGTATCGGTAAATGGAATTTGATAAAATATTGCTTCTACAAACCATCCTGTTGCATCACCAAATTTTTCATCGATGACTTCATCAATACCTTTGTCTTGAGCAAAAGTTAGAAGCGGTAAAATGAGTGCAAAAATTGAAAGAAGATGTTTCTTCATTGTATAATTTAATTAGTTAGTTACGTATAATGTGACAAGATGCTAAAAAAATTCGACTTTTTAAAGCATCGCTTGTTAAAATGAAACTCCGTTTATGTGATATCGTAGAGCGAATTCAGTTTTTGAATTTGCTCTGGTCTACCTAAAACAATAATTTTAGAATTAGGGACTAATTTTAAATCGGCCTCAGGATTAACGAGATATTCGCCTTCTGCATTCTTAAAACCAATAACATTACATCCTGTTTTTTTCCGAAGATCTAGATCTCTAATTGTTCTTGTTGCAGAAGTATCATACAATTTCTCAATTGGGATTTCTTCTATATTAACATTAGTCTTACCTACAATAGACAAGTTATCAATAAATTCAATTAAACCAGGAACAACCACTAAAGATGCCATATGATCGCCTCCAATTCTATCTGGAAGAATCACATGATTAGCTCCTGCTAATTTTAATTTTTGGTAAGAAGTTTCTTGAGAAGCACGACTTATAATATTTAGTTTGTTGTTGATTTGTCTAGCAGAAAGCACCACAAACAGATTATCTGCATCATTTGGCAAAGCCGAAATAAGCGTACTTGCACGTTCAATTCCTGCTTGTTGTAATATGTCATCCTCATTAGCATTCCCTAAAACAAAAGGCACCATTTCGTTTTGAAATTTCTCCAAAATCTCTCTATCTTTCTCTATCACAACAAAAGTTTTATTATAGGCTAACAATTTTTGCGAAGCCTGTTTTCCATTTCTTCCGTAGCCACAAATAATGATGTGATCTTTAAAACCGTCAATTTTCTTTTGCATCTTTCTTTGTTTTAGTTCTTCAAAATTGTTTTTACTTAAAATATATTCGGTGATGACCGTAATAGCATAACCTAAGATGATTACACTTGCTAAAATTAAAATTATTGTAAATATTTTGGCATTATCATCTAAGGGTTGTACCTCTCCAAAACCGACTGTAGTAATAGTAATCACAGTCATATAAATAGAATCTACCCAAGAGTAATTGGACATGATTTTAAATCCAAAAACGCCAACAAGCAACACAAATACCAACAGAAAAACTGCTGTATAAATTTTTACTCTAAAAAATTTTATTAAGGGATTCATAAATCAAATACAGAAGAGCGTTTGGTATAAACAATATCTTTTATTTTTATCCAGAAAGCAAAAAACAAATACAACGCAAATCCGAAACCTAAAGTAGCAAACGTAAGGTACATAAAAGAAGTCCTCACAATTTTTGCTCTAATCCCAATACGGTCTGCAATACGTTGACACACGTAAAACCCACGTTTTTGAAAATAGTAAAGCATTTGGTAAAAACTGTTCATATTGCAAGTTAAAATTTATTTCTTTTTTTACGCTATCTAATTCTATAAACTTCAATTAAGAAGCATTAGTGAGTAGTGCATTCCCAATTGCGCATTGTAAACATTTATTTTTATCGCAATACTCACTTTTTAATTGAATGAAAGCTTGAGATTCTAGAGCCGATTTCGGTTTATGTTTTAATTGGCTAAAACCATCTACAACAGAATTTTTTTCTGGTACTATTGCATTTATAATTTCTAAAATCGAATCATCAATTGCCTCACCGTTTTGCTTTGCGTAGCAAAATTTTATTGGTAGAATCGTATTTATAAGTAACAAATCTACAAATGCTTTCGTTACTTTTTTTGTGCTCTGTTTAGACTCTTTATCAAAGGTGTAGTGGGTATTCCAAAATGGTGAGGTATTCACTTCAAAAAGTGTATAAATGTCTTTTAGGTTTTCTGCGGAAATTACTTTTGAAAACAACTGCTGTTCTTTATGATATAAATTTGCAAGTTGAGATAATCGTATCGTTGGAAAATTTGGAGGTCGTAATCTAAAAAATTGCACGTTGATAACACCTTGGTTATCTAACTGAAATTTTTGTTTTAGAAATTTGTATTCTTTCTGAAGCGTCTCATAATAATTAGTACTACTCTCCTTCTCCAACAATCCTGCTTGTCCAAAAAGTAAAGCTTCCAACTGTTCTAAGTTAGAACCTGTTTTTCTCACTATTGAATAGTCTATGGAATTTGCTATGCTTGCAAAGGCTGATCCGTTGACTTTAAGTCCGAAGTTTTTGAAAAGCAATTTAAACAAGACAGCTTCCCAATCGTTTTTTGAAGCTTTTAATACCTCTTCAATAGTATTAGATTTTCGTTCTAAACGTTCAAAGTATAATCGTTCTTGCCAATTTTTGAGTGTAAATTCATCAACCTCAGGAAAATCCTGTTCACAGTTAATCCATTTGTTTTTTGAGGAGAAGAGCTTTTGGTAATTATTTAAAATTTCCGAAGAGATAAAAGATTTGAGCTCTAAGGTTGGAATTGTAGAATTATCACTTCTAAAAATTTCTGTATCGTGCTCATAAACTACATGCAAAATCACATTATCATAAGCAGCATCTTGCTCATGACCATGAACAAACCAATCGCTAGATTTGATATGGATTTCTATATTACCAGCCCAAAGCTGATCTCCAATTCTTACTTGACCGTTAAAAAAATCTGGTCCAGAATTATGATTGTGCTGTCCTACATTAACGATTTTTAAACGCTCATGCTGCGTTGTTTTTAATTGGAGTACATTAAACTTTTTATGTAACCATAAGTAGTGTAAGAAATCTTCTTGCATGCTTAAATGTAATTCAATTTTTTAAAATAAATAATATTTTGTTTTTTTATAAGATGAAAACTGCACAACATTTAGCTACACATTTAAGAGGTGTATTTTTTGGAGGCAATTGGACGAGTGTGAACCTCAAAGATCAATTGGCAACTATTACTTGGGAAGAAGCCAACTATAAGATCAAAGATTTAAATACTATTCTTGCACTTACCTATCATATTGGTTATTACATTACAGGTGTGCTAGAGGTTTTTAATAATAGACCACTTGAAATTAGAGATAAATTTAGTTATGACCATTCTAAAATTAAAAATGCAAAAGATTGGGAAACGCTATGTGATACTATTTTAAATCATGCTGAAATTTTAGCACAACACATTGAGGTCTTAAAAGAAGACATGGTTTGGAGTGATTTTGAAGACCCTAAATATGGTAACTATTACAGTAATATAACAGGAATTATTGAACACACACATTATCATTTGGGACAAATTGTTTTAGTGAAGAAACTAATAAAAACACGATAATTGATATATCTACAAACACGTTTGTTGACTTCATTAAAAAAAGTCGAACTTTGATTAACTCAACCAATCGACATCCTAACACATTGTCAAACACTCATGAATGACTCCTTCTAATCCATTTTTTGCGCTTTTAATTATTTTAATTACCTTTTGTACAGGTTATATTATAAATTTAAAATACAAATTAAAAGTTTCTCCAAACAGGTTTGAAACCATTGATGGCTTAAGAGGTTTTCTTGCTGTAAGTGTGTTTATTCATCATTCAAATATTTGGTATACTTACGTTCAAACTGGAAATTGGGCATCTCCAGATTCAAACCTTTTTAATCAACTCGGTCATACAAGTGTTTCTTTATTTTTTATGATTTCTAGTTTTCTTTTTGTGAAAATGCTAATGGATTTCAAAGGAGAAAATTACGACTGGAAGTCATTTTTCGTTAGACGAATTTTTAGGCTAGCACCTTTACATTTTTGTATAACTACAATTATAATAGTCATTGTGTTTATTCAAAGTAATTGGGAACTTAACGTGAGTTATACAACACTTACCAAAAATTTAATACAATGGTATGGTTTTGGAACATTAGGATTAGGACCCATAAATGATTTTAGAGCCACTATAATAAACGCTGGAGTTCTTTGGTCTTTACCTTATGAGTGGTTACTTTATTTTTGTTTACCATTAATATCAATACTTATTTTAAAATCAAAACCAAAACTATTCTATATACTATTAGGTGTTATTTTTATAATAATTAGCCTTCAATTTAGAAGTTATAGATTTGTACATCTTCTATCTTTTTTAGGAGGAGCTATTGCTCCTATAATCTTAAAGTATAGTAAGAAAAGTATAAACTATAATAATTGGTGGTTTACAATACTCCTATTGTTCTCAATGATATTAGTTTTTCAATTTTATTCTTCAAATAATTATATCTGTAAACTTTTCATTATAATATCATTTACACTTATAGCCTTAGGTAATACCTTTTTTGGGCTACTAAAAAATACGACGCTCAAACTACTTGGCGAAATTAGTTACAGCACGTACTTGATACATGGTGTATTATTATTTGTTACTGTACACTATATTTACGGATTAGAACAAACCAAATTATTATCTCAGACAGACTATTGTTTACTAATACTAATGATGTCTCCTTTCTTGATAATTATTAGCTTCCTAACTTATCTATTTATTGAAAAACCTTTTATGGCAAGAGCAAAACGTATTACAATGACCACTATTAGATAAAGCTTGTATTACTTTTATGCGGAAATTTTAGTCCAACAAGCCACGACTTAAAAGTTGAAACTTTAACACTTAAAAACTAAATTGTACTTAGAACTACGTATTGATTTGAACAATTTTTATTTTAGTTTTGTTGTCTAATTAAGACATAAAAAAATCAAATCACCTTACTTATGAAGAAATATCGCTTTAAAAACTATTTATTATGTGGGATATTCCTAATTGGGATTTGTGTTGCAATGAATTCTTGTCAAAAGGATGTCATTATTGATGGACCACAAAACCAAATTAAACGAAAACTTCCTAAAAATCTTAAATCTACTATTATATCTATTGACTCTGTCTTAAATGAAAATAAAAGTATTAAAAGGCAACTATTAAAAATAGGCATGAATTTAAATTCCAAAAATAGAACGTTAACATCAAATTTGGGATTTAGCATTGACACTTCTTTAGTTCTTAAGATAGAAACAGATAGCTACAATAGTTATTCGTTTCAAACAGAAAGAGATACAGAAACACCAAATAATCTAGAAAACTATATTATCACATATTACAATACTGGTAATTATGTTCAACATCTTATAAATTATCCAATTTTAGAAGATGGAATTTATGATTTTGATAATGCCCAAATAGAAATAATACATGATGAATCTTTAATTTTCATGCGTGAAAGTTGTGTTATGGTTGCTGAGTTTGAAGAATCTGTATGCACAGAACATGTTTGTGGTGACCCTCAAGGTGCTGCACATACTTTTGCGCAAGGTGATGCTTGTCTTTATTGGGGAACCTCATTATCTGCTACAAAAAATTGCACCCAAGCTGGCTGGGTAGAAAATGAGTTTTGTAGTGGTGGCTCTGATAATGGTAGTGGACCAGGTAATGGTGGTGGCACAGGTGGTAATAGTAATGATGATGATGATGATGATGATGATGATGAGCCCATAGTTATTATACCTACAGATAACAATATTATTAAACATAAATCAAATTGCAATGCCCTCAATAAACTAAGTCAGTCTGATGAACACAGTGCAAATATTAATCCACTTGTACAAGAATTGAGAACAAGAATTAACGAAGAGAAGGAGTATTCTGTAAATTTTAAAAAGAATATTAATTTTGGTGAGGAATATAGTTTTCCAAATGACGAAGGCATTATTGAAGGTGATAGTAAAACTGTTTCAACCATTCATTGGGGAATACAACAATTTGGAGCTATCCATACTCATCCTGTAGGTACAATCCACATGTTTTCATGGAAAGACGTAGATAGATTAAGATTGGTTTATAATAATTTACACGATAACTTTACTAAAGAAGATGTATTTGTAATGATTGTTAATGGTGATGGCACAGTATATGCGATAAAAGTAAATGATATTAATGCATTAAATACTATATTGGATGAAGAGTTGGAAAACGTAAAAGGCAAAACAATAGAGATTAAGGAAAACAAATTGAATGAAAGGTTAAGTAAAAAATATAGAAAAAGTGACGATGATGAAACTGTATTCCTTGAAAAATTTCAGAATTATGGTGTATCTTTATATAAAGCTGATGACGAAAATTTAAGCAATTGGAGTAGATTAGATTTTGACAACATAACTTTAAACAATCCAAATGTAATATCAATACCTTGTAACTAAAAATAAAATAAAGAAATGAAAAAATTACTAATAATATCAATATTCACAATAGCTTTCACCTGTAAAGCACAAAGCCCAATATTTCCGTTAGAGGATTGGGACAAAGAACAATCCAATGCTTATTATAAAGATTTAGATAATGAATTAGATACCTTTGTAGGCACTTGGCTTTATACTAATGGTAATACATCTTGGAAAATAAAGTTAAAAAAAGAAATAACATTTTTTAATGACAAGTATTATGAAGACCTTATTGTTGGCGAATATCAATACATAGCTAACGGAATCCAAATTATTAACACCTTACCAAATATAGATACTGTAAATGGATATCTTCATGAAATAACAGGCAATTCAATATATAAAAACTGTGACTATTTACCACCAAGTGACTGCATACCTGGTGAGAGCAGATTAATCACATCTTTATCAGATCCATTAACAGGTCACGCTGCAACGGTAATTTTGAGTAAACGTATTGTTGATGGTCTGGAAACTATAATTGCTTATGTGATTTTTGAACAATTAAGTTCATATAATGGTTACTCACTACCTAAACCGGAACCAACAATGCCTTGGCAGAAAGAATATACATTGATTAAGCAATAAAAACACATTATAGTAAAGTTTAAAAGCAAGCAAGTACCGTAATATTTTTAATAAAATCCAGAACTTAACTTTAATTATTGAACACCTTCTAGTTTTGTAGTTATAGAGCAGTAAATATTATACTAAAAAGTAGTTTAAACATTTCAAAATGTTCAAGCTACTTTTTTTTTAAATAAACTATAATATTAATCATACTCTAAAAAAACTCACGATACTGCATGACTCTAAAATCAAACGTATTAAAGTTTGAGTTTTTAGCTTTAAGCTCTTTGTATAATGGGTTTCTACTAATTGAGATATTTGCTGCGCCAGAGGACGAGGTTAATGAGATGGTTTTGATGCTTCTTTTGTTTGGAGATTCTTCGCTACGCTCTGAATGACAATCACACTCTGAATGAGAATCACACTCTGAATGACGTTGGTCTTGATGGTAATCAAGTTCAAACTCATGAATTCTTGGTGTTTCGTTGGAGACTAGTTTTAATTTTAAGTTGTAATTTTTTAGATGTTTTCTGAAAAAATATTCTGGTCCGTTTTTACTGTTGCCACCTGTAAATAAAAGGGTATCTATATTTGGATATTGTTTGAGGTAACCAATCACATCTCTTAATTTGATGTTAGTCATCCCAATATCTGATGCATCAATTTTTTCACGCTCTGCTCTGTCAACAATATCGCAAACTCCAATTTTGTGTTGTATTAAATAGTCTTTACGTTGATCTATGGCCTCTTGAGAATTATCGTATCGTAAATCCAGATTATGGATATTGTCTATAAATTTCCAAAGTGAGTTGTGGTAGCTTCCGTAGCAAAAATTAACATCTTTTTCGAGTAAGTTTCCTGTTGTAAACCTTGGAGGTGGTAATGTACCAACAATAAGTTTTGTGGTGTCTTTTCTAATAAAAGGTTGGTATGGATGTTTGTGTTGGAACATCTATAACGTTTTTAAAAGTCGTTCTACTTCACGTATAGTTGCTCTATATTTTTTTCTATTTATAGTAGTCATGTGTTGTGACTCAATAGAAATCTCGTTTAACAACTCTTTTGCTTCTTCTCCTTTATTTTTATTGATATATAGCTGAGCAATTTGTAGGCGTTCTGCATAATTAGAATAGCGTTGATCTATAAATTTCAACTGCTTTTCAGCTTCTTTGGATTGTCCTAAATTTTCTAATGATAATCCATAATAAAACTGCGCTTTCGAGCCTTTAAAATCGGTATGATCTTTTACTTTTTCAGCATAAAAAATCACTTTATCATAATTTTGAATAAAATAATAGCATTTGATAAGCTGAAATAAGACATAAGTATCATTATGAAAATCTTTAGCTATTGCTGTTTCATAATGTGAAATCGCAGTTTTAAAATCTTTGATTTCTAAAAAGGCATCAGCAAGATTTACTCTATTTTGAAATGTTTCAGAAAACTCTAAGGTCTTTTCTAAATCTCTTACCTTTTTCGATGGATTTATAATTGTTGTTAGTTCTTCTTGAATTTTATTAACATCACGTTTATTATAAACTTGAGTAATGAGATAAATTATACAACCAATTGCAGGCAGAAATATGATTAAAAAAAACCAGTAATAATCGTTCTTATTTTTATACAAATGATAAATACAAAACACTTGCAAGGCAATGATTAAATAATATGGCATTTGATAAATTAAGATTAAAGACTAAAAACACTAAAGTAAATTTTTAAATTTTAATTATCTTAAGATTTATATTTAAAATGAAAAGATCATGGGAAAAGGAGACAAAAAATCAAAACGAGGAAAAATCAATATTGGCAGCTTTGGTGTTAAGCGACGTCGTATAAAAAAACGTCCTAGAACTGAAGACAAGATAAAACCTGGAAAAAAACCGTAACTGAAATTAATTAAGCAATTACGCTTAACTAATAATGAGATTCCTCGTCGTACCTCCATCGGAATGACAAACGGAAATAGTTTTACATTATCTGGTAAACACCAATTCATTGTTACTAGATAAATCTTCAGTAAAGCGATAATTCTCTGCATTAAAACCTTTGATGTCTTCAATCGTTTTAGCATTAGTTTCTATTATATATCTAGCCATTAAACCTCTTGCTAATTTTGAAAAAATAGCAATGGTTTTATATTGTCCATTTTTTAACTCTTGAAACTTAATAGTAATGACTGGTACTTTTAGAGCTTTTGTATCTATTGCTTTAAAATACTCGTTACTCGCCAAATTTAAAAACAACTCGTCATCTTCTAACTCCTCATTTAAAGATTGAGTGACTTGCTTTTTCCAGAACTCATAGAGGTTTTTATTTTTACCGATAGGGAATGTTGTTCCCATTTCTAAACGGTAAGGTTGAATAAGATCTAAGGGTTTTAAAATTCCGTAGAGACCAGAAATTATACGCACTGTATCCTGAACTTTATCTAACTTCTTACTCTCAATTGAATACGCATCTAATCCTCTATACACATCTCCACTAAACGCATAAATGGCTGGTCTTGCATTGTCTTTTGTAAAAGGCAATGTCCATTCTTGGTTGCGCACATAATTTAATTGACCTAAATTATCTGAAATCTTCATCAATTTAGATAAACTCTTAGCCGATTTCTTTTTCAGCAGTTTATTAATACGCAATGATTGGTCTAAAAATCTAGCTTCAGTAGATTTTTTAGTTGGTAGTTTACTATCGTAGTCTAAAGATTTTGCTGGTGATAGGACGAGTTTCATAGATTCAAAAATTTATATCCAAAAATACAAATCTAGGGATGACTTTTCAACTCATTAACAAAAAGAAAAACTATGAATGGATAAATAAAATTTATATAATTCTATTTATTAATCTGTTCCGCTAATACTTCCCACTCAAAATTGAGATATAATTTACTTCTGGCATCTAATGGGTTTGCTGAGTTTTTTAGAATCTCTAATTTATCTGCTATTAGCTGCTCATTAATATCGCTATCTCTAATTAAACTGTTATGCTGAGTTTCTTCGGAATCTTTATGCTCTTTATGCACAATATTTGAAAAACCATACAGATAAAATTTAGTTCCTAAAGCCTTTTGTTGATGGTAAAAAAAGATGTCCTCATAACCGTAATTTCCGGAGAATTCCTCATCAACACCTGTTGTTTTCATGTACACCTTTTTAGTCATAAAAAAAACGTTAACATGTGGTCTTACAGGTTCTAAATTAGAAATGGTATTAAATTTAAACACCGAATTATTAGGTAGACTATAATCTACTAACTTGCTTAATAAATTTTCTGGAAATATCACATCGAGATCTGTGACAATAAAACGTTCAGATTTTGCATAGGTGACACCAAGATTTCTTGCGCCTCCTTGATTCCACATAATATCAGTTGTAACTCTTATAAGCGTATAATTAAGGAAAGTATCCTCTGGTATTTTAACAGGTATTGGAGAATGATCATCTACAAACACAAAATGCATTTGCTTCAGTAAATCTCTACTATAACTACTATAAATATCTATTAATTCTTGTAATGGGTTTGATTGATTGTCCTCTAAATAAATCTGAACAACATAACTTAATTTTATAATGTTAGAATCATCTTTTTCTTTTTGAACTTGATCAATAAATTGCCTATGCTTATCATCACTAATGAATTTCTCACTATCCCATAAAGAAATATCTGCGTTATGAAATCCAAACTGTCCATTCCAAGTATTGTTTTCTACGCTAAATTTTTGTGCAATCTCTTTAGGCGCATATTTTATGCCTTGAGCTTCTAATTCTGGTTTATAAGTTTTACATATTTTAAAATCTTCAGGATGAAAATCAACAATGCTTGGTTCGTTTTTCAAAATATGTAGCAATTTTTTAGACCTCAAACTAAAACCGCCATTTCCCATTCCCCAAAAACAAGGTGCACCAATGTAATCGTACTCTAAAAAATCATTGGACCAACGATTGGGATTAATAACAAAACCATCATATTGAAATACTAAAACAAAATCGGTATCTACATAGTTGTACAGCTCTTTAATCATAAATTCGCTGTAAGCTTCAATTGATGTTATCTTCGGAATTTTAACAACTCGATTATCGTTAGATTCAAAATGTGTTAGGAGTTTAACCGACTTAAAATTGATGAATTTTTCTGAAATATCTGCAGCACAGATTAGTCTGTTTAAATCCACACAGTCTACTCCTAATAAAGTAACATTTTCTAAATTAAGCATTGACTTCATTAATAATATTAAAATCTAAATTAGGAAAAGGTGTAAAAACAAGTAACTTATTTAAAGACTGAAATGTCTCTCTAAATTGAGTTGGCATATGTTCTATTGAAATATCTTTTTCGGTTAAATTATTAGCTAAATATTTACGACTTTCAAAATCTTTAATTTCTAATAAATACTCGTTGGCTTTACTAGAAAAAATATAAGAATCATCTTCAATAATAATTTTAAAATCTGGATTTAAACAATACAAATCCGAAGGTGAATTATATATTTTATGTAGCAATTTAAGCAACTGAAAAAACATTTTCTCAGGCTTCACACTATTTAAACATACACGATCTTTACAGTTAATTATGACTTCATAATTACATTTTAAACCACAATTACCTTTTTTACCCCAAATAAGTTCAACTTTTTCAGAAAAAGCTCCCCAAGACCCTGGACCTGTTGGACCATAAATTGTGAGTATTGGGATATTAAATGCACCAGCTAAATGTGTAATACCTGCATCATTTCCTATATGAAATTGTGCACCAGATACTTCATGAGCAACCGCATCTATATCTCCAGTAATTAGTTCGTAATTTAGATTCTCTTTTACAAAATAAGACTCTGGACTAGGATCATCAGGTCCTATGATAATTTTTGCAGTAAGTTGAGGAAATGCATCATGAATAAGCTCAATCAGTTTTGCATAATAATCTATTGGCCAAGCTTTCAATATAAATCCTGCTCCTGGATGCACTGTATAATAAAGATTTGAAGCTTTTCTCTTTTCAAAAAAAGGATACCGCTTTTTAGATTTTTCTATTTCAGAAAACACTGAAACAATTCCATCCTTATAATGTTCAATAGAATGTTGTCTAACTCTTTTATGCGTATGGTATTTAATTTGAGGCTTTTTTTCTGCAGTATTATTAAATCTTGGATAGTTACCTAATTCAATTACTTCGGTATAATTAGCTTCATCAACTAGATTTTCGTCAATAACTGTAATACCTTTTAAATGGGTTTTAAATAATTGAACAAGCCTAGGCTGAGTTGCATAAGTGACCTTATCAAACTTTTGTTTCAGCATATATAATGACGGAATTGTAAAAAAAATATCACCTATTCCTCCATAACTCTTATAAACTAAAATTGATGATTTTACATCACTTTTTGAAGCACTCATTCTTTTTATTTAGGATATTATTGAAATCATTGAAAAGCAAATACTATTGTAAACAAAAGTGTTTTTCAAATCACACCTTAACGGATCATTTGAAAAACACTTTATTATTTTTTGAAAACTAGTTTTATCTTGAATTCATTCAGAATGAAACACTACTAATCTTCGTAGTATCCATCATCATAATACCCATCATCGTAATAGCCATCATCATAATAACCATCATCATAATACCCATCGTCATAATATCCGTCATCGTAGTAACCATCATCAAACATTGCATCATCATCAGATGAACATGATACTGCTGATAAACCTACAATACTTGCTACAGATGTTATTGCTAATGCTTGTCCTGATTTCTTTATAAAGTCTCTTCTTTTCATATTTTATGCTAAAATTCTTACTCAAAAATAATATTTTTTTTTACTTCACCAAACTCTAATCAGAATCTTTGTGCTTTGCGTAATGCCTCCACTTTTCAATACAGTCTTGCATGTCTTTTGGTATTGGCGAATCAAAACTCATCTTTTCACCCGTTTTAGGATGTATAAACCCCAGAGTTCGAGCATGTAACGCTTGCCTTGGCAAAATCTTAAAACAATTATCTACAAACTGTTTATACTTTGTAAATGTCGTTCCTTTTAAAATGCGCTCTCCACCATAGCGTTCGTCATTAAAAAGTGTATGACCTATATGCTTCATATGCACACGAATTTGATGTGTACGACCAGTTTCTAATTTACAAGTTACCAATGTAACATAGCCTAAACGCTCAATAACCTTATAGTGCGTAACTGCTGGTTTCCCTTTCTCATCTGCATCTTCACCTTCAAAAACAGTATTTTGCAGTCTGTTTTTTGGATGACGTCCAATGTGACCTTCAATTGTGCCTTCATCTTCCTCCATATTTCCCCAAACAATTGCCACATATTCTCGCTCACTAGTTTTATCAAAAAACTGTTTTGCCAGATGCGTCATCGCCTGTTCTGTTTTGGCAACAACTAATAATCCAGACGTGTCTTTATCAATTCTATGAACTAATCCTGGACGCTCGCTTGAGTTATTAGGCAAGTTGTCAAAATGAAAAATCAAAGCGTTAATTAATGTACCTGAATAATTTCCATGTCCTGGATGAACAACCATTCCTGCAGGTTTATTAAGCACTAATAACTGATCATCTTCATAAACAATATCTAAAGGAATATCTTCAGGAGTCAATAAATTTTCAAAAGGTGGATGCTCAAAAAGCACACGAATCTTATCAAAAGGTTTGACTTTATAATTCTGCTTTACTTGAACATCATTGACGTAAATACTTCCATCTTTAGCTGCTGCCTGAATTTTATTTCGGGTGGCATTCTCGATGCGATTCATCAAATATTTATCTATTCGAAGTGGTGCTTGTCCTTTATCTGCTGTAAAGGAATGATGCTCATATAAATCGTCATCATCTTTCTCTGTTACTGTATAATCAGCCATTTTAGTTGGATCCTCGTTTACCGTTACCTAAAACAACATCAATTTTTGAAGTTAGCGGAAGCATATCTCCTGCTTTTATAGTTTCACCTTTGTACTTAATCGCAATCACTTCTTCTTTACCTATATCATCAACATAAGTCACGTTACCCACTTCAAAACCTAAGGTTTCTAATGTTGGTTTTGCTTGCCTAAATGTACGACGTACAATATTAGGCACTGAGACTTTACGATATCCTGACGGATTTAAAGTCAGGTAAATTTTTCTATTTTCTTTAACCTGAGATCCTGCTGTTGGATATTGTTCTATCACAGAAAACTTAGGATATTTAGGATTGTAATTTGCTGAATCTTGAATTTCCATCACCAAATCATGATCATTTAATTCTATTTTAGCTGTTTCTAAAGACTTTCCAGTTAACTCAGGAACCTTAATGAACTCACCATGATTAGTGGTGCTCTTTAAATACTGCATGGTTAGAAACACAATAACAATCAAAGCGATTATTGCTAATCCTATTTGCTTAAAAAATGTTTTACTCTTAAGAAACTGTACTAAACTCATTGAATAATTTATTATCTGACAAATATATAAAAACGAAAGGGTTTATTTGGTATTTTAGCTTAACTGAAAATAGTGATATTTTATTGTTATTTTTAATTGAATTATAAAACATAAATCTTTTTTCTTCGGAAATAGATATTGAATACTGAAATGGATTCAGCACAAGTAACTTCAGCAAGCATGAAAAAAAATATTGCCATCATTATGGGTGGATATTCTAGTGAATATGAAATCTCCTTAAAAAGCGGACAAGTCGTTTATGACACGCTAGATAAATCAAAATACAATACCTATCGCGTTCATATATTCAAAGAGAAATGGGTTTTTGTTAATGATATGAATGAGGAATTCCCAATTGATAAGAATGACTTTTCAGTATTAGTCAATGAAACAAGAATTAATTTTGATTGCGTTTTTAATGCTATTCATGGTTCACCTGGAGAAGATGGTTTTATGCAAGGCTATTTTGAGTTGTTGGATATTCCGCATACAAGTTGCAATATGTATCAAGCCGCATTAACATTTAATAAGCGAGATTGCTTAAGCGCTCTAAAACCCTACGGAATTAAAACGGCTGAATCTTACTTCGTTAATTTAGGAGATGTAATTGATGAAAATGCAATTGTTGCTAAAGTAGGTTTGCCTTGCTTTGTAAAAGCCAATCGTGCTGGAAGTAGTTTTGGAATTACCAAAGTGTATAAAAAAGAAGAATTACAACATGCGCTTGATGTTGCTTTTAAAGAAGATGACGAGGTGATTATTGAATCTTTTCTTGACGGCATTGAAGTCTCAGTTGGTGTCATCAATTACAAAGGTAAAACTGTGGTTTTGCCAATTACTGAAATCGTCTCAGACAATGATTTCTTTGATTATAAAGCAAAATACCTTGGACAATCCCAAGAAATTACACCTGCAAGAATTGATGAAGACAAAGCAGAACAAGTACGAACGCTTGCCAAAAAAGTATACGACGTTTTAAAGCTTAAAGGATTTAGTAGAAGTGAATACATCTTTAAAAATGGAGAACCTCACCTATTAGAAGTCAATACAGTTCCTGGGTTAACAGCAGCAAGTATTTTACCTCAGCAAGCTGCAGCAGCCGGAATTAGTATGAGTGAGTTATTTGAGAATGCGATTGAGGAAAGCCTAAAATAAATTATAATTATATTTGATAGCAGAAATCAAACTATGAAAAGAGCAATATTCCCAGGATCATTTGACCCAATCACTTTAGGTCACTACGATATTATAAAACGTGGTATTAAACTTTTTGATGAAGTTGTAGTTGCTATTGGTATTAATAGTGAAAAAAAATATATGTTCTCCTTAGAGGAACGTCAACAATATATAGAAGAAGCTTTTAAAGATGAACCAAAAGTTAAAGTTGTCACTTATACAGGTTTAACCATTGATTTTTGTAAAGAAATTGATGCAGATTTTATACTTAGAGGATTAAGAAATCCAGCAGATTTTGAATTTGAAAAAGCTATTGCACATACCAATAGAAAATTATCTAAAATTGAAACTGTCTTTTTATTAACTGCTGCAAAAACCTCTTACATTTCTTCATCTATTGTTAGAGATGTCATTAGAAATAATGGTGATTACACTGTTTTAGTCCCAAATAGTGTTCGTGTTAAATAAGATTGTTACGTTTTGCTTTCTGTACAGCTTCTAGTTTATTATGTACTTGTAGCTTACGGTAGATGTTTTCGATGTGTTTTCTAACCGTACCTTTTGATACAATTAGATTTTCTGAAATTTGAATATAATTTAACCCTTTACTTAAGTGTTCTAAAACTTCGGTTTCTCGATTGGTTAATTTAATATCTTCTTTGTCTTTTTCGTTTTCTATACTCAAAGGGTTGCGAAGTAATTTCAACGTTTTAAGCGCAATTGAAGGATTCATAGCTGCGCCTCCATTTAAGGTTTCAATAATGCCATCATGTAAATTTTTAGCATCAATCTCTTTGAGCAAATAACCATCTGCTCCTGCTTTTATTGCATTGAAAATATTTTCGTCATTATCAAAAACCGTGAGCATGATAATTTTTATGTGTGGATATTTTTGTTTGATAATCTCTGTTGCCTCAATCCCATTGAGAACTGGCATTTCAATATCCATTAAAATCAAATCAACATTTTGGTTGTTTTCAATTTGTGATAATAAATCAGAACCATTTACAGCCGTAAACTTAATTGTAAACTCATCAAAAAATGACAACTTCTCTTTGACTGTATTAATTAAAAACGAATTGTCGTCAACGATAACTATTTTGATCTGCATTGGTCTATTATTTAGAACTTAAAGGTAATTTATTTACTACGTATTTGTTATACGTTATATGTCGTATTTTATGAATGCTTAATCTTTAAAACAACCTGAGTACCTTCATCAATTTTTGAAGTAATCTCAAAATCTGCAGCGATATCCTGAGCTCTTTTATTCATGTTATTAATACCATTTCCCATCTGTGTATTTTGTAAATCAAAACCAATACCATCATCCTCGATTTTAAATATGAGTGTGCTTTCTTCAGCAGAAAAACTAACTTTTATATGTTTTGCTTCAGAATATTTCAAAGCATTATTTATACTTTCTTGGATGATACGATAGATATTCATCCCTTCAACAGATGAAAATTGGAGATTTCCAATTTCCGAAGTATAGGAACTAAAACTAAAGTCCACTCCATCTGAAGCTACATCTGCTTTGTCAATAAAATTTGAAATTCTAGATTGCAAATCTTCTAGTGATATTTCGGTTTTATTCATTGCCCAAATAGTATCTCTCAACTCATAAATGGTAGACGTCGTAAATTCACTAATGGTTTCTAATTTACTTGTCAATTTCTTGTCTTTGATATCAAAACCATATTTTAAATTATCTATAGATGAAATTATAAATGTGAGTTGCGCACCAATATTATCATGCAAATCTCGAGAGATCCTCAATCGCTGTTCTTGCAATTTATTTTGAGTTTCAATTTTAAGAAGCGCATCTTTTAATTCATTTTCCTTTTGTAATTGACGGTTTTTTAATCGTTGTTGGCTATAAAACAAATAACCAATTCCTGCTAATAAAGCTGCAAACACAATTAAACCTAATAACTGTGTATTTTTTTTGTTTAGACTGAGTTCTTTTTCTGCGATATCTGCACGTTGGGAAGAGATTTCTTTTTCTTTTTTTTCGGTTTGAAATGCAATATCCAATTTTGCTATCTTTTCATTTGTCTCTATATTTAATGTACTATCCCTAAACTTTGCCAATTGTTTATGGTAAGAAATTGATTTTTTCAACTGATTTTTATATTCATAATAAATAGAATAATTTATCAAAGCTGCTTCAATATCTGTTGACACTTTAGAGTTGTTGGCATAATAATAAGCGCTATCTATGTAGGTTTTAGAATCGTCAGTTTTTCCGCTAGACAACAAAACATCTGCAATATTATTATAACTAGCAGCAACACCTGCAAGGTTTCCAATAGATTTTTCAATGGTTGCAGATCTATTAAAATACACTAATGCAGAATCAATACTATCCATATAGTAATAAACAGCACCTACATTATTTACAGACTCTGCCATTCCTTTTTTGTCATCTAAACCTTCTTCAATTTCTAGAGAATATTTAAAATAATCTAAAGCTTTATCTAAATCTCCATCATTAGCATAAATGATTGCAATATTATTATACACTTCAGAAATTCCTTTTTTATTATCCAGTTTTTCAAATGAAGTTTTTGCTTTTAAATGGTAATCAATTGCTTTATCATTAATCCCGTTATAACTATAAACTAAACCAATAGCATTATGAGTTGTTGCAATTTGTCGCTCCATTTTCTTGGCTTCATAAATACTCAAAGCCTTTATATAACTAGCTAATGCTTCGTCATAAAGCCCTAAGTTTCTATTTACAACTCCAATATTATTATAAGCAGAAGCTAAAATTAGAGAATCATTAATTGTTAATGCCTCTTGTGATAGTGCTTTAGCTTCTTCAAAACGACCAAGATCACGAAATACAATTCCTATATTATTTTTGGACTTTGCAATTCCATTTTTATCAATTTTTTCTTCGGAAATTTTAAGTGCAAGTTCTAAAATCTCCAATGCTTTATTGGGATCAGATTTATAAATATCCATTGCCAAATCATTAAGCTGATTTGGTGAATCTTGAGAATACATAAGCTGTATTGTAAAACACAGACATATAATGAGAAGTAGTTTTTTCATCTGAATATGATTAATAGCACTTTCAAGATACTATTTTTTTGAAATAAATGAATGACTATTGATTTTTGAAGTTTTAAAATTAAAATAGGTAGCGTATATCTTAATCTGACTTTTGGGCATAAAAAAAGCATCAGATTTAATAGACCTTTTTGGGGACAATAAATTAGCTGACGCTTTTTTAAAATTGATTAATAGCAAGACGAATATATAACTAATTGTCAGTTGAGTAGGATTTTTTCGACAAGTTGCATTTAAAAAAGATTAAGCGTAATTCACTAGAAATCACGCCTAATCATAATCTCAACAACAAGATTTAATTATTAAGATTGTAAGCATAGATTGTTTTATCATTTACTTTGTAGTACAAAAAGCCACCAAATTCATCGACTTGGTATTCTGGTTTTTTGTCTTTTAAAATGATTTCTTTCTCTACTTCACCTGTGTCTTTATTCAATTTAACAAGACCTACACCATCGTCTAGTTTTGTAAGTACAAATTGTGCATCTTGAGTAGCAGATGTTGCTTTAAATCGTTTTAGCATTTCTGCAACAGATGCTCCAGCTGCCGAAGACATTCCTGCAGATAAATTATTTAAACGATCACCTCTAGCTGTATATTGACCTATTCTATTTCGTTCTGTCATATTAGCTTCATAGGATGCTGAAGCAGATGCTGTTGCTGCTGCTACAGCTGTAACTCCAGCTAGAATAGCACCAAAAGCACTTTTTCCTGGCGCTCTTTTGTATTCATGCCAAGAATTATCACCATTCCAATCTAACATCATCATATTTTGATCTGATGCTAATAAAATCCCTCCATCTCTAACTTCTACCGAAGTCGGATCTTCTTTACCTTCAAATTTGGCTTCTGCTAATAGTTCAGATGTTCCAGAATTAGCATCTATACTATATAATTTTTCATCTGCTGTAATTAAGTACCTGTCATTCTTCTTATCATAATCAGAACTCACTACATCTGCTCTTTTAAATTTCAAAGGTTTTTTCCATACTTGATCTCCAGTTTCTAAATTCACGATATTGGCATCTTCCGAAGTGATATAAATTAAACCCTGAGGCGTTGTTGCCATGGTTAAAATATTTTCTCCTGTCTTTAAAGGTTTTTTAAATAAAGTTTGTCCGTCGTATGAAATCTTATTAATTCCGCCTTCTTTAATTCCGAAGAGAATACCATCATCCATAATATAAAAATGCTGAACATATCCTTTTGTTTTAGGTGCTTTTTCCCATAAATCTTCTCCATTAGATGCGCTAAGTAAAGCAATTTTAGATTCTGATGCTGCACCAAAAGTGCTACTACTACCAGCAACATCACTAACTACTGCTAAACCTTGAGATAATATTTGAAAGTTAGAAACATTCCCTTTTACTTTACGTTCATCTGCCCAAGTTGATGCTCCATTTGCACCAATCTTATAAATCTTTGTATTTTTTTTATTTGAAGTAGATGCAAAAGCATAAATATCTTTTTCTGTGTCATCTGCGACCATCCATCCAATATATTTTAGTTCATTTTCCCAAAGCACATTACCAGATGTCATATCAATTTTCATTAACCCTTTTGTAGTTGGTATAATAACACCATCAGATAAAACGAGAGGTGTTCCCATGGCTTGTCTAGTGCCTTTAAATGCATAAAAACTAATTTGATCACCAGTATTTAAATCATAAATTGCTACTGCTTGAACAAACTTTTCATCAGATCTTCGTTGACCACTAACAATTAGCTTGTTTGACGGCATAAGTACTTGAGACATTCCTATGGCTTTCCATCCATTTTTTTCGGTACTAAACAACACTTTTCCAGACATATAATCGATCACAGCACTTTTAGTTTGTAAACCACCAAAACCTGTTTGACCAACAACGACATAAGGAGCTCTTGGTATAAAATTGAGTTCCTCTGGTTTTACGCGTCCATAATCTGTAAAATTAAATAGTAATCCATCTTGACCAGGTTTAATTCCAACTAAACCGTCATTGGTTGCTACCACCACAGTGCCTCCTTCTGTAATAGTCATTTCGTTAATCTTTGCTCCAAGTTCATAATTATGGTCTGGAGTTTCTGCTTTTTGAGCGTTAAGTGAAGTTGCATTCATTACGAATACAACTATCACTAAGCTCTTAATTTGAATTAATAGCGTTTTCATGGTTCTCCTTTTAGTTTACAACTTGCTTATTTAAATCAAAAGAGCCATCTGTTATTGTTTTGATTGATTGATCACCACCTACATTTTTGCAAGTAAAATTGAAAGTTCCAATGACTTTAGAATCTGTTTCATCTGAAATATTGACTTCTCCAACCATTGAATCATTGTAAGGCGCTTGCCAAATTTCAGTTGTAGAATTTTGAGGGTTGTTTAAATCCACATCCGTTTCACTATAAGAGCCAACATTTGCAATATTTGCTCCACCACCAATTGGATAAGTACCAACGCCTTCATAACCAAAAATGGTAATTGAAAATGCGTTACCATCGCTATTTGATGCGATGATTATTAAATTTTGTCCAGAATTTGCAACTGTTGCAGAGGATGAAATTTCCATAGATTGAAAATTGGCTCCATCTACTTTTGCTGTTAATGATCCAGATGGTGCACTTCCTGGCGCTCCTCCATCGTCATCACTTGAGCATGACGTTAAACTTAGTAATGATCCTACCATTACAAATAACATAAATTGTTTTAAATTTCTCATTGTTGAATAATTTTGTGATTAATAATGAGACAAAGTTGCGTTATATCACAAGGCAAGACAATACGACATATGACGTATATTTTGTAAAATATAATTAATTTAATTTTCAACCAACTGATTTACAGTATTTTGAAAATTATTTTTAAAAATGAATATGAGGTAAATTAGTCATCAAATGCTGTTTTTTCTCTTCTAATTGTGTGAGAAAGGTTTGATGGGCTGCAGAGTGTGGATTAAACGGTCTATGAGATAATCCTTTTTGAATCTCGTCAACAGATGTCATTGTAGTATTTGTTTCTTCGGAAATGTAAACCTCTTTAAAACGTTGCCATATATAATTAACAGCAGTCGTATTTGGATGTAACATATCTTCTTTATAGAATCTATAATCACGAAGTTCATCCATCATAATCTCATAAGACGGGAAATAGTAGTTATGGCTTCTTGGTTCTGTTACTTGATGAATTGCAGTAATTAGATGTGATTTACTTTGCGTATTCTCAACAAATCCATCTTTAATATGTCGTACTGGTGAAACTGTAAAAATAAAAGCGACCTTAGGATTTACACTTTTCACCAAACTCATAATCGCATCAAGAGATTCTGAAATTTGTTCTACGGAAAGCAACTCCTTTAAAAATTTTTTCTGCGGAATCTTATGACAATTAGCAACAAACTCATCTGTTTCAATAAAGCGATAAGCCCAAGCAGTTCCTAAAGTGATGATTATATGAGAAGCCTCTTTTAAAAACTGATGTGTATTTCTAATTTGATTGTTCAAATCTTGGAGTAATTCAATTTCCGAAGCATTTGAAAATTTAGAATGTGCATCATAACAATGCCATTGCTCATTATGAAAAAAGAGATCGTCTTTGGTATATGTTTTTTCGTTAATCGCATTGATTATCAAACTTTCAATCGCTAAAGGATGAAACAAGATCCCAAACGGGTTTTGCAATTTCTGAAATTTAAAATACTCAAACTTCTCACCTATATTCTCAGAAAAACAAGAACCTAACAAAAGCACCTTTGAGTTATAATCTATTTGATTATATCTGTTTGGTTTTAGTGGTATTATGGTTTGTAGGTTCATATCATGAGATCCTGAATCAAGTTCAGGATGACAAACTTCTGTTATTTTAAATAGTTTTCCGCAGCCTTCAAAGCAGCCTCAATCCCATCAGGATTCTTTCCTCCTGCAGTTGCGAAGAATGGTTGTCCGCCACCTCCTCCTTGGATGTGCTTTCCTAATTCTCTAACAATTGTTCCTGCATTTAAGTCTTTACTTGCAACAAGCTCTTTAGAAATGTAACATGATAAAATAGCTTTACCATCATTCTCTGCTCCAAACAATAAGAATAAGTTATCAAACTGACTTCCCAATTCAAAGCATACATCTTTAATTCCTGCTGCATCTAAATCTAGTTTCTTAGCTAAGAAATTGATACCATTAATTTCGGTGATTTCATTTTTAAGATCACCTTTTATAGATTTTGCTTTATCTTTTAATAAGCCTTCTATTTGTTTTTTAAGTGTTATGTTTTCGTCTTGTAAATTTTGTAATGCTTTTACAGGTTCTTTTGCATTATTTAATAAATCTTTCATTTCAAAATACGCTCTGTTATTTTCAAAATAGAAATCTTTAACTGCATCGCTTGTAATTGCTTCAATACGACGAATTCCTGCTGCTACGGCACCTTCAGAGACTATTTTAAAATGCCAGATATCTCCAGTATTTTTCACGTGTGTTCCTCCACAAAGTTCTATAGATTGCCCAAAACGAACTGCACGAACTGTATCTCCATACTTTTCGCCAAATAAAGCCATTGCACCTTCATCAATTGCTTGTTGCATTGGGATGTTGCGCTTTTCTTGTAATGGCAATTTTCCGTAGATACGTCTATTTACAAAATCTTCAACGTCACGTAATTCTTCAACAGTCAATTTTGAAAAATGTGAAAAATCAAAACGTAAATATTTAGAATGCACTGCAGATCCTTTTTGCTCAACATGTGTTCCTAACACCTCACGTAATGCTTGATGTAAAAGATGAGTTGCGGTATGATTAGACTCTGTTCTACTTCGTTGTTTGGCATCTACTGAAGCTTTTAAAGTTTCATTGACATTTTTGGGTAAGTTTTTAGCAAAATGAACTGCAACGTTATTTTCTCGTTTTGTATCAATGATATAAACAATATCTCCTTGCGCATTTTCTAAATACCCTTTATCTCCTACTTGTCCTCCACCTTCAGCATAAAAAGGTGTCATATTAAATACGAGTTGATATAATTCACCATCTTTTTTAGAGGTCACTTTTCTGTATTTAACAATTTTCACCTGAGCTTCTAAAGTATCATAACCTATAAACTCTTGCTCTTCATCTTCAACAAGGACTGTCCAATCATCAGATTTTAATTGAGACGCTTCCTTTCCTCTTTGTTGTTGCTCTTTTAGTTTCTTTTCAAAATCACTATGATTATACGTAAATCCATTTTCTCGAAGAATCAAACCTGTTAAATCCTCAGGAAACCCATAAGTATCTTTTAATTCAAATACTTTAGCTCCCGAAATTTCTTTCGTTTTTGAATTATCAATAATACGGTCTAGTAAAACCAATCCTTGATCTAAAGTTCTTAAAAAAGACGTTTCTTCCTCTTTAATAACGTTTTCTATCAATTGACGTTGCACTTTTAACTCAGGAAATGCTTTTCCCATTTGCTTCACAAGTACTTCTACTAATCTATAAATGAAGGGTTCTTTTTTATCTAAAAAGGTGAATCCGTAACGTACTGCACGACGTAAAATTCTACGAATCACGTAACCAGCTCCTGTATTGCTTGGCAATTGTCCGTCAGCAATAGAAAATGCTACAGCACGTACATGATCTGAAATGACACGAATCGCAACATCTACCTTTTCATTTTTACCATATTCCTTATCTGTAATTGTTTCAATCTCACGAATAATTGGAGTAAAGACATCTGTATCATAATTAGATTGCACACCTTGCATCACCATACACAAACGCTCAAATCCCATTCCTGTATCTATATGTTTATCTGGTAAATTCTCTAAAGATCCATTGGCTTTACGGTTGTATTGCATGAAAACCAAATTCCAGATTTCTACAACCTGAGGATGATCCATATTGACTAACGTTTTCCCGTCCACCTTAGCTTTTTCTTCTGCCGAACGAATATCTACATGAATTTCACTACAAGGTCCACAAGGTCCTTGATCTCCCATTTCCCAGAAGTTATCCTTCTTGTTTCCCATAAGGATTCTATCTTCGGAAATGTAACCTTTCCAGAAATCGTAAGCCTCTTGATCCATTGGGATATTATCGTCCTTATCACCTTCAAATACGGTGACATAAAGAATGTCTTTATCTATTTCTAATTTTTCGGTCAGTAGTTCCCAAGCCCAAGCAATGGCTTCTTTTTTGAAATAATCTCCAAAACTCCAGTTACCTAGCATTTCAAAAAGTGTATGATGATATGTATCATAACCTACTTCTTCCAAATC
This sequence comes from Psychroserpens sp. AS72, assembly GCF_038900375.1. Classification (NCBI taxonomy): domain Bacteria; kingdom Pseudomonadati; phylum Bacteroidota; class Flavobacteriia; order Flavobacteriales; family Flavobacteriaceae; genus Psychroserpens; species Psychroserpens sp. AS72. Next base: position 21,022 of record NZ_JBBMRC010000015.1, on the reverse strand, counting down.
GTTATGCTTCCCAGAAACTCGTAAGCACTTTTGAGAATCAGCAAGACGATTATTCTTAGGCTGCGCATTTCCGAGGAAATACTCTTTAAAAGGTGCCATCCCAGAATTGACAAACATTAAGGTTGGATCGTCCTTTAAAACCATTGGTGCAGATGGCACAATGCTATGCTTTTTTTCTTCAAAGAAGCTTAAAAATGTATTTCGAATGTCTTGAGACTTCATGTGCTGTTTATTATTTTTTATTATCTGTCACATGGAACATCACAAAACAATACTCTTTTTGATTAGAGTTATTGCTAGATGTTTCATGTCTTTTAGTTAAACCTTGTACTTATTAAAATTCGATTAATAAGAAACAATTTATATATTTGTGTTACGTTCTATTTAGTCTTGCAAAAATAGAATTTTTTAAGATATGTCTAAAGTAAAATATTATTACGATCCAGAAACACTTTCTTACCGCAAAATAGAGCGTAAGAAAGGCAAAACCGTTACCTATGGATTTATATTTTTATTAGCATCTGCACTTTTTGGTTTCCTATTCGTTTTTATTGCCAGTCAATATATCCAATCTCCTAGAGAGCGTGCTTTAAAACGCGAATTGGCAAACATGGAATTGCAATACGAACTTTTAAACAAACGTGTTGATAATGCCTTTGCTGCTCTAGAAAGCGTTGAAGAGCGTGACAACTCTATTTACAGATTGTATTTTGAATCTAATCCAATCCCTGAAGAACAACGTCGTGCTGGTTTTGGAGGCGTTAATCGGTATAAAAAATATGAAGGTTACGATAATTCTAAACTCATTATAGAAAGCAATAAACGATTAGATAAATTACAAAAAGCTGTAGTTGTGCAATCGCGATCTTTAGATGAAATAGCTGTTTTAGCTGCAGATAAAGAAAAATTCTTATCCTCAATTCCAGCAATTCAACCCGTAAGAAATAAAGATTTAAAGCATATGGCTTCTGGCTATGGTTATAGAACAGATCCTTTTACGAAAGTGCGAAAATTTCACTTTGGTATGGATTTTACTGCTCCTCGTGGCACTCCAGTTTACGCAACTGGTGATGGTGTTGTGAAACGTGCAGATAATAATTCTACAGGTTATGGTAATCACATAAGAATAGATCATGGTTACGGTTATGTGTCTCTTTATGCCCATTTATACCAATATAAAGTGCGTGCTAACCAAAAAGTAAAACGTGGTGACCTTATTGGTTATGTTGGAAGCACAGGACGCTCTGAAGCACCTCATCTACATTACGAAGTATTTAAAGATGAAGAACGCATCAACCCAATTAATTTTTACTACGGAAATTTAACTGCGGAAGAATATGCACGTTTATTACAAAAAGCATCATTAGAAAATCAATCTTTAGACTAAAGCTATGCACATAAATCTTCCAGAAAAACGATATTATGGCATTGGCGAAGTTGCTAAAGCTTTTGACGTCAACACCTCTTTAATTAGGTTTTGGGAAAAAGAATTTGATATTCTTAAACCCAAAAAGAACGCTAAAGGCAATCGTAAGTTTACACCAGAAGATATTAAGAACCTGAAATTCATTTATCATTTAGTAAAAGAACGTGGGTTTACTTTAGAAGGTGCAAAAACACATCTTAAAGAAGGTAAAAAACAATCGCTAGATACTTTTGAAATTATAGAAAAGCTAGAAGGTATCAAAGCACAACTAAATAAAATAAAATCACAACTTTAAAACTCTAACATCATGAAAAAATTACTCATTCCTATAATTATAATTGTCCTTTTAGTAATTGCAGGTTATTCTTGGGGAAAAGGATTTAACAATACAGCAGTTCAACTTAATGAAAACGTAAGTGAAGCTTGGGGAAATGTTCAAACCTCTTACCAACGACGTAATGATCTTATTGGCAATCTAGTAAACACCGTAAAAGGCGCAGCAGATTTTGAACGTAATACACTTACAGATGTTATTGAAGCAAGAGCTAAGGCAACGTCAATTAATATTGATCCGTCAAATGTAACTCCAGAGCAATTAGCAAAATACAACGAAGTACAAGGCGGACTTAGTGGTGCATTAAAAAGTTTATTAGTGACTGTTGAGCGTTATCCTGATTTAAAATCGAATCAAAACTTTTTGAAACTTCAAGATGAGTTGGTGAGTACAGAAAACACGATTAATACTGCACGAACACGTTACAACGAAGCGATTAAGCCATATAACATTCATGTTAAAGAATTTCCTAATTCGCTTCTAGCAGGAATGTTTGGGTTTGATGACAAACCATATTTTGACTCAGAAGCTGGAGCAGAAAAACCTGTTGATGTAGAATTTGATTTCGATAAAAACTAATGTCTAAAGTTGAAGATTTTTTAACAGCAGAAGAAGAGCAAGCCATTATTGATGCTATACGAGATGCAGAGAAAAACACATCTGGAGAAATTCGTGTACACATAGAACGAGATACTGAGCTTGATACTTTTGATCGCGCTATGGAAGTTTTTCATTATCTAAAAATGGATAACACCAAACAACAAAATGGTGTTCTCATCTATGTTGCTGTTGATGCTAAAACGTTTGTGATTTATGGAGACAAAGGTATAAATGATGTTGTACCAACCAATTTTTGGGATAGTACAAAAGATATAATGCAATCACATTTTAAAGCCAATAGATTTAAACAAGGCTTAATAGAAGGTGTATTGAAAGCTGGACAACAATTAGAACAACATTTTCCATGGATTCATGGAGACACTAACGAATTACCTAACGAGATTTCTAAAGGATAAAAAACAGTATGCAGTATTCCGTTTGCAGTAAAAAAAACTTAATTAAGAATACAATTTTATTGTGTGTTCTGTTTTTATGTGCTTTTCAAACCGTAAATGCTCAATTTGATATTCCTCCTATTCCTGAGAAACAAACGAGTGTATATGATTATGCTGGATTATTAACGTCTTCAGAAAAAAACAATCTAGAACAAAAGCTTGTTCGATATTCTGATACGACCTCAACGCAAATTGTAGTTGCTATCATAACGTCTCTTCAAGGAGAAAATATTGGTCTTTTAACACCTAAATGGGCTCATGAATGGGGAATTGGTCAAGCTAAAGAAGATAATGGTGTTTTTATATTATTAGCAAGAGATGATCGTAAAATCTGGATTTCTCCTGGTTATGGTGTTGAAGATAAATTAACAGCAGGTATTGTTGGAGAAATCACAAGAAACGTTATTATTCCAGAATTCAAAAGAGGCGATTACTATCAAGGACTTAATAAAGGCTCTGATGCTATTTTTCAAAGATTAAATGGTACGTATCAAGGCACAAGGCAAACTGATTCTGGAGGCGACTTCCCTGTTGGTGTTTTAGTATTCATAATTCTCATCTTTATCATCTTTGTGATTGCTATTTCTAAAAACCGAAGAGGTGGAGGAAATAACGGTAATGGTGGACACAGAACTAACGGCACAAGTATTTTGGATGCTATCATTTTGAGTAACATGGGACGTGGAAGCTATGGAAGAGGCAGTAGATCAAGTGGAGGACTTTTTGGAGGCGGAAGTTCATCAGGAGGTAGCTTTGGTGGTGGCGGTTTTGGAGGCGGCTTCGGTGGAGGTGGATTCTCTGGAGGTGGTGCTGGTGGAAGTTGGTAGTTTTTTTTGGCTTTCCTAATATGAAAGTAATATTATAGATTATCATGAAAACAACGATTATTTTGCTATTCACCTTATCAACTTTCATTTCTTGTGAACAGAATATAACTTGTGAAGATTTTATTGAAGGTGAATTTATTTCTACTTCATCTGCATTTCCTGGAGTTGAATGGAAAACTATTAAAACAAAAAATAGCCAAATTGATTTCGAAACAAAAATACCTGAAAAGTACATAGGTAGAGGAATATCAACAGATACTACTTTCGCCAATATTAATCAAATAGATAATTGTACATATTTCTATTTTTATGATGAAACAAATACTGACTTTCCTGAATTTCTCAAAATATTAAATGAATCTGGATTTTTAATAGAAAAGAAAAAGATAGTAGATAATTGTCTATACTGGATTATGACCCATGAAGGACAGTGTATTGTAGAGGGTACAATATGTAAAACAAATTAGAATAAATTTAATCAGGTAACCACCGCTTCTTCATTCACTTTACTGAGAACGAATTCACTCCTCCTTGTGATACCGAAACAAGTTTAGCGCAAAAGGAGGAGAATTTAAACCTAAAGCTTTTAAAGACTATAAATTTCTAATAATTCCTTCCTTTTTTTTAAGGGAAGGTGGATTTGATTTCGGTGAAGAAATCAAAGTCGGAAGGGTTTTAAAAAACTTAAATTAATTAAATTCAAACTATATCCTAAAAAAACCACCTCTTCTTTGCTCCTTTTCTAGGAGCAAATTCACTCCTCCTTGAAAAAAGGAGGAGAATTAAATAAGTCTTATTTCATATTGATTAGCTACTAAGACTGTATACTAATCCAAAATAAACATACTATTACTACTTGTATCTCCTTTTGATCCAAGACTATTAAATTTCCAACTAAAACTTAACATAAAGTATTGTTCTAAAACGGTACTTTGTCTATCTTCAATATAGTTGTTAGTTGCGCGACGTCTTGCATTTGTGTTTTGATTGAGTAAATCATACACTTTTAAAGTCATAACTGCTTTATCTTTTAAGAACGAATATGCAAGTGTAGAATTCCAAAACCATGCACTCTTTTGAAACCCTTCTGCAACATTAGGATTATATGCAAAGTCTATATTATTGGTCCACTCAAAATCTTTAGGAATGAAGGTTGTGAAGTTTAAATCTAAATCATGTCTAGCAAAATTGACGTCTTCAAATGTATCAATATCATAGGTGTTTTTTGAAAATGTTAAACGGTATCGTGGTCGTAACTCTAAAACTTTATTCCATGTGAACCTCAAACCTAGACTTGGAGTCAAAGAGGAAACATTACTTTTATATTGCACTTCGTTATTAAAATTTACATTTTGATTTAAACTAACTCCCATTCCTATATCAAATTTGATAGATCGAATAGAATCTGCTTTAACGGTTTTGCTATAGTTGATGTTTCCGTAGACATCATAATTACCATTGACGTTAGCATATGTAGTTGTTCTCTTTAAAGTTTCTGGATCCACAATGGTTCTAGAAACAACTGCATTATTATCAAAGTTGACACTTGCATAACTGTAAATTCCTGTTTTTTTCTGAAAATCAAACGCATTATAACCCATATATAAACGATGGCTATTTGTAGGTTCTAAGTTTGGGTTACCTGTAATGGTATTTAAAGGATTATTTACGTTTTGAAACGGTTGCAACTGTGTTAAACTTGGAGGTCTATTATTTAAAGAATATCCTGTGTACATGGACGATTTCTCACTAAAACGATAATTGAAATATGAACGTAATTCAAGCGCCTGAAAGTTTCGTTTGATATCTAAATCTGGTCTTAAAAAATCTTTATTTTCTAATGTTCTAAACACATAACGTGTTGTAAAACTAGTGGACCATTTCTCTTTACGATAAGTCAATTTTAAAGATGGTGTATTTTCTTGATTTAGATATTCAAAGTCTGTACTTAAATCAAGATTGAAATCATCATATTGATTGGTCACATCATCACGATCAAATGTGCTACGCAAATTGGTACGATTTTCATCTCTAAATCGATATTCAAAATCTAAGAATAATTCTTTAGCAATTAAAGGCATACGGTACGTTGCAGAAGCTCTAAAATTACGATTCTTGTTTTCGGAATTGGTGAATTGATCTCGAATGACATCGTCTTCTTCGGAATTTAAAAAGTTAGTTTCAGACGTTAAAAAATCGGAAGATTCATTGGTATTATATTCTGTATCTATTTCAAACTTTAAGAATGCACCTTTATTACCAAAACGTTTTGTAATTTCTAATTCATTCCCAAAATTCTTTGCATCACTTTCTGAAAACGAAGCTGTTGTAGATTGATTGGTTAGTTCATTAGCTTCATTGCGTGTTTCTTCATCTTCGGAATAAGATCGATTTGACGTTGACCATTTTATTGACGGATTGATATTAATTAAAAACGTAGAATCTATTTCGATATCAAAACCTAGATTAGCGCTATGATTGTTACCATCACTCAAGGATTTTGATCGCGAATCTGAAAAGAACCTAGAGTCTGGTAAAATGTTTTCACGCTCTGTAATGGTTTCATTATCTGAGCTACTTCCGGAGAAAAAATAATCGGCATTGATTTCTACTTTGTCACTGAGAACATCTGCATAGTTTGCTCCAACATTTTGTGATGTGGTGATGCCTTCTCCATTTCCAAAGGATCTACCATCTATGGTAAATGCTCCACTACTGTTCATAGTCATACTGTAGCCTCCTCCAAACATTTTTTGAATTTCGCCAAAACTAAATCCTGGTGAATTTGTATTGTTCCCTCCAGCAAGCACACTAACACGTTGATCATTATCAAAAACATTGACCATACCAGCAAACTCGTAACGTTCATCAGTTCCTCCACCTGCAGACACTCTTCCAAAAACACCTTTATTATTTTCTTCTTTTATGGTAAGATTTATGGTTTTATTCTCCTTGTCTCCTTCTTCTCCTGTGAAAGCTTCAGATTTTGTTTTGGTATCTGTAATTTGAACTTTCTCAATAATATCTTTAGTTAAATTACGTGTTGTAATTGTTGGATCATCACCAAAAAAGGGTTTCCCATTCACTAGAATTTTACTTACGTCTTTTCCGTTTACTGTTATTTTTCCTGCTTCATCAACCTCAACACCTGGCAATTGTTTTAGTAAATCCTCAACGTTAGCATCTTTTTTAGTTTTAAAGGATTTTACATTAAACTCTAGCGTGTCTTTTTTGATTGTAATTGGTGATCTAGATTTAATGACTACTTCATCCAACGCATTACTAATCCCTAATTCTATAGTGCCAATATCTATGACTTCTTTGTTAATTATAATCTGTTTGAAATAAGTTTGATAGCCTACATAATCTATATATAAGTTGAGTTTCTCGTCATAGGTTTCATCTGCGATTTCAAATAATCCTTCTTTATCAGAAATTGTATAAGTCACTAGGCTACTATCTTTTACTCGTTCTAAGTAAATCGTTGCAGCTTCTAATGGATCTTTATTATCTTCGGAAAGGATCTTACCCGAAATTTTAAATGATTTTGATTGAGAGAATGAGATAGCGACACTAAAGAGTGCGATGAAAAAGATTAATTTCTTCATGTGATTGGTTGATTGATTGATTGATGGTTAATTGTATCTCTACAAAAACGAATATAGTTTAGTTTTCGTATGAAAATTCTTAAAATTTTTATAATTTTTGTTATTATTCTCCTTCTTCTAAAAAAAAGAGATCCTCAACGGGAAGCTTAAATAGCTTCGCAATTTTTATAGCTAATAATGCTGATGGTACATATTTTCCTTTTTCAATAGCGTTGATAGATTGTCTGCTTACTCCTATTTTTTCTGCTAAATCTCCTTGTGTGAGGTTATGTCGTGCGCGTTCAATTTTGATATTATTTTTCATAATCTAAGCTCTTGCTTTTAAGAAATTAAATCTGATGATAAAAAATAATAATGGAGTGAACATATTATAGACCAAAACATCGAAGAATGTAAATTCATAAATAAAAATTATGGCCAACATTAAGATTATGTAATTAAAGACAATTGCCCAAACTAATGAATCGTTTCTAATTTTATAAATAAATTCGTCTTCGATCTTCTCTTTTGAAAAACCAACCAACAGACCTCCAATAATAATTGCTAATGCGATAATTTCATCTACGATACTGTTTTCTATAATTTTAAAAAAACCTCCACTACTTGAAAATACGTCATTATCACTATATACTGAAAAAACATTTATTTTTAATAAATCAGATTCAAACCCTGTGATACTTAAAAATATTCCTGAAATTATTCCTAAACTTAATAATATCCAACCTGGCACTTTAAACTTGTTTGATAATAGATAATTTGATTTCATATCATTTGAATTTAATTAATAGACTTCAAAAGTAAACAAAAATTTACAAAAAGTAAACTAAACTTTACATTTTGTATAAAATAATTGATTTATTGTGTTATCCATACACTTCAATCAATAGTATAAAAGATTACAAAAGCAAACATCCAACAGTTGAACTATTGGATGTGGCACATTTCCGAAGACATACATATTATAAAATGTATGTCATTATTTTTTACGCATATAAATACTAATTGGCACACCTTTAAAATCAAAAAGCTCTCTTAAATTATTTTCTAAGAAACGCTTATAAGGTTCTCTCACATATTGCGGTAAATTACAGAAGAATGCAAACTGTGGTTGAGGTGTAGGCAATTGCATGATGTACTTAATCTTCACGAATTTACCTTTGTATGCAGGTGGAGGATAATTTTCAATAACTGGCAACAAGACTTCGTTAAGCTTGCTAGTTTTGATTTTTTTAGTTCTATTTTTATAAACCTCTACAGCAGTTTCAATAGCTTTAAAAATACGTTGTTTTGTCAATACTGAGATAAATACAATTGGCACATCTGTAAAAGGTTCCATCTCTTTTCTGATGACCTTTTCAAATTGCTTCATGGTTTGGGTTTCTTTTTCTACCAAATCCCATTTATTGACAAGAATAACAATTCCTTTACGGTTACGTTGTGCTAGCCAAAATATATTTTGTACTTGACCGTCAAATCCACGAGTTGCATCTAAAACGACTAAACATACATCGCAATGTTCAATTGCACGTACACTTCTCATTACAGAATAAAACTCTAAATCTTCTTTGACTTTAGATTTACGTCTAATTCCTGCAGTATCTACTAAATTAAATTCAAATCCAAAACGGTTATATTTTGTATCTATAGAATCTCTTGTTGTACCTGCTACATCTGTAACGATGTAACGATCTTCACCAATTAGTGCATTGATGAATGATGATTTTCCTGCGTTTGGACGACCAACTACTGCAAATCTTGGGAGTTCATCTTCTTCTTCTTCCTCTACTATTTCTGGTAAGGCTTCTACAAGAGCATCTAATAAATCTCCTGTTCCACTACCATTAATACTAGCAATTGTATAATACTCTCCAAGACCTAGTGAATAGAACTCAACTGCGTCTTCAGATCGTTTATTATTATCTACTTTATTTACTGCTAAAAAAACAGGTTTGTCAACCTTGCGAAGCAATCTCGCTACGTCTTCATCCATTCCTGTGACACCAGTCTCAACATCTACCATAAATATGATAGCATCTGCTTCTTGGATAGCCAATTCTACTTGTTTATCTATTTCAGCTTCAAAAATATCATCGCTACCTTTGACGTAACCTCCTGTATCAATTAAAGAAAATTCTTTCCCGTTCCAATCACTTTTACCGTAATGTCTATCTCTTGTAACACCACTTACTGCATCAACAATAGCTTCTCTACGTTGAATTAAGCGATTAAAAAAAGTCGACTTACCTACATTTGGACGACCGACTATTGCAACTATACTTCCCATAACTTGTTTATTTTATATGCATTACATATCCTGTAAGCGGGTGCAAAGATAGTCAATATGTTGGATGCACTATTATTTTTAGCTGAAATAGTATTTAAATTGATTGTTTAATCTAAAATTAGTAATTTAAACATCAATTAAAAAATAGAATGTCTACAACCAACGATATCGTCTTAAGACCACGTTTTAAGTTTAATGTAAATCAAGAAAACACATCTATATTAGACGTATTTGAGGATACAAAAAACACACAAAAAGAATTCATTGTCTCTAGAATTGATGACCATATCTTTATTAAAATCCCTAAAGCTAAACAACATTTTTGGTCACCACAACTCCATTTAGAAATTAACGAAAATGAAAACAAGAGTAGCATTATTTATGGCTTGTTTGGACCAAATCCAACCGTTTGGACGCTATTTATGTTTTTCCATTTTATTGTTGCTGGACTATTTATTGGATTTGCAATTTGGGCTTATGTGAATTGGAGTTTAGGTTATGATTTTGCAATGCAATTATTTGTCACATTGTTTACAATTGTTGTATGGTTTGCGCTATATTTTGGTGGACGTTTAGGTAAGAAAACTGGAATGGCACAAATGCATGAACTACATCATTTTATGCGTGACACGTTGAGAAATAATGGGATTCATACTGAAGACTAACTCTTCTAATATTTTCTTTGCTTAAATTTTCTTTGTGTTCGAATTAATTTATACTTCATATCGTCATAAAATAAACTTAAGAACAAAATTATTGCTCCAAAAATTAGAGTGTTTAATTGCAAATTAAGTTTTGAGTAAATAAATCCTCCAATAATTCCACCAAGAAAGAAAAAACAAATTATATAAATCCGAAGTTTTATAGTCGCTCTAATATGTTCTCTGTTTGGATAAGATTTAGGAAAAAACAGTTGCGATAGCTCTATTCCTAAATCTGTGAACAGACCTGTAAGATGTGTTGTTCTTACAATAGCATTTGAGATTTTTGTCACAAACGAGTTTTGAAGTCCCATAGCAAAGAGTAGCGAACAAATAATTAAGTCAGGATTTTTTATTTCTCCATAATTACTTAGGATTGAAATTGTAGATAAAATCAAGCATTCTATTAGTGTTGGCAGAACAAAAACATTAAGTTTTCTATTTTCTTTAAATTTTTCAATTAGGAAGCTAGACAAAAAAGAACCAAAGAGAAAGGCAAAAATATATAGAAAATAAATGGTTCCTTTCCAAAACTCAAAATTGGCAACATCACTAATAAAAAGAGCAAAATGTCCAGTTACATTTGTTGTTAGTTGTTTAAAAGCTAAAAAACCTGTGACATTAACTAATCCAGCTACAAAGGATAAAATCGTAGCAATTTGCAGATTATGTTTTAATGTTCTGCTTTTACCTTGATGTCTAAACATTTAAATACCATTTAGTTTGGGTTTTAAAAATTAGTTACAACTACTGATTATAACCAAAACGTTTTAATTGACGTTGGTTACTTCTCCAATTCTTGTTCACTTTCACATATAATTCAAGGTGGACTTGCTTTCCGAAGAACTTTTCCAAATCCTTACGAGCCTCAACTCCAACACGTTTTAGAGCACTACCTTTATGTCCAATTATAATTCCTTTTTGAGTCTCTCTCTCAACCATAATAATAGAACGCATTTTAATAATTGTATCCTCTTCAAAAAATTCTTCTGTATCGATTTCTACTGCGTAAGGAATTTCCTTTTTGTAATGCATCAAGATTTTCTCTCGTATGATTTCATTGACGAAAAAACGTTCTGGCTTATCTGTAAGCTGATCTTTTGGATAAAATGCAGGAGATTCTGGCAGCAACTCAACAATACGTCCAAATACTTCTTTAACGTTGAAACCTTCTAAAGCGGAAATTGGAAATATTTCAGCATTAGGCACTTTGCTTGACCATAGTGCTACTTGAGATTCTAGTTGACCTTGATCTGATTTATCAATTTTATTCAATAACAGTAATACTGGAATTTTAGAGTTCGTGATTTTATTAAAAAACGCTTCGTCTTTTAATTCTTGCTCACCAATTTCTACCATATAAATTAAAACATCTGCATCATCAAAAGCAGATTTTACGAAATCCATCATAGATGCTTGTAGCTCATAAGCTGGTTTAATAATCCCAGGTGTATCACTTAATATCACCTGAAAATCCTCACCATTTACAATACCTAAAATACGATGTCTCGTCGTTTGTGCTTTAGATGTGATTATTGATAATTTCTCACCAATAAATGCATTCATTAAGGTTGATTTCCCAACATTTGGGTTACCAATAATATTTACAAAACCTGCTTTATGACTCATTTTAATTACATTTAATACGCTACAAAGTTACGACCTTATTAGGCTATTTTGAAAATAATAGATTCTTATCTTTATAATGTGACTATTTTTTTTAAGCTTCAACCCTTGTTTGTAAAGTTGTTTAGGTAGTAATAAACGTAGTTAATCGATTAAATTTGAATACCTATTTTATGAATCATACTTTGAAATAGTATACCTCCAACTCTATAATTAGATTATCGCTTTTAAACCTACACACTTGGTAATCGATTTTTATTAAACAATTCAACTTTTAATACTTAAAACAGCATTTTTGTTGAGCACCATTAAAAAACATATTATTTTATTTGTAATGCTAGCAACAAGCATTATTATTAATGCGCAATGTGCTCCAGACGTTACACCTCCTACAATCACATGTCCAGGAGATGTTATTGCTGCTTGTCCTCATTCTCCAATTCTTAATGCTTTAGCACCTACAACTTTTGACAATTGCGGCTCAGTAGTTTTACAAACCTACACGCTTTCAGGAGCAACAACAGGATCTAGTCCTTCCACTGGTATACATGATGTTAACTCTGTAATTTTTTTGGCTGGCAACACGACTGTTAGTTATTATATTGAAGATACTTCTGGCAACTCAGCAACCTGTAATTTTAATGTCAATGTAACTGATCACACAGCTCCAATTGTAGTTTGTCAAGATGATGTAGTGGCTGTCAATGATTCGGGTTCATGTACTGCAAATGTAAATATGTTCGATTTTAATGTGTTTCCAACTGCATATGATAGTTGTTCAGGACTATCTACCGTTCCAACGGGTGTTCCTGCAGGTTCAAACTTCCCAGTAGGAACAACAACAGTTATTTGGGTAGTTACTGATGCAGCAGGTAATTTCACAACATGTCCTCAAGATATTACTGTTACAGATGAAGAAGACCCAACAATTACATGTCCTTCAAATATAAGTGCGAATACAGATGCAGGTCAATGTACTGCTACAATAACTATTCCTTTAGTAATTGCGAATGACAACTGCTCTGTTAGTTCTGTCACTAACGATTTTAATGGTGGAGGAGCAGATGCTAGTGGTACTTATCCTATAGGAACAACAACTGTTACTTTTACCGTTACAGATCCCACAAACAAAACAGCTACTTGCTCAATGGATGTAGTGGTGACTAATAATCAAAGTCCAACAATAACACTCTTAGGAAGCAATCCTCTAACACTGGAGGCTTGTGATATTTATACCGAATTTGGTGCTACAGCTAACGACGCTTGTTTTGGGAACATTTCTGGAGATATAATTATTGATAGCTCAACCTTAGACCCAACTACAGTTGGCTCTTATCAAGTAACCTATACAGTTGATAATGCAAGTGGAAATACAACTCAAATTATCAGAACTGTAAATGTAATTGATACTACAAATTCAAGTTTAACTTTAATTGGACCAAACCCTTTAACAATTGGTGATTGTTCAACTTACACAGAGCTTGGTGCTTCCTTAATTGATCCTTGTTTTGATGATATTTCTGGTAATGTTATTATTGACAATTCAAACGTAGACACTACAACACTGGGTTCTTATACCGTAACTTATACAGGAATGGATGATAGTGGTAATCCTGCTATACCGATAACAAGAACTATAAATGTAATAGACAATTCGCCTCCAGACATCACACTTATAGGTGACAACCCACAAATTATAGAAGCATGTGATCCATATATAGAGCTAGGTGCTACTGCATTAGACCCTTGTTTTAATATTGATTTTACAAGTAGTATTATAACCGATGCTTCAGGTATAGACACAAGTACACCAGGTATATATACTGTTATTTATAGTGTTACAGATTCATTTGGAAATACATCAATTGATTATATTAGAGACATTGAAGTTATTGATACCATAAACCCAAGTATCACTTGCCCAAGTGACATTACGTTAAATAATAATGTTGGAGACTGTTCTGCAATTGTTACTTATGCAGATCCTGTTGGAGTAGATAATTGTCCTATTACTATTACCCAAATTACTGGATTACCTTCTGGCAGCACATTTCCTATTGGTACAACGACGAATACATTTGAAGTTAGTGATAATGATGGTAATACAGCAACTTGTAGTTTTGATGTTACAGTAAATGATTTTGAATTACCAGTAGCAGTATGTACCAATTTTTCTGTTGAATTAAATCCTACTACTGGATTAGCAACAATTAGCCCAAATGATATAGATAATGGATCATCTGATAATTGTAATTTTACCCTTTCAGCATCTCAAACCGATTTTGATTGTAGTCATATTGGAGACAACGTAGTAACTCTTACCATAACAGATGACACGGGAAATTTTAGCACATGTGATGCTACTGTAACTATTACAGATAATAGTGTGAATGCTGCGGTAACTATTTCAACTCCTATAAATCCTATTTGTGAAAATGAATCAGTAACTTTTACAGCCACACCAACTGAAGGTGGAACAGCTCCTAATTATCAGTGGCAATTAAATGGCACAGATATTTCAAGTGCAAATTCGTCAACATATACGAGTAACACGCTAATTGATGGTGATGAAATTACTGTAAACATGACTTCTAACGCTACAGCTTGTGCGCAGAGTGTAACTAGTAATACAATTACAATGGTTGTAGTTGACAATAATCCATCAGCAGATGCAGGACCAGATATAACGAGTTCTATTTGTACAAATACAACGGTAACATTAGCTGCTAATGCAATTATTGGCAGCGGAACGACTGGATTATGGACAGTAACTTCTGGGCAATCTTCGGGTTTTAGTTTTTCAGACGATTCTAGTCCAACCTCAACATTTACAGGTGATATTGGAGAGATATACACACTTGTTTGGACTATAGACAATCCGCTTCCTTGTAATGATTCAGACGATAGTATGACTGTAACTTTTATAAACTGTACAGCTTTAGATTTTGATGGTGTGGATGATAATATCACATTTAGAAACAACTATAATTTTAATTCTGATTTCACGATAGAATTATGGATAAAATCTGAAGTTTCAAATGTTAGCACGCAAACTATACTATCTAAAAGAGAAGCTACAAATCAAATTGACGGTTATGATTTAAGAATAGAAAACAATTATGTGTCTTTTAATTGGAATAATGGTGAATCGTTGTTGTCACCAAATCAAATTATCACGAACCAATGGCATCATGTCGCTGTTGTTTTAGGTAGTGGAACTTATACCTTATATATAGATGGTGTTGAAATGAATAGTGTCGCAGGAAGTGTACCCATTAGTAATACTGTAGATTGTATTTTAGGTGCTATGGATGAAACTATAACACCTCCTTTTAAACCCATGTACTATTTTAATGGAGGAATGGACGAATTACGAATTTGGAATACAGCTTTAAGCAGTACCCAAATTAGAAAAATGATGAATCAAGAAATTGAAAATAATTCAGGTTCCATAGTTGGTTCAATTATTCCTATTGACATTTCTGGTTTAACATGGACTAATCTTAATGGTTATTATCAAATGAACCAAGCTACAGATCTTTCTGGAGGTAATTTAACATCCACTAACGCCAATTCTATTGAAGGATTATTGAGATATATGACCACTTTACAACCAGAATCTGCACCAATTCCTTATCATTCATTTTCAAATGGTTTATGGAGTAACACAAGTACTTGGCTACATGGTGCTGTTCAAGCCATACCAAATAGTCTAAGTATTGATGGATCAACTCAAATAGATTGGAATATCGTCAATTCTGCACATAAAATTTCATCTGGAAATATAAATATAAAACTGCTCGGATTAAATGTAGTAAGCGATACCCTATCAATAGAAAATGTAGATCCGTTAAACGGACAAAGTCTTAGTATTTCAGATTATTTAAAAATAGATGGCACTCTAGATCTTGTTGGAGAATCTCAATTAATTCAAGATATTGGGAGTATAGTTGATTACAATGGAACTGGTAATCTACAGCGAGATCAACAAGGAACAACCAATCTGTATAATTATAATTATTGGAGTTCACCTGTGAGCCTAAATGGTAATACATTTAGTATTGGTAGCATTCTAAATGATGGAACTACATATACAAATCCACAATCCATTAATTGGACAAATGCTCACGATGCCACAGGAAGCATTAATCCTATAACATTAAGTTCTAAATGGATTTACACTTTTCAAGACTCACCTGGTACAGATTATTTTGATTGGGTATCTCAAAATAATACGAGTTTTATTGATGTAGGATTAGGTTTTACATTGAAAGGAAGTGGTGTTGGAGATCCAATATTAGACCTACAAAATTATGTTTTTATAGGTCAACCAAATAATGGAGAAATTCTTGTTCCTATAATTGCACCTTATCAAGCTTTAATTGGAAACCCATACCCTTCTGCTGTTAATGCAGATCAATTTATAATTGACAATGGACCATCTGGCACAAATGCTATAAATGGATCATTATATTTCTGGGAACATGCTACTAGTAATACATCACATGTGCTTTCAGAATATGAAGGCGGTTATGCAACTTACAGCTTATCTGGTGGAGTTGCTGCAGTAAGTGCACCTTCAGAAATTGGAGGACTAGGAAGTACTGGAAAGATTCCTGGTCAATTTATTCCAATTGCTCAAGGGTTTTATGTCACTTCTAGCACATCTGGTGGTACAATTGAATTCAATAACAGTCAAAGAGTTTTTGAGAAAGAATCTACAAGTAGTTCTATCTTTTTAAGGACTTCTGAAAATAATATAGAAAACACAACCAACAATACAATTAAACGAATTAGATTAGAAGTTAAATTACCAGATGGAGCTTTACGTCCCTTACTATTAGCTTTTACACCAAACAATGAAGCTACTGAAGGATTAGATTATGGTTATGATGCAGAAAACACAGAAAACTTTATTAATGACGCGTCGTTTATGATCGAAGATTTACCTTATGTTATTCAAGGCACTAGTAATTTTGACGTCACTAAACAATACCCATTAGGGCTATTTATATCAACTTCTGGCACTGTTGAAATAAGTTTGAAATCTATTGAGAATTTTGAAAATAATATCGACGTTTTCATTTATGATTCTGCTACAGAAATCTATACAAATATTAATGAGTTTGATTCGACCTTGACATTGAATGCTACAGATTATATAGACCGATTTTTTATCACATTTGAAGCACAAGACACACTTACAACTGGTGAACATTTCAATGACGAACTTACGTTAATCTATCTCAATGATTCTAACGAAATATACATCAAACTTACACCTACTCAAGACGCTAAATTAGTAAGTCTTCATAATGTAGTAGGGCAACAAGTGAAATCTTGGCAATCTGAAGATCTAGATAGAATAGCTAATGAAATTAGAATACCTATTAAACTTATTTCGGAAGGGATTTATGTCGTAAAACTAACCACCAATGACGAGAGGGTCATTAGCAAAAAATTGATTATAAAAAACTAGTGGAATCACATAAAATGTCTTGTTAAAAAAATGTTTTAACTAATTATGTCCAATTCGTGCCTTATAATTAGCTTTTCATCGAAAAATTAACAAAATCTTTAGGAATCTATTAAAAAAACTTGCGTAAACAATATTATTATTTCATTTTTATAATGCTATTAATCAACACATCTTCCAATCAAAGACTTGTTGAGACTGACCAAAGTCTACACTAAATTTTTCTTAAAGCACAATTAAGCTTTACAAGCTATCTATGTTTTGGTTTTACAACTAACGTAACTGAAACATTATGAAACGATTACTACTCTCTCTAGAAAATTACTTGTCTTTTATTTTCTCAAATGTTTTTTTCATAAAAAGAAAACTACTGATTATTTCAATTTTTTCACTAGGTTCTATAGCTTATACGCAATGCCCTGATGATAATATACAATTTGATACATCCACTCCTAATTGTACTGGAGCACCCGAAACATTAACAACTTGTATTTATGGTGGAGAGTACAGAGCTGTTAATGTTATTGCAGGGAATACTTATACATTTGAAACCTGTGGAGATACTAACTTCGATACACAGCTTACAGTCTATGGCGCAGGTGGGAATGTTTTAGGCTACAATGATGATTTTTGTGGACTTCAGTCCAGCGTTACTTTTGTAGCAGGTGTTTCCGAACAAGTACGAGTGTTGATTAATGAATACAATTGCGTATCAAACTCTAGTTGTATGACACTTATTTCTACATGTACTCCACCAATTTGTATACCTCCAACAGCAACTGGAGTTGAAATTTGTGCTGGAGAGAATAGCCAAGCACTGACCACTAATGAAGTTTGTCCTTCAGGAACGGTTCCAGGCACACTTACGGCTACAGGAGCAGGTGGTGTGTCAGGTAGGTCTAGTGGTACTTTTAGTGATCAATATACAACCTTTAACAATACGAATATAAATATTAATTTCCCTGCCTTACCAGCAGGTGCCATTGTCACAGGAACATCACTAACTATTTCCTATACCTCAATAAATGGTTCTTACAGAAGCGAACTCAGAGTGCAAGCTAATCCTCCAAATGGTCAACCACAACAAAACAACATACAACCTTCAACATTTAATTCACAAGGCCCAGTATCTAATGCAACTTTAGGAAGTTGGGGAACAAACAACCCTTCTGGAAATTGGAATTTCAAATTTAGAGAAACTTATAATGATAATGGAACTAATGCAGATGCTAACATCTCAAATATAACAATTACAGTTACTTATGATTTACCTGTACCAGGAAACATTGAATGGTATCAAAATGCAACTGGAGGATCATCCATTGCATCAGGTGCTTCGTTCGATCCTATAGCTTTTTTACCTGGAGGAAATACAGATACTCCAGGAACCTATACGTTTTATGCGGCTTGTTCAGCAACACCAGATTGCAGAACTGCGGTAGATTACACTATTAAAGAAACAATAGATTATGCTAATCTTCAATCTCCTGGTTCTGAAACTATGTGTTTGAACGACACTTTAACAGCTTACGGACAAGTTTACGAGGCTGGATTGACAGATTCTAACAGCTCAGCAGTTTCAGATATTTCAGTAGAGTTTGGGGTTAATGAATCTGATGTTGATCCTTCAACTTGGCCAGCGGGTAATTGGGATACGGCAATACCAAACCCAACATATGATTTTAATCAAAATAATGATGAATACCAATATGAATTCACACCTAACACTGTAGGAACATACTATTATACATTTCGTTATTCGCTTAATGGATGTGAATGGCAATATGGTGGACACCCAAACGGTTTTTGGAATGGAAGCTCTCAAAAAAATGGAAGCCTTACGGTTCAAGAAAACCATACCTTAAGCTTAAGTTTAGGAAGTACTAATCAAACCCTTTGTCCAAATACGACAATTGAGGATATTGTATACACTTTTGATGGTGGTGCCTCATCGACTTCGATTTCACCAGCACTCCCAACAGGCTTAACATTTAACCCTTCTACTGCAACAATAAGCGGAACTCCAACCAATTCAGGTACCTATAATTATACAATTTCAACTGTAGGAAATAGTTGTTCTTCCGAACAGCTATCGGGTACGATAACAGTGAAAGAACTTCTAGATTATGCCAATCTTCAATCCCCAGAATCAGAAACTTTATGTCTGAGCGAAACTTTAACCGCTTATGGACAAGTTTATGAGTCTGGATTAACAGATTCTAGTGGTTCGGCAGCTTCAGGAATTTCAGTAGAGTTTGGTTTTAATGGATCTGATGTTGATCCTTCAACATGGCCAGCGGGTAATTGGGATACGGCAATACCAAACCCAACATATGATTTTAATCAAAATAATGATGAATACCAATATGAATTCACTCCTAACACTGTAGGAACATACTATTATACATTTCGTTATTCGCTTGATGGATGTGAATGGCAATATGGTGGACACCCAAACGGTTTTTGGAATGGAAGCTCTCAAAACAATGGAAGCCTTACGGTTAATGAAGCGCCTGTGATTACATCTTCGTTTTCAAATATTACACAAAATACAGATAGTGGTGTTTGCGGTGCTATAGTAACTTATGACGATGTTGTTGCTACAGGAACACCTACTCCAACAATAAACTATTCACATCTATCAGGATCTTTATTCCCAGTGGGAACCACTTTGGTAACCGTTACAGTAACTAATAGTTGTGGTAGTGAAAGTAAAACTTTTGAAATCACTGTTATAGACAATGAGATACCAGTAATCAACGGCACACCTGCGAATATAACAGTTAGTAATGATCCAGGAAAATGTGACGCAATTGTGACATGGACTCCAGCGACGGTTGCAGATAACTGTCCAGGTGCAACAATCAGTTCAGACTTACCTTCTGGACATACATTCTCATTAGGAACTACAACTGTAAATTATACTGCATCAGATGCAGCAGGAAATAATGCCGAAGCAACTAGCTTTACAGTAACAGTAGAAGACAATGAAATTCCAGTAATCAACGGTACACCTGAGAATATTACAGTAAGTAATGATCCAGGAAATTGTGATGCAGTAGTGACATGGACTCCAGCGACGGTTACAGATAACTGTCCAGGTGCAACAATCAGTTCAGACTTACCATCTGGACATACATTCCCATTAGGAACTACAACGGTAAATTATACAGCAGTAGATGCAGCAGGAAACAATGCCGTAGCAACTAGCTTTACAGTAACTGTAGAAGACAATGAAAATCCTGTTATCAGTTGTATTACAGATGACGCAAGAGATACTGATGCTGGTGAATGTACATATACAATTCAAGGCACTGAATTTGATGCCACTTTTACTGATAACTGTACTGATGGTAGTATCACTAACGACTATAACAATAATGCTTCTTTAGCAGGAGCTGTTTTCCAAAAAGGAGCTACTACAGTAACTTGGACGGTTAATGATGGTCATGGCCAAACAGCGATATGTACAACTACAATTACGGTTGAAGACAACGAAGATCCAACAATAACTTGTGCTGGTGACATCACTCAAGATTCCGATTTAGGATCTTGTGATGCCATTGTTACCTATTCAGTTACAAGTTCAGACAATTGTGCTGGTGAATCGCTTGTGCAAACTGCAGGATTAGCATCAGGAAGCACATTCCCTCTTGGAACAACAACAAATACCTTTGAGGTCACT
>NZ_JBBMRC010000014.1:0-68013 GCF_038900375.1 Psychroserpens sp. AS72 | reverse complement strand
AGTGTTCATTTTGTGTTTTCATAAGTGACTGTAATTAATTGCTTAATTTTTAGTCAACCTATTTCAGGAAAATTCATATTTCAAATTGGTTACAACGAGTTTGTGTATGGTATGCTTTGACAATTGTGTAACGTTTATTCTATTAAATTTAAAACCTATTTTGATATTATATCTTAACTTTTTATGCAAAATAGGTTAATGATTTGCATCATTAATCTCTATCCAATATCCGTCTGGGTCTTGAAAATATATTTGTCTTACTCCATCTGGTCTGGATTGGATTATTTTGCTTTCTCCAGTAAAATTAGAATATTCGATTCCTTTTTCATTTAAATATTCTAGATAACCATCAAAGTCATTTACTGTAAAAGCAAGATGAAGAACCTTGTTAACTTTTACATCACCATACTGATCAACCTGTGCTTGTGCAATGTGAAGTTGTTGGTTTTTCCCAGTTTCAAAGAATCGAATCAACTTATATTCAGGCCAAGGTGTTTCCAACTCCTTTAAATTTAATATGTCGTTATAAAATTCAGCACTGATATCAATATTATCTACTTGAATTGTTGAATGGTCATGTTGGAGTTCAAAAGTTTGAGCAATAGAATAAAAAGAACTGAAAATTAAAGTAAACATCAATATCAATTTTTTCATAATTATTGATTTTTGGTTAATACATGTAAGTTACCAAAAAAATCTTAACTCATTCGTTTTGAACATTATATAAAAGTCGTGGTCATACTGAATGTGTACGTATATAGATTCGTTGCGTTTGCACTAAGTTAGCAAATACGAAAGATATTCCGATTGGAAGTTCCGAGCAATAAATTACATACAAGCACATTTAATTACTGACTCTCAACTACTTGTAAAATCCTTAGGTGTTTTTTCTGGTTCGTTTTCTTTTATTAACTTAGTTCTTACCAACGTAACAAACTATACACAACACCTCAATGATTAATGTAAAAACTACCGAATAAAAATGAAATTATGCAAAAGATTATTTACTACGTTGCAAGTTCTCTTGACGGATTTATTGCAGGAATAAATGACGATATAAGTCAATTCATACTTCAGGGTAAAGGCGTTGAAAAATATCAGGCTGACCTTTTAAAATTTGAAACCGTAATAATGGGAAGAAGAACTTATGAATTTGGATTTAAATATGGTCTTCAGTCAGGTCAACCTGCTTATCCACATATGGAAAACTATATTTTCTCTGATTCATTAGAAATTGAAGATTTGGCAAAATCTGTTCATATCGAAAAAAAATCTATTAACCGAATGACAGAAATTAAAAGAAATTCTAAAACAGATATTTATTTATGTGGTGGTGGAGAATTTGCTGGTTGGCTTTTAGATAATAATCTAATTGACCAACTTAAACTAAAATTAAATCCAATAATTCTTGGTGAGGGAATTCGTTTATTTGGAAATTCTACAACGACGAAAAAATGGAATTTGATTGAAAAAGAATCATTTGAGGATGGACTTCAGATTCTAACATACGAAAACAAGTAAAAAAACTATTTTCTCTAACTACAAGTCCTTTAGCCTAATAGTGTTGTCTGTACATAAAACACTAATCAAACATCGTTTAAAATCACTTTAAAACTCAGAAAAAAAAGTCACCTTTTTTGATATTGATTACCGTTTTTTATCTTATTTCTTTAAATACCATTCAAAAACAGGTATTTATACTCATTTTATTGCTTTTTAAAATTTCTATTTTTGGATTGAATGATTTTTAGCCAACATTTAAACATGAATAACAGAGGCTTCAAAATTTAAATTTCATCTATGTCAACACAAAAACTTTTTAAATTCGATACTGAGGTTACACCAGATAACCTAGAGGATGTAATGCAGCAAGCAATTACTTTAGAACTTGCAACAATCCCAACTTATCTGTCCACTTATTATTCTATTAATAGAGCACAAGATCAAGATCAATTGTATGCAAAACTTCACAATCAACTTTCCGCATCAGGAAAAAGAAACAAAGAAGACATTGACAAATTAGCTCAAGAATTAAAGCTAGATATTCTAGTCTACTCCAATAAATCTGCTGCACTAACCATGAGTGTTGTAATTGAAGAAATGCTTCACTTAGCTCTGTCTTGTAATGTAAAACAAGCTGTTTGTCAAGTCGCTCCAGATCTTATGTCAATAGGCAAGATATTAAGGTTTCCGACTCAATTAGATGGTCATGAACCTGAGTTTACAATCAATGCAGCTAAATTATCATTAAATCAGTTAACAACATTTTTACAAATTGAAAGTCCACAACCTTTTGTAGATCCTAATACAATATTACTAAGGCAAGCTAAAGTTGAGTATCACACGATTGGTCTTTTGTATGAAAAAATCATGAAATGTATCAGCGATAATTTCCCTGGACCTTATAAAAAACGCCCACAATTACTTCCTCCAGAAACTGGATCTGGTCCAAGACCCTTCTACTCTCAAAACTCGATGAATACAGTTCATTATGATAGAGATCATAATCCTCATTTTGCAAATGAAAATGATAGTGGAGAATTAGTTGGAGTCTATGATAGCCAGTCTGCCATTGAAGCTTTGCATTTCATTGTTGAACAAGGAGAAGGAAGTACCACAAAACAAAACGAGAAACCACAACATACCTTAAAATGGGGTCCTGATAAAATGCCAATCCCAATGAACATTATTGTTGATGAAAACAATGTGCCAAAAGCTGAGTTTTGGGAAGGCGATTATGAAGATGAAGGTAAAGAACTAGCACATTTTGCTAAGTTTCTAGAAGCATATAGCCTTGGCCGTTATTATGAAAATAAGTTTAAAGATATTGAAGGTCTAGATGATTTCTACAGTTATTTTGTCTATAATCAAGCTAGTAATCCTACACAAGCAGATTATGAAAATCCTAATGGAGGTAATATAGCTTTAGCCCTAGCTAATAAGCTTGGAAGCGCTGTTTTTGCTTACATTCTTTTAATGATAGAAACTTGCTATTACGAAGAGGAAGATACGCAGTACGATTTATTCATGTTTGGTATTCACAAATCAATGATTTGGTTATTGAGCGAAACTGGAAACCATATTAATTCATATACCTACACCAAAGATAATAAAGAATACAACGGAGCTTTATCGTTTGAACCTTTCTCTTTTGAAAAGAGCAGTTTAAGACCTAAAGAACAAATTTTAGCAATTCTTGATGAATTAGGTAAAGCAGATCACTATTGGAAAGATTGGGGAGACAACTATTTTCCTTCTCTTCCTGATGTAGGAACAGATCATAGCATTATAAAAAATGTTCCTGACGTACCAAGCACACCATTTACACATTAACACTTAATAAAAAACTAGAAATATGTCATCGGAATTAGAAAGTAAAGAGCTTCACGTGTGCATGGGATTAAATTCATGCAAAAACTCTGGATATTCAGGCAAAAATGATTGTGCTGGACTTGGAGACTGTGCTACTGCAGTAAATCATCCATGTCACACATTGAATTCTTGTAAAGGACAAGGAGCTTGTGGAATCTTCGGAACTACTGAAGAATTTTGTCATCCAGGAGAAAACGATTGTCGCTATCAAGGAAGTTGTGGTGTGCCTATATTAAACTCACGCTTTATAGCGCAAGGACCTAACAAAGGACGAAGTGTTTGGTTGTTGGCAAGGGCTCGCTTTGAGCAAAAAAGAGATGCTAATAAAGAAAATTATGGAGAAGCACCTCTACCTTTTGGACCTACGGAAGACTATGTAAATAAACTTCGTGGTACGACTGGTCAAAATTATTCATCTTGTTCGCAAAGCGGATCTCGAGCATGTTCGTATTCTAATGACAAAGCACTAAGAGCAGTTGAAAAGGATGCAAGAGTTTTGAATATGAATTTAAAAAGCAAAGCTTTAATGCCAGATACACTTAGTACATGTCCTCCAAAAAATGAAAAATAGACTTGGATTACCAAATTTAGGACTTGGATTAGGACTTAGAAGTGAACATTTTGAACATATTCTTGAAAAATCTCCCGAAGTAGATTGGTTTGAGGTCATTTCAGAAAATTTCATGGATTCCTATGGTCGTCCGCGACACATATTAAAACAAATTGCTGAGAAATACCCTTTAGTAATGCATGGAGTATCTATGTCTATTGGTAGTACTGATCCTTTAAATTTTGATTATTTAAAAAGCTTAAAGGTCTTAGCAGATGAAATTAAACCTGCTTGGATTAGCGATCATTTGTGTTGGACAGGAGTTCTCACCACAAATTCACATGATTTATTACCCTTACCTCTCAATGACGAATCTCTTAAACACGTTTGTGATCGTATCAATCAAATACAAGATTATATAGAAAGACCACTTGTAGTAGAGAATCCAAGTACCTACGCTACATTCAAAAATTCTAATATTCCTGAATGGGAATTTTTAAAATTAATGACTGAAGAAACTGGTTGCGGATTACTATTAGATATTAACAATGTTTATGTTTCTTCATTTAATAACGATTTTGATCCTGTAGAATATATTAATGAGCTGCCTCATGATAAAATAGTGCAAATGCATTTGGCTGGACATCAAAATATGGGGAATTATATTATTGATACACATGATAGAGAAGTGACCGATAAGGTATGGAAACTCTTTCAAATGACTTATCAACTTGCCAATGAAGCTTCTATATTATTAGAATGGGATGGTAACATTCCAGAGTTTGATGTTTATCATTCTGAATTAATGAAATCGAAAAAATACATGAATCCTAATTTCAATAAAGCTGAAGAAGACAGGCAGTATTCTAACCAAGAACAGGTTTCTAATCCACTAAATGTAGTTCCTTTAGAATTCACAAATGAATCTTAGTTATATTGAAGCAAAAAATCAACATACCACTTACTAAATTCCAGCAATGGATGCAACAATTACTATTAGATCCATTTCAACAAACAGATGTAAACCCTAAGGATTTACTTCCTGATGGTATTAATACTTTGGAAGATGTTATTCATGATTCTAAAAACCTCGCTGCAAAAAATCATTTAGCAATCTACCAACGTAGTTATATTGCACGATTGCGCAACTGTATGTCGATACAATTTAGCGCTTTAGAATATGCATTAGGAGAAGACATTTTTTATACTTTTGCTGATGACTATCTCGCTTCAAAACCTTCTTACAACTACAACTTAGCTTTATTAGGAAAACATTTTCCTGAATATTTAGAATCAAATAGACCTGACAAAGCTCTAAAAGAAGATTGGATTGATTTTGTGATTGAATTGGCTCAATTTGAATACGACCTTGGAATTATTTTCGAAAAGAAAGCAGAAGAAAACTATCAATTGGCAACACCTGATTCAAAAGATGAAGAGCTCAAATTAGTTCCGATATGTGAACTCTTTGCTTTTCAATTTCCTATACGACAATTTTACTCCGAGTTTAAAAAAGGAAAGGAACCAAACTTGCCATTTCAATCCAAGAGTTATTGTATTGTGCTAAGACATAACTTTAAATTGGCAGTATATGACTTACAAAAAGAACAGTATCAATTTCTAAGCTATTTAAAAGAAGGAATGAATATTACTGAAGCAAAATCTAAATTCAAAATAGACCATGCAAAAAAAGCCTTCGATTTTGACAACGTTTGGAGCAACTGGAAAACACGTTGGATCGAAGCTAAGCTATTTCAGATTTAATTGAGTGTTTACAATTTTTAAGATCAACTTTTGTTTAAATTAAATCAACACGTCAGGTGTCATACAACAATATTAATTCACAAAAAAAAGACGAAAACTATTTAGTTTTCGTCTTCAGGTTTTATAAATTCTGATTGATATTTTTCTAAAAATTTCTTTTGTCTTGCAATCATTTGCTGTCTTATTTTGTCTATGTCCATAAAGTCATTACCAAAATCACTTCCAAAAAAATCGTCATTAAAGAAACGTTTGCTAAAAAGTGAATCTTGAGAAAAAACATCTTCAAAACCTTCATTTTCAAATCTTGAGAAATTTGCAAAAAATCTAGATTTGTAGGATTGCATCAAACTATCTTTCTCTAAAGTTGAAAAATCATCAAATTTGTTATTAGAGGACCAGGTATAAATACTATCATATCTAATTAAATTCCCGTTTTTATCAAACTCTTTATCAACTTTCCAGTTGCCTTTTGGTTGTTCAACTGTACTTTTTTCATTGTCTTTAGTTTCAATCTTTTTGGTTTCATTTTTTTGACCATCACAGCTAATACTTAACATAGCTACCATTAAAAATAAAATATACTTTTTCATTGTATGTAAATTT
Organism: Psychroserpens sp. AS72; assembly: GCF_038900375.1. Taxonomy (NCBI): domain Bacteria; kingdom Pseudomonadati; phylum Bacteroidota; class Flavobacteriia; order Flavobacteriales; family Flavobacteriaceae; genus Psychroserpens; species Psychroserpens sp. AS72. The sequence goes on along the minus strand of NZ_JBBMRC010000014.1, from coordinate 61,724 downwards.
TAAATTAGACACGTCTTAAGATTTAAGATTATTAAACTTTATATAAGCCTCCAGTTTCAATCGATTTAATCAATTTGTTTTGATTAAACACTTCTTTTTTACGTTCTCCATTTTTATACCAAACACATTCTAAATAAGTATCGTAATTGACCAAACCTAAAACCGAGTCTTTTCGTGGAATATATTTAAGAACTTCCATTTTTGGACTAGAGATTTTACCCTTAATTTTCACCCAATCTCCAGGTTTAAATTTCTTTGGCATAACAAACATTATTTAAAATTTCAAAATAGATTTATAAGAGGAGGCTGATTTTCTCAGCCTCCTACTCTAAAATTATTTAAAAAATTTAGTCAAACAATTATGAAATCTCAATAGTCCTGGGCGGTTTTTGCCTAGCTTCTTCTTTTTTAGGTAAAAGAATACTTAAAATACCATCCTGATAATTTGCATTAATCTCATCTTCATTTACACTCTCAGGTAAAGTAAAAGTTCTTTTAAAAGAAGAGTACCCAAATTCCATTCGAGTATAATTATCTTCATTTTTTTCATCTTCATTCTTAGACTCTGCAGATATGCTTAGTACTTGATTGTCAAGATCAAGTTGGAAATCAGACTTCTTAAGACCTGGAACTGCCATTTCTACCTTAAAAGCATCTGCTGTTTCTTTGATATTTACTTTTGGCAAAGTAATTCCTGTATTAAAATTTGAAGAAAATACTGATGGAAGATCTCTATTAAATATATCATCTAACCAACTAGGGAAGTTTACATTTGAATTAGTGTTAGCTAAACTTCCGTTTTTAGGAACATTAATTAAATTGCTCATAATTACAAAATTTTAAATTAAACATTATTTCAATTTTGAAACCTTCAATTGATTTCAATAATATTTCAACAAAAAAAATACCAAAATGAAAAAATTGCAGTTTTTGCACTCATATTTTCGTTAAATTCAATTCATAGACACCTGAAAACAAACATTTTGACATTTACTAAATACAAATTCTGTCAAATTGACATTTTTGCTACTTATCAATAATCCTGCACAATATTCTATCTGTTATTTATTTGCTAAATTAGTAGTACAAAGATGTAACTAACTACAAACTAACACCTTGTTCGAAAACCAATACAAATCGTAATACCAATGAAAAAAACGATAAGAATCATCATTTTGTTAGCTTTAGTAAGCACGTTAACCAACTGTAACGGACAAACAAAAAGTGAGAAAAAGCAATCCGAACTAAAAACAGACAAGAGAAAACTTGTTGGTGGAGGTTGTGACGGTTGTGAATTGATGTACGTTGGAATGCCAAAAAACATTAAATCAATTGACACAAGTGCAGGATGGACTGAAAAAGGTGAGAAGCTTTTAATTACAGGAACTGTTTATAAACTTGGCGGAAAAATCCCAGCACCAAATGTTATCATTTATTATTGGCAAACAGATACCAACGGACATTATTCTCCAAAAGCAGAAATGGACGAGCAAGCCAAAAGACATGGACATATAAGAGGTTGGGTAAAATCGGACGCAAACGGAAAATATGCAATTTACACCATTAGACCTGCACCTTATCCTAATAATGATATGCCTGCACACATCCACACGTCGATTAAAGAACCACATATCGCAGATGAATATTACATAGACGAATTCGTTTTTGATGATGACATTTTATTGACAAGCAAAAAAAGAAAGGCTGCTCCAAATCGTGGCGGAAGCGGAGTTTTAAGAGTGTTAATTGACAAGGACATGCAAGTAGCGGAACACAATATTATTTTAGGACTTAATATCCCGAACTATCCCGAAAAAAATCAAACTAAAATAAATTCAGGTCTTGAAATTGGCGAAGACCAACCGTCGTTCACACCTTTTCACGCTTTTGGACCAGATAAAGGCACTAAAACGTGTCCTGTTTGTAAATATGGAAGATTTCACGGTATCGTTTACTTTGTAGGTAACCATCCAAATTGGAATTACATAGAAGATTGGTTATCCTTTTTAGAACTAGAAAGTGTAAAACGTAGTAAGTATTTAAAAGTCTATTTCGTGTATGGTAACGAACAAGATTACAACAAGGAAAACAGACAAAAGGAATTGGAAAATTTAGGACACAAACTCAACTTAAAAAATACTGCCTTAACGTTTGTTCCATCGTTTTCAGACACGGAAAGTGAGGTAAACCTTAATAAATTAAATCCGGAAGTAGAAAACACATTTGTAATTTATAGAAACAGAGCGATAATAGATAAATTCGTGAACTTAAAACCAACGAAAGACAATTACAATCTTATTTCACAAACTTTAGACAACACAAAAAACGAATACTTTAATCTGCCTGAACCCAAACATGATTAACTTAAGAGTATGTTACTTACACAACTAAGTTAGTTGCTATGTTTGCTTGCTTCTATTTTTTTCTTCGGAAAAGCCTCATACTCAAACAAAGCACATTTCCGTAGAGAAATACATTGTGCAACAGTTGGAAAAACTCAGCTACAGAGAGCGATTATTTGATATTTAATTTTCTAATATGGAAATAACCAAAAATACTAGTGACTAAAAAACAGATTACACTATAAACGATAACAGACGAAACACCCAAAATTAAAGGCATTTTATCACCTAAAGAAACAGATAAAACGCTAAAAGAATAAGGGAAATAAATAGATTGTGGAGCTTGAGAAACAATGATCCCAATGATGGCTAAAAACATACCAAATCCTAAAGGGACAATAAAGTTTTTAAATCTAAAACTTAGCCAAAATTGAATTCCGATAATTCCTAAAGAAGCCACAAATGAAATTGATAGCATTTTAAGATATTTAAAATGTTCTGGCTGAAAGTTTAAAAAAGCCAAATCTGGATGTATTAATCCTAATAAAAATCCTGATAATAAAATGGCTAAATAATAATACACATATGTCGTAATTATAGCGAAAATCACGATGCTTAATTTCCCGAAATAGATACTCCATTTAGGGACAGGTAAAGCAAATAAATGCTTTAACCCTAATGATTTATGTTCTATTTGCATAATTAAACTTGTAATTAGCACAATAAACATGGGTATAAAAAATGGTGTTGAATTTTCAATTTGAACAGTCATAAAATAATCCCAAGGATTAACTCCATGTTTTGGTGTATTGGTTTCGTGTTTTAAAAAAAATGCGATAAAAAATAATATAGGAAAAAGTAGTGCGCTAATAATGGTAAGCCAAAAAGCAAATGTTCTTTTTAACTTAATAAACTCATTTTTTAGACTTGATATGTAGAATGATAATGCGGTCATACTCTTTAGTTTTCGGTTAGTGATAAGAAAAGCTCTTCTAAATTATTTTTAATAGACACTTGATAAATTGTAATATTTTCGGCTCTTAAAACATCTATCACTGCTGTAATGTCTTCTTTACTTTTCAACTCAATTTGTAAAAAATCATCTATTAAAGAGATGTGTTCCATTTTCAAATTCTTTAGAATTGACAAAGCTTCAATTGGCTTATCTACTTCTACATCTATTTTTATATCTGAACCTTTAGATGCCTTTAAACTCGCCACAGTATCCTGATATATCATCTTACCGTTTCTAATAATACCAACATGTGTACAAGTTCTTTCTATTTCACTTAGCAGATGACTAGAAATAAATATAGTTGTTCCGTAGGTTTCATTTAAGTCTTTAATAAGAGTTCTCATTTCAATAATTCCTTTAGGATCTAAACCGTTTGTTGGCTCGTCTAAAATGATAAGTTCAGGATTACTTAATAAAGAAATTGCTAATCCTAAGCGTTGTTTCATTCCTAAAGAATATTCTTTTATTTTCTTGTTTTTAGCATCTGTTAATTTTACAATGTCTAATACGTCATCTATTCTGTTAGATGATATGTTTTGACGATAGTTAGCTGCGATTCTTAAATTATCAATCGCATTTAAATGGTCGTATAAAGAAGGATTTTCGATTAAAGCTCCTACTCTATTTAAAATTTTAAGTCTCGTTTTAGTATTAAAAGTGTCTCCAAAAAACACAACTGATCCTGAGCTTTTCTTTAGCAGTCCTAGCATCAACCTAATTGTAGTGCTTTTCCCTGAGCCATTTGGCCCTAGAAATCCATAAATACTTCCTTTAGGAATTTTTAGTTCCAAATTCTCAATATCCTGTTTTGATTTATTATAAGAGAAATTAAGATGTTTTGTGTTTACAATAAGTTGGTTCATATACGAGTCTGGTTGATTTACTTAATAACTAAACGAATCAATCAACTAATTGTAACAAGCTGTTTTAAAGAATCTTGATTATTTTATATATTTCTACTGAATTAAAACAGTTCACAACAGCATGAATATTTATTTGCTAGTTAAGTGTGTACTCGTATTATTTTAGAAGTCTCCTTTGAGTTTGGTTTCTTTTACAAGATTAGTTGCTTATCCACATTCCTTTTCTTTACTACGGAAAACCGTAAACCAACCACATTTTTTTAACATACTTTTATTGAAATATACGTAGAACTACGTATAGGAATAATTGAATAGTTGCGTTACTTTTATTGTTGGAAACTTGGCATATACCTTAATATTATATGATAAAGTCAAGTTTAATTTATTATAATAGGAGTTAGGCATAATACGAGAAAAAGATTATGGATAGAATTTTACTTTCAACATATATTCTTAAAATAAGAGATAGACAAAAAAACGACCAAATTTTAAGTCGTTTTAACGGAGAAGACGATTTTTTGAGAATAATGGAAAATTATCTTAATTCTATTTTTGAAACAATCTTGGCTACTGCTGATACTCGAGAAACTACTGCAATTCATTTGACTTTAGACGCACCTCCAAATGTGAATATTGAAAATCGGAGCATTCACGGATTTTTCTCAACTGGAATAAGCGGAGAACAATATGACATTAAAGATGTTGAATCAAGAGAAACTATTGTAGAAGTGCAAAGGAATCACGCTGCTTTCCGAAACATCTTCTTTTATCTTAAAATACCAACGGAAAGAGATAACGGAGCTTTGATTTTACAGAGAAAAGCAAAATTTGGAATAAAGACGATTTTAAAGAAAACTTTAAATCGGTATGTTAAGGGACTAGGATATCAGAATTACACTGTGTTCATAAATAATGTTGTTCATGGTCGCGTTTATAGAACAATGATAAAACACGGAAATCTTAAAAAAGTAGATTTTATAAAAAGAAGATTGCCAAGTTCAATAGAAGCTTATTATAATAATGATATGCGTGAAGACCAAATACCTGGAACTTTAAAAACTTCGATGCTATCACCTACCAGTTTACCGCAAAATTATAAAAACTTTGTAAATGATTTATTTACAAATCCAGATAGAGAAAGAATTGAGATTGATGGTATCGATGAAGATTTTGACGAGGTTGAATTTGAACTAGAATTAAACGGAAAAAGAAAAACATTCTATGTCAAACATAAAAACCGTATTCAGCCAGATATTGATGTAACTGCTGATGCCGAATTAAGTGAACAAGGTCAACCAACAATCGAATCTCTAATAAGAATAAGTGAAGAGTTAATTGTTGATATAATTCAATTGAGAATTTAACTATGCTAAATAGAATTAACATAATTAAAATCATAAAAGACCATTTAGGTACTCTGAGAAGTCTAAACCAAGGCTCTGATAGAATTTATTGGAAAGATTTTTTATTGTTTTTTATTTTTCCAATCATCTTGTCAATCTTAGTGGTTTGCAAAGGATATTCATTTAAAGAACAACTAGGTAATTTAATCGCAGCGATTTCGATATTTGGTGGTTTTTTATTTAACCTTTTGGCTATAATTTACAGCCAAATGGAAAACATCAAACTAGATGCTGAAACAGAAGATGATAAAGTAAAAACAAGGTTTATAAACGAAATACATATAAACATTTCATTCTGCATAGTTCTATCCATTATCATTGTTTTATCACTACTATTAACCACAATTGATTTTCCTGAATTTGAATATTTGGAAATATTAAAAAAAGCAATAAACGTACTGAATTATTTTCTTATGATATTATTTCTATTGACTTTGACAATGATTTTGAATAGAGTTTATATACTTATGAAAAAAGGAGTTGCGAAATAGTTCTATGCCTAACAATGTAAAAAAAAAAAAAAATGACTTTAACTTAATTTAAAAAGTTTCGCTTACTACAGCCTTACTTTTTTATACTAGATCATTAAGCACAAGTTAAACATTATCAATTAATAAATCGAATGACCAATAAACTTAATAATAATTTAGGGTTTTTAAAAAACCCTTTTTCTAAATTTTCTGCAGAAGAAGAAATAGAATTTCATAATGAAATTTTTTATGAACCAAATTTTTATCAAACTTTACTAGATGATTTAAAATCCGGAACAAGTAGGTTCATTTTGGGACAAAGAGGTCATGGAAAATCCTCTATAATTCATAAATTAAAAAACGACCTTGAAATGTCTCAAGTTCTTACAATTATTATTGATCGTTTTGATGAAATTTCATTAGTAAACAATAAAATAGAATTACTCAATTTAATTTTACAAGAATTTGTCACTAAATATACTCTCTTTTTAAATAAAAATAAAGTTTACTTAAAAAAATTAAATGATGAAGATAAAGAAGTTCTTTGCCTTTTAATCAAACTATTCTTTAAGCCTTTAACCAAATCAGAATATGAATCAAGATATGATAATTTAAAAAAAATAAAAACAAAAAATTGGATCATTAATCTTTATAATAAAATTGTAAAGCCAACAAATTCCCTGATCGGTACAGGTATCCTCATAACATCAAAATTAATATCAGATTCCTTAAATCTTAGTAGCTTTGAAAATAATAATAGCTATACAGATTTCTTATCAGAAATAGAAAATATTAACACTTCTGCTACTTCACAAGAAAAAGAACTTATAAAAAGTAAAAGACATCTAAAAGAATTATTAAACAGATTAAATAAAATTTCAAAAAAAACCTTTTATAAATCATCTGTCGTTTTATTTGATAAAGTAGATGAATTCCAAGATTTAAATCAAGACATAAATAAGATTGCGCATTTCACAGAAGACATCTTAACTGATACCGAATTACTTCTACAAAATGATATTGCTATTGCTTTTAGTTTGTGGTCAGAAGTTAAACCTATTTTATCTAAAAAAGTTCGTTTTGATAAATTTAAAGAAATTGACATTAGTTGGAGAAATAGTAATATGGAACCTCTAATTGACAAACGAATTTTATATTTCTCTGGAAATACAAGAACTTTTTCAAGTCTTTTTGAGCATCAATCAGATATAGAAAATATAATTTCTATATCAAACAAATCACCTAGAGACCTTATATCTTGTCTTTCTGACATCTATGACTTTCAAACGTCCAATGATAATTCAACTGTATTTGAAAGCAACTCTGTTTCAAAAGGACTTATAAAATTTGCTAATAGATATGATTATTTATCAATGTATCCTTCGAGAACAGGTAAAAATAAAGATGTAATTAGTATGATTAACATTATACTTAGAACACGAAAAACAAATATTACAATAATGGATTTAAATTCTACATTTAATCAGAAAACAAAATGGAGTCAAGGAAAAATAGAAAGCATGGTTAAATACAAATTACTTGAAGAAGATTCTAAATTAGGTAATAATGGAGAAAAAATATACTCAGTTTTAGATCCTAAATTAATCCATTTAATAAAAAGAAACATTACAAGTCTAGAAAACAACTAGTTATATCACACTATAATTCACCACTTGTTCTAACTAATATACTAAACCAAGACATAACCAACCCAAAAACCTCATCGCCATACAATTAATCATTAACATTAAACAATCAAACAACAATACCAAACCAAAATGATTAGAGCATACACAAGCCAAGACAAATCAAAATTAATTGAGTTGTTAAGACAAAACACGCCTGAGTATTTTGCAGCTTCCGAAGAAATCGATTTTGTAAATTATCTACATAACGACATCGAAGATTATTTTGTTTACGAAGAGGATTCAAAAATTATAGGATGTGGTGGCATCAACTATTTTCCCGAAGAAAAGAGTGCCAGAATTTCGTGGGATATGATTGATCCAAAATCACATGGAAAAGGCATTGGTAAAAAAATAACGCAACACCGAATTCATCATATCAATGCAAATCCAAACATTGATTTTATTATTGTAAGAACAACTCAACTTGTCTATAAATTTTATGAAAAAATGGGTTTTGAATTACAAAACATTGAAAAAGATTTTTGGGCGAAAGATTTTGACCTTTATGAAATGCGAATGAAGAATAAAAACGGTTGATAATAAAGCTTATAATTAATTCACTAGTTCTCATTAACTTATAAAAACGTTAATCTCACTGTAACCAATCCCAAACTTAAGCGTCTTACAATAAATCAGTAACTTTAATCAATCAAAAATCAATTCGACATGACAACCAATCATCACATTTCCAAAGTAATCACGCTTTGTATCTGTTTACTTCTAACAGTAAGCAGTTTTGCACAAACCTTAGAGCAACAACTCGACTCCTATATTGGCGAGCAGTTCAAATCAAACGCACCAGCTATGTCTATTCTAGTCGCCAAAGATGGTAAAGCCATTTACAGCAAAGCCTTTGGAGATGCTAACCTTGAGTTAGATATTAAAGCAGCACCAAAACACGTTTTTGAAATTGGCTCAATCACCAAACAATTCACAGCAGTTGCTATTTTAATGCTAGAAGAACAAGGTAAGCTAAGTGTTAATGACGAGATCACTAAATTTATTCCAGACTACCCAACGCAAGGCAAAACCATAACGGTTCATCACTTATTAAATCATACTTCTGGGATTAAGAGTTATACCAATATGCCAAGTTTTATGGAGCTTGCGCGTACAGATATGACACCAACAGAGCTCATAGATAAATTTAAAAATGAGCCTATGGAGTTTGATCCAGGCACTCAGTTTAATTACAATAACTCTGGCTATATCCTTCTAGGTCAAATTATAGAAGTGGTTTCTGGACAAACGTATGCAGACTTTATTCAAACCCATATTTTTGATAAAGTTGGCATGACCAATTCGTATTATGGCAGTATGATAAACCTCATCCCAAATCGTGCAAGCGGTTACTCTCAAACAGAAACAGGTTATAGAAACGCAGATTATTTGAGTTTAACGCTTCCTTATGCTGCAGGTTCTATCATGTCAACCACAGATGATTTACTAAAATGGCAAAATGCAATTAATGCCAATACACTCATTAAAAAAAGCACTCTAGAAAAAGCCATAAATGGTTCAACATTATCAACTGGCGAAGCGATTCCTTATGGTTATGGTTGGTTAAAAGGTGATATCAATGGTTCACGTACTGTGGAGCATTCTGGCGGAATTTTCGGCTATTCTACAAATGGCATTTTCCTTCCAGAAGAGAATGTTTATGTGGTTGGATTGTCTAACTGTGACTGTGGAAACGTTGGTGCCATCACCACAAATGTAGCAGCAATGGTAATTGGGAAACCGTTTCCTAAAAAAGAAGATGCCATTACATTAACCCAAGCACAACTCAGCAAATGGGTTGGTGCTTATGAATTTGAAGGCGCTATTCGTCATATCACCCTAAAAGACAACCAATTATTTAGTCAGCGAGAAGGAAGTGTCAATCTTGAGATTTATCCCATGACAGAGACTAATTTCATTTTTGATGGTGGTAGTACTATGTATGATTTTTATACTGAAAATGGAAACCGCATGGTCACTATGAAAGCTAACGGAAATCCTACGACAGGAAAAGGAATTGATAAAACACCTCCTGCTGAACGTGCAGAAATCACATTAGATGTTGATGTGCTCAAGCAATATATTGGAACTTATGAAATTCAACTTGGATTTAATATTGAAGTTAGTGTAAAAGACAATAAAATCTATGGTAAAGCTACAGGTCAAGGCGAATTTGAATTATTTGCAGAAGAGAAAGACAAATTCTTTTTAAAAGTAGTTGCTGCAGACCTTCACTTTTTTAGAAATGCAGAAGGTAAAGTGGAACGCTTAATCTTATTTCAAGGCGGACAAGAAATGCCTGGAAAGAAAATAGATTAAAACCAAAGTACATAAAGACACAAAACCATCTTAAGCAATTGAGATGGTTTTTGTAATTTTAATTCATGAAAATCATCTCAACAAACATCGCAAAACCAACCACATTCATCTGGAATGGTAAGGAAGAAACTACAGGTATTTATAAGAAACCGGTTGACACTTCTATTTTCCTCGGAAATGAAACGGTTAAAGACGATGAAGTCTCAGACAGAAAACATCATGGAGGCGAATACAAAGCCTGCTATTTGTTTTCGACAGATCAGTATCCCTATTGGAAAAACTTGTATCCTAACCTAGATTGGTCTTTTGGTATGTTGGGTGAAAACCTTACTGTAGAAGGTTTAAACGAAAAAGAATTACATATTGGTGACGTCTATAAAGTTGGCAACGCTCTAGTTCAAATCACACAACCTAGAGAACCTTGTTATAAATTTGCGATGAAATTTGACTCTAATGACGTTTTAAAACAATTTATTGATCATGGTTATCCAGGAACATACGTGAGAGTTTTAAAAGAAGGCACTGTAAAAAATGGTGATACGTTTGAGTTGGTTGAAAAAGCAACAGATAGTATTTCTATTTTTCAGTTTTTTGAGCTTTTGTATGCTAAAGAAAAAAACCAAGAATTACTTCATCTCGTTGTAGAGAACGAAGCACTTCCTCTTAAAAAACGAATAAAATTGGCAGCATATATTAAAAATAGTTGATTTGCTTTAACCTATCTTTGCCACAAATAATTACACATGTCATTTAAAGACTTAAAACTCAACAAACCTATTTTAAGAGCAGTTGCCGAAGCTGGTTACGATAATCCAACATTGGTACAAGAGCAAACGATTCCTTTTGTTTTAGAACGCAGAGATGTCATTACCTCAGCACAAACAGGAACTGGTAAAACAGCAGCTTTTGCATTACCTATTTTACAGTTGTTGTATGACAAACAGGCTGCACCTAAAAAAGGAAAGAAAATTAAAGCGTTGATAATAAGTCCTACGCGAGAATTAGCAATACAGATCAATAAAAACTTTGTAACCTACGCTAAGCATACAGATTTGACATCTGCTGTGGTATATGGAGGAACATCAATTGAGCCACAAAAAGACATTCTTAAAAAGGGTGTTGATATTTTAGTTGCGACTCCTGGACGTCTCCTCGATCTTCATAAACAAGATTTATTAAATTTAGATTATATAGAAACGTTAGTTCTTGATGAAGCAGATTTAATGCTAGACATGGGATTTATAGATGACGTTAAAAAAGTTGAACGTTTGTGTCCAGATACTAAGCAAACGCTTCTATTTTCGGCAACAATGCCATTTAAAGTGGAGCAGTTAGCCAATTCTATATTAAAAAATCCAGAACGTATTGAGGTGACACCTACATCTTCCGCAGCAAAAAATGTGAGTCAGGTGTTGTATTATGTTCCGAAGAAAAGCAAAATAGAACTTTGTTTACATGTGCTTAGAAATACAATTGAAGGTAATATCTTAATTTTTAGACGTACCAAATTTGGTGTAGATAAATTACATGAAACACTCATAAATAATGGTTTCACTGCTGAGCGTTTACATGGAGACCGTTCTCAAATTGAACGTCAAAATGCCTTGGCAGATTTTAAACGTGGTAAAGTAAATATCCTTATTGCGACAGATGTTGCTGCTCGTGGAATTGACATTATTGACTTAGATGCTGTTATCAATTTTGATTTACCTAACGTACCAGAAACCTATGTTCACAGAATTGGTAGAACTGGTCGTGCTGGTGAGTTTGGAAACTCCTACTCGTTTTGTTCTGCAGATGAAAAACCCTATGTGAAAGCCATTCAGCAATTGATAAATGTTCAAATTCCTGTAGAAGAAACACATCCTTATCCTTTAGATCCAAAAGCGCAACCTATTGTTCATAAAAAACAAGGAAGCAAGTATAGAAAAAGTCGTAAAGGTGAAGGTTCTAAAAAGAAAAAGAAACGTTGGTATTAAATAAGCTAGAAGCTGGAAGACATAAGACCGAAGTCAAAAAATCCATTAGTTAATAACCAATGGATTTTTTTTTATAAGTTAATCAAACTTCATTTCGAAAAGTAAGTAGTGTTCTATCCCAAATTTTTCTCCCCATTTTTCTATAGAGTCTCCTGAGGTTCCAACGTCACACCATGACTTTGAACCGTCTTCTCTTTCGTACGGCAAGATGTAGGCGAGAAAATAAAAGGTTTCATTGTATCCAATTTGTAAATTGCTTTCATCAGCTAGATTTCGTAAACTATAATCTTCAGAGCCTGTTGCATCATAATCTTTGGTCACACTAAATCTTGGAAACTTAAACTTTACTCTTAGATTATTACCTGTGTGTCTAGCAATGATTCGCATGCTAAGTATCGAGTCATTAATCGTTTCAAAATGTTTAATTCCAATATTTTTACTATCAAATACTGTTGTATCATTTACGACTTTACCGTTCCAAATTTCTTTGACAGTTATGTGATAGCTTTTCCCTTTTAGATCTTTCCCTGAAAAATCGACTTTCATATAATCAATACCTTGAAAGCTTAGCAAATCATTGATTTCTGAATTATCAGATCCATATTCTGTTACCATTTTTAAATCTGAAGTCGTATTAAAATCTACGTCGTTTTTTTGCGCGTTAAGTGTGCTGAAGCAAATGAATGCTACAGCCAAAATCATTAATTTTTTCATTGTTTTAGTTTTTAGAAGCTATGAATGTGTCGTTATAATTGTAGATGATACCATGGATGATATCAAAATTTATGGCTCCAGAAAAATGACCTTCGCCTTTTGCTTTCCGTTCCATCATATTAAATTTTTCGCCTTTACTTGTAGGTTGCATATTGACCACATATTTATCACCATACATACTCTTCGTATTATTTCCCATGACTTTCATACTAAAATCGTTATCCTCAGGATAGAATAAATGAATTTTAGAATATTCTGAAAACAAATCAAAGCGTTTAAAATCTGTGTTCCAATTATAGAAAAAGTATTCGCTGTTGAAATCTGTAATGGACACTTTCTCTTTAAGCTCACCAATTTGGATTTTAGAAAACTCAGATGTTATTTTTACATCTTGTAAACTCCCAATCAAGCCTTTAGAAATATTATTAAAATCATAATGACCACCAACAATACCTTCTGCTCTTAAATTGGCATTTTCAATTTTAAAGAGATTGTATTCATTGATTAATTGTTTGGCATAAAAATAACCACGCTTTAACACCACAGAGAGTTCATTCATACAATCATCTCGCATCGTGATTTGTGCATCCTTTCCGTTGATTTTAAGTTTTAAATATGGCGGAATCTTAATCACAAACTGACTTCTTAGAATCTTGACATTTCCCTTTCTAATGTTTTTTAATGTTCCGTTTTCATCTTTGGTTTTAAAACGTTCATTAAAATATTTAAATGGCGCTTTTATTTTTCCGAAGGCATTATAACGAATCTCCTCAATAATAGAATCTCTAGATTTTCTAACAATACTATCATTGGTTTTATGCAAACCATCATAATCTAAAACTAGACCATTTGGAGCGTCATAAACATAAGTCACATCTGAAATTTGAGTCACACTATTAGATATTAGAGTAATATGGTTTTCAAATTTTGTGGCTTCCACTTTTATGTTTTGTAACTTCTCTGCGATCTCTTTTTCAGAATAGCCATCAAATTCTAAAGTGTAATCAAAATGGACTTTCCCGTCTGTAGACGTTTCAATAGAAACCGTTGTATTTTCTAAATTAAAAATTGCGGTTGTATTTTTATCTGCGGAAAATTGCTCAGAATACACTGTTTTTTTCTGTGCAAAAACAGATATTGATGTGATGAGCATCAATAAGCTGATTTTAAATGTTAGTCGTTTCATACGGTTCTGTTTTTTGATTTAATACGTTGATGTGTTCTTGGATATCTTTTAATAGTTGTAATCTGGTTTGGAGATTCTCAACTAGAGATTCTATGACAAAAATATCGTTGTTATCTTCCTTAAACTGAAGTGAAAGCTCTTTGTAATCACTATTTAAATCATCTAACTTATCTTTATAGCGTTTAACTAATTTTTCATCATTAGCAACTTTTAAAAAGCGCTTCCATTCTATATCTATACTTGCCAAATATTCTTTTTCTATACCTTCAATTTGAGTTTCTATTGAAGGTTCGTCAACGATTTGGTTTGAAGTATTATCAACGGTCGCAAACAGCGCAATTGTTAATGCAACAAACAAGGTGATGATAGCAGCAATTTTTATCAAATAGTTGGTATTCAATTTAGATTCGCGTCTTGGCCTCGATGCTTTGAGTTGATCGTAAAACTCTTGTCTGTGATTGTCTAGCAATTGCTTACCAGAAGCATCGACTGAATCAGCGTCTGTATCTCGAAATAAATCTCTAATATCTTGCTTCATTGTATTGTGTTTTTAAAAGTTCGCGAAGTTTTAATTTTCCGCGTCTTAAATGTGTTCTTGATGTTTTCTTCGGAATGTCTAAAATGCTAGAAATCTCTTCATGATCATAGCCTTCTATCAAATATAATTTGACGACAATTTTATATTTACTATCTAATGTTTCTATAGCATCGATAATATGTTGTTTAGATATTTCCGAAGAAAACGTCCAATCATTATCATCTTCTATATTAAGATTTACAACCTCTGTTTCAACAAATTCTAGTCGTTTCTTTTTTAATTGATCAATACATTGGTTGATGACGATTTTTTTTAACCACGATCCAAAAGTGAATTCTGGTTGGTAACTTTCTAGTTTTGCAAATGCTTTTATAAAGCTTTCTTGCATCGCATCTTTTGCATCTTCTTCATTTAAATATCTACACGAGATTTGAAACATCGCGCCACAGTATGCATCATAAATTTGCATCATGGCTTTTTCATCTCCTTTTTTACAACGATTGATTAAAATGTTGTGGTTGTTTGACATTCAGTTTTGGTTAGTTTACATTATCAATAACGAAAGAAAAACGTTAGGGTTTCAAAATTGTAGATTTTTTTTTAGAAAAGTGTTTATCTTTAATCACAAATTCCAACCAGATGAGTCAAAATTATAATAATCCAGCTTTTAAAAAATTACTTCAAAAGCTTCAGGAAGAAAGCTGGCAGTTAGAATTACTTATTTCTGGTTTTGCCATTTTTGGACTATTTACCATTTTTGACCCAATTACAAATAGCATGCATGAGGCTAGAAACTCGCAGCAAATTTACAAGTTTGTTATTTCACTAGTTGCTCAAATTTCGTGTGCTATTCTTATTTTTAATTTAGTATTGCATGTCTTACTTCGTGGACTTTGGATTGGTGCATTAGGTTTGCGTTATGTCTCTGGTGATATTGATTACGAGGAATTAAACTACAGTGAGAAATTTACCAAATACCTCAAAAAAAAAGTAGGTTCTTTTGATCGATATATTGGCACATTAGAAAACTATTGTAGTATCATTTTTGCTATTTCGTTTTTACTCATTTTCTATGTACTTGCACTTACATTTACTATTGTTTTTATTGCCTTAATTGCAAACTATATTATTGATAGTGATTGGCTACCAGGATGGCTATCTAAAGGTATTGGTGTCCCATTAATGATTTTCTTGTGTATTGGAATGATTATCACTTTTATAGATTTTGTAACACTTGGGTTCTTAAAAAAGAAAAAATGGCTTTCTAAAATCTATTTTCCAGTGTATTGGGTGTTTAGTTTTGTGACATTGTCATTTTTATATCGTCCTCTAGTTTATAATTTTCTGGATCACAAATTTGGAAGACGATTAAGCTTCATTTTGGTACCCTTTTATTTATTGATTTTATTGCTAACCTCTTTCTATTATCAGAATTCTAATTATATCAATGCTAATGTAGATTCAAGTGCTATAATGGCCAACGTTGAAAATTATGAAGACCATTTAGCAACTAATGAAAAATTTACAGGCGATGTGACCATTCCTTCTAAAGTGATCTCAGAATCCTATTTAAAAGTATTTTTATTATACCATGAGCGTATTGAAGATCGCATTTTTGCATTTGATTCGACCTTAAAACCTAAAGAAGATCTCAGAGGCTTACAAAATGAAATTGGAGGAAATAATTTCATGAGAGGTTCTAAGTATGATAGTTTGCGACGCGATTATTTAAAAATGTTTAATAAGATATACACTGTTCGAATTGATTCTACAAAATATGAGTCTGATTTTATACTGACACAAAACTTTAAAAACGAACTTGGTTTTGAAACCTATATTAATTTGGATAGTTTAAGCAAAGGCAAACATGTACTTAATATTGATAGGCTACGAATTAGAAAAGGTGACACTATAAATTGGAACGTACAAAAAATTCCGTTTTGGTACTTTAAAGATTAAACCTCGAGACGTTTATTAAAATAGCGTTTTAGTAACGGAATTTGAATACACAACATCAATGCAAATAATACCACACCATAAACGGTAGTTTGAGAAAACTCAAGTTGAGATAAAGGATTAACAAACTCATAAGCAGATATACGTTCTAAAATGAGACGATCCAACCAACTGCTTTTTTCACCTGAGCTAAGCGTAATCAAAGTAGTGGTAGTTCCAAAACTTACAAACCCAACAATTGCAGCAAATACCAATGCTATAATAGCCCAAACCCATTTGGATATTAATGGAACATAAGTGGTAGCACTTGAAGTATTTAAAGCGTTAATTTGAGACATGACGCTTTTTGTAAAATCAAACGACGGACTTTCAACTGCCGACTCACCAATCACTCTTCGTGATAGGCTATCTAAATGTTTATCTGCGTTCTCGTTCATAATATGCTATTGTTTCTGGTTCTAATTGCGACCTTAAAATAGTCGCTAATTTTTTTCGGCATCTAAACAATTTCACTTTAATAGAATTTGCTGTGATACCAACCACTTTAGATATTTCGTCTAAAGATAAGTCATCAAAATAATATAAGGTTAACAAAAAACTATCTTCACTTGGCAAGCTTTCTATACATCGTTGGATGGCTTTTTCTTGTTCTTTAGCTTCTATATTGGTTAATGCATTATCTATCGTTTTGACTTCATGTGCTGTAAACTCATTAATCTCAACGTCGTTTAAATGCTTTTTATTTTTTTTAATGCGATCTAAACAGGTATTGTAACATACTCTGTAAATCCATGTAGAAAATTTAGAATCGCCTTTAAACCGATCTAACGACTTATAGGTTTTTATAAAGGTATCTTGTGCAACCTCTTCGGCTTCTTCCCTATTTTTCAACATACGCAATGCTAATGTAAACACCAAACTTTTATACCTATCCACCAGCACTGAGAACGCATTAGCGTCGCCTTCAATGATTTGATTGATGAGTATTTGGTCGTTGTTGGTGGTCATTTTGGTATATGACGACTCGTTTAACCTAATGGTTACAATTTCCGAAGAAAAAATTTCCGACCTGCCTGTCCGGTAGGCAGGAGAAAAAAAATTAAATAAATCTGTAACCATAATTAACAAGTTGTCGTCATAAGCTAAAACCATTTAAAATTAATCAATTAAAAACGAAACATTATGGGATCAGAATTAATCATTATGCCAATCATCGTTGGAGCAATCTTTGGAGTATTTTATTTATACTTTTCAACTAGAAACAAAGAACGTTTAGCACTTATTGAAAAAGGTGTAGATGCCTCAATTTTTATGAGAGGAAAACAACAAACAGCACCAATTTGGAAAGTACTTATTCTTAACATAGCGCTTTTGCTAATGGGAATAGGTTTAGGTATTATTATTGGTGGGATTTTATACCAAAACTTAAATGTAGATGACGACATAGCAATGCCAGGAAGTATTTTTCTTTGTGCAGGTTTAGGACTCTTTCTAGGTTTTAATATGACCAAAAACTTGGACAAAGAATAAACAAGATCTCATCAATCTTAAACCGTTACAATTTGATATAAACAACATCAAATTGTAGCGGTTTTTTATTTACTTAAACTTAATTGTATCTTTAATGCAAATGTAAAGTTTGCCCTAAAATGAAAAACACTAGTACCACAATCTACATATTCCTGCTTCTTTTTGCGATACAAACATCTGCCCAAACAAAAATCATAGATGCAGAGACTAAATATCCTGTATCCTATGCTACAATATCTTTTGGCGATGGTCAAGGATTATTTGCAGATGATGATGGCCTTTTTATTTTCACCAAAAAATTATATAAAGATGTAGATTCACTGTTTATTTCCTCACTTGGCTTTAAAGATCTCGCATTAGCAACGATCAATTTACCTGAGACTATTGAAATGCAAGCAGATATCAACAAATTAGATGAAGTCATTGTCACAGCCAAAATAGATAGAAAATTTAAAGAAGAAACTATAAAACCTTATCTGGATGATGACTATTACAAATGTTGGTTACCAACTATAGAGAGTGAAATTGCTGTGTTTTTCCCTAACGGAAATGATAAACTTAAAAAAATTACAACTGTTTTATTTCCCTTTGCGTTAGAATCACGAGATTGGAAAAAGCGCAAACGTGCCAACGCAGATAAGCGGAAATTCTCAACATTATTCAAAGTTAAATTCTACAAAAACAATAATGGCTTACCAGGTGATGTCATGACTTATACAAATATTGTGTTTAGAGCTACCGAAAAAAATGGTGATGAGTTTGAGCTTGATGTATCTGAGCATGATTTATTTATTCCGGAAGATGGATTTTTTGTTTCTCTTCAAGTATTAGGCTATACAGATCCTAACGGAAAATTACTACCCAATAAAAAATATAAAGAGATTAAAGGCAGAAGCGGAATCGTTAAAATACCAACCAATTTTAGACCTCTATTACCTTTTACAAATGAGATTAATACTCACAACACATATATAAAACGCGTTTTTATTAGTGGTAATAAATGGGTTCAATTTAAAAAAGGAAATGGGATAGAATCCAGTCTTCTAAAAACCGACCTCAATAATTATGGTGTTGGGATAAATTATAATGAATATAGAGATGAGTAATGACTATTCCATATTTAGAAGATTTTCAAATATTGAGCAAGCACTTGAGTTAAAAGACATACTCAATACTAATGAAATAGACAGCATAATAGATGACAACTCACCTCCTGTTGATGTAACATTTGGTGTTGGTGGCTCATTACAAGATACAATTGAGGTTAGAATTAAACAAACTGATTTTGAAAAAGCAGAATTAATTTTAGAAAAAGAAGCTGAAGAGCAACTTAATAATATAGACCCAGATTACTATCTCTTTGATTTTACAAATGAAGAGCTTTATGATTTACTCCTAAAAGCTGACGAATGGAACAAATTTGATTACTCACTGGCTCAGAAAATATTAAAAGAGAGAGGGAAATCTATTGATAAGGACCTTTTAGATTCACTTAAAAAACAGCGTTTAGATGATTTATCTCAACCAGAAGGTAACCAAAAACCATGGATAGCTGTTGGATATATTTTTGCCTTATTAGGTGGATTTTTAGGATTGATAATTGGTTATTTCTTATGGACTTCTAAAAAGACATTGCCTAACGGACAAAAAGTATATTCTTATTCTGCAAATGATCGCAAACAAGGCAAGTATATCTTTATTTTTTCTGTTATTATCTTTCCTATTACCCTATTAATGAGAATAGTAATTTAATTTTTATTATATTGAAACTATATAACTAGGAGTTAGATAGTTTCAATTTAAAATCATAAACACAATGTCTAAAACACTATCATTTATTGCGTTTTTATTCACAACGTTTTATGCAACTGCACAATTTACCCAAAACAAAGACAAACAAATAGTCATAGGCACTGTAGACTCATTGTTTTCTAATACTCTAAATGAACAGCGAGAAATTTGGGTTCATGTACCAGAAAACATGGATACTAATGAAACGTATCCTATTATTTACTTACTAGATGGAACCTCACAGTTTTATACAGCTACAGGTATTTTAAAACGTCTAGAAAAATGGAATATACCTGAGTCAATCATTGTTGGCATTTCAAACACAGACAGAACGAGAGACTTCACGCCTTCAAAAGTAGAGTTTCAACGTGGTCATGAATCTCCAACTTCTGGAGGAGCTGCTAATTTTTTAACTTTTATTTCTACTGAATTACAACCTTATTTAAAAAGTAAGTATCCTATTGACGACATGAGCACTATCATTGGTCATTCTACTGGTGGACTTTTTGTATTGTATACCTACACCAATCATCCTGAAATGTTTGATAACTATCTAGCTATTGACCCAAGTCTTTGGTGGGACAAAGAAAAACTAGTAAATGAATCTAAAGAGCTATTAAAAACAACAACCCGTCAAAACAAATACCTAAATATTGCAGTTGCTAATAGCACAGGTATTGATACCGTGAGTATCAGGAAAATGAAATCTGAACCAACTGAAATGCTAAGAGCAAACCTTAAATTTCATGATTTGTTAGTAAAAAACAAGAATCATTTAAATTTTACGTGGAATTATTATAAAAACGAAGACCATGGAAGTGTCGTGATCCCAGGAATGTATGATGGTTTGAGAGCTTTGTTTTCATGGTATCCATTTCCAGAACGCTGGCGATTTAACACACCTAAAGCATATACTGCTCAAGAATTAACTGAGCCTTTCTTTATTCATTATAAAGAATTAAGCAAGCGTTTTAAACGTGAGGTAAAACCAGAATGGCAATTTATTAATGATGTTGGATTTCATATACTATCGTCATTTAATGCTCCAAAAAGAGCACAAGCTTATTTAGAAATGAATATAAAATTCTATCCTAATGAATCTAGAAGCTATGTGGCAATGGGAGATTTTTACGTGATGACAAACAAAAAAAAGGAAGCTAGTACACATTTTGAAAAAGCTATTGAAATTGATGGTAGTGTCGATGCTAGAGTAAAATTAGCCAAATTGAATAAAAGCAAATAAAAACCTAATATTCTAATTTTTCAAATATTGGGTTTGAACATCTATAAATACATCCAAACCCAATTTACAACTAAACAGTTTTTCTATTTCTCAATCGCTTTCTAATTAAGAAAAACACAACAATTGCTATAATCACTAAAGGCCATGCATATAGTAGTCCAATAACAAAACTCTCAATGACATTCCACCCAAAACTAAGCCCTTCTTTACTTTTAGAGAGAAACGTTTTAGAGTAACTCTTAGGTTCTTCAGTATAAGCAACGGTTTCATACAAATCAATTTGAATGGTACTATACGACACCTTGTTAGACAAATATTTTAAACGTCCTTGGGCAGATTCTATTTCTTCTTGGATAACACGTAGTTTTTCTTCCGTAGCCAATATTTCATCTATGGTTTTTGCATTATTTCGCATAATAGCTTCATATCGAGATTTGACTTCTAGTTTTGTATTTAATCTTGTTTGAATATCCACATATTCCTCAGTTACATCTTTTGTGGTGATGTTTTCATATTCTATAAAATCAACAATGTATCCAATAGAATCCATCATAGAATCAAAATATTGCTGAGGGATTTTAATCGTAAACCGATTTTCTTTTTTATATAAATCGTTGGTGTATCTTAAGTCGGAAATGTAAGCACCATAATTTCCGGCAATTCTTTTAATATTTCGGGTTGCAGTTTTCACATTCTCTACCTTATATTTTGCAGTTGCAGATTTGATGATTTTTAAATGCTTCGGAATCTCATTTACAGACATTTCAGTTTTTAGAGCTGTTTGTTCATTATTTCCAACAGACTCAAAATCGTCGTTAATATCAACTGTTGCAACTTCTACGCTTTCATTATAACTTTTATCATTTTGTTGGCATCCCAAAACAGCGACTATCAGTGTTAAAAAGATTAATGATTTAATTCTGGTTTTGACTAACATTACATTCATAATTTTATATTTTTAATGATTATGAAACAAATCTAGAGTGTGAATACAGTTTAGGTTTGTAAAGGACTTGTAAACCCATTGTAAACTGTTTTACAATTATTAAATAATTAAAAATCAAATAATTACATAAAACTGAATTCCGGAGAAACATATCAATTTCAACAACTTAAAAGTGCTGTAGTTTCCAAATTCTTGGAAAACCATAGTGCTACTTCAGATGTAAAGGATTGGAATGGTGATACTATTGTCATGTTTCAGGAGGATTTATTTCAAGAAGTAAAAGGAAAAGTCAGCGAAAAATGGTTTTATACCTATTTCAAAAATGAGACTTCAAAATTACCTCGAGTAGATATGCTCAATTTATTGAGTAGTTATGTTGGGTTTGAAAATTGGCATGCGTTTAAGACTGCTCATAGTTCCGAAGAAATAAAATCAAATCCAGTAAAAAAATTAAGTTGGTTAATCATTTTTATACCAATAACCATTGTATTTATGGTGACAATGAATTCTAAAAATGAATTTAAATTTTGTTTTAATGATGACTTAAACTCGACGATTGTCAATCAAATAGATATTAAAGTACTTCTAGAAAACCAATCACCTTTATACTTTAAAACCGATAGTTTGGGCTGCTTTAATTATGAGACCAAAAGTGACAAAATCACATTTGTAGTTTCTTCACCTTATTATAAAACCGATACGATTGTGAGATCTATCGATAAAAATGAACATCAATCCATAAAACTTCAAAGTGATGATTATGCATTGGTTTTGAAATATTATACCAGCGGAAATGTAAAAGATTGGAAAAAACATAGGCAGAAATTACAACAGTTAATACATAATGATGCTCAAATTTATAGACTTTATGAGGATAATATAGGTGTTGAAATTTACACTAAGGAAGATTTCGTAAGGCTGTTGACTATTCCGACAAAAACGCTTAAAAAAATTAAGGTTCTAGATAAAAGCTATGAAAACAATCAAATCAAAACCTTAAAATTTACGGTGAAATGAAAAAGATACTATGCATATTACTCCTTTTTTCTTTCATGACTTGTAAGAACAATGAGGCTATGAAAATGGAAAGTACAGATATGGAAGTGATGTCTGTAGAAGACGAAAATGACTTTGATAGAGTAATGCTTTCTTCGGAAGCTATAAGCATAAAAAAACTGGAAGAGTATATAAATCTAATCCAACTCAAACAAGAACATCCAGAGTTTGAAGATGATATTATTTTACAGCTGCGAAATTTCACACTTGACAGTTTAGCAGCTTTAAACTACCCTAAAGGATTTACAATATCTGATGTTAAACTAAAAGAAAAGCCTAGACCGTTAACAAATACTCAAGAAGTGTTAAGTTTAAAATTCACAGTAACATCACCATCAAAAACTTTTAAAGATTCGATTGGTGTGATGATTAAAAGCGAACCCATCGAGCTAGATGGTAAAACACAAATATCGAGAGAAATTTTGTTTTTATCACTTTCAGGAAAACCATAAAAATTATGAAAACACATAAACAATTTTTATTGAGTTTAATAGTATCACTAATGGTATTTGGGTGTTTTGCTCAAAGTTCGTCAGAAGTATATGAACAAAAAAAGGAAGACTTTACTGAGACTATTTTAAAGCATAAATGGAGTGAACCCAATAAAATTAAAAACATAGTTGAACCAATAATCGTAATGCGTATTGGTAGAAACCAAAAAATAGGCGCATCAAAGTTTGGTGGTACTCCAGACTTACCAGAAGGTACAGCGTGGCCAAAATTTAAAGGACATTCAATGGTGTTTTTTGCACAATTGAATTTAAGCGACATTGCCAATTTTGATCAAGAAAACGTACTACCAAAAACAGGCTTTCTATATTTCTTTAGTTATTTTGAAGCTCCTGAAGGTGACTATGGAGCAGAATATGAGTATATAAAAGATAACGCAGATTACAAGGTTCTGTATGTAGACAAACCTTTGACCGATTTAAAGGCAACCAAATTCCCAAAAGACTTAGTTAAGGTATACCAGTTTAAGCCAAGTCCAATAGACTTTGAGTTGATATTTCAAATTCCGCCAACCATAGAATGTTCAGCTTATGACGTAGCAGATTTAAATTCGGATGATGCTGCTATTTACGATCAACTTATAAGTGATTATGATAATTATGAATGTGAAGAACAAATGATTTTAGGAACACCTTGTCCAATACAATATGGAGCTGACTTTGATTGGGCACTTTCCTATTTAGATATTACTGATTTTCAAGACCCAATACAACGAGAAAAAGTAGAAAACATAAGACCTGAGTTTATCAATTTATTCTCATTTCCTATGTATGATATATTTGAAAAAATAGGCTATTCAAATTGTTATTTCGGAATCACAAAAGAAGATTTAAAAAATGAGGACTTTGATAAAACTGTTTTTATCATGCAAGGCACATAGAGTTTAAGGCGTAGAATTAGAAACCTGCAACGCTTTACCATTGTAATATTTGTTTCCGTTGTGTGCAAAATCTTGTATGTATTCTGCCATTTCTATAGCTGTAGTAGGCGCTTGATAATCTGGGAATGCTTCTTTTAGCATTTCGGTTTGTACTGCACCTAATGCCAAGACATTAAACTGAGGTCCTGTTTCTTTGTATTCTTCTGCAAGCAACTCTGTAAGTGTTATGACTGCTCCTTTACTCGAACTATAAGCTGCTAATCCAGGAAATTTCATACTACCTTGAATTCCACCCATGGAGCTTATGGTGATCACATGTCCATCTTTTTTCATAAATGGCAACACAATTCTTGTCATTTCAGCAACACCAAAAACGTTAGTTTCATAGACTTTAGAAAAATCTTTAAACGTAGTTTCTGCAAATGGTTTGTTAAGTAACATTCCTGCATTATTGATTAGAATATCAACATGCTTAAATTCATTCTTGATGAATTGCTCTACTCTTAAGTAATCATCTGCTTCACAAAGATCAAATGCAAACGAAGAAATATTATCAAAATGAAGATTACTTACTGGTTGCGCGTTTCTTGATAATGCTAACACATTATGACCTTGATTTGCAAATAAATGCACAAGCTCAAAACCAATACCACGACTTGTTCCTGTAATGATTATATTTTTACTCTTCATTTAAAACAACTTCTTTAGTTGGTGCATTCATCATACCTTCTAGTGCAGGTATCATTTTATTCATAAAATTAGCCATATGCACATAATCCATTTTATCTGCTTCGTCATCTACATGATGATAATAATCAAAATTTGTAAAATCAAACGTAGAAATAGCATGAGCTGGAATTTCTAATTCTTTATAAAACGGAAAGTTATCTGATCTAAAGAATAGGTTCATTTCTTGTGCCTTTGGAAAAAAGCCAACAACTTCCTCACCAGCATATTGATTTAAAATTGGTGCAAAATTAGAACGATTATAACCACTCATATAAGCTAAAGGTTTTCCTTCTGCTCTTGGTACTCCAATCATTTCAAAGTTAATCATCGTATAAGCATTGATCCCTTCCTTTTTTAAACGTTCTGCTAAATGACCAGAACCTTTAAGTCCCATTTCTTCCGCAGAATACAACGTAATTAAAATACTACGTTTATTTGTTTTTGTTTTAGCAAAATAACGACCAAGCTCCATTGCAGCAATAGTACCAGAAGCGTCATCATTTGCTCCATTGGCAATAACATCACCATCAACTTCTTTGCCCTGACCAATATGATCATAATGTCCTCCAAGAATGATATACTCGTTTTTAAGTTTTGGATCATTCCCTTCGATAACGCCAACAATATTAAATCCTTGAATTGGCGCTGGATTTTCTGCTCTTTTATTTACAAATTCGAAGTCATCTCTATACGTTTCAAAATATGGTTTAATCCCATTTTCATTTAAATAATTTTCAATATAAACGGCAGCTTTCTCAATACCTGGAGTTCCTGTAGCTCTTCCATTTAACTCATCTGAAGCTAAGAACTCCATACTCTTTTGAATTGAACTCTGACTAATGGTAATTGCCTCTCCATCTTTACCATTTGGTTTCGTCCCACAAGACGTTAATAGTAATGTGATTGTAAGTATTGAAATTATTTTTTTCATGTTTTTACATATTTCATTCCTATAAAAAATAGGAATCAATTTATTTGAGTTTAAAGATAAAAAAATCCTGACTTGAAATATTATCAAATCAGGATTATATTGTAGTATAGAAATTGATAGACACTTCGACTGCGCTCAGTGTGACAAATTGCTATGATTTTTCTGTTTTACACTAACATCGTCACAGGATTCTCGATATACCCTTTTAAGGTTTGTAGAAACTGTGCTCCAGTTGCTCCATCAACCGTTCTGTGATCACAAGCAAGTGTTAATTTCATTGTATTACCTGCTACTACTTGTCCGTTTTTAACAACTGGTTTAGCCACAATTGCACCAACAGATAGGATTGCAGAGTTAGGTTGATTGATAATTGAAGTAAAACTTTCAATACCAAACATTCCTAAATTAGAAATGGTAAATGTACTTCCTTCCATTTCATCTAAAGTCAGTTTTTTATTCCTTGCCTTACCAGCATAATCTCTAACAGCTGCTCCAATTTGTGGTAAACTTTGCTCATTTGCAAATTTCACTACAGGTACTAATAAACCATCTGGCACAGCAACTGCAACACCAATATGTACGTGATTATTAAGTTGCATTTTATCATCAAACCACTGTGAATTAACTTGTGGATGTTGTTTTAAAGCTAATGCACAAGCTTTAACGATCATATCATTAAAAGATATTTTTGTATCTGGTATTGAGTTGTATTGTACTCTAAATGCCATAGCATTATCCATATCAAACTCCACATTTAAATAATAATGTGGTGCTGTAAATTTAGATTTTGCTAAATTTTTAGCAATCGCTTTACGCATATTTGAATTTGGAACCTCATCAAAATCTTCTTGTCCAGAAGGTACAAATTTACCAACTTGAGTTCCAGCTTGAGCAGGTGTATAATTTTCTATATCGCGTTTTACAATACGACCATTTTCTCCACTTCCTTTAAGTTGAGATAAGTTAATCCCTTTCTCTTCAGCCATTTTTTTAGCTAATGGAGACGCGTGGATTCTACCATTTGAAGTAGTTGTTGCAACAGGAGCTGCTTTCACTTCTTTTTTAGTTTCAACTTTTGGAGCTGTCTTTTTATCTTGGAAAGCTGAACTTGTCGAAGCTTCTTTTTTTGGTGCTTCTTCTTTCTTTTCTTCGGAAGATGAGCCTGATGCTTTGAAGTTTTTAGCAATCCCAGAAACATCTGTTCCTGCAGGACCAATAATAGCTAAAAGTGAATCTACTTTTGCTGTTTCGCCTTCTTCTAATCCAATAAATAAAAGTGTTCCAGATTGAAAAGATTCAAACTCCATTGTTGCCTTATCGGTTTCAATTTCTGCAAGAATATCTCCTTCTTCAACTTTATCACCGACTTTTTTCAACCAAGTGGCAACCGTTCCTTCTTCCATGGTATCACTTAAACGTGGCATGGTTACAACGATGACACCTTCTGGCAATTCTTCTTCGTTCACTGACCCTTCTTCTTTTTCTTCGGAAGTTTCTTTTGAAGCACTCTGATTATCGTCTTCTTCTTTTTCTTCGGAAGATTCAGGCTTTGAGTCTTGCGCTTTAGCTTCCGAAGCATTATTATTTACATACTCAGAAATATCTTCACCTTCTTCACCAATTATAGCTAAAAGAGTATCAACCTTAGCCGTTTCTCCTTCTGGAATACCAATATAAAGTAGAGTTCCTTCGTTAAAGGATTCAAACTCCATTGTTGCCTTATCGGTTTCTATTTCAGCTAAAATATCACCTTCTTCAATTTTGTCACCTACTTTTTTTAACCAAGCAGCAACTGTTCCTTCTTCCATCGTATCGCTCAAACGAGGCATGTTAATTATTTCTGCCATAGCTTATATTTTGTGGTCTATAAATGGATAATCTTCTTGTTCGTAAACGACATCGTACATCACACTTTTATCTGGATATGGAGATTCTTCTGCGAATTTCTCACACTCTGCGACTAATGCTTTAACACGTTTATCTATAGTTTTTAAATCTGCTTCTGTAGCATATTTATTTTCTAGAATAATATCTTTAACTTGAGTGATTGGGTCAATTTTCTTGTACTCTGCAACTTCATCTTTAGTTCTATAATGTTGCGCATCACTCATTGAGTGACCTCTATAACGATAAGTTTTAACCTCTAAAAATGTTGGTCCTCCTCCAGATCTTGCTCTTTTTATAGCTTCGTCAAAAGCTTCTGCCACTTTTATTGGATTCATACCATCCACTGGTCCACAAGGCATTTCATACCCTAAACCAAGTTTCCAAATATCTGTATGATTTGCAGTACGTGCTACAGAAGTTCCCATTGCATAACCATTATTTTCACAAACGAAGACTACAGGTAAATTCCACAGCATCGCTAAATTAAAAGTTTCGTGTAATGATCCTTGACGAGCCGCTCCATCTCCAAAACAACATATTGTTACACCATCTACGTCATGATATTTGTCACCAAATGCAATACCAGCTCCTAAAGGAATTTGGCCACCAACGATACCATGACCACCATAAAAACGGTGTTCTTTAGAAAAGATATGCATAGATCCACCTAAACCTTTTGAAGTACCTGTTGCTTTACCGTACAATTCTGCCATGATACGTTTAGGATCAACTCCCATACCTATTGGTTGCACGTGATTTCTATAAGCAGTAATCATTTTGTCTTTAGTTAAATCCATTGCATGAAGCGCACCAGCTAAAACTGCTTCTTGACCATTATACAGGTGAAGAAACCCTCTTACTTTTTGTTGAATGTATACTGCAGCAAGTTTGTCTTCAAACTTTCTCCATAACATCATGTCTTCATACCATTTAAGGTAAACTTCTTTAGTGATTTTTTGCATTATTTGATACTTCGTTAAATGTAGTTATACAATTTAGTAGATACCAATTTAAAATTGGCATTAGCTCAACTATTTTTTCAAAAAAAATAAATTCAAAAAAAAAGTTTCACTAACAAAAGTAACACTTTAGTTAGGAATGAAAAAACCGAAAAACGTAAAAATGTTACGAAATCGTTATAGAAAACTTCTATCGAAGCCTAAAGGCAGTAAATTGGCAAGTGAGTTTGATTTTACAACCTTACCTGAGGTTCCCATAAAATAGATTTCTATTGGTGAATCTTGATTAACTTCATATTCTGAAATTGATTGTCTACAAGCTCCACAAGGAGGAATTGGTGAATTAGTAGGCTGCTTTAAAGAACCAGCAGTTATAGCCATCATTACAATTTTTGCGTCTGGATAATTTGCTCCTGCATAATAAATTGCTGTACGTTCTGCACACAAACCTGAAGGATAAGAGGCGTTTTCTTGGTTATTACCTGTAATTACTTCTCCATTATCTAATAAAATCGCTGCACCAACTAAAAACTCTGAATATGGCGCATATGCCTTAAGTCTAATATTTATTGCTTGATCCATTAATGACGCAACAGCTTTAGGAAGCTCATTATAATCTTCATAAACGGTAAGGGTAGATTCTATTTTTATGTCTTTCATCAAAAACGAGTTTAGCCAAAAAAACTATTGCTGTTATAACAATAGTTTTTAAAGTTGAATTATGTTATCTACTAATATTCATCATATTCTCCATCTCCAAAATTAAATGTTAGAGAAAAACGTAATGTATTTTCTAAAGGACTTTGAACCTTAGATGCCGAAAACAAATATGATAAGTCAATATTTATAGTTGTGTATTTAAATCCTGCTCCCATTGCAAAAAACTTTCTTGCTCCTTTTTCGTCACTTTCATTAAAATAACCTGCTCTAAAAGCAAATGATTCTTGATACAAGTACTCTGCACCTAATGCCCAAGTAAATTCTTTTAGCTCTTCGCTAAATCCGCCTGGTGCATCTCCAAAAGATTGAAAAGCTCCTGATAAGAAACTCACATTATTGTCTTGACCACCAGTGATAATTGTTGGTTCATTTTCATCTTCAGGTGTACTAGCATCATCAAAAGTTTGCACTCCATCTCCATTAGTATCAACAAATCCAAACAAAGGAGGCGTTGGCACTAAAAGTTTTGTTACTTCAGCAGTTACAGATAATGTATTATACTCATCAAATATAAAATCAAATCCTCCACCTAATCTTAAATTAGTTGGCAAAAAGTTTTCACGACCACCATCATCATATTTGATTTTTGGTCCTAAATTTTGAATAGCGAATCCTAAACGTGTTCTACCATTGAAACTATCATAAGCTTCTTCTTCACTTTGATAAAAACCAGAAATATCTACACCAAAAGAACCAGCTGCACTTGCATTGGCATCTACCGCTTGGATTCTTAAATCTGAACGTAAGTAACGTAATGCTACAGCCATAGAAAACTGGTCTGCTAATCGTAAAGAATATGATGCATCTACAGTAAATTCGTTAGGCTTTTCTATTAATGGTTCAGAAAACTCATCTGGTCGGATTTCAATTTCACCTAAACCAAAGTATTTAAAACTCACTCCAAAGGCACTTCTGTCATCAATTCTATTAAAATAAGTTAGATATGCAATAGAAATATCATTAACTAATTTACTTAGGTAAGGTGTGTAGCTAACTGCTATTCCTGATTTTGCTTCAGAAAATGTGTATTTGGCAGCATTCCATTGTTGTGCATAAGCATCCACAGATGTTGCAACTCCCATGTCTCCCATACCAGCAGATCTTGCATCTGGTGCAATGAGCATAAATGGAACTCCTGTTGTAATTACTGTAGATTGGTTTTCAAATGTTATTGTTTCTTGAGCATTTGATATATTAAATACCGAAAGCGTTAGAAGGGCTAAAATGTACTTTTTCATATGTGAATTCATGTTTATATTAAGGTATTGCTACTTATAATATATTAGGCAAATATAATTTATTATTATAGTATGACAAGTTTTTCGATTTTTTCAACTTGTTTATTTAAACTGTTAGATCTCACTTTTAGTTTATAAACGTAGACTCCTTTGCCAATTTTGTCTCCAAAATCATCGCGTCCATCCCAAACAATATCCTTAGAAAGTGAGCTTGTTATTTTTCCTCCTCCAGATGTTTGACCATTTAAAGTACGTACCAATTTTCCTGATACAGTAAAGATCTGTACTGAAACGTCTAAAACATCAGAACTATTGTGATTGAACCAAAATTCTGTA
Source organism: Psychroserpens sp. AS72 (assembly GCF_038900375.1). Lineage (NCBI taxonomy): Bacteria > Pseudomonadati > Bacteroidota > Flavobacteriia > Flavobacteriales > Flavobacteriaceae > Psychroserpens > Psychroserpens sp. AS72. The sequence continues at coordinate 30,495 of NZ_JBBMRC010000014.1, read as the reverse complement.
TAATCAATAAATGGATTTGGGTAATTCAAGACATTAGTAATGACTAATTCTTCATCTTTATCTCTCACATTAAATTCTAATTGAGCAGTTGATGCATTGTTATAAACATCCCAAGCTTTAAAAGTTAATGTATGTAAACCTGGTTCTAAATCTCTAAAAGGGTAGCTTAACTTTCCGTTTTTATAGTCGTCAACACTTGCCTCATAATAATCATTTAAAATAAATGGATTGGTTTCATCACCATCTATTAAAGCTGTGATATCGTGTCCAATTCCACTAGCTGTATTTATACCATTATCGTCCTGAAGTCTTGCAATAAGCACTGGTTGTTCGTTTGTTATTCCACCAGAAACAAAATTCTCATCATTCATAAACAATTCAATAACAGGTCCTATATTGTCTTCTTCGGCATTTTCGTTAATCCCTCCTACCTGAATATCAAAGCTGTAACCTGATTTGTCATCTAATATATTATCTTGTTTTGAATAGAAACCAACTTTTCCTTGACCTACAGGAATACCAATATCACGAGGCACTACAAATTCAAAATCAAATTTACCGTTTGTCACAGTGGCTTGACCTTTAAACATTGTTTCACCAAGAGTTTTGAAGTCTAAAATAATTAATTCTCCATTACTTGTTATTCCATTATTACCTAACGTTTGTCTATCAATTTCTTTATCCATTACTGTTGCAGTAACTATCCCATTGTAGTTAGATAAAAAATTCCCTGCAGAATCATAAACTTCTCCAGACATTTTAACTCTATCTAATGCTTTTAAAGGTTCTGTTTGTTGTGCAACTGGAATATCATTGACTGCAGTTAATCGAACTTCAGGTTTTGCAATTGGTAATTTCATAGCAGGATCACCTATAAAAAACACTAATGACTTTTGATTAATTCCAACTACAGATGGATCATTTTTAGTCAATCTTAAAGCCTCAGCTATAGTTGGATAATCATTAGATCCATAATTAAATAAATACGCATCTAGTTCTTCATTTACTGTGACACCAACAGTTACAAATATTTGTCGTGTTGTCGTAATTAATCCTATTGCTCCTCCTTCTTTATTCCAATAGGTAAACTCACCTGCTGTAGCTCTTTGAGGATTATCAAACTTGGTAAATTCACATGTCACCGTAATAAAGAGATTAAACTTACATAGGTTTCTAATTTCTTGAGCATCTACTTTTGTAAATATACGCTCAGCTGCTAAACCATCTTCTCCACCATGTCCAAAATAATTAACAACGATTGCACCAACGTCAAGGGCATTTTTAATGGCCTCATTTACTGACGGGTAACGTTCACCGCTTGCTGAAGATTGTTGCTGATAAGAGTCTGTTAGAATTTTAGTTACATTTATAAAAGGTTTTTCGGCTGTGATTTCATTAGCAATTTCATCTGTAGTTGTTTCTAATATTATTTCCCAGTCTTTATCTACATCATCAGCTATAGCAATTACATTATTTCTCCAACTCCCATAAGCTTCTTCACCATAATAGCCTTCAATTTTATCAACTAGTTCTTTAGCACGTTGAGGCGTATCTGCTAGAATTCTTCCTACAGCAATATCTAATAATCCTCCATCTACCATGTCACCTTCATTTTCGTCCATCATTCCGTAGAAATCATCTGAGATAAATGAAGACACTAAACTGAAACTTTCTGTTGAATTCCACGTAGGTACTATATTTGTATTATTTGAAATTCTATCTTTGTAATCATAAGACGCATCTCCAAACAGACACAAATATTTTAAACGCTCACTTGGTTCACTAGCGTTTTGATACACATATTGAACCATGTTTCTAATAGCTGCAACATCTTGCTTACCCGAACCAAATTCGTGATATATCTCATTAAGCGTAATTACCTTAACGTTAAGACTATATTGATCTCTATTTATTTGAGCTAATCTTTCGGCTTGAGAAATATAATTATTATTTGCTATTATGATATAATCTACATCTTCAAACTCTCCTTGACTATTTTTAAAAACAGTCCCTTTTATATCTTGATTACTAACACTTGTGTTTGCATCTCTTAAAGGTTGAAAATAATTTGAACTAGTTACGGTTACATATTTTTTTGCTGAACCTGCAATATCCTTAAATATTATATTAGAGTCTTGATTACTATTTAATACTGCTTTAACATTATATTTATCTGTAATATCCCAAACTTCTTGTACATTATTAGCATTTGTTAATGTGTATTGAACTACACCAGAACTTAGTGTGACTTCATCATTTTTAAACACAAATTGAGTTCCAGCAAATATCAATTCTCTAGTAGCTTCAATGGATATGTAATCTAAATAACCAAAAGTAGATGGATTACCATTATTATTGTAGATTAACTTAATTCCTACATCTTCTGCTGTAAGTGTTACATCATTTTGAAAAGAACCTGATGATGCAAGTATGGGATTATCAATAATTGAAAAGCCAATAGTCCCAACTAAGTTTCCATTGACAACCACTTGCATATTACTAGCTGTAGACTCACTTACTCCAGCTGCAAGCACTCTAATCTTTGCAGGCTCTGTTGAAACAATATTTGGAAAATTAAAATTAAAATCTTTTTCATTTTCAAAATCAAAACGTTCTCCAAACCAACGTCTTCCAATTTTTCCTAAATTATTTTCATCAACTTCATGAAATTGGTAATCCTGAAATGTTGTTATTTCTAAAGAAGGTTCATCTTCTGGTTGATTTAATGTAGTTATACGCTTTCCGAAGTCACCTTGAGTTGTGATATAATAATATGACTTGTCTGCATACAAATTAATATTTGTATCACTTTCTTGATTATACTCGGTAGGTCCTTCGGCATAAAACAGTATATAATCGTTGTCATTAAAAACACCATCATCTCCTCCTATGAACCGAATAGCATTCTCCTGTAAATCATTTGGCGCAGGCACATTATTTGACAAAGGAAGCATTGCACCACCATTACCATAAAGTTTTATTGATTTAGGGTCTACATTAGTATTTACTCCTATTGAATTTAAAAAACTCTTATTTAATATATAGACTCCAGACTTTTCTACATAAAAACGATGCCATTGACCAGTACTTAATACAGAACTTACAATTTCTTGATTATTTAAACTTGTTCTATTTACAGAACCTCCAAATTGATAATTTATAGTAAATGACGTGATTTTTTTATAAACACCTCTATCATTTATTATAGGAGTTATTTCAAAATAAGCAGATATATTATCTCTTTCAATTGCATTTTTTAATATTACTTTAGGTGAATTTGGTAGTGTAGATAATGGTAAGTCAATTAATTCTGAAGTACTTATAGTTGTATATGACACTTGACTTAATTCAACAGAACTTTCATCTATATATGTAGATTCTTCCCACATAGAAAAAAAAGTAATCCCCTTTTTGTAGGAAAAGCTAAAATGCTTTTTATCAAAAGATGGTATTTCAATTTTAGAATTTGGTGTTTCTAAGATTGTTGTAGCATCCCAATTAATATTAAATTGTTTTTGTTGTGCGTTGCCAAAAAAGGCAACTAATATTAAAGGTAAGAGTAAATATTTTTTCATATTTAAATAACGTCTTTAAAGCCGTGATATTATTTATGCTAATTTTTTTATTCAAAATTACAACAATAATTGATTTAATCGTTCGTTATTAAAGACAAAATACATCGACAAACTGATCAAAAATCCGTTGTTGTGTATAAAAAAAGGGATGAAATGCAGTTTTTTTTGCATGATTTTGACAAAAAGTATTGTAAGTTTACCTTTAATTACTATATTGCGTCTCTAAAATTAAATTAGCTTACTTAAAAGTATGGATATGAAAAACGTCTTAAATCTAAGGATATTATTAGCCCTAGTGGTATCTTTAACAATTGTTAGCTGTAGTAGAAACTCTTCTAAGAACACATCAAGAGCTACGGGTTGGAAAATCAACGATAAAAATGGTGGTTTCCAATACAATGACAAATTCCAAGAGCAAGAAACTGCTCCAGGATTAGTATTTGTCGAAGGTGGAACCTTTACAATGGGTAAAGTACAGGATGATGTTATGCATGATTGGAATAATTCTCCAAATCAACAACACATTCAATCTTTTTATATGGATGAAAGTGAAGTTACCAATGTAATGTATACTGAATATCTAGATTGGATTAAAAGAACTTATCCACCAGAAGAAGAAAATTATAGATTAATATACCAAGGTGCACTTCCTGACACATTAGTATGGAGAAACAGACTAGGTTATGCTGAAATGATGACTGAAAATTATTTACGTCATCCAGGTTATGGAGAATATCCTGTTGTTGGTGTAAGTTGGATTCAAGCTGTTGAATTTGCTAGCTGGAGAACAGATAGAGTTGCAGAAATGAAATTACAAGATGCAGGTTATTTAGAGAGAGATACTCATTTAACATCTTCTGCAGATAGTAATTTTAATGTAGACACCTATATTGCTACACCAACATCAACTTATGGAGGAAATGATTCTATCATCAATCCTTCTAAATCTAGACGTAGAGTACAAACAACTGCATCTGGAGATACAATCAACCAATATGCTCGTAGAGAATCTGGTTTAATATCACCAGACTACAGACTACCAACGGAAGCTGAATGGGAATATGCTGCACTTGGAATGAGTGAACTAAGAAGCTTTAACGTATACAGAGGACGTAAAAAATATCCTTGGGATGGACAATACACAAGATCTGGAAAACGTAAAACTAAAGGTGATCAGTTGGCCAACTTCAAACAAGGTAAAGGAGATTATGGTGGAATTGCTGGATGGTCTGACGATGGTGCAGATATTACAGCACAAGTAATGTCATACGAACCAAACGATTATGGTATCTATGATATGGCTGGTAACGTTGCAGAATGGGTTTATGATGTTTATAGACCAATTGTTGATGATGAGTTTAACGACTTCAACTACGTAAGAGGAAATGTATATTATAAAAATGCAATTAACGAGGATGGAACTGTAAAAGTGATTACTCCAGATGAAATTGTTTATGATACGCTAAGTAACGGAAGAATTATTGCAAGAAACCTTCCTGGTGAAATTGCACGAGTGCCTGTTACTGAAGAAGAAACTTACTTAAGAACTAACTTTGATAAAAGTGACAACAGAAACTTTAGAGATGGAGACACAAGATCTTCTCGCCTATATGCTGAAAGTTTTGACGAAGACGTTGATGATACAAAAAGTGAAACTGGTAAAATGTATAACTCTCCAAAACATAATGTTCAAAGAGATTCTTTAGGAAACTTAATTAAAGAATATGATACATCTAATCAAAGAACATCTTTAATTAACGATGAAGTTAGAGTTTACAAAGGTGGTTCATGGAGAGATAGAGCATACTGGATTGATCCTGCACAACGTAGATATTTCCCACAAGATATGGCAACAGACTATATCGGATTTAGATGTGCAATGTCTAGAGTAGGTTCAAAATCACAAGGATCTAAGAAAAGAAATTAATACTTTTAATAACATATTTTTAAAGTCCTAATCATTACGATTAGGACTTTTTTATTACATTTATTCTATGACAATAGAAACTCTCCATACGCTTTTTCTAAAATGCGAAGCTGTTTGTACAGATACTAGGAAAATTACTAAAAACTGCCTATTTTTCGCGCTCAAAGGCGGAAATTTTAATGGAAACCAATTTGCAAAAGATGCCTTAAAAAATGGAGCTGCTTTTGTTGTAATTGACGAAGTAGATTATAAAGTTAACGACCAATATATTTTGGTTGAAGATGTTTTAAGTAGTCTACAAAAGCTATCATCATTTCATCGGAAATATCTAAACATTCCTATTATATCACTTACAGGAAGCAATGGTAAAACAACAACAAAAGAACTTATAAATGTTGTGCTTTCAAAAACGTTAAAGACTACAGCAACAAAAGGCAATTTAAATAACCATATTGGAGTTCCTTTAACGCTTTTAAGCATGGACAACTCAACAGAGGTTGGTATTGTTGAGATGGGAGCAAATCATCAAAAAGAAATTGAATTTCTAAGTAATATTGCATTACCAGATTATGGATTGATTACAAATTTTGGGAAAGCTCATCTTGAAGGTTTTGGTAGTTTTGAAGGTGTCATAAAAGGTAAATCTGAATTATACCACTATTTAATAGCGAACAAAAAAACTTTGTTTGTAAATGAAAATGACCAACTACAACTTAAACAAGCTGGCGACTATGACAAAACAATTAAATTTGGCTCTCAAACAAAATTATTAGACTCTCAACCCTACATCTCTTTAAGTTATAAAAATGAAACTATAATCACAAAACTAACTGGTACATATAATTATAATAATGTGTGTATTGCTATAGCTTTAGGAGAACATTTTAAAGTCCCTACTCAAGACATAATTGATGCAATAGAAAGCTATACTCCAATTAATAATAGATCACAAATTGTAGAACAAAACGGCCATCAAATTATTTTGGATGCGTATAATGCAAATCCGTCTAGTATGATTGCCGCATTATCAAATTTCGACCAATTAGACAGCGAGAATAAAATTACCATATTAGGAGACATGTTTGAATTAGGAGAAACAGCACAAACAGAACATCAACATATTTCAGATTATGTAAATAATTTAAGTTTAAAAAAAGCAATTTTTGTAGGAGAGAATTTTTACGGAATTACATCTAAAAACAAGAATAGCTACTATTTTAAATCTTTTGAAGATTTTAAGAATAACTTCGGAAATTTTAATTTTAAAAATCAGTCGTTCTTAATAAAAGGATCACGAGGCATGGCTTTAGAGCGTGTGTTAGATTTAATATAAGCACACTTAATTCACTTACTTGGCAGTGCACATCAAAATATAACTAAACTTATTTTAAATTGAACTTTCACGCACTAGCTCCCATTTAAACTTTTTACTTTTTCTGAATTCAATTGAATTCACATCTTTGCAATACATTGATTATCTAAGATGATCCATAATAAAGCTGCTACTGGTCATTGAATCTCGTTGTGCGAGCGCACATCTAGAATTATTATTTTTCTGTAATAGCTAGAATTTACAACTTACGAATTCAGAAAAAATAAAAAATCCTGATTTACCAATCGGCAAATCAGGATTCTGCTTAATGTGGGTCATACTGGATTCGAACCAGTGACTTCCACGTTGTCGACGTGACACTCTGAACCAACTGAGTTAATGACCCCTTATATAAAAACAAAAAAGCCCACATTACTGTGGACTTTTGTGGGCAATGAGGGATTCGAACCCCCGACCCCCTCGGTGTAAACGAGGTGCTCTGAACCAACTGAGCTAATTGCCCTATTTATTGGACTGCAAATATAGTCTAGATTTTTAATTACCAAAAGGTTTTTTCAAAAAAAATAAAAATAATTTTCAAAGACACACTTTACCGAAAAAACTGGGTTATTTGTTGTGTTCAGACTTATTTTGATATTTTTATATCTTATAACTAAATACTTTGAAATACATTTCTTTTATTGACCAATTAGGCATAGACATTAATGAGTTATCTCAAATAGATTCTAATGGAATAATCAAGCTACAAAAACAACTCAAAGCTAAGGCTATGTTAGGTGATGCTAATAACCTTGGAGATATTTCTAATCTAATTGATAAATTAAAAGATGAAACTATAATTCAACATCATGTATTTATTGAGAAACACGATTGGCTAAAACAATTAATTTCTGGAAATTATCAAAACATTAAACAAAATGAAATCACTGTAGATGATTCATTTATTACTAATCTTGATGATTTAAAATACTTTCTTGCGCCTTTTTTGAAAGAGAATCTAAAAGTATTTTTATCTGACACCTTGAGTAAAGGTAAATATGTATTATTACTAAAAGTTCTTACTCACAATGATCTCTTTTCCGAAGAAAACAATCAACTAATCATCAACTTTTTTAAAGCACGCTTAAATTATGCTAGTGTTTACTTACGTGAAGGTCGCTTAAAAAACAAAGAATTCCCAATAGCATATATCACCAATAAAGTATTCATTAATTGCTTAAATGAATATCCTGACTGTTTTAACGAAGATATGCAGGAGCTCAACTCTGAAGTTATTGACATCTACAATTCAAACCGTAGAAACACGAGTAATCAAGAATTTAGATTTGCTGCAAAAGCAATGGTTGCATTTTCAATTTTAGATACATCCAATGTGTTTTTAAAAGAAACGCTAGTCTCTAATGCTGATATAGCTAGACAATACTCCTACCCTTCTAGATCAAGTAAAAAGACAGGTTCTGGTTTTGGTGGATGGAGTATTTTCGTGATTGTTATGATCGTTATTAGAATAATTTTTTGGGTAGGAAAAAGTTCTAATAGCAGTAATGATTTTGATTATTTTAAAAACAGTGAATACAACTCAAATCCTGTTTTTAATGAAAAAAATCAAAAAATGCTGGACAGTATTCAACGTTCAGGTTCAACAGATGATACGTTTATAATTGACGAAGAGTTAAAAGATGCTCTTGGGATTGAGGAAACTGTTATCGAAGACACTTATACAGAATTAGATGATAGGTATAAGCTTACAGATCACACTAAATTTATTTACACTTTAAAACGTAAAGTGGAACAAAAAACAAGCGATGAAATTTTAGGCATGAGGTTAGCTCCTTTTTCAAATCCGTATCAAACAACCTTTAATGAATTACCTTATTCTGAAGACTTAACAACTAAAAATTTTCTAAAAATAAATAATAAAAGCAAGAAAGATCTCATCCTATTTAGGTTAACAAATGGTATTGACCAATCTATTTATATTCCAAAAGGAGAACGTATTTCCATTGAGGCTATTCAAAATGATTCTTTACTATTTTACACAGGTACCGATTTTGTCACCACACGATTTTCGCATTTTAAAAGAGACACAGATTTATCTAAATTATATAAAATCACAGATTATAGTATTTCCGAAGACAAAGAAATCATCATTTATCCTTTTGAGGATATTATCTCCAAAGTAAAGAGTAGTTCTTCAAACAAAATATTGATAGATACGGTAAGAGGTGAAACCATAAAAGCCAATAAAATAAAATTAAAGCAGCTAAGTATTAATAAGATTTACACAGATTGGTACAATAAAAAGTATAAAAATTGAAGTTATTAACCTAAACCAGTTCTACTATCATCTTTAAATTTCTTTTGCTTTTCCTTTTCGTAGTCTGGTAAAAGCGCAGATAATCCATACACGATATGACGCAACGATTTATAATCTTGCTTATCTAATGCTTCATCACCTTGTTTTATTAATTTATCTGCTTTTCGTTGATTTGTGTAGTCTATCCCAAACTTCATGTGTAAAAAGTAAGTGATAAAATTTTCGTCACTAGATTGAATTATGGAATCATACAATTCATCCAATTCTTTAATTTTTGAACGTATTAAATACTTATTACCAGAATTGATAACCTCACGTTCATTTTTAATAATTCTAGCATATTTTTCTTGAAAACGTTCATTCTCCTCTTTGTTTAAATGATATTCTAATGTTTCTTTAGACTCATTATACTCTTCAATTTCATGAGCTATCAGCTTGTTTCTGGTTAAATCATCAAATTTTTGAATGAGTTTTCGTTTACGATCATCTAATTGAAATTTTGCATCAGACACATCATCATCATTAATGAGCGAAGCTGCAATTTGAGTTTCTATCAAACCAACTCTTATGTTCTCTAATTGTTGCGAGTATTCGAAGTTTTCTTCGGAATTATTAGTCCTTATCAACTCCTCTACATCTCCAAGAACAGTATTGATTTCCATATTAATCTTATTGATGCTTATGGCTCTTTCAGATTCACTAAATACATTTTTAAATTCTTGATCACAAGATTGCAAAAAGACGTTAATTTTTAAATCGCGAGACTCAGTTACCTCAATTTCGATCTCAATATCTGTACCTTTAATAAGGTCTTCTTCTAGATCTTTTCCGAAGATTTCAATATAACCAATACTCAATCCTGAGCTAGGCAACCCTTTAGATTTCCCTTCAATAATATTGATAATTAAATTTGAATTTGATTGCCTCAAAATTGTTTTTGAAGCAGTCTTATAAATTTTCTTTTTAAGAGGCAAAATACTGCCTTTTGCAAATACCAAATCCAATCGCGTTGTTGATGCATCTAAATCATCAACTTCCATACAAATATCGTTTGGTAGTGGCTGACCTTGCACATTATAACTACCTTGGTTTATAGCTACAGTATCTATGACTTTAAGCACGTCTAAAGCATCATTTAACAATTGAATTTTAAACGGATTTAAGCGACCTTCTAATAGTGGCACAAACTCAGAAAACGTGTCATCTTCTAACGTTTTCACGCCAGAATCATAACCACCATCTTTTCTCATTATTCTGTAACTCTTAGCGTTTCCAGAATTCACTTTACAAGTAATCAACTCCTCTAAATCTCGAGTGTTTTGTTCGTAAAACAACTTAAAATCTATGGTTTCTAAGGTCGTATTTTCAACTTCTTTTTCTTCGGTTTTAATAACAGAAGCTGGCTTAGAGCCGGCAAAATAAGCCGCACCATGAACCACTGCAGAAGTTGGGTCTATGCTAGAATCAACTTCTACTCCTATTGCCTCTGAAATTCGTTTTTTAATTAGTGGTACATACGTTGTTCCTCCAATTAAAATTACTCGATCTATTTGAGAATTGAGTAATTGATTATTCTTGATAACATCTTGAATAAAAGTAATGGTCTGCTCAACTTTTGAGGAAATTAAATCCTCAAACTCTTCTCTTTTTATAAGGAATTGCTCATAGAAATTCTCGCCATTGATATCAATATCTATTTCAATTTCTGTCTCTTCGTATATAGATAATTCCTTTTTTGCCTCTTCGGAAATTTTAAGCAACTCAAAATAAAGCCCTTTAAATGAAGTGGTTTTAGACTTCAAATCTTTCCAAAGATTAGTGATCGCTAATTTTTCTTCTATAAACGGAACAACTAAATGCTCAACAATAAGATTATCAAAATCTGCTCCTCCTAAATAATTATCACCTAAGTTATCAGTAACCTTTAATTCTCTATCATTAACTTCTACTAAAGCGACATCAAAAGTCCCACCACCAAAATCGTAAACAATCCAATTTTGCTTATCTGTAACTACAATATTTGAAGTGTTTGCAAATGCTAGGCAAGCTGCAATTGGCTCTTGCAATAAAACAACCTCTTTAAAACCTGCTAAGTAACCTGCTTTTTTGGTTGCGTTAGATTGTATGGTATCAAACGATGCAGGAATAGTAATCACAACAGCATCCAAAACTTCTTCATCATTGACAAAGTTCTTTAATTCTTTTAAAATCAATGAAGACAATTCTATTGGAGACATTTCTTTATCAATGGATGGTACAAAATAGGTATCTTGAGTACCCATTTTACGTTTAAAAAGCATGCAGATATTTTCGGCATCCTTTTCAAGATAATCTAATGCTTTATCACCTATTACAGTTCTATTCCCACGAAAAGCGATACAAGATGGCAAGGTTTGTTTTAAACCTAACGGGTTGTTGTAAATTTTAATATTTCCGTCGTCATATTTAGCAATAAGACTATTAGTCGTTCCTAAATCTATGGCAAAATTTATAGTTTTCATTCGAGGCTATTCTACAATTACAATTCCTTTTTGAAGGAGTTTCGTTTCGTTATTTTCAATTTGGTAAATGACTGGTTTTAATACTTTAGTAATTTTAGAAGTTCTACTCAAATCACCTAATACATTAGCTTCAACATCTGTCATTTCATTGCGATAGGTTTTACCCAACGGAATTACGATTTGAAAACCCATCGCTTCAAACTCATGATAAATACGATCTAAATATCGATTTCCACTATCGTTATTCTCTTTTTTTAATTTTGAATCTAGCGCAAAAATTTGATTGATAATCTCTGTCATTGTAAAATTTTAAACTGAAGTTTTAAAGATACAATTTTTTGAAGTTTACACGACTTCTGCAACTACAAAAGTGCTTCCGCCTACATATATTAAATCTTCGGGATTTGCGAGTTTTTTAGCATTGTCTAATGCACTATTCACAGATAAGTAAGCCTCTCCTTTAAATCCAGAGGACGTGAATTTGAGTTTTAAAATTTCAGCATCTAAGCCTCTAGGCACATTAGGTTTACAGAAATAATACCTAGCTTTTTTGGGTAATAATGGCAAAATAGAATCCACATCTTTATCGTTAACCACACCAAAAACAATATGGAGATTTTTGTAGTTTTCTTGAGCTAATTGTTTAACAATATAAGTGAGTCCTTCTTTATTATGCGCAGTATCACAGATGATCTTAGGTTGTGATTGCAATACATGCCAACGCCCTTTTAAACCTGTGTTTTTAACTACATTTAGTAATCCTGTTTTTATATGTGCTTCGGAAATTTTAAAACTTTTATCATTTAGAACTTTTAAAGCTTTAATGGCTGTTTTAATATTATGCTTTTGATAATTCCCTTTTAAATCGCTGGTATATTTAGAACTCGTTTCATCTGCAAAATAAATTTCTGAAGCATTTGATTTAGCAATTTCTAAAAATACTTTTTTAGTTTCCTTTTGGGTTTCTCCTATGATGACAGGCACATGAGGCTTTATAATTCCTGCTTTTTCTCTTGCGATTGCATCATAAGTTGTTCCTAAAAACTGAGTATGATCAAATCCAATATTGGTTATCACTGAAACTTCTGGAGTAATAATATTTGTAGAATCTAATCGACCTCCAAGTCCAACCTCTATTACAGCAATATCAACATTTTGTTTTGCAAAATAGTCAAAAGCCATCCCAACGGTCATTTCAAAAAAAGACAATTGATGTTGCTCTAAAAAAGTAGTATTGCGTTTTATAAAACCAATAACAAATTGCTTGCTTACTTCTTTACCATTAATCTTAATACGTTCTCTAAAATCTTTTAAATGTGGCGACGTATATAGTCCAACTTTATAACCAGCTTCTTGTAATACAGAAGCCAACATGTGACTTGTAGAACCTTTACCATTGGTTCCAGTGACATGGATACTTTTGAATTTGTGTTCGGGATTTTTTAAATGATTGGCTAAAAGAATCGTGTTTGACAAATCCTTTTTAAAAGCAGTTTTACCTTGATTTTGATACATAGGCAACTGCTTAAACATCCAGTTTACTGTATCTAGATAATTCATTTTAATTGGTAGGAGAAAAGTTTACGACCACTTTACCAAATTGTCTAGTAGGTGCTTTTGAATTAGCAGGCCATTTGTAAGACATGGCTATTTTTTTTGCTTGTTCTTTTAAACAAGAGGTTGCATTGTTACTTCCTCTTACACCTGGAGTTGCTTCTATAACTTTACCGCTTCTATCAACAACAATATCGACCATGATTTTACCGTATTCGTTTTCGCAACCTTCATGCATTGTAAAACTCGGTTTTCCTCGTCCGTTTAAACCATAACCAACACCTCCATTTCCAGAACCTGGAGTTCCGTTGTATGGTGCGTAAGGATTTCCATCTAAGTCACCTTTATCTCCTGGACCATCACCAGGACCTTCGCCTCCTGTTTCTGGACCATCTGCGTTTTTTACACCACCAATAAGCGCGTCGAATTTATCTTTTTTATCTTGTTCTTCTTTAGCTTTTTTAGCTTCGGCTTCTTTTTTTAATTTTTCTTTAAGCTCAGCATCTGCTTTCGCCTTAGCATCAGCTTTAGCTTTGGCTTCTTTTGCTTTTTTGATTGCAATAGCTTCTGCAGATTCATTAGTCATAACCTCTTCTGCATTACTACTGGCTTCTGTAGGCTTTGTTACTTCTTCAACTTTTTCTGTTTGCTGTTCTTCTTTTACAACCTCCTTATTAACCCTAGTTTTTATAGGTTCTGTTGGTTGAATTTTACCCGAACCAACTTCAGAATTCCCAAAATTTATAGCAACACCATATTCTTCTGGAGGATCCATATAAGTATTTCCCATAACAAACAACAGCAAAACAAGAATGACTGCAATTAATGCAGTAATCTTAGCTGAATTTTGTTCGTGTTTGGTTTCTAAATACTTCATTTTTTTATTCTTATTTCTAAATAAAGTTAATAAAACAATATTCGTTCCAAATAAATATTTTAATGACTAATTATCAGGTTTTAAAGCAAATATTACTTTAAATTTATTTCTATTAGCAATATCCATGACCTTGACAATATGCTCTACTGGAACAGATTTTTCTGCTTTCAAAACTATAGTCAAACTATCATTGGAAGCCTTTTTTAATAATATATTTTCTATATCTATTACGTCACGTTGAATATCATCAACATAGACAATTAAATCTTTATTTATTTTAACTACAACCGTATTCTTGTTATGTAAAGAATCTTTGCTAACTAATGGTGTTAAAAGATCAACTCCATTTGTTATTTCAATTTCACTAGTAAATGATTTAAAACAAAATACAACTATTAATAAAATTATCCCTAACCCTGAATATAAAAAAGGCTTTAGATTTCTTTTCAATTTAATTACCTGGTTTTACTGCTAAAATAACTTTGAACTTATTTCTGTTAGCAATATCCATAACCTTAACAACATGCTCTACGTCAACAGATTTTTCTGCACGTAAAACTATAGTTGGTTCATCCTTTTTTGATAACAACGAAATCAATTCGTTTTCTAAAACACTTTCTCCTACACGCTTATCATCAATATAAAACGTCAAATCTTTTTTAATACTAACTGCTACTGATTTTTTATTTTCAGTTTTTCCATTTGCTGTTGGCAGTAAAATATCAATTGCATTTGTAGTTACCAATGTTGAAGCTATCATAAAAAAGATTAATAACAAGAACACAATATCTGTCATTGACGACATATTGAACTCTGGTGTTACTTTATTTCTTCCTCTTAAATTCATCTATTCTAATTTTTTTATAAAAGAATTAAATAAAAAATTCTTCATATTCAGGAATTCGTTCAAAAAATTTAAGTCTGTTAAAAGATAATACTTAAATTTTTAGTCTCTCATTTCATTAAATAGGCTCGTTTAAGTGATCTAAAAATTCTAGAGAATTTGCTTCCATTTGATATACCACTTTATCTGTCTTAACGACTAAGTGATTATAAGCCATATAACCAACAATACCTACGATAAGTCCTGCAACTGTTGTTGTCATTGCTGTATATAAACCACTCGCAAGTACATCCATTTGAATGGTTCCTCCTGCATTGGCGAGTTCAAAAATTGCTAAAATCATACCAACTACGGTTCCAAGAAATCCAATCATTGGAGCAACACCAGAAATTGTAGCTAGAATACTTACGTTTTTTTCTAATCCGTAAATTTCTAATCGACCTGCATTTTCAATGGCTGTATTTATATCTTCTAAAGGTTTACCAATACGTGTAATGCCTTTATTAATAAGTCTAGACACTGGAGAATTAACTTGTGCACATAACATTTGCGCAGAATCTATTTTACCATTACTCACATGGTCTTTAATTTGATTCATGAAGTTAGAATCTATTTGAGAAGCTGCTTTGATAGCAAACAATCGCTCAAAATAAATATAAATTGCGAAGATGAGCATCACGAATAAAATCGCAATAATCACTTGTCCTGCTAAACCTCCACTACTAATTAATTCTATAATGGATAATGTTTTTTCTACTGGTTCTCCATCTGTTAAGACATCTACACCATCTTGAATATTACTTTGTAATATCATATTAAAAAAATTGAATATTAATTTTTACTATTTTATAACGGTTCTTTTCTTCTGAAAGTATATAACTAGAAAATTGTTCTTGTAAACATAAATACTACTGCTCCTGCTAAGAAACCTATTAGTGCTAACCAAGATATTTTTTTGAGATACCAGAAAAAGTCGATTTTTTCCATTCCCATAGCAACAACTCCTGCTGCAGAACCTATTATCAACATAGATCCTCCTGTTCCTGCAGAATATGCGATAAAGTGCCAAAGCTCATTATCTATAGGCTCTGTGAACATTCCTAAACTTGCAGCTACCAACGGTACATTATCAATTACAGCAGATCCTACACCTAGAAGTAAAACTACTAAATCTGAAACACCTCCATGGTGTAACTCTGTACCTAACATTGGCATAGTATCTTGAAGCGTACCAGCAAATCCAAATAAAATTCCTAAAGATTCTAAGGCAGCAACTGCCATTAATATTCCGAGGAAAAATAAAATACTTGGTAACTCAATTTTAGATAAAGAATGATGAACAGGACTATGATGAGCATGCGCATCACTTTCTGCCGAATCATGGCTTGAAATGCTGAATTTTGAATTACTATAAATTTCAGCAAAAATAGCGACTACACCTAAAGCTAACATCATACCAACATAAGGTGGCAAATGCGTTACTGTTTTAAAAACTGGCACAGACACAATACCTCCTAATCCTAAGTAAAGCATTGTAGAGCTAAATTTACTTTTAGGTTTATCGTCGGCATCTTCTGTACTTTGTTCTAAGTTCCCTTTGAAAGGAGACATAAATGATGCGATAAAAAACGGTACCAACATACATATAAGTGATGGTAAAAATAAGTACACAAACAAATGGCCTGTAGTTACTTTTTTACCAATCCATAACATAGTTGTTGTTACATCTCCAATTGGAGACCATGCTCCACCTGCATTTGCTGCAATAATAATTAAACCAGCATACCAAATACGAACACTTCTATCATAGACTAATTTTTGTAAAATAGATATCAATACAATAGTAGCTGTTAAGTTATCTATAATAGCTGATAAGAAAAACGCTAAAAATCCAAAAATCCATAGAATTCTCTTCTTGCTTTTTGTTTTGATAAAACTTTTGATTGTTGAGAATCCATCAAAGTAATCAATGATTTCAACGATGGTCATAGCTCCTAATAAAAAGACTAAAATCTCTGCAGTTTTACCTAAATGGTGAAGTAATGTTTCTTCCATCCAGTGCATTTTGCTTTCATGACCTAGACTTTCAAAACCTTCTACTAATCCATGATTTGCAGAATCAAACCATTGTGGAAACGTATCAATACCTAAAGAAATCAATGCCCAACTTATAGCCATCATGACTAATGCGGGAATTAGTTTATCAATTTTTATACTGTGTTCTACAGTAATGGCTAAATAGCCTAAAACAAATACTAATATAATAATAGTTTCCATAGTGGTTTAGTTATACTAATTGGGTTAATGCAATTTCAAAAGCTGTTGCGCTTATGCCTGTTTTTGATTGATTTTTATCGTGAACTTTTTGTATTGCTTTTCTAATAATCTCTGATGTATCATTAAAAATGGCTTCATCTGTCATTTGTACTTTTCGTTCCATGAAGTAGGCAAAAACTCTTGCCATACCACAGTTTGAAATAAAATCTGGGATTAAGCTCACTTTATTATCTGTGTGCTCCATAATACTTCCGAAGAAAATTTCCTTATCTGCAAAAGGCACATTAGCTCCACATGAAATGACTTCTAAACCAGTGCTAATCATTTGATCAATCTGGTCTTGAGTAATTAAACGAGAGGCAGCACAAGGTGCAAAAATCTCTGTTTTAAGAGACCATATTTTTTCGTTCATTTCTGAAAACGGAATGAGATGATCACTCACTAAAGTATTTCCAGATTTAGCTAGATAAAGTTCTGTGATTTCTTCAAAAGAAAATCCGTCTTCTTTGATTAAACCTCCTACAATATCAATAATACCAACAACCTTTGCTCCCATTTGAGCTAAATAAAAAGCTGCTGCAGCTCCTACGTTTCCAAAACCTTGAACAATTGCTCGTTTACCAATTATAGAATCACCTTTTACATCATAAAAATGTTTTGCAGCTTCTGCTACTCCAAAACCAGTAATCATATCTGCTACTGTATATTTTTTAGCAACACTAGGTGAATACTTTGGGTTTTCTATAACTTTAATCACACCATGTCTTAACTGACCAATACGATTAATTTTATCTGCTATCGTTGGTTTAAAGTGACCTTCAAAAACACCTTCTTGAGGATGCCAAACACCACTTTCTTCGGTAATTGGAATCACTTCATGAATTTCATCAACATTTAAATCTCCTCCTGTACCATAATAGCTTTTTAATAGTGGAGATACTGCTTTATACCAACGCTCTAAAACGCCTTTTTTTCTTGGGTCTTTTGGGTCAAAATTTATTCCAGATTTTGCACCACCAATTGCTGGTCCAGAGACCGTAAACTTCACTTCCATAGTTTTAGCAAGTGATAAAACCTCGTTCATATCGAGACCTTTACGCATTCTAGTTCCTCCACCTGCTGCACCACCTCTAAGAGAATTGATGACTGTCCAACCTTCGGCTTCTGTTTCAGGATCTTTCCAATTGAAAATTATTTCTGGCTCTTTATCTTCGTATTTTTGTAGTAATTCTTTCATTTATATACTTTGAATCATTTGTAACTTATTTAAAATCTTTGATGTAAATAAATGGCGTAGCTAAAGTTGATTCATTTGTAGAAAATTTATATTAGTTAGTTAGAACAAATATAAAAAACTAAAAATCGCTTTATATTAATTTTAGTATATTTTTATGGATAAAATATCACTCCAGAAGCATGATCATAATCTGCACCAGTTACACTCGCTAAACAGTTCACTTCTCCTCTAAGTTTTAAAACACCTAAAAGTCCGAAAATGAGCGCTTCTTTGTATTCTATAATTTCTGTAGAAGGTCGTATCAGCTCAAACTCTTTATGAGATTTAATGCGCTCTAATAGGAAGTCATTAAAGGTTCCGCCTCCTGTAAACAACACTTTAGAGTGAGTTGTAAAAGCGTTTGCTATTTGTATGGCAATGTGTTCTATGAAGGTTCTTAAAATGTGTTCTTCGGAAATTTTAGAAGCTTCCAATATTGGGAATATTTGAGATTCTACCCATTCTAAACCCAAAGATTTTGGTGGCTTTTCTAAATAGAAGTCTAAATCATTGAGACGCTGTAATAGTTTTTGATCTATCGTTCCTGATTTAGCAATGTTTCCACCTTTATCATAATCAAAACCCAATACATTTGCATATCGATTCATGACAATATTTACTGGGCAAATATCATAAGCTATTCTAGTTTGGCCTATTTCCGAAGAGATATTTGCAAAGCCTCCTAAGTTGATACAATAGTCGTATTCTGAAAATAATAAACGATCACCTATTGGCACTAAAGGCGCACCTTGTCCATTAAATTTCACATCTTGAGTTCTAAAATCACAAACAACTGTGTGACCTGTTAATTTTGATAGTGATGGTAAATTACCAATTTGGTAGGTTAGATTATTTTCTGGCTGATGCAACGCTGTATGTCCATGAGAACAAATGGCATCAATGTTATGCAGTTGATATTTCCGAAGAAAATCATTAATAATTTCTGCTAAATACGTCGTATAATTTTGGTCTAATGATTTTAGGGTTTCTATATCTAAATTGACAAGATTTGCGAGTTTGAGTTTCCAGTATTCGGTATATGAGATTGTTTCAGCATTGTGGATTTTGAATGTCCATGAATTATCAAATTTGAAAGTGATGTGTGCTAAATCAATTCCGTCTAGAGATGTCCCAGACATTACACCAACAATATTATAACTGGATTTTATCATATTCTGTAAAAATAACTATAACGATTGAAATTTTCCTAATAAAGACTTATCTTTGCCATCATTTTTTAACAATTCAATAATTTATTTTAGACTATGGATTTTAGCTTAACTGAAGAACATATCATGATTCGCGATGCAGCTCGTGATTTTGCACAAACCGAATTACTTCCTGGCGTTATAGAACGTGATAATGCACAAACCTTTCCTGATGAACTTGTGAGAAAAATGGGTGATTTAGGGTTTATGGGTATTATGGTGGATCCTAAATATGGAGGAAGCGGAATGGATGCCATCTCATATGTATTAATTATGGAAGAACTTTCTAAAATTGATGCATCTGCCTCTGTAATGGTTTCTGTAAACAACTCTTTAGTTTGCTATGGTTTAGAAGCTTACGGTAACGAAGAACAAAAACAAAAATATTTAACAAAATTAGCTACTGGAGAACAAATAGGTGCCTTTTGTTTAAGTGAACCAGAAGCAGGAAGTGATGCAACGTCACAAACAACAACTGCTATTGATAAAGGTGATCACTATTTACTTAACGGAACAAAAAACTGGATTACAAATGGTGGAAGAGCAGGTGTTTACTTGGTTATTGCACAAACTGACAAACATAAAGGTTCTCATGGTATTAATGCTTTTATTGTTGAAAAAGGAACGCCTGGATTTGACATTGGACCAAAAGAAGACAAATTAGGAATTCGCGGAAGTGACACACACACCTTACAATTTAATGATGTAAAAGTGCCTAAAGAAAATAGAATTGGTGCTAATGGATCTGGATTTAGATTTGCTATGAAAACATTATCTGGAGGACGTATTGGTATTGCTGCACAAGCTTTAGGAATTGCTGCAGGTGCTTATGAATTAGCATTAAAATACTCCAAAGAACGTAAAGCTTTTGGTACAGAAATTTGTAACCATCAAGCAATTGCCTTTAAGTTAGCTGATATGCATACCGAAATTGAAGCTGCACGTATGCTTGTCATGAAAGCTGCTTGGGATAAAGATCAAGGAAATAATTACGATATGTCTAGTGCTATGGCAAAATTATATGCATCTCAAGTTGCAATGACACATACTGTTGAAGCTGTACAAATTCATGGTGGTAATGGTTTTGTTAAAGATTATCATGTAGAACGTTTGATGCGTGATGCAAAAATTACACAGATTTATGAAGGGACTTCGGAAATTCAAAAAATTGTAATTTCTAGAGGTTTGATTAAAGGATAATAACTTCACTAAATAATTTTAACTAAACCTAACTTTAATAAAGTTAGGTTTTTTTACACTCAAAATTATTGCGCTTTATTCATTTTAATTTTAGGGGAATTAATAGTGTGACTTTTGTTCCGCATGGTATATTTTCATGTATTAAATCTGTAAAGGTTAATTGCCATTTGCCTTCATAATTTTCACTAAAATGCTTCAAGCGTTCTTTAGATAGTTTTATACCAACAGAGTTGCGTTTTAATAGTTTATTTTGTTTTATTTTCATTGATCTTTGTCGTCCAATACCGTTATCAATGATGTCAATCTGAAGCTGTAAATCATTAATTTTTTGAATATTTAAAGTTAATTGTTTATTTTCTTTTTTTAACGAGAGCCCATGCCACAGAGCGTTCTCAATAAATGGCTGTAATATTAATGAAGGGATTTTAATAGTAGATGTATTTAAGAATTCATCTATATTAGTATTATATTCTATTGTATTATTAAACCTAATATTTTCAATATTAACATATAGCTCCATAGTTTCTATTTCTTCAGCTAATGAAGATTCTTTCTCCATAGTTGAGGCTAAAATTTTTCTAATGAGTTTGGAAAATTTATTTAAATAAAAAACGGCATTTTCTTTTTCATTATCAATTATATATCGTTTGATAGCATTTAAGGAATTAAAAATAAAATGAGGATTCATTTGACTTCTTAAGGCAGATACTTTTAGTTCTGCAAACTCTTTGTCATATTTCATTTTTATGTTTTCAAGCTTTTCAATTTCAGCTTGCTTATTTAAATATTCTACTTCATGTTCTAATTGTTCCTGAATTTTTTCTTTTAATTTTTCATTTTCTTGAAGTTTCTCTATCAACATGTTTTGCGAATGATTTCTTTCTTCTAAGATAAGTTTCTGCTTATGTCCTAAACCTAATGAGAACAAAATATTTTCAAGTATAAATCCAAGGTATAAAATACTAAAGGCAGGTTCGGGACTTAGACCTCGATTAACTAAATCTAAATAATAAATTAAAGACACTAATGAGGACATCATTAATAAAAGAGAGCCTACAATTACATAATTTTTTAGTGGACTTTTTAACTTAAAAAACGGTATATACATAATAAGCCCAAAAACAGTCATTGGAATAGTGAAATAAAAATACCCTTCTAATAAAATATTATAATCTGCTTTAAATAAATAAATGATAAAAATAATGATGCAATAGGCTATAATTAAACTCAGTGCTTTAAAACTCCATTTGTACCATTTAGGCAAATGTTCTTTTATATCTAGGAATTTGAATGCAAATAGGACGTAAATTATATAGTAGATTTCTGTAGCAACCATTGGAAAATTAGTAATACGCTTTATAGGTAAAAAAAGTTGGTATAAAAATCCTTCTGAAAGTTGATGTAATTGTGAAAATATGATAAAAAAAGTATAGCCACTATATAACAGATACAGTTTATCTTTATGTTGAAAATAGAGTAAAAAATGATAAACCGTAAGAATAAATAATATTCCTAAAGTAAAGACAAGAAAACCATTTTGGATGGCATGGTTAAAAAAATAGGATGTTAAATCTTGTTCCAAAAAAATATTTTAGCTATTTAATAATTGAAGCAATTCATTTTTTCTAGACCTTGATACTGGTATTGTATTACCATTTTGCAGTACTAAATAAAGGCCTTCATTTTTCACAAACTCTTTTATATAATTAATATTTACTACATAGGAATTATGTACTCTAAAAAATGAATTATTGGTTTTAACCTCTACATCTTTTAAGTTTTTAGACAACATTTTTTTTTCGCTATTAGCCAAATGAATCTCAGTGTAATTACCATTAGATTTGCAAAATATAATATCATCCATGTTTACATAAACAGTCTTACCTATGAGTGGTAAAGCCAATCGCTTTGGCTGTTGAGTTGGCGAGAAGCTTTTTATTATTTTTTTCACTTCTTCTCCTAAAGAATTTTGACTTTGATTTTTGCGAACACGTGAAATAGACTCTTCAAGATCTTCAGAATCTATAGGTTTTAGAAGATAATCTATAGCATGCTCTTTAAAGGCTTTAATGGCATAGTTATCATATGCTGTGGTAATGATTAGATCAAAATCGCGAAAGGTTAATTGATTTAAAAGTTGAAAACCATCCATTTCTGGCATTTCGATATCCAAAAAAACACAGTTTGGCTTTAAATAATTTATAGCAGAAATAGCTTCAATAGGATTTGTAAATGTGTCACAAACTTCTACATCATCACAAAAATTTTCAATTTCCCATTTCAAATTTTTAATGGCATTATACTCATCATCTATTATAACTGCTTTAATCATATAACATCCTGCATTTTTATCAAAAGTATAGAGATTCTTCTCTTTCTATATATCAATTTACATGAACGGATCACTTTAGTACATCAATGGTAAGATTTTAAGTTTAGTATGCAAATTGTATAAAATAAATCACTTCATACAATTTACAATTTAAATCCCACAAAACACATGGTTTTCAATGCAATACATTAATTAACCGATTTTTTTACTATTCGTTTCTTCTACTTTTAATCAAGAATTATGATCTATAAAGACTAATTGTACTTAAACAAAACATACCATGAGAGGATTACAAAACATAATAAAACTCAACTTTCTTTTAATAGTTATTTGTATAAGCTGTAAATCTGAAATTAAGGAACCTAAACTACAAACCCTTGATAATTCTATTGAAATTAGAACAGAAAATATGGAAATACAAACTGTAGATACAATTGCCTCTGGTTGGAATACTTTTAAATATAAAAACCTTTCTCATGAAACTCATTTTATTGTATTTGAAAAATATCCTGAAGGAAAAAATTTAAAAGATTCAAAAACTCAAATATTTCCGGTGTTTAAAAAAGGCATGGATCTTATTAATATAGATAAAACAGATGAAGGAATTGAGGCTTTTGGTAGTTTACCTCCATGGTTTTTTAAAGTAATCTTTACTGGTGGAATTGGTCTAACTTCTCCAAACACAACTTCAGAGTCTACCATTTATTTAGAACCAGGAAATTACTTAATGGAATGTTATGTAAAAATGTCTAATGGGCAATTTCATTCAGTTATGGGAATGTATAAGGAAATAATAGTTACTGACTCAAAAAGTAATACTGAAAAACCTAAATCTACGGTAAACCTAAGTATTTCTTATGAAGATGGCATTAAAGCAGACGATGCGTATACAGCAGGTAACCAAACGATTGCTGTAACATTTACTGATCAAAAAACACACGAACACTTTTTAGGGCATGATATCCATTTAGTAAAATTAAATGATGAGGCTGATCTTGAGGAATTAGACAGTTGGATGAACTGGTTTAACCCAAAAGGACTAATATCTCCTTCTCCAAAAGGAATTACTTTTTTAGGAGGAATTCAAGAAATGCCAAAAAATAATACTGGTTATTTCAAAGTAAATCTCAAACCTGGCAAATATGCATTTATCTCTGAAGTACCAGATCCAACAAAAAAGAATATGTTAAAACAATTTATAGTCAAATAATTATTGACTTAAATTTTAATTAAAACAATGGAATTGACTTTTGAAGATAAGATAGCAATGTAATTCGAAAGTGTTTTATTATATAAAAAAGGAGCGAATCATTCAATATGATAAGAAATAAAAACCATAAAATTAAAGACATGAAAACTATATCACAATTTAAAACACTAATTACATTAGTCTTATGCATCAGCTTATTTACATGCAGTAACAATGACGATGAGCAACAGAGCAATGAATATCCAATATCTTACGCAGAATTCACAATTCAAGGCCCTAATACAAATGGTAATTATGAATATAGAGATGAAGTCGAAACTGACGATTTTAGCACTACTGGTCGTTTATATACAACTCAAGAAAATCCTGACCTTCCTGAAGACCAAATACAACTTTATATAGGTAAGACATTCTCATTAAATAATTTTTTAGTCGTTGCACCTAACAGTACAGGTACTCATAGTATAACGTATCAAGGAGGTCCTAACGACCGTGATGTAGCCATAAAACTAACATCACCAGAAGAAAATTATTATGCAAAAGAGGTTTCAATCACAATAACAGAACTTGAACTAAACGGCAGTAACGTAATTCATTGTAAAGGGACGTTCGCTGGATCCTTTTATCGATATAACCTTGTTGAAGCAGATGTACATACAATTAACGGAGAGTTTGAAATTAACCAATAAATAACCATTTTTCAATGTTAAATTAATAAAAACTATAGTAAACAGTAAATCAGTATTTTATGAAAAAATTAAGTCTATTAGTAACAGCTCTGTTAATTTTTACTACCAGTTCATATACGGTTAAGGCACAAACAGAAACAAAAATTGGAGGCTTCTTAGCTTACGGAACAGAAATAGAAAATATTGGAATAGGTGTCAATGCCGAATTCACGATATTGGAAAATTTAACTATCTCTCCCTCTTTTATTTACTATTTGCCAAAAGATGAAAGTGGCATAAAAATCAATTGGATTGAATTTAACGCCAATGCTAATTATTATTTTATTGATAAAAAAAACATTGATGTTTATGGAATTGGAGGTCTCAACTATACTAACGTAAAAGTAGAATATGATGGTGATTCCATTTTTGGCAATGATCTTTCAGCGAGTGACAGTCGTATAGGCCTCAACTTGGGTGGAGGTGCTAATTTTAAAATTGGTAATAAAATAATCCCTTTTACAGAACTAAAATATGTCATCATAGACACTGGACAACTCGTAATTGCGGCTGGTGTGAAGTTTAATATATAAATCTAACATTATGAAATGTAGACTAAATGCAATAAAACTAATCATATTAATGTCATTAATCACTATATCATGTAGTAAAAATGATGATAACTCTAATCGTCTTTCGCAACAAGGTACTTATATCAATTATAGTGTTGCAGGAAATCAGATCAATAACACTTTTAACATTGTCATCGAAGATTTAAATAATACAAATGTAACGGCCTATGGCAATATATATCCTGAAGATGAATCGGCTAATCTAAAATCGGCATTGGTCTTATTTGTAGATCAAAACCAACGCATTAATGTAGGTATGAGCATTCCTGCAAGAACAGGTTTGGTAGAAATATTAGATGGGCATCCAACTTTTGACTTGCTATTTGGATTTGAGGATGTTGGTATGGAAGCAAAATCCATTTCAGTAAATGTTGAAGAAATTGAACATAACGATATATATGTAATTCATATTAAAGGAACTTTTGAAGGCATAGCAGTTGATGTCCATGAAGAAAATGGCATAGAGATAGAGGAAACTTATATTGTCAATGGAGAGTTCCAGTATAATGTACCACAATAAATATAAAACTCAATATTTAATAGAATTAGTGACGAGTTAAATATTTATAATAAAATCTAAAGCTTTAATACCATAAAAACTTAATGTCATGAAAAATCTACTACTAATTTTAATAGGTCTATTACCTTTCACAACAATAAATGCCCAACCAGAAATTGCATGGCAAAAAAATCTATGAGGCCAAAATTACGATGAAGCAAACGCTATAAAACAAACAACAGATGGAGGATATATTGTTGCAGGACATTCTAGTTCTGCAAATTTTGACGTGAGCGAAAACAATGGTAAAAAGGATATATGGATTGTAAAACTAGATGCTTTTGGCAATCTAATTTGGGAACATAGTTATGGAGGTAGCGAGAATGAAAAAGCCTATGACATCGAACAAACAAGTGATGGTGGATACATTGTTATTGGTATTTCTGAATCTAATGATTTTAATGGTATTACTGGACATAATGGATATGAAGATATTGTGGTATTAAAACTCGACAGCTCAGGAGTTCTAGAATGGGGGAAATTTCATGGCAGTTCTAGTTATAATGATAGAGGTTTATCAATTGAGCAGACTGCAGATGGTGGTTATATAGCTGCTGGATTAGTTGGGGTAGATGGGAATGGATTCGATTTTTGGATCGCCAAATTGACTAATTTAGGTGAGATAGATTCCAATTGGGCAAATACCATATATGGAGGCCAATACAATGATGCTGCACATGATGTAACAAAAACGAGTGATGGAGGCTATGTAGCTGCTGGCTTTGCCAAATATGGGATACCAGGAGTTGGTATTGAAACTGATTTTTGGATTAAAAAATTTGATTCTAATGGTAATGTGGAGTGGGATCAATTGTTGGGAGGAACAGGAACAGATGTTGCTCAAACAATTTATCAAACCTCAGATGGTGGTTATATAGTAGCGGGAACAACAAGATCTAATGATGGACATGTAACAAATTATCACGGTAAATCAGACATTTGGGTCGTAAAGTTAGACAATATGGGAGACCTAGAATGGCAACGAGCACTTGGAGGTTCTGATGATGAAGAAGCCACATCCATTTTCCAAACTTTAGATGGCAACTATGTAATTTCAGGTTTCACAGAATCAATTGATGGAGACATAAGTTATTCTATAGCTTCTAATTTAGTAAAGGATTTTTGGGTTATTAAATTAGATCCTAATGGTAACATAATATGGGACAAATCGTTAGGCGGTTCTATTGAAGAATATAATTATTCTGCTCAGCAAACGAACGATGGAGGTTATATTTTGGCAGGAACATCAAATTCAAATGATTTTGATGTAAGCGGAAGTAATGGTTATTATGATTTTTGGGTAGTTAAGCTCGATGGTGAAAGCTTAAATATTGACGATAATAATTTTAAAAGTGAAGTCTCAATTTTTCCTAATCCAACAAATGGAAAAGTTATGGTGCAATCGAATAAAAGCATACAATCTATACACGTATTTTCACTTTTGGGAAAGTGTGTGATAGTTACTACAAACAATGAAATAAATTTGAGTGGTTATCCTACAGGTGTATACATTGTTGAAATAAATACCGAACAAGCCAGCCTAATAAAACGAATTATTGAGAATTAAATATCTTAAGTTGTCTCTAATTCTTGTAGTACTAATCTAATTTCAGCATAAGAATACTTATCATCAATTTGATGTTTTAGGTCTGAAAGATTATCAAATGATTTTTTCGGAATAATTTCTTTTAGTTCGTTATAATGTTCTTCGGAAATTAAATCCGTAATTTTTATTTCTCCTGAAGGAATAAAACTTGCTAGATGTCCAACAATAGTACTTACATTTAATTTTCTTATATCAGAAATATCTTCAATAGATTTCCCATCTTGAAATAGAGTTAAGGATTTTGTCTTGGTTTCACCTTTTTTCTGTTTTGGTTTTGACTCTGGTTTTTCAAAAATTTCATTATCTATTGCTGTTTCAATATCATTTTCATCGCAATAATCTCTAATAACTTCTATAATTTCGGCACCATACTTCTCCACCCTAGTTTTGCCCATACCGTGAATTTGCTTTAAATCAGCTTTCGTAATAGGAAGTATTTCACACATGGCATATAATGCCTTTTGAGTAAATATTTGATAATGGATAAGATCTTCTCTTTGAGCGATAGTGTTTCGTAATTCCCTAAGTAATTCAAAGAGTTCAACATTAGTCGTACCATCAACAACTGTTTTTCTAGGTTTCTTTGGCGCTTCTTTTGCCAAGAAAACAGATTTAGCTCTTAATTCTAAAAAAACATTGACTTTAAAACCACTAGCTAAGCCTTTAAAATATAATTGTTTAGTTGCTAATAACTCATCAAATAAGTCTACAGCTTTTGACAAATCATTTTCAATAGATTTATTATCAGTCGTAAAACTAAAAGAATTATAAGGCTCAGATATATACGTTTCTACCTGCTGACTATAATATTTCAAAGCTTTTATAAAGCGAAGTTGTATCTCTTCACTAGATTCTGGTAATTGACCAACAATACACAATTCATTTAATTGTGCTTTAAAAGCATTGGCAACTTTAAGTAAATTTGCGACACAATCTTTGATTACTATTATTGGTGAATCTATATTACCCTCGATACTACCTTTATTTTTATAATAGAGATCCAAAATACGGTTTAAAGGGTATAAAAATTTATAAAAATTAAAAACTTCGGAAATCAAATTTAATTGAAAAACTGACTTCGATTGATTTAAGATAATTTCATTTGGTTGATTTTCTTCTGATTTCTTATTAAAAGAAAGGACATTAGCATCACTTATAATTTGACTCGAATTAATTTTACTTTTCAAAACCAGCCCATCCAAACTTTTACACCTACTTAATGCGACGTATGTTTGACCATGTGCAAAAGCACCTTGAGCATCAATAATAGCTTTTTCAAAAGTTAAACCTTGACTTTTATGTATAGTTATGGACCAAGCTAATCTTAAAGGTATTTGTTTGTATGAACCAATCTTATTTTCTGTAATAGCTTTAGTGTCTTTATCTACTGTATAATTTATATTTTCCCAAATTTCTGTAGATACTATAATATTAAAATCGTCATCTGGACATTTAACTACAACTTCATCTTCATCTAATAAAATAATTTTCCCTATTTTACCATTAAAATAACGCTTCTCTAAAGAACTATCATTTTTAATAAACATGACCTGTGCACCTACCTTCAAACTCAAATCTTGTTTTGTTGGATATGAGTATTCTGGAAATTTACCTTCTACAGTTGCTATATAGTTAACAGATTTTGACTTTAATTTATCTAGTTCAGTATTATTAGTGCTTTCTGCTTTACTATTATGAGTAGTTAAAGAGATATAACCTTCGTTTTCCGTAGGTGAAAAATTTGGTTGATATCTTTTGTTTAACTCTACTGCTGAACTATCTGACAACATATTAGTCCTTATCTCATTAAGGATCTCTATAAATTTTGGATTATCTTGTCTGTATATATGCTTGAGTTCTAACGTAAGTGCGTGACATGATTGATACGCTAAACTACTAAAAAAGAAAGCATTATTGTAAAAGGGTTTTAGTAAATACCATTCATTATCTTTAATAACAGGAGATAATTGTTGTAAATCACCAATCATTAATAACTGTACACCTCCAAAAACTTTATCTCTATTTCTAAACTTCCTTAAAGTTTTATCTATTCCATCTAGTAAATCCGCTCTAACCATGGATATTTCATCAATTACTAATAAATCCATAGATTTAATAATATTGATTTTAGTCTTACTAAATTTTCTATTAAAACCTCCCGTACCTTTCAAGTCTTCATTAGGTAAAATTGGTCCAAAAGGCATTTGAAAAAATGAATGAATAGTAACACCTTTAGCATTAATTGCAGCTACACCAGTAGGAGCAACAACAACCATTCTTTTTAAAGACTTCATTTTTAGTTTGTGTAAAAAAGTAGTTTTTCCTGTGCCTGCTTTACCTGTTAGAAAAACATTTCTATCTGTATTATTAACAAAATCCCAAGCTAATTCTAATTCCTTATTGATATCCATTTAGAAAATTTCGATATTAAAATTAAAGTTATAACATTGAAAGATAATTGTAGAAGTTTTTATGTAAAATTGATAGTAGATTTATCTATAAATTGAACAAAAAACTATAAAACAAACATTTAAAGACAAGAATCTAAAGGATGTATCAAACTAAAGTATAAAACAAAAAAAATCCTCAACAAAATAAA
>NZ_JBBMRC010000013.1:0-120430 GCF_038900375.1 Psychroserpens sp. AS72 | reverse complement strand
TAACGCGCTTGTAAATGTCTTGCGCAAAAGAAGTTTGAACCACTAGTAAAAGTAGAACAAGTAGGTAGGTAATTTTTCTCATTAGTTTGGGTTTTAATGATTTTCTGGCGCAATATATTAATTTATTTTAAATAACATCTATAAAACGTCAAAAAAACCGATGAAATGCAATATTTTAATAAAATTGTAGGATATTACTTTCAGAAACCAAGTTTTATCATAAGATGAATTAATAGTTCAAAACTTAAATATTATAGAATACATATTTTGATCATTACTATATTCAGTTGAGATAAAATCCCTTTTATTGGGTATTGTTTTATCGTTCTAATTCAAGTTAATTTATAAAATATTAGTTTTTAAAGTATATAAATGCGGATAATCGAATTTTTAAAAACATATCTTAAAAATACGATTATTAGAGTCCTATTTTATAGTAATTAAATTATATTTAAAATCTCAAAGAATTAATTTCCATTGATTTATGATTAAAAAGTACCCTCTACTATTATTCGTATCTTGTTTTTTGTTGAGTATAACTTATGCGCATGTCATTCACAAAAAACAATCTGAATATACAAACAACGTTAAATTAAACGTTGACACTTCATTAGCAGTTTCCGATGCTACAATTTCAATTTCTGCAACACAAATTTGTCAATATGATACTCCAGCACCAATAGTTACATTTACTGGATCTGGAGGTTCAACACCTTATACATTTACCTATGATATAAATAATGGAGCAGATCAAACAATTACAACAAATGGTAATAATAATTCTATATCTGTAGCCGTAAATACAAATAACAGCGGAACGTTCACCTATAATCTCATTTCCGTAGAAGATGATACAGGTACAGTTGACCCAATAACAGGAAGTAGCGTACAAATTCAAATTTTACCATCACCAGATACTTCGATGGGAGGAACAGGAGCTGGTACCACTTTTGAAGGCGTACCAGTGTTTAGAGATTGTACTAACGTAACAACGACCTTTACATTTACAAATACATCAACAACAGGAGCATTAAATACAAACTATCATATAAGTTGGGGAGATGGTTCTCCAGATTTTGATCAAACCACTTGGGGAAGTACAACGCATACTTATGATGTTGGGATTTATAATCTTGTCTATACCATAGAAGCGAGTAATGGATGTGATAGAACCACAAATTACATCGTTTTTGTAGGTTCAAATCCAGCAGTTTCATTAGGTAATCCTGGAAATACAGATATTTGTAATTCTAGTCCTTTAACATTTCCAATAACTGGTACAGATAATAATCCACCAGGAACCACATATACAGTGACATTTAATGATGGCTCTGCACCACAAACATTTTCTCATCCACCTCCAACAAGTATCACGCATACATTTGCAACGTCTTCATGTAATACGACGAGTTCTGATGGTACAAATTCATATCAAAATTCTTTTTCAGCAATTATTGTTGCATCAAACCCTTGTAGTGCATCGTCTGTAGGTGTTGTTCCAATATATGTGTCTATTGCTCCAGAAGCAGATTTTGATGCACCAGAAAATGCATGTGTCAACACACAAATATGTTTAACTAACACTTCTATAGGCGAAGAAAACAACGGATTAGGAAGTTCGTGTGATACAAGTCCGAATATTATTTGGGACATTTCTCCAGCAACAGGATATACCGTTACATCTGGTGATTTAGGAAATGATTTTGGGTTAAGTGATCCTAACTTATGGGTTTCAGGTACAGATAATCTTTGTTTAAATTTTACTCAATTAGGAACCTACACAGTAACGCTCAATACAGGAAACAGATGTGGCGCAGATACAATAGTCAAAACCATTTGCGTTGAAGATGATTTAGTTCCCGTTTTTTCTACAAGTACTTCGGAAGGTTGCGGTCCATTAAACATAACTACATCTAATACTACAGATGAATCGACCTCATGTGAAACACCAGAATATCTTTGGGAAGTCAATTATACAGCAGATAATTGCGGAACAGCACCTGGACAATGGAGTTTCACTAACGGAACAGATGAAAATTCCGCAAGTCCATCATTTAGTTTTGATACTTCAGGAACCTATGAAATTGTGTTAACCGCTACAAACTCTTGTGGTGATTTCACAACTTCACAATCTATAGAAGTCAAACAACCTCCAGAGGTTACCATAAATGACATTGATGATGAATGTGGAGCAGCAGATATTAATCCAACAGCTGTAGTTGATACGTGTGCTCCAGCTTCGGAAACGATAATTTATAACTGGTCTTTTCCTGGAGGAACACCAGCTAGTGCAAACACTTTAGATCCAGGAACTATCAATTATGCTGCTGTTGGAAGTTACACGATAACATTAAGTGTTACTAATGATTGTGGCACAGAAACAGTCACAGAAACTTTTGATATTAATGAAGCACCAGTAATTACAAATACAGATCTTAATCAGACCATTTGTTCTGGAGCTACAACGACAGCAATTAATTTAATATCAAATAATACAACGACAACATATACGTGGATGAGTAATGATCCAGTTGGATTAGCTGGTTATTTTTCTTCAGGTATAAATGATGAAATTCCTGCACAAACTTTGATTAACTTAACAAACGCACCTATAACTCTAATTTATACTGTAGTGCCAGAAATTGCAGGTTGCGAAGGTGATCCAGTAATTTTTGAAATTATTGTAGAACCAGCGCCTTTAGTAACAGTACAACCTATTTCTGATGAGATTTGTCTCAACGGAACTACACCAGATTTAACCGTGTCTTATCAAGGTGTAGGAACTCCAAATTATCAGTGGTATCAAAATACAGTCAACAATACATCCACAGGAACTGCAATTGCAGGAGCCACATCTCAAACTTTTTCGCCACCAACAGATACCGTAGGTGATATTTATTATTATGTAGTGATTACATTTTCTACAGGAGGTTGTAATGAAATAACGTCAGATGCTGCATTGATAGAAGTTAAAGACGTCTCTCAAATTGATACAGAACCTGTAAACACACAATCTATTTGTGTAGATGGCATTGCAGACGAACTTTCTGTTATAGTTTCTGGAGGTGCAGGAAGCCCAACATATCAATGGTTTTCTAATACGACCAATAGTAATACTGGTGGAACACTTATTCCAGGAGCAACAAATAGTACATACACACCTCCAGTTTTTACAGTTATCGGAACTTATTATTACTATGTTGAGATTAGTTATGGTGCAAATGGCTGCTCTAACTTATTGAGTTCCATTTCCGAAGTTATCGTCGTAGAAGATCCAGTTGTAGATACACTGCCTATTGCAACTCAAAGCCTTTGTCAAAGTACAATACCTACAGATTTGGAGGTTATTGTTTTTGGTGGATTAGGGACTATTTCGTATCAATGGTACACAAATACAACCAATAGTACTATAGGAGGAACAGCAATTGTAGGCGAGACCTCAAGTACATTTACACCTCCAACAACAGGAGTTGGGACATTTTATTATTACTGCATTATTACTCAAGATGTTTCGGGATGTGAAGTGGTGAGTTTGGTAGGAGAAGTTGAAGTTACTGCTGCTGCACAATTTACAAATCAGCCATTATCTGATGAATTATGTTTAGGCGAAACCACTGCAGATTTAATTGTAGCTTACACAAATGGTACAGGTTCACCATCATATCAATGGTACGAAAACACAGTAAGTGATGTCACCTCTGGAACTGTAATTGCAGGTGCTACAACAGCAACTTACAGTCCTGATGTTAGTGCAGTTGGCACAACGTATTACTATTGTATTATTACGTTAGATGCTGGTGGTTGTTCTGAAATTGTTTCCGAAGTTGCAGAAATTATCGTCAATGAAACACCTTATATTAGTGATGGAACTGAGTTGATTTGTAGCGGAACTCTATTTGAGCATATTCCAGATGAGACCAATGGAGATAGTGTGCCAACAAATACATTATATACTTGGACGACTCCAATCGTAACTCCTGCAGGAAGTATTACTGGTGCTTCGGAAGAATTAGTAGGACAAACAAGTATTTCTCAATTGTTGGTTAATACGACAATAAATCCAGGTACAGTAACCTATACTGTGACACCAACTTCTGGAAATTGTATAGGTGCAGATTTTGAAGTCGTTGTTACAGTAAATCCATCTATTTCTGTAACATCACAAGTCACCAATAATAGTTGTTTTGAGTCTAACGATGCCTCAATAGAAATTACGATTGTTGGAGGTGTGCCTTTTTCTACAGGAAATCCTTATAACATTTCATGGACTGGTCCAAATGCATTTACAAGTACAGACGAAGATATTTTTAATCTTGCTGAAGGTACATACACATTAGAAATTATTGATGATGGTGGTTGTCCGTACTCTGAAACATTTACGATTACAGAACCCGATATTTTAGAATTTAGTACAGTGACTTTCGATCCTGAAACTATTTCATGTTTTGGAGCAGATGATGGTGAGATTGGTATTGATGTCATTGGAGGAACATTTCCATATACTTATAACTGGACTTTAAATGGATCGCCTTTTTCCGCAGATGAAGACTTAGAAAATTTAGGACCTGGAGAGTATATCGTTTCGATTTCAGATGACAATAATTGCGGACCAATAACACAAACGTTTACAATTGTTGAACCAGATGTTTTGTCTGTGACTTTAGATTCTCAAACAAATGTGTTATGTTTTGGAGATAGCACAGGAGCTATTGCCATTAATGTTGTAGGAGGTCGATTAGATTATGTGTTTTCTTGGACAGGACCTAATGCATTTACAAGTTCTAATCAAAATATTGATAATTTAATTGCAGGTATTTATAATGTTACAGTCACAGATGATTCTAATTGTACAGATACTTTACAAATTGAAATCATACAAAATACAGAGATTGCCATTGATGTCACCACAACCGAAATTGAATGTTATGGAGATAACGATGGATCCATTACTATAAATTCCATTTCTGGAGGTGTTGGTCCTTATCAAGTTGCTTGGAGTAATTTAGGTACAGGAAATAGTCAAACCAACCTAACAGGAGGAACGTACACGATTACCATTACAGATGCTGAAAATTGCACCAAAGATTTCCCGATAATTATAGAAGAACCAGCAGTGTTTTTAATAGATCCAGTCGTCACTCAAATGTCATGCTCTGGAGAAAATGATGCCAGCATTATGCTGAATTTTGTTGGAGGTATTGCTCCAATAAATCTTGTTTGGAATGACGATGCAACCGCAGGAACCGAACGTAATAATTTAGCACCAGGAACGTATACAGTGACCATTACAGATGCTGCACCTTGTGTTATTCAAGAGAGTTTTACCATATTTGATATTTCGCCTTTGCTAGTCTCTGCAAATGTCACTAACGCTTTAGATTGTGATGATACTAATAGTGGAGCCATAAATTTATTGATAGAAGGCGGAACACCTCCTTTTGATGTGGTTTGGTCTAATGGCGAAACGACAGAAGATTTAGAAAATAGTCCGCCAAATAGTTACACAGCTCAGGTCACAGATGCTAATGGTTGTGAAACCACAGGAAGTTGGACGATAGAACGCTTTGAACCACTTGCAGTGAGTGTTGATATTCAATCTGAAGTAGATTGTGATGCCCAAACCATATTTCAAACCTTTATAGCACAAGCTTCTGGAGGTGTGCCTCCTTTTACATTCACGTGGTCTAGTGGAACCGTAAGTGGTATCAATAACGAACAAATGACTACAACACAAAACGGGTTAATCATTTTAGATGTAGAAGACAGTTTGGGATGTCAAACGAGTTACAGTTTTAATGTTGAAATCCCTGTGTTTGGAGATCCAGATTTTGAAGTCTCTTCTATAGGATTTACTAATTATGGGATTTATTCCATTCATGATCCTATTCAGTTTACAAATACGTCAACAGGCAATTTTGAGAGTATCCTATGGAATTTTGGAGACGGGACATTTTCCGCAGAAGAAAATCCAATTCATACTTACACAGCTGTTGGTAATTATGTGGTAACCCAAACGGTAACCTATCCTTTTGGTTGTGTCTATGAACACGTTGTAACGCTTATAATAGAAGAAGGTTATAAGCTTATGTTTCCAGATGCGTTTACACCAAATGAAGACAGTCTTAATGATTTCTTTGTTCCGAAATATATAGGCTTAAGTGATTTAGAATTTCGGGTGTATGATACTTGGGGAAGTCTTGTGTTTTATGAAGAAGATCCTGAAAGTCTCATAGGTTGGAACGGAACCATAAATGATGAATTAGCCGAAAACGGAAATTATTATTATACATTTTCTGCTAAAACATTTTATGATGATGCGATAGAAAAAGATGGTGTTTTTGTAACGATTAAATAAGGAGGATGAATTTAAAACAAATCATAACAACCGTCATAATTCTTGCTAGTTTTAGTGGTTACGCTCAAGATCCAATTTTCACGCAATCTAACAATATGCCAATTACTTTAAATCCTGGATTTACAGGTTTTGAAGATAACGGTAGAGTATATGCTGGCATGCTGAGTAGAATGCAATGGCCAGGATTAGATTTAAATATCAATACTCAATATGCGTTTGCCAATCAATCTTTTGAAGGTAATCGTACGGCTTTTGGTGTTGGGATTAATGCACATTGGCAAAGAGAATCGTTTAATAATTACAATTTTTTTCAGTTTAATGTGAATTATGCGCAACGTTTCAGAATTTCAAATGATTGGTATTTTAGACCAGGAATAGAGGTAGGTGTTGGTAATAAAAACAACCGATTTAGAAACCTCACATTAGGTGATCAAATTAATATAAATACTGGTGTTATTAATCCGGTTTCTGTAGATCCTTTAGGTAATAATACGCGCAATTTCTTTTTCATGGATTTTTCTACAGGTGTTGTATTTGAGCGCATAGAAAATAACAATGATATTTCGTATTGGTTTGGTGCTTCAGCAAAACATATTAACAGACCAGATATTTCATTTGTAGAAGGCGAAAATTCTAAATTAGATATGTTGTTGTCACTTCATGGCACCTATCGTTTTCCGTTTTTAAATGATGATTCTAAAGTGTTAATCACTGCAAATTATATGAGGCAAGGACAGTTTGATCGTTTAGATTTAGGACCATTATTTCAATTTGATCAATTTTTGGTTGGTGTGACTGCTGCTACGAATCCTGCGAAAAATACAGCCAATAGGCATCTTGTTACTTCCGTAAATGGGTTTTTAGGATTTGAATATTCCGATTTTAGATTTGGTGTTTCCTACGATCATAATGTTTCAAAAATTGGAAATACAGGAGGCGTTTATGAGTTTTCGTTAACCTTTCTTTCTGAGTGTAAATATTGTAAACGAAATAGGCAGCGTAAGCGTTAATTCACTCTTATGTTTTTTTCTATACCAATTCTGCTTTGAAATTACTGTAAAAGAAAACAATTATTTTTTTTATAGGAAAACAGAAAAATAAAGTATAGCCTTAGTTACGGTTTCATTTTAAGTTGAAATAGAAAGGAAAAAAGAACGTTTTATTGCGGTCATTTTGATGAGGAGTTGGTATTACTTCGGAAATGTGACACGTTAATATAACTTTCAAAGTTGTATGAAAAATGAGTCCTATTAAAAGTTGAAATCAATACTGTTAAAAACCAAGATATCAATAATCTTCACGTTTTATTTCATAACTTTAGTTTTCAATCAAAACTCAAAAATTTATGAAAAAAATTACTCTCGCTATTGCACTAATATCTTTTGGTGTACAAGCACAAGAATTTCCATTTCCGTATTGTGATATTGCAGATGCAGGTGACGTTACTGTTGAAGAAATTACCACTGTTAATTTTGCAGGAATCACGTTTGCCAATACAGACTTTTCATCTGTTTTAGTAGATCAAACAACTACAGTTGCAGCAGTAAATCAAGATGAAACCTATACGATTGAAGTGTCTGGGAATACTTACGATATGAATGGAAATGTTTTTGACAATGATATTGTAGCATTTATAGATTGGAACCAAAACGACATTTTAGATGATGCTGGCGAAGTCTATGCAGTTGGAACCATTACAGGATCTACAGGAAGCGATGGTATGTCTGTAACTCTAGATATTACTGTGCCTCTTGATGCTGTTTTAGGAACGACGCGTATTAGACTTACCAAAATATATCAAGACCCAGACTCTCCAGCAGTGGTGAATCCATGTGCATTAGAGTTTTTACCTTTTGGTTTTGGACCTTTCGCAGGTTATGGACAAGCATTAGATTTTACAATTGATGTAGGACCAGTGTTAAGTGTAAACGATTTTGAGATTGCTGCTTTATCTGTGTATCCAATACCTACTAATGATGTGTTGCATGTGGACTACAAATCTGTACTTAGTGCTATTAAAATTTATAACCTTTTAGGGCAAGAAGTGTACGCTCAAAAAACAGCATCGGCTAATTTGCAAATAGATCTATCAACACTTTCAGTTGGAGCGTATATTGTGAAATTAATTTCCGAAGAAGGTCAGCATAATTTCAGAATTATAAAGCAATAGAAAGTTATATTAAAATTTAAGAGTCCTATTTTTCACTACATTTAACGATAAATTAATAGTAAAATCTTAATAGAAAAAATCATGGCAAAATCACAAGATTCAAAGAAAAATGTAAAAAAAGAGGCAGCATTATCACCTAAAGAAAAGAAAGCTGCAAAATTGGCTAAAAAAGCAAATCGTAAATAAAAGCTTAAATTTAGTAAGAGGTTTTCTGAAAAGTTATTTTGTCATTCAGAGCGATAGCGAAGAATCTTATTTCTGGATGCTTCATATTCATTCAGAATGACTCTTTTCAGACAGCTTCTTTCTACATTAAACCAATGTTTTTAATACAATACTCTAACACCTAATCAACAAAAATGGACATAAAACTAGCAGTACTTATTGATGGTGATAACATACCATCAGCTTACGTAAAAGAAATGATGGAAGAAATTGCTAAATATGGTAATCCAACCATTAAGCGTATTTATGGCGATTGGACCAAACCAAACCTGAACAAATGGAAAAGTTTATTGTTAGAAAATGCCATTACACCAATTCAGCAATATGGGTATACTACAGGAAAAAATGCAACAGATTCTGCCATGATTATTGATGCCATGGATATTTTATATTCTGAAAAAGTAGATGGATTTTGTTTAGTGTCTAGTGATAGTGATTTTACACGTTTAGCAACACGTTTACGTGAGGCAGGAATGAAAGTGTATGGTATTGGCGAAAAGAAAACACCTAATCCATTTATAGTAGCTTGTGATAAATTTATTTATATCGAGATTCTTAAAAAACAAATTGAAGAAACAACATCAACAACCTCTGAAAAATCATCAACATCTAAGAATAATTATGATAAGATTACCCAAAAGGAAATTCAATTTATAGCAACTACAATAGATGATGTTGCAGATGATGATGGTTGGGCATTTTTAGGTGATGTAGGAAGCTTGCTCCAAAAGAAACAACCTAATTTTGATTCTAGAAATTATGGGTTTCAAAAATTAACACCTTTAATTAATTCTATTCCTGTTTTTGAAATAGAACGACGTGAAGACGCAAGAGGTCGCATGAAACTCATTTATGTAAAGATTAAAGAAGATAAGCCTAAAAGTAAAAAGAAGTGAGTTGAGGTAGTTGTTTAGCTTTGTGTTTTTATCTGTGAAATATAAGCTTAAACCACTTACTATGTTTACTTTAAAAATGGTATTTGATTCGAATTATTAGATTCTTAAAATACCTAAACTTTCCTATTGAAACCTGAGTACTTTATCTATTTTTAAAGTTTCCTATTAATTGGTAAATCCAACAACAAAAATATCTTGTTATTGGGTATTTAATTTGTCTCCATAAAGTAAACGAATAACATTGATGTCTGAAGATTAAATCAACAATTACTAAAACAAACGCTGTGGAATACTGACAACGACCTTTGTGGTAATCTGGATACAGATGATTTTAGAGATTATAGACTTGGCTTTATTTTTTACAAATATTTAAGTCGAAAAATGGAACTCTACGTCAACAAAATTTTAAAGCCAGATGGTATAGATTGCGATACTGTAGAAGTGCATCTTCGCATGCTAGCTGTACAATAGCGAAAGTCTTTAATGCTAGCGCATTTCAAAAACCCAATTCCTATAATTTTTAAAACACTTATTTTTAGTTGTTTGAAGATTTTGTATTCTTAATCGTGTTCACTTTTTGTTGGTAATTTCAATATGTACATAATATAATTTTTTAGGTTTATTGTCACCTTTAGTCAAGTATGAATTCTTTCGTATTTAAAAATCTATTTCTATTGTGCGTGATACAAAAAAAAGTAAGTTTCGTCCTTATTTATTGTAATCCATGACCGTACTTATGATATTAATTTTGTAATTAACTTGCTTTAAAAATAATTTGATAAGTTGTTTAATAATTGATAATGATAATGATACGGTTCAAAAGATAAGAACTGTAGGTCTTGATTTTATGGAAATCACATTCAATTCTATAAAAGAAGATCAGGAAAATGCTTTGAATATAATCTTAAAGAATGTACCTCAAATAATTTTTATTAATATAGAGTCACAAACGATCAATATTTTGGAGTTTCTATATGACATATCCAAATATATAGAAGATAAATCTTCTTTTGTAGCT
This sequence comes from Psychroserpens sp. AS72, assembly GCF_038900375.1. Classification (NCBI taxonomy): domain Bacteria; kingdom Pseudomonadati; phylum Bacteroidota; class Flavobacteriia; order Flavobacteriales; family Flavobacteriaceae; genus Psychroserpens; species Psychroserpens sp. AS72. The sequence goes on along the minus strand of NZ_JBBMRC010000013.1, from coordinate 109,766 downwards.
CTAGCTTCTTCAAAAGATAAAGCGTTTAAAGCTTATCAATATGAGTTTTCAAATTTTCTATTGAAACCCTTGTCTGAACTTTCTATAAGGAAAAGTTTTTTACGTTATAAAAAAAATCACCCTAATACTATAAATAAAACTATTTGTTTGAAATCTTATAAGGATTATCAATATTTAAATTTGCAAGACATATTATATTTAAAGGCAGATAATAATACAACAGATTTTTATATGCAGGATGGTAGAGTTATTGGTGCTTATAAAACGCTAAAGACTTTTGAGAACATATTACCTCAAAGTTTTTTGAGAATCCATAAGAGTTTCATTATTAATAGAGATCGAATAACAAGAATTAATTATGGAAAATCTATGTGCATAGTTAACAATGAGTTTAAGATACCCTTTACTAAGACATTCATTGCTAATATTGATTTGATTAATAGCTCACTATCTAAGAATACGATGATTACATTAAATTAACTTCACCATTGTAAAAGAGTATTTCACTATTAGATACATAGGTTTTACTAATTCTATACATTTAAGACATCAAACAGATAAATGTTCATCTATTTTTACTACTGAATATTCCTACGTTAAAAACCAACAGCGTAACAATTGTGCACAATTTTTAAAAATGTATTGCTGTAAAAACAGCACAGAAAACTATTGTTAAATCTTAAAATTTTGTATTATGAGAATCTTAAAATTTTTATTTATTGTATTAATAATTTTTATTTCAATTTCTTCTTGTACACCACAAGAACTCGATGATGATAACTTAAACTTAATTGACAACGTTCAGGCCACTGGAGATGAAAATGAGACTGTAGATGATGGTAGTAAAGATTAATGTATAAAACAAGTAAGCCTTTAATGATGATATTAGAGGCTTTTTTTTAGCTTTGTAATAAACTCCTTTATTGAGAATTCTTTATAAATATAGAATATTTTTAATGTTGATACTATTTATTAGCATTTTATATTCATGTAAAAAGATTCAAGTTAAGGAATCAAATTTTTTAACGACAAGGTCAGATAGTATTTCTTTTTGGATTATGTCATCCAAAAAGAAATCAGAAAACATAGAAAATCGTAAGAAATTCTTGATAAAATCATATCAAGAGATAAAAAAATCTACAGTTGACACATTTGGGATTAGAAGTCTAAGTGATATTGCTTATCAATACTTTAAATTAGGTGATACATCACTATTTAAAAAAAGAAATAAAGAAGCTTTTGAAATAGCAAGAGATGTAAAAGATACTTTTGCTTTAGGTGATTTGCATTGGAATTTTGCAAGTTTTTATAATAAGAAAGAGACTTATGACTCTGCATATTATCATTTTAATATAGCTTATAACTATTTTGAAAAAGTCGGTTATTTATATGGATCAGCCAAAACACAACATGGCATGGCTTTTATTAAAGGTCGATTCAAAGATTATTCTGGAAGTGAAGTTTTAACATTTAAAGCAATTTCAAAATTTGAAAAATTAAATAATTACAAATCGTTATATGCTTGCTACGATCATTTAGGTCAATTGCAAAACGATATATATGAGTATGATAGAGCGATATTTTATTATAATAAAGCTCTTCAGTATTATAATAAAATAAATAATAACTCAAGATTTTATGAGGCGACTTTAAATAATATTGGTAATACTTATTTAAAAAAAGAGGAATATACGAAAGCCTTAAAATATTATGACAAAGTCTTAAATAACGATGATTTAAAATTCACTAACGTTGATCATTATGCAAGAGTATTAGACAACAAGGCATATTGTAAGCTCTTAATGAAGGACACTACAAATGTTATTTCAATTTTTAATAAAGCTTTAAAAATTAGAGATAGTATAGATAATAAGTCAGGTGTTATAATTAGTAAAATTCACTTAGCACATTATTACAATTTTTTAAACGATACTATAAGCGCAATTAGTAATGCTAAAGAAGCAAATTATCTAGCTAAAGAAATTAAAAATAGTAGAGATTATCTAGAGTCTTTATTATTGTTAGCCAAGTTAGAAGTTAAAAATTCTTCTATTTATTTTAATAGGCACATTCAATTTAGTGATAGTTTGCAAATTGAGGAGCGTAAAACACATAATAAGTTTACGAGAATTGCTTATGAAACTGATGAGTATATTGAGGAAAATAAACGATTATCTCAACAGAAAATAATAATAATTCTTGTAAGTATTGGAGTGATTTTAATAGCTGGTTTATTGTACTCCATCAAAAATCAAAAATCAAAAACTGAAAAAGTATTATTAGAATATAATCAACAAAAGGCTAATGAGCAAATATATTTACTAACGCTAAAGCAGCAGGAAAAACTGGAAAAAGAAAAAGTAAAGGAGCGTAATAGAATTGCTGAAGAACTACACGATGGTATTCTTGGTAAGTTATTTGGTACAAGATTAGGGCTAGGTTTTTTAAATATTAGTGAAAATAAAGACATTAAAAAACAATATGAACTATTTTTGGAAGAACTACAAATTATAGAAAAAGACATAAGAGAAGTGTCACATAAAATAAGTGATAATTTTGATAGCTCACAAATAAACTTCATATCTATAGTTGATCAATTAGTGAGGAACAAATCAAAAATCGGCAATTTTGAGACACAATTAGATTTTGATGAAAATATTAATTGGTATAAAATAAATGAGATAGTTAAAGTAAATCTTTATAGAATTGCTCAAGAGGCTCTTCTAAATATTATTAAATATTCATCGGCTAAAAAAGTGCAGGTTAGTTTTAAAATTGTTGATAATAGCCTCGAATTTTTAGTGAAAGATGATGGTATAGGGTTTAATATAAAACAAAAGAAGAAGGGTATAGGAATAAAGAACATGAAATCTAGAGTAGAGAAATTAAAAGGAGATTTTAATATCCAATCAACACCTAAAATAGGAACAGTGATTACTATAAGAATTCCTAAATAAATTTGAATCAAATGGAACAGAAACAATATTCAATTCTTATTATAGATGATCATCCATTAATTACAGCTGCATATAGGACAGCGCTAAATTTTTATAGCAATAAAAATGAAGGTGTACTCTTTTCAATAGAAATAGCAGAAGATTGTGATATTGCTTATTTTAAAATTAAGAATAGTGCTAGTAAAGGTCAGTCTTATGATATGATTTTTTTGGATATTAGACTTCCTCCATCAAAAGATGGCAAAATACTTTCTGGTGAAGACTTAGGATTAAAGATTAACATTTTATTACCAGATTCAAAAGTCATAGTATCAACTACATTAAATGATAATTACCGTATTCATAGTATTTTTAAAAATCTAAATCCTGATGGATTTTTAGTTAAAAATGATGTTACTCCAGAAGAACTCTTAACAACTATTGATACTATATTAAATGATCCTCCATATTACAGTAAAACTATAGTAAAACTTCTAAGAAAACAGGTGGCTAATGATTTTATTCTAGATGATATAGATAGAAGAATTTTATATGAATTGTCTATTGGTACAAGAATGAAAGACTTACCAAATATTATTCCATTATCTATAGCAGGTATAGAAAAGAGAAAAAGACACCTTAAACATATCTTTAATATTCATACTGTGGAAGATAAAGAGCTGCTTTTTGTAGCAAAAGAAAAAGGATTTATCTAAAATTCTCATATAAACTTCAAAGAAAAAAGTAAGGAACATCCTTACTTTTTTTATGCGTAATAATCAATAAACTTACAATTTAAAACCTAATTTAGCATTGTAATATTTGTGTTTAAGTAGCTGTATTTGAATATATTAAGAATTTATTTTTGCGATAAAATATTGTATGGATAAATGAAACTAATCTTCTACTTGAGTTTGATAAAATATGTGTTATCAATTCAAATATTCACTAAGATTAGAAAATTGTAAAATATTTTATGAGTGTGTATTATGTAATTAATATCAACAAATTTAATGTTTGAAACCAATTATACAATTACAAAGTCGGAATAACCGAAACAGCGACTATAAAGACTGAAAGTAGGTATTTTTAAAATTATTTAATTATGAAAAAACAACTATTTATTTACGGATTGTTTGCATTAGCTTTAATAGGCTCTGTAGGACTAACAGGAATGGAAACACAGAAAGTTGCTGATGTAGCAACAGTAACGTCTTCACAAACATTAAATGATGAAGCGAATGAAAAGAGAGAAGAAGGACTTGAGGCACTTGAATCAATAGGCGAATATAATGAGCCTGCGGATATTCGATAAGCTACTAATCCATAAATAGTAAACTGTAAATTTTATAGGGATTTACAGTTTACTTTTTTAATATATGAAAATTCTAAAAAATATCGACAATTATTTAATATGCTACATTCTTGTTGTAGTAGGTCTCATTCAATTATATAATTCTCAATTTGACACTCTCACGCCATGGAAAGGAGGAGGGTTCGGTATGTTTTCTACAAATAAAGCTACTAATATTACTGCTGTAGGTTATCAAAAGAACGGTGATTCAGTTTTAATTAAAGTAGTCGGTAGTAAATTCAATGTTCCAATTTCAAATGCCTTTTTAACCTCGACCAAAAATTATCCCAAGAAAGAAAATCTACGCAAACTAGGAATGCAGATAATACATTCTCATTTAAAGCCCACAACTATAGAATTTCCATCAAATATTGATGAACGTACCTTAAAACATATGTATGATAATAAGAAATTTTATGAATTAGCTTATGAGCCAAAATATTATGAAAATGATGACACTGCATTAGCAGAGGAAGCTATAAAAATAGAGCGAGTAAAAATTATGGTCTATGAAACAGATTTTTTCGAAGACAACTATATCATTAAAAAGAAATTCTTAAATGAGATTGAAGTAAATTTTTAAATTTTATAAAATATCATGGCATATTCCTTACTTACAGTTTTAGAAAAAAACAATAGAGATTTTGAATCTTTTTCTGAGGAAGTTATTTTTAAATTTTCACTCGTATTGTTGGTTCTTGATGGAAGTACAGGATGGGGTTTGGATATTTTTATGAGAATTATTTGTGCATTAATGCTTGCATTTGGTAGCTTCAGTAAAAATAAAATTCTTTGGCTTCTTATATCGTTGTTACTGTTATTTTTTAATAGTTTGCAGTTCTACATTATCGACAATCATAAAGTACTATTTGTATATTGGGTACTGCTTATTACTTTTTATTTATGGACAGATAAAGACCTGTATTATCTAAAATCCAATTCTAAAATATTGATAGGTCTTGTGATGCTCTTTGCGGTTACTCAAAAAATAATAAATGGTTTTGGATCACCTGGTTTTCTTCATGGACGTTTTTTATTTGATTCCCGATTCATGCTTGTAACGCATTTTATAATCGATACACCTTATGAGGTCCTTGCAAACAACACAAATTCAATATCAATTCTAAAACTTATACCTCGAGATCATAGTTTTGTTAGTCTTACATCAACACCATTTATGGGTCGTATTTTATATGCATTTCAACTTTTTGGACTTGTATTTGAAGGTCTTGTAGCTGCTTTTTTTCTTTTTTCTAAAAAGAAAAGTAATGCTAAAGATATACTTCTATTAATATTTTGTATTGGAACATATTTTATTTTTCCAGTTATAGGTTTTAGTTCCATTTTACTGATTTTAGGAATAGCTCAAAGTTCAAAGGAAATGCGCAAATACTACATCATCACTTTTATTTTAATTCAGTTCATTAAAGTTCCTTGGCAACAAATTATTTTCTATTTAAATAATTCCTTGTAAATGAAAAATAGGATAAACAACTTATTAATTGTTCTTTTCGTCATTGTTATTTTTATTACGTTTTTAAATATATTTTCATGTCAAAAAAATAGTAAAATTAATGATGGTGCTTTAGATGAATTAACTCTAATAAATACCGTTTCAGTTCTGCTTTCTGAAAACTCTCCATATTATGATATTAATGCTAATCGTGTAAAAAGTAAAATAGACTCAATAAAGAAAGTAATACATCGTAAAGGAGTAATTCATGAAGATGAATTGTTAGCTCATATCAAGCATATAATATCAGAATTAGGTGATAGACATGCTTCAGTTAAAATTTTAGATCAGAAATTAGCACAAGAAAAGTATTATTTACCTTTTGCTCTGGCTCCATGGCAAAAAGACCAAGTAATAGCGCTAAAACAACTTCCAAAACTTAAGTATTCAAATTATCTAGAACAATATCCTTTTTTAATGGATATTGAAGGAGAGAGTATTAAAGATTTTATCTATAGAAATGATATCCTTAATAAATATGCTCCTTATCAATCTAGAATGTCTCTTGGAGTAGAGAAAATGAATGAATTTTATAAAATTGGTAAAGGTTATAAAGTTAACGATAGTGTAAGGCTTAAATTTTCAAATAAAGATAAAACTAAAGATACTTTAGTCTATGTTAATCTTGTAACAGATAAAACTAAATGGAGAGAGAGATACAAGCCTCTTTTTCTGAATGAAAAAAATATTGAGTCATATAATGTTCTTGGAGAGTCTTATGCTAATGGTATTGAATATTTAAAAATTCCAGAAATGTTCGATAGCAATGATGATAAAATGTTCTTTAAATGGTTAGAAATTTATATGAATAATATCAAAAATTCTAACGGACTAATAATTGACATTAGAAATAACTCTGGTGGTAAAAGAGACTTAATTAATTTCTTTTCTAATTATTTCATTAAGCCTAATGAATATCATATAGCAAATTATGCTCGATATAAGTCAAAACTAACGAATGACATTGAAAAAAGTTTAAATAGACGTAGTCTTTATAAATTAAATCATTTTAATGAAAACATTCAAGCATCAATCTTACAAAAAACACCTTCAGAATTAAAAGACAAATCTAAATATCATAATTATAGTGATTTATACTATATGGTACTGGAAAACAATCAACTTTTCAATAACTATTATTTCTATGACAAACCTGTCTATATTCTTGTAAATGAAAAAACATTTAGTGCAGCAAGCGTATTTGCTTCATCTTTTAAAGGTTTAGGTAAAATTGTTTTAGTAGGCGTAAATACTGATGGTTCTAGCGGATTATCTCGATCTTATGAAATGAACGGTTTAGAATTGAAATTTTCACATATGCTGTCATTCCAAAACAGTGGCAAATTATTCGATGGTGTCGGTACAGAGCCCGATTTAGAAATTACTAGGTCAGAAGATCAAATTTTAGGACTCGAAGATCATCAACTAGATGTCTTACTTGCTAAAATATTCAAAAATCATAATTAAATATGAATAATAAAACAATTCACTTATCACTATTATTTTTGTTGTGCACAACAATGATGCTCGCGCAAGAAAAAAAATATGAAATAATTGGTAAGGTGCTTGATGCGAATAATACTACGGTAATTGAGGATGCAAATATATATATCATTGACTTGAAAAAAAACATAGTGATTCATACTGCTAAATCTGATACCGATGGAAATTTTAAAATTTCTTTTGAGAAAGGAAATTATAACATTTCTATTGGACATAATGATTACGAAGTAAAATTGATGACTATAGACTATTCAAAATTTAATAACAATACTTTAGATTTAAAAGATGTATTAATCGAACCTTTAAAAGTTAATGAATTAGATGAAGTGGTTATAGTATCTAAGGATTTTAGAATTGAAAATAAGAATAATAAAAAGATTTATCACATAGGTAATAAACTTAAAGATGTAGCAGGTTCTATGTCCAACTTGCTAAGTTATCTGCCTTCAGTTTCTGTTGATATTGATGGGACAGTCCAAATAAGAGGAAAAGAGCCAATTATAAGAATTAATGGAAGAGATTCAAATCTCACAAAATCTGAAGCTCTTCAGATGTTGCCTAGTGATATGATTAAAAGAATTGAAGTTACAACTCGTCCATCAGTAAAAGAAGGTGAAACGGAACCAATTATTAATATAATTACAGATCGTAAGCGTAAAGGAATTATAGGAGGTGTAAACGTTGCTTTTGGTGTGCCTTCAACGGCTAAAGGCGGTCTTCATTTAGCATTAAACAAAGAAAAAATAAATGGTTATGGGTTATATGGAATTAAAAGAGAGCATAATATATCGAGCTCTAGAGAAGAGACTTTAAGAACATTTAATGATGATGCTGAAAACGTTGAGATAGAATCTAACGATAATAATACCTCTTCAACAAATCAATTTGGAGAAGTGCAATATGAATACTTACCAAATAAGAATACTGAATTAGCAGGTAACGTTTCGGTATTTGATTCAAATAATTCATTCACAACAAATGGTATTAGAAATATATCTTCTGAAAGTTTAGATCAAACAAATCAATTTAATTTTACCGAAAATGATGTATTTTCTATAGCAACTGAAACAGAATATGAACAACAATTTAATTCTGAAAAAGAACAATTAAAGATTGAATTAGAGTACGAATATGAATCGAGAAAAAATTTAGAGTCATTTTCGGAAACATCAATATCAAATAATGATTTTAATACAGACTCTTCCGATGAATTAAGATCTAATGAAATTGAGTTTAAAACCCGTTATGATTGGACTCTCAATAAAGGGGATATTTCCGTAGGCTATCGATTTGATTTGAGTACCCTAGATGAAAAGCAGACTTTCTTTAATGATTTAAATAATATATCTGCTGAAAATAATATAAACTTCACTCAAACAGATAATACTATTTACAGTGACTATTCTAATGAATATAAAAATTTCTATTACAATATTGGAGCAAGACTAGTACATACAAAGCGTAAATTAAACGATGAGACTACTAACGTGACTTCAAGTAAAAGTTTCTTCAATTTGCTACCACAAATAAATTTAGAATACGAGTATGGAGATAATAATGCTATTAGTTTAAATTACTATAGCCTTTTAAGACAACCACGATTAACGTATCTCAACAGTTTTAATACAAGTGTAGATTTGCAAAGAATAAATATAGGTAATCCAAATCTTGAGCCTCAATCAACACATACAATAGAATTAGAATTGTTTAATGAATTTGAAAACGCTTCCATGAGCACAACATTTTACACCAATTTTATAACAGATATTATTCAAAATGTTTCAATTTATGATGCAGAAAATGATATCACCGTTAGCAAACCAGAAAATATTGGAAAATCAACAACATTCGGAATAGACTTTTCATATAGTTTAAATGCTCCCAGATGGTTAAATACAATTGTAAAATTAAATGGGAGATATGGCAATATATCAGGCGTAGAAGTAGGGAATAATGATTTTTATAGACTCAATACGTCTTTAATAAATATCGTAAGACTTAAAGCATATAAAATTGAGCTAAGTTGGTTTTACACTCCAAAAAATAAAATCAATTTTCAAACATTTCAAAACTCTAATCAATACTTCAAGTTTGGTTTAAGTAGACGAGTATTTAAAAATAAAGGAAATTTAGTTTTATCGGTTTTAGACCCATTTAATTCATCCCAAATTATTCAAACTATAGATGGGTCTAATTTTGAATATAGAGCTGTCATAAAACCTAATCAGAGAAGGGTATTGTTAAGTTTGTTTTGGCGTTTCAATGTTAAAAGCAGATTTAGAAAAACAGATAAAGACATTAGAGAAAAAGGAATACTGCAATAATATATAATTTAAGAAATGAATACATTAAAAGTTTATTATGATAACTGGTGTCCTAACTGTACTAGGTTTATGAAATTCATTAAGAAAAATGACCTATTAAATGTAGTAATTTTTAAAGAGCTAAGAGACAATAATCATTCTGAGGGAATTAACTTAAAAGAAGCAGAAAAAAAAATGGCATCAACAGTAGATGATAAATCTTGGAATTATGGATATAAATCTATCTATGAAATCTTTAAACGAATTCCGTTATTTTGGTTGTTTGTTCCTGTATTGTTTTTGCTGAAAATAACTAGACTTGGAGAATTTTTATATAACGAGTTAGCTTTGAAAAGAAAAATCATTCCAATGCATTGTGATGAACATTGCGAAATAAATTAAATCATTTTGTGAGTACTGTGCAAACTAAAGTCGATGCATTTAACTCAAATCCTTTCTAAAATCTAAATGTATTTTAGAAGAATTATTACATTCATTTTCAATAATGAATGCTAGTAAATTAATGTACTAAATCCTACTCTTAAAATACTTAAACTTTCCTTTTGAAACCTGAGTGCTTTTTCTATCTTTAAAGTCTCCCTTTTAATTAGTAAATCCAACAACAAAAAAATCTTGTTATTGGGTATTCAACCTGTTTCCATAAAATAAACTAACAACATTAATGTCAGAAGACCAAAAACAACAAGTACTAAAACAAACGCTGTGGAATATTGCCAACGACCTTCGTGGTAATATGGATGCAGACGATTTTAGAGATTATATATTAGGCTTTATTTTTTACAAATATTTAAGTCGGAAAATGGAACTCTACGCTAACGTGATTTTAAAACCAGACGGTTTAGATTACGATACTATAGAAGCACATCCAGAAGCTGAAGCTTTGCTAGAAGCTATTAAATTTGAAGCTTTAGACAAATTAGGTTATTTTTTGAAACCATCAGAACTGTTTAGCGAGTTGGCTAAACGTGGTAACTCAGGTAACAAAAACAACTTTATTCTTGGCGATTTAGCAAACGTGCTCACCAACATAGAGCAAAGTACAATGGGAAGCGAAAGCGAAGACGATTTTGGTAACCTGTTTGAAGACCTAGATTTAACAAGTTCTAAATTAGGTAAAACAGAAGACGCTAAAAACGAACTGATAGTAAAAGTAATCACCCATTTAGAAGGTATCGATTTCGATTTAGAAAACTCAGATAGCGACATTCTTGGTGATGCTTACGAGTATTTAATTGGGCAATTTGCTTCTGGAGCAGGAAAAAAAGCAGGTGAGTTTTATACACCACAACAAGTCTCTAAAATACTAGCGCAATTAGTAACTACAGGTAAAACTAAATTAAAAAGCGTGTACGATCCAACCTGTGGATCTGGATCCTTACTATTACGTGTAGCGAAAGAAGTAGGCGACGTAGGTGAATTTTTTGGACAAGAAAGTAACCCAACCACCTATAACTTGTGCAGAATGAACATGATTATGCACGACGTACATTACAAACGTTTTGATATTTATAACGAAGACACCTTAGTAAACCCAAGCCCAAACCATATAGACAAACGTTTTGAAGCCATAGTTGCTAATCCACCATTTTCTGCAAATTGGAGCGCAAGCCCATTATTTATGAGCGACGATCGATTTTCTGCTTATGGTAAACTAGCACCAAAATCTAAAGCTGATTTTGCTTTTGTGCAACACATGGTACACCAATTAGATGATAATGGAACCATGGCTTGTGTATTACCACATGGTGTTTTATTTAGAGGAGCAGCCGAAGGACACATACGTAAGTTTCTAATAGAAGATAAAAACTACTTAGACGCAGTAATAGGTTTACCAGCAAACATATTTTATGGTACAAGCATACCAACTTGTATTTTAGTACTCAAAAAAAATAGAAAAGAAGATGTCACCCTGAGCTCAGTCGAAGGGCAACCAAAACTTAACCTACGTCATTCTGAACTCGTTTCAGAATCTCATCCTAAACGTAACGAAAGCATCCTATTCATAGACGCAAGCCAACATTACGAGAAAGTAAAAACACAAAACGTATTACAAGACGAACATATTGAAACTATTGTAAACACATACAGAGCATACTGTCATTCAGACCATAGCGAAGAATCTCAAGCTAACATAGATAAATATTCATACGTTGCTACTATAGCCGAAGTTAAAGAAAATGACTACAACCTAAACATACCACGTTATGTAGATACGTTTGAAGAAGAAGAACCTATAGACTTAACCACAGTAGCCAAAGACTTAAAAGCATTAGATGCAGCCATAGCAAAAACAGATGCTACTATTGCCGACTTTTGCAAACAGTTAAACATTGATACTCCTTTTTGACAATTTTTGTCATCCTGAACTTGATTCAGGATCTCATGATTAACTAAATGTTTAAAAGAAGCAACAAAACTAAATGAACAAAACAACAAAACATAATATCACTGTCACTTCGAGCGCAGCCGAGAAGTCTCAACCACGTGTACCCAAACTACGCTTTAAAGAATTTGAAGGGGAATGGGAAGAGAGGAAACTAAAAGATTTCACTAAAATAAATCAAGGTTTGCAAATTGCTATTGCAGAAAGGTTTATGGAAGAAGCAGAAGGATTACATTTTTATATTACAAATGAATTTTTAAGAGCAGGTTCAACAAAAAAATATTTTATAAAGAACCCAACTGAATCAGTATTGTGTAATGAAGATGATATTTTAATGACAAGAACTGGAAATACAGGTCAAGTTGTTACAGGAGTCAAAGGAGCTTTCCACAATAATTTTTTTAAGATAAAATTTGATTCAGATTGTGATAAATGGTTTTTATATTATTTTTTAACTGATTATAAAACGCAGCACACAATTATGAAATTAGCAGGAACTTCAACAATTCCTGATTTAAATCATGGTGACTTTTACAGATTAAAAATCAATCTTCCCAACCTCCCAGAACAACAAAAAATAGCCAATTTTCTAACAGAAGTAGATACCAAACTACAGCAACTAACCACCAAAAAAGAAGCTTTAGAGAAATACAAAAAAGGCGTGATGCAACAACTGTTTAGCCAACAATTGCGCTTTAAAGCTGATGATGGTAGTGATTTTGCGGATTGGGAAGAGAAGCGTTTGGGAGAGGTTGCTACTTTCCTTAAAGGAAGAAATATTTCTAAAGCAGATATAGTAGAAAATGGAACTTTAGAATGTATTAGATATGGAGAGTTGTATACAGAGTATGCTGAGTTAATTTCAAATATTAAATCTAAAACAAATCTCAGAGCTGAAGATTTAGTTTTAAGTGAAAGTAATGATGTCATAATTCCTGCTTCAGGAGAAACACAAATAGATATAGCAACTGCATCATGTGTTTTAAAAAGTGGAGTTGCTCTTGGTGGAGATTTAAATATAATTAGAACAAAAATTGATGGAGTATTTCTTTCTTATTATTTAAACAATAAAAAGAAATTTGATATTGCAAGGTTGTCTCAAGGAATTTCGGTTGTTCATCTTTATAGTAGTCAATTAAAAACTTTAAAATTAGAACTTCCATCCCTAAAAGAACAACAAAAAATAGCCACTTATTTAAGCGCCATAGATTTAAAAATAGAAGCGGTACAAACGCAATTAACCAAAACGCAGGCGTTTAAAAAAGGCTTGTTGCAGTCGATGTTTGTTTAAGATATGGAGAGAGCGCATACTAATAATAATTTTGGGATACTTATAGATGGCTACAAAAAAGATAACCCATATCTAGACACTATGTTTACTAAAGAATTTAGTGCGCCTTTTAAATATAAACAACAGGGAAGCGTTGCATTATCAACTACATTTGAAAATTGTACTTTCAATGAAGATGTCAAGATAGTAAGCGATGAAAATAAGCACTGTGTATTAACTTTTGTGGACTGTATTTTTGAAAAAGATGTTATAGCAAAAGATGCTGTAATGCAAGGGAAAGTGAGATTTAGAAATTGCCATTTTAAAGGCTATGTAAACTTTAGAAATACCACTTTTAATGCACTTTTAGATCTTTGGCGTTGTAGGTTTGAAAAAGAGACTATTTTTTACAAAACAGACTTTATGGATATTGTAGTCTTATCTGCAGTAACCTTTAATAAAAGTGTTTTGTTTACATATGCCTTAATAGATAAATTGTTAATTCTGAGAGGTACAAAGGCAGAAGCAGGCTTTGATTTATCGTTAGCAATCATTTCTGGTGATTTGAGTGTGTTTAATTTTAGGCTTAGAGCTTATGAAGCTTTTGATGTAACGATATCTGCTAGAGAAGAACTTAAGAGCAGTAAAGAGAAAACGTTTGATGAAATTTATGAAGATATATACGAAAAAGCTGTATCAGAAAAAGGTGTTATTCCAATTAAAAACCAGAGAGAAACATATAGGATATTGAAGGCAGAATTTGAATCGAAAAAAAGTATTGCACAATCATTACAATATAAATATTTAGAAAAAGAGACTTTTAGAAAAGAATTAAAACAGAAATATATAGAGTATAAAAAAGAGGATAGTTTCAAAAAATCATTTGCGAAACTTAAATACAATGTATCAAATTTTTTGGATAGAATTAACTTAAAATTGAACAAAATCTCTAACAGTTATGGGATTTCATATGGTAAAGCATTTGCTTTTATAATTGGTTTTGGTTGGTTGTTTTTTTATTTTTCTCTAATTGCTACAGATTCTTTTGAGTTTTCACTCAATCCTTTAGAATGGGAGTTTGATAAAGGCTTAGGTTATTTTATACAATATTTAATTCCAACTCATAAATTTGATTATATGGGAGAAGAAGTTAAACTCACAAGTTGCTTTTACCTTTTTGATTTTTTTGGAAGAACTTTTGTTGGATATGGTATTTTTCAATTTATACAAGCTTTTAGAAAATATAGATAATTATGTACAAAATAAACACCATATCAAACGACATAGAAAAACTTGAAGAACGCTTATTTAAGGATTTGGGTTTTAGAGAGCGTGACCATTTGCAAGAATGGATAGCCAAAAACCCAGAAGTTTTAGGAGAAGACTTACTTATTATTCAAAAGGAGTTTAGTGGCTTTAATGATACCAATGAGCGTTTAGATTTATTGGCTTTAGACAAAGAAGGAAACCTTGTTATCATTGAAAACAAGTTAGATGATTCTGGTAGAGATGTCACTTGGCAAGCTTTAAAGTATGCATCTTATTGTTCTACATTAACCACTACGCAAATTTTAAATTTGTTTCAAGATTATTTAAGTAAAAACCAAACAGATGAGATTGCAGAAGGTTCTGTAAGAGTTTTTTTAGAACAACAAGATGAAGAATTGTACTTAAACTCTGGAGACCAACGCATTATTTTTGTAGCTAATCATTATCGCAAAGAAGTGACTTCTACTGTATTATGGTTACTAGATCACGACATAAAATTGCAGTGTTTTAGAGCAACACCTTTTACCGAAAATGAAAATATATTTCTTCAAATAGAACAAATCATTCCGCTTCCAGAAACGGAAGAGTTTATGATTGATGCGCAAGAAAAGAAACGCGAAGATTTAGAAAAAGGAAAAGGGTTATCTGAGACTAAAAAAACGCAACTAGAGTTTTGGAAGAAATTTAAAGACCATTTATTACAACATGACGACATACAAAAATTACAAACACCAAGACCACAATATTGGTATGATGTGGCTTTGGGTAAGTCTGGTGTTCATCTTTCAAATATATTTAATGTTAGTAAAAATGAATTAGGGATAAGGGTTTACATTTCAGGTAAGAATGTAGAAGAATGGTTACCGTATTTTGAGGAGCACAAGGAAAAGGTTGAAAGCATTATTGGTACTCAATTAGTATGGAATCCAAATCCAGATAATAAAGATCAAACGATTGCATTGTACAGGCAGTTTCAACTTAATGATAGAGATAATTGGGATGAAGCTATAGAATGGTTAGCAGATAAGACCATTAAATTTAGAACGGTGTTTATGGAATTAATAAGAAGGAAATGAGTGAAAAAGTAATGGTTGAAAGTAATAATGAAAAAATAGATATAAAAGACTTGAAATCTGTTTTAACTAAGACAGGTACTATCATAAAACATAATAATGAACTAACAATTGCTAAAGGTGAACACTTCAATCTATTTTCAGTTTTAAAAATTGAAACAAGAGAAAATAATACACACTCAGCTTTTTTAGCTGAACTTCTAAACCCGAAAGGTTCTCATTTGATGGATGATGTGTTTTTGAAGTTGTTTCTTAACTCTATTAAACATAATGATAAGTTTGAACCTGAAGATGAAAGAAAATTTAATACAAGCAAAGCATTTGTCAAAGTAGAACATAGTGTTGGATCTATCGACTTACATAATAAGCCAGATGAAGACCCAAGTAAAGCTACTGGTGGACGAATAGATATTTATTTAAAAGATAAGAACGAAAATATTATAAGTATAGAAAATAAAATTCATGCAGATGATCAAGAGGCACAAATTCAGCGTTATTGTAATCACGAAACACATAGGAATACAGTGTACTATTTAACACTTAAAGGAGATAATCCTACAGAATACAGTAGTCTAAATTTAGAAGCTGATAAAGATTTTTATAATATTAGTTACAGAGATGATATTATTGATTGGTTAGAGTTATGCCTTAAAGAGGTTCCAAATTTCACAGGACTTCGAGAATCAATAAATCAATATATTTTATTAATAAAAAAGCTAACACATATTTTGAATAAACAGGAGCAAAAAGCATTAAAAGATACTATAGTAAATAATTTAGAAGAGTCTAAGTTTATTGCTGATAATTATCCAAGTGTCGTTAATGATATACGTGAGGGATTTAGAGAAGACCTAGTTTTAAGATTGCAAGATTATCTTGGCTCAAAGATATATAGTGTAAAAAGTGATTTATCAATTTATCATGTTTATTCAAAGATTTGGATTCATTTCAAAGACCGAAAAGATATTCCTTTTAGTTATTGTGTTGAGCCTTTTAGTGGGAGAAGCAACGGTCATGACAGTGGTAGAATGTTTGTTGGACTATATGGACACGATAAGGCAAAATGTGAGGCTATTGAAAACCCTACAATACTCAATGATGTATGGCAACATGTGCATTGGCTTAAAACAGCTAAAGGTAATAACTTGCATTTAAATTCTGTTAAGCTCCTTAAAGCATTATATAATCAAGAATCTAGTTTATATAAAAACTTAGTTGATGAAGTCTTTAATCAAATAGTTGAATTTATAGAAAAAACTAACATCTATATTTTAAAAAATGTTGATATTGTTAAGGATAAAAAAATATGACCAAACAACCTGAAGCCATCCTAGAATACAACCTTATCCAGCAACTCGTTGGTTTAGATTACCAATTGGTAAAAATACCAGATGGCAATGCTTTAGTGTCTAATTTAAAAGCACAATTAGAAGGGTTTAATAAAACGGTGTTTTCTACTAAAGAGTTTGATACTATTTTAAACCATTTAGCAAAAGGCAATGTATTTGAAAAAGCTAAAACGCTACGTGATCGATTTAATATTACTAGAGACAATGGCGATAGTTTTTATGTACGCTTTTTTAATAATGAGTATTGGACAAGCAATTTATTTCAAGTCACCAATCAAATCACTCAAGAAGGCACCTACAAAAACCGCTATGATGTTACGTTGTTAGTAAACGGTTTGCCATTAGTACAAATAGAATTAAAACGTCGTGGTTTAGAAATTAAAGAAGCCTTTAACCAGATTAATCGTTATCAACGTCATTCATTTTGGTCTAATCATGGTTTATTTCAGTATGTACAATTGTTTGTTATTAGTAATGGTGTAAACACTAAATATTTAGCCAATAATAAGTTGCAGTCTGTAAAGCAAACCTTCTTTTGGGCAGATGTAAACAATAAAAATATTACCGATTTAACCGAGTTTGCCAATTCATTTTTAAAGCCAAACCATTTGGGTAAAATGATTGCGCAATATGTGGTGCATAACGAAACGCATAAAATACTAATGGTCTTACGTCCATATCAGTTTTATGCAACAGAGAAGTTAGTAAATCAAGTCGCTACAAGTAACGATAACGGTTATATCTGGCACACTACAGGTTCTGGTAAAACGTTGACGTCTTTTAAAGCAAGTCAGATTATTATGAACTTGCCAAATGTACATAAAGTGGTGTTTGTAGTAGACAGAAAGGATTTAGACTACCAAACCATGTTGGAGTTTAATAGCTTTAAAAAAGACAGTGTAGACGTTACAGACAATACACAATCTTTGGTAAGGCAGTTAAAAGACAATTCTAAATTGGTGTTAACCACAATACAAAAATTAAACAATGCGATTTCTAAAGCTAATTATGAGAAAAGCCTAACCCATTTACAAGATAAAAAAGTAGTCTTTATTTTTGATGAGTGTCATAGAAGTCAGTTTGGAGATACACATAAAGAGATAACCAAATATTTTAAAAACAGTCAGCTTTTTGGTTTTACTGGAACTCCAATTTTTAAGGATAATGCTTCAAAAAATCATTTAGGAAAACGTACCACAAAAGATTTGTTTGGTAGTTGTATGCACAAATATGTGATTACAGATGCTATTAAAGATCAAAACGTATTACGTTTCGGGATTGAGTATGTTGGTAAATACAAACAAAAAGGAAATACGTTAATAGACATAGAAGTTGAAGATATTAATACTGCTGAGGTTTTTGCTGACGAAAAACGTTTAGAAAAGATTGCAGATTATATGATTGCGTATCACAATCAGAAAACCTTTAATAAAGACTATTCGGCTTTGTTTGCAGTGAGTAATATTGATACCCTAATTAAGTATTACGATATCTTCAAACGTAAAAAAGAAGCAGGAGAACACGATTTACGTATTGCAACCATTTTTTCTTACGGAACTAATGAGGATGACGAAGATGCACAGGATTATATTCCAGGAGACCAATTGCCACAAGCAGCAGAACCAAATTTAGCTTATAAAACAAGTCATACAAGAGAAAAGTTAGATGCTTATATTTCGGATTATAACAAAATGTATAATACTAGTTTTTCAACTAAAGATAGTCAGCAGTTTGAAAACTATTTTAAAGACATAAGTAAGCGTTTAAAAGAACGTGAAAAAACAACCTTTCAAGATAAAGATAGATTAGATATTGTGATTGTAGTAAACATGATGCTAACAGGTTTTGATGCTAAAAAAGTAAACACACTTTATGTTGATAAAAATTTAAAGTATCATGGTTTAATACAAGCCTATTCTAGAACGAATAGAATTTTAGGTGAGCAGAAATCACAAGGAAACATTTTGTGTTTTAGAAACCTTAAAAAAGCTACAGACGAAGCAATAACGTTGTTTTCAAATAAAGATGCGATAGAAGATATTATTTTACCACCTTACGAAACCATTGCAGAAAAGTTTGATGACGCTTTAAAAAATCTATTAGAGATTGTGCCAACGTTTCAGAGTGTAGATACATTGCCAAGTGAAACCGAAGAGTTACTGTTTATAGAAGCTTTTAGACGTTTATTGCGTGCTAAAAATGTATTAGAATCTTACACAGATTTTGATTGGGAAGATTTGGGTATTGACGAGCAAACTTTTGAAGATTACAAAAGCAAGTATTTAGATTTACATGATAAGGTTAAAAACGATAGAGAGAAGCATAAAACGTCTATTCTTGATGATATCGATTTTGAATTAGAGTTAATCCATCGTGACCAAATAAATGTAGCTTACATTTTACAGCTATTAGCCAAACTAAAACATTCTAAATCAGCCGATGCAAAAGCACAGAAAAAGGCAATTATAGATATGTTGTCTGGAGATATACAATTACGTAGTAAACGTGAATTGATAGAGAAATTTATTGAAGAAAACTTACCACATATTAATGATGTGGATGCTATACAAGATGAGTTTGAACGATTTTGGCACGAAGAAAAAGTATTAGCATTATCTAAAATGTGTGATGAAGAACAATTAGACCAAAAACAATTTCAAGCTTTAATAGAAAGTTATACCTATTCTGGTCGAGAACCTTTACGAGATGAGGTTTTTAAATGTCTAGACAATAGACCAAGTATTTTAAAAGCAAGAGAAATAGGAGAACGTATTCTTGATAAAATGAAGGAGTTTGTTCAAGTATTTGTTGAAGGGATGACAGCATAAATGAAGTCAGTTTATTAAAATACATACCCAAAATGACACTAACCCAACTCCCAGGAACCTACAACATCACAGGAAGCAATCAAGATTCAGACCAAGCAATCTACAAAGGTACTTTAGAATTAACACTAGACGAGAACAATAGAATAATTGCCAAATGGTTAATCAACAATAACCAAGAACAATTAGGTACTGGCTTTTTTAAAGATAATATATTGGTCATTAATTTTAATTATAGAGGAGATGATGCCATTGTTTATAAAGGCGTCGTTGTATATAAATGTATGACCAATGGTGTTTTAGAAGGGTTTTGGTCTGAGAAACATGGTAATCCGTTGTTTTTAGGCACTGAGTGTTGTTTCAGGATTGGTACACAACAAGAGTTTGTTAATTAATGTTTAGCGTCAGCATAATGTTATAGTAATCTGTTCTTAATTCGCTTAGCTGGGAAAACTGTATAAAAGTGAAAGTCTTTAATGTTAGCGCAATTCAATACCTTTTTTTACTATTTCCTTTTAAAACGAGCTTTGATTTACCTTTGGTGAATCTTCGCTAGGAGAGCTGTATAAAAGTGAAAGTCTTTAATACTAACGCATTTCAATAGCCTGTTTTATGCTATATCGCTTTGAAATGAGCTTTGATTTACCTTTGGTGAATCTTCGCTAGGAGAGCTATACAATAGAGAAACCCACAAAACTACGTTTTGTTGTTGGATTTTTTTATGCTTATGCGCTTTGAAGCTAGCTTCAGCGCAACGCATAAAAAAACCCAGAACATTAGTTCTGGGTTTCTCTGCTGTAGCGAGAACGAGATTTGAACTCGTGACCTCTGGGTTATGAATCCAACGCTCTAACCAACTGAGCTACCTCGCCATTATTTATCTGCGCTCTAACCTCCCGATCGTTATCGGGAGAGCTACCTCGCCATTTTGAGAGTGCAAATATAAAAACAATATTATTGTGTGCAAACATTAAATGCGCAAAATATTTTTTTTCGTATTTTGTATAAAACTCAACAATTAATGTATATATTGACAACATAATATTATACCTATGGAAGACAAAGTTAAAATTGAGATGGAGTTCGTAATACATGCATCGCCTCAACTTTTATATCAATATATATCAACACCTTCAGGCTTGTCTGAATGGTTTGCAGATAATGTAAATTCTCGAGGAGAGTTTTTTACATTTATTTGGGATGGTAGTGAAGAAACAGCAAAACTATTAAGCAAAAAAAGCGGAGAACGTATTAAATTTAGATGGATGACTGACGACGAAGATGGTTCATCTACCTATTTTGAAATAAAAATACAAGTCGATGAAATTACTAAAGACGTCTCTATAATTGTAACCGATTATGCAGAGGATGATGAAATTGAAGAGGCAAAAATGCTTTGGGCTAATCAAATTTCAAGTTTGAAGCAAGTTTTAGGTTCTGCTTAGAAGCATTATCTTTTATAAATTTTATATTTGTCTCGACTAAAAATCGAGACTTTTTTTATGATAAATCTTAATGGTGAACTGATTGAAAACACACCTTTTATTTCTTCGGAAAATAGAGGTTATAAATATGGTGATGCTTTATTTGAAACCCTAAAAGTAGTTCACGGTAAAATATTATTTTGGGAAGATCATTATTTCAGATTGATGTCTTCTATGCGAATCATGCGAATGGAAATTCCAATGAACTTCACCATGGAATTTCTTGAACAAGACATCTTAAAAACGATTAATGTCAACGGAATGGCAAAATCAACAGCCAGAGTTCGATTAAATGTTGATAGAGGTGAAGCTGGAAAGTACCTTCCGAAGACAAAAGATATCAACTACTCTATTAGTGTTGAAAAATCAGATAATGATTTTTATACCATTCCAAAAACAGAGCAGTACTTAGTAGACTTATACAAAGATTATTTTGTTGCTCCAGGTTTATTATCCACATTAAAAACCAATAATAAAGCGATAAATGTATTGGGTAGTATTTATGCAGAAGAGAACTTATTTGCAAACTGCCTTTTATTAAATACCAATAAAAATGTCGTTGAAGCCCTAAACGGAAATATATTTCTAGTGTCTGGTGAGCAGATAAAAACACCTCCTATTGCAGATGGTTGCCTTAATGGTATCATGAGAAAACAAATTATTGAAGTGATTGCTAATTCTGGAGATTATACAATTGAAGAAGCATCTATCTCACCTTTTGAGCTTCAAAAAGCAGATGAATTATTTATAACGAATGTAATTGTTGGGATTCAGCCGATTTTAAAATATCGCAAAAAGGAATTTAATACTAAAATTTCCGAAGATATATTGAAACGTTTAAATACGAAGTTGAGGTTGAGTTAACCTTTAATTATAGCTAGGATTCTCAGGAGCATTAGACCAAAGCGAATAATCGCCTCCAAGTTCTAACATTTTTTCTCTCCAAAACGTGCCACAGCATTTCTCGATAAGCTCATTTTTATCAACATTTTCTGAAACAATCCATGCGTTGGATTCTAATTCATTGTCCAGTTGTTTTGGTTCCCAACCAGAATAGCCAAGAAAAAATCGAATATCTGAGTTTTTTAGGCTTTTGTTTTTTAGTAATTGTAAAACAATTTCAAAGTCTCCTCCCCAAAATACACCATTAGAAATTTCTATACTATCAGGAATGAGTTCTGGTACTTGATGAATAAAGTATAAGTTGTCTTGTTCTACAGGACCACCATTATGAACTTTGAAGTTGGCTTCTGTTTCTGGAATTAAGTCATTAAGTGTGTAGTCTAAAGGTTTATTTAAAATAAAACCAATAGAGCCTTCTTCATTATAATCGGCCAATAAAATAACAGACCTATTAAATGATATGTCGCCTATAATAGAAGGTTCGGCAATTAAAAGATGTCCTTTTTTGGGCTTGGATGTAATCATCATATATGATTTCTATACTAAATCTAAAACATATTTTGTTAATAACCTACAAAATGTGCTATTATGTAGTGTTGTAAAACAAAAAAGCCCACTTAAAAGTGAGCTTTTTATAATCTATTTTAAGAAATACTAGTTTACAGCACCACTTAAATCAGAACCAGCTTTAAACTTTACTACGTTTTTCGCTTTGATCTGAATCGTTTTTCCTGTTTGAGGGTTTCTTCCTTCTCTTGCAGATCTTCTAGAAACTGACCAAGAACCAAATCCTACTAAAGAAACTCTGTTACCTTTTTGTAAAGATCCTTCGATATCAACTAATAATGAATCTAATGCTTTTTTAGCTGCTGCTTTTGTAATTCCAGCGTTTTCAGCCATTCCGTTGATTAAATCTGTTTTGTTCATAAAATTATATTTTAAATTGTTAAAAAAATAGTTGGGTTAAACTTAAATGTTAATCCGTACACAAAATTATACGTAAAATCCATGTACGCAAGTAATAGCAAGGGAAATGCGGTTATTTGTTGATAACTTAGACTATTTGTTAATAAAGGAATGCATTTCATCGGATTTTTCATTATATCAATGTCTATAAGGGTTTTAGAGCATTTTAGCATTTTTGTTAAAATCATAACCATTAAGTAATGATTTTACATCCATTTTTCGCTTTCCAGGAAGCTGAATTTCTTTAATTGTTATATAACCACCTCTAACAGCAACTTTTAACTCATGTTTAGAAATGTCTAATGTTCCAGCATCTAGTTGATGATCTATAACTTCTTTTTCTATACCAAAAATTTTGATGCTGAGTTGCTCTTCACCGTTTTCCAAATAACACCAAGCTGCAGGAAACGGATTTAAACCTCTTATCTTATTATATATGGTGTCTAAATCTAAAGTCCAGTCAATTTTACAATTGTCTTTATTAAGCTTGTAAGCTGTTCTTAAATCTTCTGTTTTTGGCTGTATAGTCGTTTTAATGTCACCTTTTTGTATTAAATCTACAGTCTTTATAACTAACGCACTTCCTAGATGCATTAATTTGTCATGAAGCGTTCCAACCGTTTCAGTATCTGAAACTGCAATGGCTTCTTGTAAAATGATAGCTCCTGTATCAATCTTTTCATCAATAAAAAACGTGGTTACTCCTGTTACTTTTTCACCATTTATAATTGCCCAATGAATTGGAGCTGCACCTCTATAATTAGGTAGGAGAGACGCGTGTAAATTAAAAGTCCCGTATTTGGGCATGTTCCAAACCACTTCTGGTAGCATTCTAAAAGCGACAATAATTTGAAGATTTGCGCCTAAAGCTGCTAACTCTTTTATAAAATCTGGATGTTTAAGATTTGTTGGTTGTAAAATAGTTAAGCCTTCTGCCACAGCATATTTTTTTACAGCAGATTCGTTTAATTTTCGTCCGCGACCTGCAGGTTTATCAGGAGCAGTAATCACACCAACCACATCATAATCACTATCAACTAATGTTTTTAAAGTGGCAACCGCAAAATCTGGTGTGCCCATAAATATAATTTTCAAAGGATCTCTCATGTCTTTTTTATTTTATAGCTGTTACCAACCGTCAATTCTATAGCGTTATGCTCAATAAGTGTTTGTAATGTCTCAATAATTACCTCTTTTTCAAACGGTAATTGTTCTACCAATTGTCTAGAACTCATTGGGTGTTTTTCTAAGGCCAAAATGACTTGGGTTGTCACTGTTTTAATATCTCTTTTTTCTTCGGAAATTTTACCATTCACACACACTGAGCAAATCCCACAATTTGTATATGATATCTCACCAAAATAATGTAGTAATTGTCTGTTTCTACAGATATCATCGTTGTCAATGTATTGTAATACAGCATCAATTTGTTTACGTTTCAATTGCTGTTGGTGTTCTACAACATTCGCTATTCTATTAATTGTTTTATCATCTTCTCTTGGTTGAAGAAATAATACTTCAGAATCTGTATTTGAAAACAAGAAATCTACAATACCATCTTTATGTAGCTGATGTAAAATAGCGATGATTTGTTTTTCTGGAACAGAAGATTTATCTGCTATCAAGGTTAAGTTAATCGCTAGCTGATGTTCAAAAATCCCACCATAGGTTCTCAATATAGTTTTAACCACTATATTATATTGTGAATGCGTTTCCAAATAAGAAAACATACTGTTATTACTCACAATAAACTGAAGCTTCGTTTTGTAATTAAATTGTTGAGATAATTTAATAACACTATTTCGATCTAACAATTGAAGCGCATTAAATGTTTTTGAACTTTTAAATTGATACGCATTGCAAAAATCACTAAAACTAAACTGATGTGTTGTTTGTTCGCCTTCTCCATATGAAATCTGAAAAAAGTTGCATAATTTTCTATAGACCAATTTCAGTTCTTCAATAGTTGGTAAACTTTTAATAAACTGATTTTTTAAAGCCTGCTCATCAGATTTGTTAGTGAGCAAAACAGCATAAGCATTTTCATTGTTTCGTCCAGCACGACCAGCTTCTTGGTAGTAGCTCTCTAGACTTTCGGGTAAATTAATATGTATAACAGTTTTTACATCTGGTTTATCAATTCCCATACCAAAAGCAGTTGTGGCTACCATAATCTCTTTTTGGTTATTCATCCATTGATAGAGACGTTCAGTTTTATCCTTTGTTGGAATGCCACCATGAAAAAAAGTAGAACTAAAACCTTTCTTCTCTAATATATTATGAATTTCGATACTCATCTTACGACTTCGTACATATATTATAGATGAGCCTTTATGTTTTATTAACTGTTGCTCTAAGTCATAGATTTTATCTTCACTATGCAACACTTGGTAAGAGATATTTGGTCTTGTAAAAGAGGCTTTAAAGATTTTAGGAGCAATGAAATCTAGTTCTTTTATAGTTTCTTCTATAACCTCTGGCTTTGCTGTTGCAGTAAGAGCAATGACATTAACATGAGGTTGGAGTTGTCTTAAAATGGTAATGTTTTTATACGCTGGTCTAAAATCATTTCCCCATTGACTAATGCAATGCGCTTCATCAACTGCGATGAGATTAACGTTCATTTGCTCAATACGTTGCTTGACGATGTCTTGTTGTAATCGTTCTGGCGAGAGGTATAAAAACTTATAATTTCCGTAGATACAATTATCAAGAAGTGTGTCTAGCTCACTATATTTAATTCCACTAGTAATCGCCATGGCTTTGATCCCTTTTTCTTTGAGGCTATTAACCTGATCTTTCATTAAGGCAACCAAAGGCGAAACGACTATGCAAATCCCATCTTTTATGAGCGCAGGAATTTGAAAACATATAGATTTCCCACCACCTGTTGGCAGCAACGCAAAGGTGTCATTATTCTCTAAAACCGAATTGATTATGTCTTCTTGATAAGGCCTAAAAGATGTGTGATTCCAGTACTGTTCTAATATGTTTATGGGATGAGCCATCTATAGATTAAAATGGTCTAAAATAAAATCTGCTCTGCTAGAAATACTATCAAAAGGCACATCAATTAAGTTGTACCCAAAACGTTTGTAAGTGTCTAATAGTGAATGATGTATTTCTACGGCTTGATCAAAATTTTCATAACGTTCACTATCACTCACAAAGATCTCTTGCCAAGGTGCTAAAACAAACACTTTGTCATAAACATGCGCTTTACAAGTGTCTGTAAAATGTTGAGGGTAATCGCTTTTTACATAATCCATATATGCTAAAACATCTGGCAAGCCTCTATCAATAAATACGATGTTTTTATCACTAGTTTTTGTAGCTTCATATTGTTGTGTTCTTGCTTTTAAAAGCAATTCACTAAAAAGTAATGGTTCAGTTAAAAAGAGTTGTTCCACGCCATTTTTTCTAGCGTCTAGCGTCACTTGTCTTGAGACTTCCTCAAAACATGTAAAGTCTCTAGAAATTAATTCGTTTATAATAGATGATTTTCCTGTTCCTGGTCCACCAGTAATAACAATTTTTTGTGTGTTCAATTTGGCAATGTTTAGGCTGTAAAATTAACGAATACCTTTGTAAGTGGGAAATAATAAGGTTTTTAAAAATAGAATAGGGTGATTTCGTTTCTTAATTGTTCATCTATTTAGAGTTTGCTAAACAAATTATAACTTACAATTATTCTAGTTTTAACATTTCCGAAGTCATAAAAAGAATATAAAAAGTCTTACTTTTATAGCTCTAAAAAAACAATATAATATGAAGAGATTAATCCTTACAATTTTTGCTTTTATTTTCACATTGTCATCAGCAATGGCTAATGAAGGTATGTGGTTTTTAATGCACATTGAGCGCTTAAATCATCGCGATATGCAAGCCATGGGTTTACAGTTAACACCCGAAGAAATTTACAGTATAAATAATCAAAGTTTAAAAGATGCTATTGTGCAATTTAATGGTGGTTGTACTGCTAGTATTGTGTCTGATAGCGGTTTAGTGTTGACAAACCATCACTGTGGTTATAGTGCCATTGCAGAGTTGTCTACAGCAGAACAAAATCACTTAAAAAATGGTTATTGGGCAGCTTCTAGAGAAGACGAAATGAAGCCAGAAAGCTTATATGTTCGCTTTTTTGTGAGAATGGATGACGTGTCTAAACGTATTTTATCGCTCGTAAATAATGATATGAGCGAGAAAGAACGTGAAGCAATAATCAACAAGGAAATTGCTAAAATTGAACAAGAAAATAATGAAGGTGGAAAATACACTGTTTCTGTGCGTCCGTTTTATCAAGGAAATGAATATTACTACTTTGTTTATGAAGATTATACCGATGTTCGTTTGGTAGGAACACCTCCAGAAAATGTTGGTAAATATGGTGGAGACACAGACAATTGGGAATGGCCAAGACATACTGGAGATTTTTCATTGTTTAGAGTCTATGCAGATGAAAATGGTCAACCAGCAGAATATTCAACTAATAACGTGCCTTTAAAAGCAAAATATCATTTACCAGTTAATATAAATGGTGTTAAAGAAAACGACTTTGCTATGATTTTGGGATATCCTGGGAGAACAAATCGTTGGATGCCAGCTCAAGGTGTGGAGCAAAATGTAAAATATGCATATCCTGCTTGGGTTGAAGGCTCAAGATTAAGCATGGATGTCATGAAAAAATACATGGATGAAAGTGACGAAGTAAGGTTAATGTACGCATCTGCATATGCAGGAATTGCAAACTATTGGAAAAATAGAGCTGGTATGATAACAGCATTAACACAGCATAAAACGGTAGAAAAAAAGACTAAGACTGAAGATAAATTTCAGAAATGGGCAAAGAAAAAAGCGAATAAAGATGCCTACGGAAATGTGATTGAAAACATCAATAGTTATTATAGCTTAACAAACGAAAAAGTAAAGCAAAGAAACTATTTATTAGGGATGTTGCGTGCAAGTAAATTTTCTGTTTTGCCTTATAGACTTGGGTCTGCATTAAAACAATATACAGGAGCAAATGAGGCAGAACGTAAAAATATGTTGCCAAGATTACAAGCTGTTATAGCAGATTCTTATAAAGACTTTTATTTACCTCTAGAAGAAGAAGTATTTGCTAAACAATTGGGTTTATTAGCATCAAAATCTAATTATCCGTTGCCTGAGTTAGTTGCAACAGTTGGACAGAGTAATAACAACGATTTTACTGCATATACTAAAGCTATTTTTGAGTTGAGTATGTTTACCTCTCAAGAAGGTGTAGAAGCATATTTACAATATCCAGATCAAGCAATTTTAGATAGTGATCCACTATTACAATTATCTACACAGTTATTAGATAAGTATAGAGAGAGTCCAGAAAGTTTAGAGCAACCAGAAAACGATTTTGAAAAATCTTATAGATTATTAGTTCAAGGATTACGTGAGTCTGGATTAAGCGATATTAAATATCCAGATGCTAATTCTACATTACGTTTATCTTACGGAAAAGTGAGAGCTTTACCAGCAGATAAAAGAAACGATGCTAACGAAAATAACTATACCACGTTTCAAGGAATGATCAAAAAGTACAAGCCAAAAGATCCTGAGTTTGATTTAGATCAAAGCATGCTAGACATCTATGAAAAGAAAGATTATGGTCGTTACGCTAACGAACGTGGACAATTGCCAGTTAATTTCTTAACAGATAATGATATTACTGGAGGAAACTCTGGTTCGCCAGTGGTAAACGGTAAAGGAGAACTTATCGGTTTAGCTTTTGATGGAAACATAGAAGCTATGGCAGGAGATGTGATTTTTGATAAAGACTTACAACGTACTATTAATGTAGATATTAGATATGTATTGTGGCTTATTGATAAATACTCAAACGCTAAGCATATTGTAGATGAGTTGACTATTATTGAGAACTAAAAGTTAATTTATATTTACTACGGAACTATTAAAATTCATAAAAAGCGATCTGAAATTCAGGTCGCTTTTTTATGTTAATTTTTTGAATGCCAATACCAAAATGGTTCAGTTTTTGCTATAGTTAATTTAAAAGTTTAAAGGGTAAGTGGGATCACATTTCCGAAGTGAAAAGTTACAAAAAGCTGTTAGAAGTAGAATGTAAAATAAAAAAGGAAATGTATCTTTACTTCCGAAGAAAAAAAAAGCTATGAGTACAGAGAAAAAAACAGAAGAATTTTATATTAAATTAAGAGTGCAATTAACTGAAACAGCAAGTTGGCCTTCAGAGTATCTCTATAAGTTTATAGTGCCATCTGAAGCATCTAAAATCAAGAAAATAGAAGATTTATTTGATAATTTGGGTGCTGTAATTACGACTAGAGAATCTGGCAAAGGGACATACACAAGTGTTTCTGTGAATTTGCAAATGAAAGATCCAGACGCAGTTATTATTAAGTACAAAGAAGTTGCAGAACAAGTAGAAGGTGTTATTTCTCTCTAAAGAGATTTAAGCATTTTCTATTTATTAATAAATAGTGCTTTTTCGTCCATTCTTTGTCTTTTTTTAAATCCGTAGCGATGCTATGAAACTTTAAAAAGTCTTCAAATGATCAAAAAATCATTAATTTTCGTTTAAAAGTTTAAATCACTTTTGTAAAAAGAACACGAGATAACTATTTTTTTGTATTTTGCAAGCACATGCAGAATTACTTCATGCATGACACACAAATACTACACAAACTTATATTTTGATAGACGACATAGAATACAACACAGAGCGTGAACATTTGATTATTCCTGAGTATGGAAGACATCTTCAAAAAATGGTTAATTACGCTAAAGCATTACCAACAAAAGAAGAACGTAATAAAGTAGCAAAATCCATTATTAATGTGATGGGAAATATGCAACCTCATTTGCGTGATGTGCCAGATTTTCAGCATAAACTTTGGGATCAACTTTTTATAATCTCAGATTTTGAATTAGATGCCGACTCTCCTTATCCAACCACTACAAAAGAAGAGTTGAATGAAAGGCCAGAGCCTTTAAAATATCCTCAAAATTTCCCTAAATATCGTTTCTACGGAAACAATATAAAAACCATGATCGATGTGGCAAATACTTGGGAAGATGGCGAATTAAAAGAAGCATTGACATATACTATTGCAAATCACATGAAAAAGTGTTTCCTTAATTGGAATAAAGACACAGTAGAAGATGATGTGATTTATAATCATTTATTTGAATTGTCTGAAGGTAAAATCAACCTAAAAGGAAGTGATGAAGACCTCACAGATGCTACAACGTTGATGCGCAACAAAAAGAAATACTCTAACAGTAATTCTAGCAGTAAAAAATCGCATCACAAAAAGAATAATTCTAACCGAAACAGAAAACGCTATTAATCACTCTTCATGGCAACATTTATAATTGAAGGAGGTCACCAACTCAAAGGGAAAATACAACCTCAAGGCGCAAAAAACGAAGCTTTACAAATATTATGTGCAGTCTTATTGACTGCCGAAGAAATAAGAATTGATAATATACCAGATATTATTGACGTCAATAAATTAATCGCTCTTCTTAAAAAGTTAGGCGTTAAAATTGAAAACGTTGGTAAAGGATCTTATACATTCAAAGCAGATGATATTAACTTAAAATATCTTGAGTCTGCTGAGTTTAAAGAAGACGGAAAAGGATTAAGAGGATCTATCATGATCGTTGGACCATTGTTGGCTCGCTTCGGAAAAGGATATATTCCAAAACCTGGAGGAGATAAAATAGGTCGTCGTCGTTTAGATACGCACTTTGAAGGATTCATTAATTTAGGTGCAAAATTTAGATACAATAAAGAAGATTTATTTTATGGTGTTGAAGCCGATAAGTTAAAAGGAACCTACATGCTTCTCGATGAAGCCTCTGTAACAGGAACTGCCAATATTGTAATGGCAGCAGTTTTAGCAGAAGGAACAACCACGATTTATAACGCAGCTTGCGAACCCTATTTACAGCAATTGTGTAAAATGCTTAATCGCATGGGAGCAAAAATAAATGGCGTAGGTTCTAATATGTTAATTATAGAAGGTGTTGATACATTAGGTGGCACAGACCATAGAATGCTTCCAGATATGATTGAAATTGGAAGTTGGATTGGTCTCGCTGCAATGACAAAAAGTGAATTAACGATTACTAATGTGAGTTGGGATGATTTAGGTCAAATTCCAAACGTATTTAGAAAAATAGGAATCACTGTTGAGAAACAAGGTGATGATATTCATATTCCTGCACATACCAACGGTTATGAAGTGTCAAACTATATTGACGGTTCTATTCTTACGGTGTCTGATGCGCCTTGGCCTGGATTTACACCAGATTTAATAAGTATTATTCTTACGGTTTTAACGCAAGCTAGAGGAAGTGCTGTTGTACACCAAAAAATGTTTGAGAGTCGTTTATTCTTCGTGGATAAATTGATTGATATGGGAGCAAAAATTATTCTTTGTGATCCTCATAGAGCAACTGTTATTGGTCACGATTTTAAATCTACACTAAAAGGAACTACAATGACCTCTCCAGATATTAGAGCTGGTGTATCTTTATTAATTGCAGCATTATCTGCAAAAGGAACATCTACCATTCATAATATCGAACAAATTGATAGAGGTTACGAAAACATAGACGAACGTTTACGTGCTATTGGTGCAAAAATCACTAGAGTAGAAGGGAATTAAGTTTTTCTCTACGGAAATGTAAAATATTTAAAACCTCGCTTTTGTGAGGTTTTTTTATGCTCTTATTTGGCTATAAGATATTTATAGTAATAACTCCATAATAACAGTAATGGGCAGTAAGGATTGTCTACCTTATCAAAAAAGGAAACAAACCTATGATTACTGATATAAAAGTAAATAAGCCAGAGCCTATTCCGGGAAATAAGACTTATAAAAGGTTTGCACAAGGAACTGATGTTGACAGCACGATTGAATATCTAACACAAGGGGAATCTATTCTCATCAATGAGTTTTACAATGATGGTATAGCTTTGCTCCAAGATTTAAATAACTATCTAAAGTTAAAATTACCTAACATATCTTTTAAGGAACAGCAAGATTATCGCACAGAATACTTTAAACTTTCAAATTTAATTTTATTAGAAGTTAAAGATCAAAAACTATGTACCAAGAAATCACCTAGTATTGGCTGGTTAGAAAAATTTTATCCAGATAATGATCATTTCTTTTTGACATTTCCACAAATACAAGGATTAAACAGTGCGTGGCAATGGTACAAAAATGGAGTTTCTATGCCAGTTTTACGTAATAAGATACATCCATATTATGGCACATACTTCCCAACACGTTTTGAGCATTTGGTACTTTTTAACAATTGGTTGAAACGTTATAAAGGTCCAAAAAAAACAGTGATAGATGTTGGTGTTGGATGTGGTGTTTTGTCTTTGCAATTGATACAACATGGTTTTCAAAAAGTCTTTGCTACAGATATCAATCCTAATGCAATTTTTGGATTACAAGAGTTTATGGGAACCACTAAACTTTCTAGAAAGATTGAGTTGGATTTAGGAAACCTATTTGGGAAGTGGGAAAAACAAACTGAAATGATTGTATTTAATCCACCTTGGCTGCCTAAAACGCATGAATTAGGTAGTATTGATGATGCTATTTATTATAATAACACTTTATTCACAAATTTTTTTACTGAAGCAAAAAAACGACTCTTACCTAAAGGGAAATTGATAGTCATCTTCTCAAACTTAGCTCAAATAGCAAATTTAACAACCGAGCATCCTATTGAAAAGGAGTTAGCTGAAGGTCATCGGTTTCAATTAGAAAAATGCTATAAAAAATCTGTGCAAGCAGCTTCTATTAAAACAAAAAGAGAACACAATTTACGATCATTAGAAGCGGTAGAACTTTGGGTGCTAACACATATTTAGAATTTGATGATATAAAAATGCTTAATGAAAGTCAGATAATGAGTCAAAGAGAAATCCATACAAGTTTCCGAATACATTCATGTTACGTAATTTATTGTAAACGTAGCTAGATTTTCGTTAATCTAATTCCAAGGCCCATTTGTGGTCACATGTATTGTTTCCCCATTTTTGTCAATTTTGTATAATCCACCAGCACATCCTAACCAAATAGTCCCTTTTTTGTCTTTTAAAAAAGCCATTATCGATGTTGGAACTTTATAATTTACAAATTCATTATTTGTGTATTTGTAAACTCCGTTGCTTATCGTACTCATCCATAAATCGTTTGAATTGTCTAAGTAAATTGAGTAAACATCATTTTCGTTTAGCCCTTTTATTTTAGGGAAGTGTACGAATTTTTGACCATCATATTTGTTTAATCCTCCTTTACCAACTCGTTTGTCTATATCATTGTTGTCTTTCTCTGCTACTCGCGTTCCAATCCAAATGTTTCCTTTTTTGTCCTCCACAATTGATTGCACATTATTTGAGTTCAAACCTTCATTTGTTGTTAGATGAACAAATGAATTTCCATTAAATTTACTCGCTCCATAACCGTCTCTTCCAAACCAAATATGTCCTTTTTTATCTTCTGAAATAGTCGTTATCCAATTTTTTGTATCTGGATTTATTATAGTTTCTATTTTCGGATAAGGAATTGGGAATTTTTCAAACTGTTTACCATCAAACTTACAAACTCCACCCCAAGTTCCAATCCAAAAAGTTCCTTTGCTATCAATAAATAAATTGCTTACCATATCGCTACAAAGTCCATCTTTTTCTGAGTAGTTTGTAAATGTGTTTCCGTCATATTTTGATATTCCTGCACCTGTTCCAAACCATAAGTTTCCTGAATTATCTTCAATAACACAAGTAATACGGTTACTTGGTAAGCCATCTTTTGTAGTCAGATATTTCAGATTAGTTCCATCAAATTTTGCTACTCCTTTTTCTAATGTCCCAAACCATAAGTTTTCCTTAGAGTCTTGAAATATTTCAACCACATAATCTCCAATTTGTGACTCTACGGTTTTTGGTAGCTCATTTAAAACCGTATTATTTTCTTTATTTGATTGAGATTGTCCAATACAAGAAGTAATGAAAGTGATAATAAAAACTAATAAACAGATTCTTGAAAATAAATAGGAATGTTTCATTTGTATTTTTTTCAAACTTAAGACGAAAGATGTTCTTATGGTATTATCAAATGTAAAATTATGTCAAAGAAGTGTGAAATTTCATATTCTCTTTTAAATACATTAATATTTTATCCGTTGATTAACTTGCTCTAAAATCAGTTTTTCTAATTCTGAGAAATTTATACGTAATGAGTTTGATATAATAGACAATGGCGAACCATAAATTCTATTATTCGCTTTCATTGCAGCTTTTGAAATAAAGTTCTTAGAACGTTCAATGTATTTTTCTGGTTCAGAAGTTAGAACAACAATCACTTTTGCTGAACCTGTTCCCCAAGATTTTATTCCAGTGATATCTTTCCATTCTATGAGTCCAACACTTGTTGCGTTTGAGTTGTCAATAATTCCGTCATCATTTATAGTCAAACCTGCTTTTCGGCTAAAAACTTTTTTAGCAATAAAAATAAAACAAAGTCCAAAGAATAAAACTCCAGCAAGTCCGATTATAAAAATATAATTTGTATTGGGAAAACGGATAGAAGTGAATCTCTCTGGTTCAATCATACCAAAAGCTGAAACAATAACAAATGCTAATGATCCAATCATAAGTAAAATGATTTTCGTTTTGCTTAGTGGTATCTTAATTTCAGTTATTTGTGATGGTTTGGTCAATTGTGTTATATCTCGATATATTTTTATTAATCATATTACGTAAAGATACTTATTTATAAAATCTCAAGATTAAAAATGAAAAACCACCTTGCTTTCGCAAAGTGGTTTTTAAATACTAATTTTTCTTCTCGATTAACTAAGTATCGATAGAACCCATTACACGTTGCATGAACGTATTTAAAGCTTCCTTTTTGGGTGTTCCAGATTTGATCATCTTTTGAACTTCTAGAGCACCATACATATTAGAGATAAGTTCTCCAATTACATCGAGTTCTTCATCTTTTAGCGATGAAACTTCGGTTAGATTCTCTAAAGTTTCAATCGTTTCAATGATATAATCTTCGTCGTTCTCCTCAATAAATTGAGAGAGATGTTTAATTACTGGTAACTTCATCCCATCTTCCGTCTTCCCAAAGGGAAGAAACTGTTTTTTTAATTATTATAATTTTAGGCAAAACTTTTAGGTTTCGACTTACTGCATAAGCTAACTTCGTTTAAAATATATTTTAAACTCGTTAATGCTCAACCTGACATTTGTTAAACGACTTCTGAAACTAATTCCTTCAAAACCTCAAACTTGTTAGTTTGTGTTTGGTTGACAAAAGTTCCATTTTGAAACGTTGCAAATGTTGGTAAATTATCAACCGTTGCTAATTTTCTAGATTCTGGAAATTTCTCTGCATCAGCCATAATAAACGTGATGTTTTCATTTTCCGAAGCTAACTTTTTAAACTTTGGTTTCATGATTCTACAGTTACCACACCAAGTGGCAGAATACTGTACAATTACCGTATCGTTTTCTGAAATTATTTCAGATAAATTATCTTGTTCTAATTCCTTTACCATGCTCAACTTAGTTTAAATGTGCTTTCAAGTATTCTGCTGTACCTTTAGCATTTGCTTGCATTGCATCTTTTCCTTCTTCCCAGTTTGCAGGACAAACTTCTCCTTTTTCTTGTACGTGAGTTAAAGCATCAATGATTCTTAAATATTCGTTGACGTTTCTACCTAATGGCATATTGTTAACGCTCTCGTGTTGGATTGTTCCTTCTTCGTCAATAATGTACGTTGCTCTGTACGTTACATTGTCACCTTCTACTGTGTATAATCCAGTTTCTTCATTAAAATTACCTTCGGAAATATCTAAAATATCAAGTGCAGATGCTAAATTTCTATTTGAGTCTGCAAGAATAGGGTAAGTTACACCTTCAATTCCGCCATTATCTTTTGCAGTACTTAACCATGCAAAGTGAACTTCGGCAGTATCACAAGATGCTCCAATTACAATCGTGTTTCTTTTTGCAAATTCTTCTTGTGCAGCTTGGAACGCATGTAATTCAGTTGGACATACAAAAGTGAAATCTTTTGGGTACCAAAATAATACTACTTTTTTATTGTTGTTTTTTGCTTCTTCAAGAACATTGAGTTTGAAAGTGTCACCCATATCGTTCATTGCATTAACGTCTAAATTTGGGAATTTTTTACCTACTAAAGCCATATTTATATTTTTAATTGTTGTTATAATTTTCAACAAAATTAAAGATTAGAACAGCTAATAACAATAGGAATTAATTATAAGAAACTATGAAGTAATAGTATGAAGGTATAGCTTCAGAAAAGCGGGTTGAATGTTGTTAATTTGGCAATATAGCAGTCTGATAATTGTCAACTATGCAATTATCAATCAAAATCAATGAAAACTTAATTTTACTTCTTTTTTAATTGTCTGATTTTAATATTCAAAGCAGCAAATATTAAAGTGGTAAACGGACTAAGCCAATTAAAAATAGCATACATAAAATACTCTCCAACTCCAACACCTAACACACCAGATTGATAAGCTCCACAGGTGTTCCAAGGAATTAATACAGACGTCACAGTACCAGCGTCTTCTAGTGTTCTAGATAAGTTTTCTGGAGCAAGACCTTTATCTTCATAAGCTTGCTTAAACATCTTACCAGGAATAACTATGGCTAGATATTGATCTGAAGCAATAACGTTTAATCCTAAACAACTCGCAACTGTAGCAGCAAAGAGACCAAAGACTGAAGACGCAATAGAAAGTAAAGCCTTTGTGATTCTAGATAATGCACCAATACCATCCATAACACCTCCAAAAATCATAGCACATATGATAAGATATATGGTCCATAACATGCCATTCATTCCTCCAGCACTAAAGAGCTTTTTTAATCTCTTAATAGTAATTAACTTATCTAAGTTATCAACTTTATTCTCAACAACATTTTTATCTTCATAATCAGATGAAAAGAATTTTGTTAAAGTTTCTTTTGTAAATACACCTTTCAAATCATCATCACTGAATAAATTTTTTAATTTTTCATCATTATTTATTTTGACTAAATCACTTTCAGATAAAGCTGCTAAATATTGTTTATCTGAAATTTCAATATTAGTATCTGTTAGAATAGAATTCACAACAGTTTGGGTAGATGAATCTGCTATTGTCTTGATTAATTTTGGTTGAAAAATAAAAGCAAAAACAATGGCTAAAAGAACTCCTGAACCTAAAGCGATTAATGGCTTCGTTTTAAATAAAATTAATCCAATTACAGCTACAGGTACCATAAATAACCAAGGAGTGATATTAAAATATTTATCTATTGTTCCTAATATAAAAGTTGTGTCTGAACTTCCATTAGATTCAATGGAGAAACTCATGATTCCGAAGACAATCAACGTCACCAAAACAGTTGGTATAGTTGTGTAAGCCATGTATTTGATATGTGTAAATAAATCTGTTCCTGCCATCGCAGGAGCAAGGTTAGTGGTATCACTTAGAGGTGACATTTTATCTCCAAAATACGCTCCGGAAATTACAGCACCAGCAATCATACCAGGATTAATGCCTAAAGCTGTGCCAATACCAACAAGTGCAATACCAACAGTTGCAGAGGTCGTCCAAGAACTTCCTGTTGCTATAGAAATTACTGCTGCAATGATTACAGAAGCTGGTAAAAATATCTCTGGACTCAGTACTTGCAATCCGTAATAGACCATTGCAGGAATAACACCACTTATGAGCCATGTTCCAGCCAATGCGCCAACCAAGAATAAAATCATAATAGGAACAAATACACTTTTTAGATTTTCCCAAACCTCTTTTATCATGACTATTGGAGATACTTTATTCATAAATCCGCCAATCATAGCGACAAAAGCACCAATCAATAATATAAGCTGATTTGTATAACCACCAAGCCACTCCTGATCTTCAACAAAAAAGATATTATAAGCTAATAAACCCATTAATATGACAACAGGAATCATGGCTTCAAAAATATTAAGTTCCTTATTATCAACAATATTTTGATCTTTAGCTTTAAATTCTGAAATGTTATTGTCGTCGCTCATATGATTTTAATGTTGGTTTTGTCTTGTAATGTTACGATTTTGTAGTCTATTCTGCAAATCGTAATACGTCCTTACTTTTGCATTTCAATTCTAGAAATATAGATGGATTCATTAACTAAAATTGTTTTAGGAGCTGTTTGTGGAGAAGCTGTTTTCAACTTGAAATTATATAAATCAAATAATCGTCCCAATATGAAACCTTTTGCTCCAGAATTATAATTTTAAGTTTCCCATGAATGCACTTTGGAAACGGCTTAAAGGTAGATAATTTCTAAAAACAACTGATTTGTTACTTGCAACTAATTGATGGTTAGTATACTTCGTCGGATTTTCATGTCCAATAAACACGAAAATCTGCTTTATATCGAATTTCTGTGACTTTTCTTCGTTTGGGTGTCCAAATAGTAGTATTAATCAATTAATTGTCAATATGTTAACTATTTCGCCTTCTCTTTCTTACTCGTCTATTATTGTTTACTATATCAATATGATTCGTGATTTTACTTTGAGGAAGCTAGATTTTGTAATGGTTGCTAAATCTGCAGTAAAAGACATACAGGTAATGTCTCCTATAATAATTTCATCATCATTAGCAAAAAACAAAAAGGATGAAAATGAACAAGATTCTAATTTAGAGCACTTTCAATGGAAGCTCAAAAAGAATTTAGAAACACTTAAATTTTTAACTGAGTTGGAG
This sequence comes from Psychroserpens sp. AS72, assembly GCF_038900375.1. Taxonomy (NCBI): domain Bacteria; kingdom Pseudomonadati; phylum Bacteroidota; class Flavobacteriia; order Flavobacteriales; family Flavobacteriaceae; genus Psychroserpens; species Psychroserpens sp. AS72. The sequence continues at coordinate 70,782 of NZ_JBBMRC010000013.1, read as the reverse complement.
TTGCGTTATGATAAGAATAAATCAAAATTAAAATTCATTGATGACTGTAATGCTATAAAAATTGAAGTCCAGCAAAATACGATTGAGCTGACTAGAAAAATAGCTTTTTATAAAACCTAGATCTAAATAAAATACCCGATTAAAATGTTGATAGACTTCAACGTTACCTGCAAGGTTTGAGAAACCTTGCAGGATAATGAAGTTTTAAATATTTAAGCTATAACCGCTTCTTTTTCTAATATATTAAGACTTTCCATACACTCACGCATCATGAGGTAAGTGCGTTCAATATCTGCATCCAAACCAATTGAGAAACGAATTAGACCATCACTCAATCCCATTTCTTTTTGTTCGTCTTCAGGGATTTCCGAAGAGGTAGAACTTCCAGGTGCAGAGAATAAAGTTTTATAAAAACCTAGACTTACAGCCAAATACCCTAAGTTTTTCTCTTGCATGAGTTCCATAAGTTCATTGGCTTTTTCTAGACTTCCATAATCTATGGTAAGCATGCCTCCAAAGCCATATTTTTCATTCATCATAGATTTAAATAACTCATGTGAAGGATGAGATGGTAATCCTGGATAGACGGTTTTTAGTCCGTCGTTTTCAAATTTTTCAGCTAAGTATAATCCATTTAAACTGTGTTGTTGCATTCTAATATGCAATGTTCTAAGATTTTTTAAAACCGAAGCAGAACGTAAGCTATCCATTGTAGATCCTAAGAGCATTGAGGCACCATCATTTACGTTTCTTAAATCGTTAATAAACTCTTGAGTACCACAAACCACACCACCTACAGTATCACTAGAACCGTTGATAAATTTTGTTAAACTATGAATGACGACATCTGCACCTAATTTTGCAGGAGAAATTGATAAAGGCGAAAACGTATTATCGACTATTAGCTTTAAATTATGACGCTTTGCTATCTCAGCAAGACCTTTAATATCTGCAACTTCTAATAACGGATTACTAACAGACTCACAGTATAATACTTTTGTGTTTTTTGTAATTGCAGCTTCAACAACATCTAGTTTTGTAATATCCACGAATGAGGTTTCAACATTAAAACGAGGTGTGAAGTTTTTTAAAAAAGCATATGTACCACCATAAATTGTTCTACTAGAGACTATATGATCTCCTGCACCACAAAGTTGCATTATGACAGGAGTAATTGCTCCCATTCCAGATGCAGAAACGTTTGCAGTTTCTGTACCTTCCATTGCTGCCAATGCTTCACCTAAATATAAATTTGAAGGTGTAGAGTGACGAGAGTATAGATAGCAACCATCTGCATTACCTTCAAACGTATTAAACATTGTTTTTGCTGAAAGGAATGTATAAGTTGACGAATCTGAAATTGAAGGATTAACACCTCCAAATTCTCCAAAGTATTGTAAATCTTGTATGCTATTTGCTGGTTTAAATGCCATGTCTATGTCATTAAATTATAAACTAGTTTAATTATATGTCATCAAATATGGTATTATTTAGATTAAATAACAATACTTAGGTTCTAGATTAGAATATAAAACTGTATTCTTTAATTTTTTTAGTTGTTATTGCTTTGATTATAGGGTTTTGGGGTGCTTAACTGAAAATCTTTCAAAAACAAACGTTAATCTTTTGTAAACCAGTGATAAAGATATGAGAGCCTAATTAACGGCAATGGCTAATGCATGAGTATTAACGAAAATAATTAAATTTGTTAAGTATAATTGAACTAATTACAAATTTTATTATTAGTCAAGATTAGAAAAAAATGATTATTAGAAATTATTGGAAGGAAGAATGGAAAGAGGTTAAATTTGATGAAAAGATTTCCGAAAATGAGAAATTTAAAATATCAAATTATGGAAGAATTATAAACTGCAAAACAGACGAAAAATTTCTGGTGAAAAAGTACTTTATAAATGGATATCAAAATTTACCTCTAAAACAAAAAGAGAATGGGAAACAAACAAGTAGATACGTTCATAAACTTGTAGCAGAACATTTTCTAGAAAAAGGAAATGGAGTTTGTGTTATTCATCTAAACTATGACAAAACAGATAATCGACTTGAAAATCTAAAGTGGGCTACCAAAAGAGAAAAAGAGCTTCATCAATTTAACAATCCAAATTGGGAAGACATTGTAAAAAAAAGAAGTAAAAATATTGGCAAATTAAACGAAGCAAAAGTCAAAATTATCAAACGCCAATTAAAAAATAATAGAACTAGAATTAAAATGATTGCAAAACGATTTGGAGTCTCAGATATGCAAATTCATAGAATAAAAACAGGAGAAAACTGGAGTTCTGTGACAGAATAAAATAATGTTGAGCACTATGTTGTAAAATGCATCGTTAGTTTGTTGTTATTAAGCAAACTTTTTATTCAAAATCATTTTAGTATATGCAGGTTTTATATCTAATTTTTCAATGTAATTACTTAAAAATTTAGCATCTTTTTTAACACCACCTAAAGTTGCAGAACCTCTAGTGAATAGCCACGGAAGCCCTAAAAAGTAAAGTCCTTCAACTTCACTAACACCTCTGTAGTTTTTTGGGTATTTATAATCGTTAAGAGTGACACCTTCTATCCATTCAAAATTGGGTTTAAAACCTGTTGCCCAAACAATATTTTTTATGTTATTGTAATCTCCTTCTTCAAAATGTAGTTTCGTATCATTGGCATCTAAAGTTCTGCCAACACAAATAACATTTTGTTTTTTTAATAAGGATTTTACATCTGTACCAATAATTGGTTGTCCGCCTTTACTTAGTTTTTTTCCGATGTATGAAAATTTACTAACAGATAAAAAACCAATTGTTTTAAACCACCACCATAATGTTTTTCCTAAGATTTCTTGAGGGATTGATGTAATGTTAGTGTCTCCAGAAAAATAGACATTACGATCTGTATTTGAAATTTCATTAAGAATTTGAACACCAGAATCTCCTGCACCAACCACTAAAGTATCTCCTTTTTGTAGTTGTTCTGGGTTTTTATAATACTCACTATGTATTTGAATTATTTCTTCGGAAATTTTAGTATGACAGGAAGGTGTAAACGGTTTATGAAACGGACCAGTAGCAACAATTACATTTTTTGCTTTAAAAGTATCTGTTTCGCTTTTTAATATAATGTGATCATCTTCCTTTTTTAATCCTGTGATTTTTTGATTGAAGGTAATTGGTATTTTAAATTTTGCCACATAAGATTTTAAATACGCAGCAACTTCATATTTATCTGGATAGTATCCTTTTTTACTAGGAAAATTTAATCCAGGCAAATGATTAAATTCAGTAGGAGTAAATAATTTTAAAGAATCCCAACGCTTTAACCATGGCGCTCCAGTTTCACTGTTGGCATCCAAGATCAAAAAATCTTTTTTTAATTGAGTAAGATGGTAAGCCATTGATAATCCAGCTTGTCCAGCTCCAATAATTATAAAGTCCGTCATGTTGCAAATCTCAACCTATTTAGATTATTATACAAATGTTAAGGGTTTTATTAGAAAATAAAACTATTAATAATGAATTTACAATTATATTTGTCTTACTTATTACTTGTAATTTTAAAACTTATGATGCAACTGGATGCCATTGATAAAAAATTGCTGCATTTACTTCAAATAGACAGTAAGCAAACTAATAAAGAACTCTCTGGTAAATTAAATTTATCGGTTACTGCGGTTTATGAACGTATCAAAAAATTAGAGCGTGCTCACATAATATCAGGTTATGTTGCCTTAGTTGATAAAAAGCAGGTTGATAGGTCATTCGTGACATTTTGTAGTATTAAATTATTGCAGCATACTCAAGACTTTGTGGTTAAATTTGAAAAGGAAGTCACTCAATTGGATGAGGTTTTAGAATGTTATCATATTAGTGGAGATTATGATTATTTGCTTAAAGTGATTGTAGCAGATATGGATGAGTTTAGAGAGTTTATGGTTAAAAAATTAACCAAAATTAGCCATATTGGAAGTACTCATAGTGCTTTTATGATTAGTGAAGTAAAACATACAACTGCGATTAACGTAGAATAAATCGTTTATCTTTAAAGGATGCAATCTACCATTTATAAACTTTCCGAATTATTTCTTATTTTCATAATCGTACCTGTGAGTTTTGCCATTGCATTTCCTATTTGGATTAAAATGGTTGTAGGTATTTTTGGCTTTTTCTATGTTCTGTTTGTGCTATTGCGTATTGAAAAAAATAAATTTAAAATTACGCCACATCTCAATTGGAAGTCATTTTTTAAACGTACGTGTATTCAATTAGTAATCATTGCTTTGCTCACAATATTGTATATGTGGTTTGTAGATAAATCAAACCTTTATGTGGTTGTTTTAAATAAACCATTTTTGTGGTTAGGAATCCTTTTTGGGTACAGTTTTTTTTTCGGTATATCCTCAAGAACTAATTTATAGAACCTTCTTTTTTCAGCGTTATCAGATGTTATTCAAAAGCCAAACGCTTTTCATATTAATCAATGCAACTTTATTTTCTTTAGCGCATTTGTTTTTCAAAAATGGGCTTGTTATGATTCTAACATTCATTGGAGGACTCCTCTTTGCACTAACATTTAAAAAGACAAAGTCAACGCTTTTGGTATCTATAGAACATGCTATTTATGGTAGTTGGTTATTTACGGTAGGAATGGGTGAGATGCTAGGTTTTCCAAGTTAAAAAAAAACTATTAAATTTATACCGCTCTAAATTGCATTACTGTTATAATGAAGTACAATCAAATCAAGGACTTATATAAAACAATTTTTCAATCTTACGATAAGCCTTCTTTACAAGAACATATTAAGAAAATCATTGAGTTAGATAAGTTTTTGCCTTATAGTTCTACGTTTTTTTGTATAACGAATACACAAGATTTAAAATTTGAATTTATCAGTAAAAATTTTAAAGCCTGCTTAGGTATAGATCCTGTTGAGTTAAAAACTAATGGTATGCGTTATTTTTGGCGTAGAATCCATCCAGATGATATAAAAGGATGGTTAACTGCATTAAATGAACTTATGGAATTTACTCTTGGTGAGATTCCTGAAGACAAAAGAAAACGTGCAAATTACACTTGGAATTTTAGATTTAAAAATGCAGATGATGTTTATGTTAATATCATTCAAAATACAACACCTTTAGCTTTTGATTCTGACGGGAAACCTATTATAGGTTTAGCACATTACACTGTTATGCATCCTAATATTAAAATGGAACTCAATGCTTCTGCCAAATTACTTAATGAGCAAAACGAATATGAGACTATCTATTTTAATAATTTTTCTCAAAAATTATTGAGTGATGTTGTGAGTAATAGAGAGCGAGACGTCATTAGGTTATTATTACTAGATTATTCAAGTAAGCTCATTTCAGAAAAATTAAATATTAGTCCGCATACTGTTGATACTCACAGGAGAAATATCCTCAAAAAATTCAATATTTCTTCTACAGGAGAACTTATTGGGATGATGAAAATGAATCAACATTTTTTATAAAACCTTAGAAATACTCAAATTGAGTATTGTAATGACTATTAAAAATATCGAATTTTGAACTGTTATTAATTCAATAGGGATAAATATGCTCATTCTACCTAGATTTTTAAATCTAATAAGAATGGGCTTTTTTATTTTTAAGGTCTTAAATTTTAAAAATAATAGTAATTCATTAATCAAAATTGTACTTTTGTTTATGTATTTAAATTCGATAAAAATATAGTTTATGAAATCATATGATGTAGCAGTAATAGGTTCTGGACCTGGTGGATATGTAGCAGCAATTCGTTGCTCACAATTAGGAATGACAACCGCAATCATCGAAAAATATTCTACACTTGGTGGTACTTGCTTAAACGTAGGCTGTATCCCAAGTAAAGCACTTTTAGATTCGTCTCATCACTACGAAGATGCAATAAAGCATTTTGAAGAACATGGGATTGAAATTCCTGGTGAAATTAAAGTTAATCTAGAAAAAATGATAGCTCGTAAGCAGTCGGTTGTGGATCAAACGACAAGCGGAATTGATTTTTTAATGAAGAAAAATAAGATTGATGTTTACCAAGGATTAGGAAGTTTTAAAGATGCTACGCATATTTCTATCGACGGAAATGAGACAACTGAAATTGAAGCAAAACATACCATTATTGCTACTGGATCTAAACCATCAAACTTACCGTTTATAAAATTAGATAAAGAACGAATTATTACATCTACTGAAGCTTTAAAACTCAAAGAAATCCCTAAGCATTTGATTGTGATTGGAGGAGGAGTTATTGGTTTAGAACTTGGACAAGTTTATAAGCGTCTAGGATCTGAAGTCACTGTTGTAGAATTCATGGATCGTATCATTGCTGGTATGGATTCTAGCTTATCTAAAGAATTAAACAAAGTATTTAAGAAGGCTAAATTTAAGATGAATGTGTCTCACAAAGTTACATCTGTTGAGCGTAAAGGTGATGAGGTTATCGTTAAAGCCGAAAACAAAAAAGGAGAAACTGTTGAGTTTAAAGGTGATTATTGTTTAATTGCTGTTGGTCGTAAACCATTCACAGACGGACTTAATCTTGAAGCTGCAGGAGTGAAGTTAACAGATAGAGGACAAATTGAAACCAATGCTCATTTACAAACAAGTGCTAAAAATATTTATGCTGTTGGTGATGTTGTAAAAGGTGCGATGTTAGCACATAAAGCCTCTGAAGAAGGTGTTTTGGTTGCTGAAACTTTAGCTGGACAAAAACCACATATTGATTATAATTTAATTCCTGGTGTTGTTTACACATGGCCAGAAGTTGCTGCAGTTGGTAAAACTGAAGAAGAACTAAAAGAAGCTGGTGTTGATTATAAAACAGGTCAATTCCCAATGCGAGCTTTAGGGAGAAGTAGAGCGAGTATGGATAACGACGGATTTGTAAAAATCCTAGCCGATGCAAAAACAGACGAAATTTTAGGCGTTCATATGATTGGAGCTCGTGCAGCAGATTTAATTGCTGAAGCAGTTGTTGCTATGGAATACAGAGCATCTGCAGAAGATATTTCTCGTATGTCACATGCACATCCAACATTTGCAGAAGCTATTAAAGAAGCAGCTTTAGATGTTGATGGTAATGCATTACATATTTAAGTCACTAATTTTATTAATAAAATATATGAGATTGAAGTTTTAGATTAGCAAATCTCTGTGTAATATAAAGCGAACCAAATGGTTCGCTTTTTTTATTTGTTTTATACAATTATCTGTAACAATTTAATATCTTTAAACACAAATAGTTAACTAGCCTCATCTCTACAGTCATCAACTTGATTTGCTTTCCAACCAAAGTAAATGATTACATTACTTCGCCGATTTAGGCAACGCTTACTCTCCGAAAACAAGTTTTCGAAATACCTTGTCTATGCCATTGGCGAAATTATCCTTGTGGTTATAGGGATTTTAATTGCATTGCAGATTAATAATTGGAATGAAAACAGAAAATATAAACAACAAGAAATTATCTACCTAGAAAACCTAAAAGAGGATTTGGAAGTACAAATTCAATCCCAAAATATTTATATAGATTTTGAAGAGATTATCATACAAGACTGCAAAGACATAATTACACATTACGAAACCCAAAAAGGATTCCATAATATGGACAGCATTTATCAAAAATTAAGTGATTTGAGTGTGAGATGGACTTTTGTAAATGCTAACACAACCCTTTTAGAAATGATAAATTCTGGACAAATCAATCTCATTAGAAATAAGGAGTTGAAAAAAAACCTAATGGAGTTTAATCAGATAGTACAAAGGTTTGCGAGCAACACATTAAACAATAATACAAATTTGATTGATAATCTAATTGCACATAATATTATCAATATTACAAACTATGCAAATGCAGGTTATTCTGAACAGATGAAAAAACAATTTCAAAAATATGTTTCTATTCAATTTTCTACTATTAATGATACTCAGCTAGCTGAGTTTTCAAATCAAAATTTAAACGATCCAAAATTTAAGCTTCAACTTATCAATAATGTTGCTTTTAGAAATGGTTTGGCAAAGATTCAAAAATCTGGTAATGAAAGTTTGAAACAAAATGCCATACAATTACAAAATCAGATTATTTCAGAATTAAAAAAATGATTAAACTTTTTAAATTATTGAAATACAATTTTGAGGAACAAAATCAGATGTCTACTAGACATCTGGTTGAAATAGCCGCTTGCGGAAAGATAGAAAAGACGTATAACCAATGATTAAATTCTTCCGACATATTCGTAAAACATATCTTATGGAAAACAAAACAAGTAAACCTGCCTTGCCGGCAGGCAGGTACTTTAAATATGCCATTGGTGAAATTATACTTGTAGTGATTGGTATTTTAATTGCATTGCAGATTAATACTTGGCAACAACATAAAAAAGATAAAGCTTTAGAAAAGCGCTACCTTAAAAATCTAGTCCAAGAACTTAAAAAGGACTCCTTGGCACTACACATCAACTCTCAAAAATTAAAACGACAAGCTGACACAAAAAACCCACTTCTTGATATGTTAAGAGAAGGGAAAGAAACAGATTCTCTTAATTTGTTTTTTAATTTACAATGGCGACCTATATATGCTTATACACCGTTAAAATCTACATATGAAGAAATGACTAATAGTTCTCATCTCAATATTATACAATCTGATGAGATACGTAGTGCTATTGTAAAAATGTACAACAGCTATGAAGATCTTGAAAAGGATGAAGATTTTCTTCTTGAGTATTTTAAAAACTTAGTGAATGAGTTATCTAAAAAAGTTGCCTCCATTTACAATCCAAGTGTTGATGACATTTTAGCTTTAGGTAACGACAAATACATTATGAACAGTATTCGTTTAAATGGCGCCTATAGTCGATTGAATAATTATAATGAAAAACTTGCTGAATGTAGTCAATTATTGCAGCAAATAAAAAACTATCAAGACACTTTAAAATGATTAAATTCTTCCGAAGAATACGTCAAAACCTAGTTATGGAAAACAAAACAAGTAAACCTGCCTTGCCGACAAGCAGGTACCTCAAATATGCAATTGGTGAAATTGTGCTTGTAGTTATTGGAATTCTTATCGCCTTACAGATTGATAATTGGAATAATAGGCGCTTAGAACAGCAAACATTAAATAACACGTATGCTATTATTGCTGAAGATTTAAAAAATGATATTGACGACATCGATTCTATATTAAAAGCTAAAAAAGAACTGGAGCCAATTTTCAATAAAATACTAGATGGTTTAATGACCAAAGAAGATTATGAAAATTGCAATGGATGTGAATATCTTATTATAGGTGGTCCAGATTTAACCATTGAAAAACGAGGCTACAATCTCTTAAATAATTTTAGTGCTTCTAAAACAAGCGAAGACAGTTTAACCATTAAAATTGCACAATTTTACACAAAACAATTAACTGAGATTACTGTTGACGATACTCTAAGAGCAAGTGATATAGCAATTAACGTTAATGAATGGAAGGATAATTATAAGTGGTATTCAAACTATATAACTGGTAGAAATAAAGATGGGTTTTTAGAATATACTCTAAATAATCATGATTATAAAAATAGAGTAGCAAATTACTATATGCTTAATTATACGATTTACATTCCAAAACTAAAAGCATTTATTGCTGAAGCAAAAGACATTTTAAAACAATTGGAAGAAAAATTGAATTAACTATGATTAAATTTTTTCGAAAAATAAGATATAACCTCATGGAAACAGGAAAGACTGGAAAGACTGGAAAATACTTTAAATACGCTATTGGTGAAATTATACTCGTAGTTATTGGAATTTTAATTGCGCTACAGATTAATAACTGGAATGAAAGCAGAAAGAACAAAGTATTTGAATCTGAAATTATTGCACTTATTGATAACAATCTAGTTCAAGATTCAACGTCATTATCTATTGAACTTAATAAAGCAAAGTTAGCGATAGAAACAACAGACCGTTTACTTAAACAAGTTAATCAAGGTGTTTATAATGATAGCTTAAATTATATGATGGGTAAAATCATAAATTTTCAGCGGTTTAAATCTCAGTCAAGTGCTTTTGAGGTTTTAAAATCTAAAGGGATTGAAAATATTACTGATAACAAACTTCAGTTAGCGTTGATATCATATTATGATGAATTTCTATTCAGAGTGTATGAGAGTACACTAGATGTAGAAGATTCTTTTGTTGCCGATTGGATACCAATTATAAAACAAGAATTTTTAGATTTTAAGTGGGAGGATTTTTGTGTACCTATCGATGCTAAAAGCTTTTTTGAAAAACCATCTACAATTATACTTTTTAAACTATTTAAAGATAACAGAGCTGGTCAAGTGGATTATATGGAGAAAACAATTTCTAAAATTACTGAGATTAGAAATCTTATTAAAAGTAGTAAAAAATGATAAAAATCTTTAGACATATAAGACGAGACCTTATGGAAAAAAATAAAACATCCAAGTACTTTAAATATGCAATAGGCGAAATTATTCTTGTTGTTATTGGTATTCTTATTGCGCTTCAGATTAATAACTGGAATGAGAATCGTAAAGATGCTAATAAGGAATTAGCTATTTTAACTAACATTCATAAAGAATTTAAAAAAAACAAAAAACAGTTAGACTCAGTTGTGTATAGGCATAAATTAAGTTTAGATTATTGTAATAAAGTCATAGAACTATTTCCTATCACATCAAAACCAGATCCAGAAGTTTTAGATTCATTAGCGGTTCTCTTGTGGGATACTTACGATGGTGTAACTTTTAATCCTTCTCAATCTAGTATCACTGCACTAACTAATACATCATCATTTGAGGTTATAAAAAATGAGAAGCTGCGCGATTTATTGATTTCATGGGAAGATTTAATTGAAGATTATCAAGAAGAAGAAATACGTTCAAGAAATCATGTTTGGGATCAATACGACCCTTATATGTCTAAGCATTTTGATTTCAATTTCAATTTTAAGGATTCACGCAATGATTTTGATGCCTTACAAACTTTAGAGTTTGAATATTTGGTAAAAGCACGTCAAGATTTTTTAGATCAAATTGTCAACTCAAGTGGAGAATTACAACAAGTACAGAAAACACTTGATGAAATTATCGTACTTTCTAATCCAGAAATAAAATGATTAAATTTTTTAGACATATAAGGCAACGTTACATTTCCGAAGGAAAAACAAGTAAATACTTTAAATATGCCATTGGCGAAATTATACTCGTAATGATAGGTATTCTTTTAGCATTACAAGTCAATAACTGGAACAATAATCGCATTGAGCAAAACGAAGAAAAAGAGGTAACTGCCAAACTACACGCAGATTTTAAAGAAAATAAAAAGGTGTTGAAATATTTTCTGATTGAAGTTAATAATCAGATGAATGCGCAAATAACTCTAATGAATTTAGTTGGAGCTTCTAAAGAAGAACTCTATAAACATAATTTAGATAGCATATTTTATATTTCTTTTGGAGCTACTGAAATGGCTTTTGCCGATAATACCATTAAAAATATTATGCAAAGTGGAAAGTTAAATCTTTTGAAAAATGAAAAAATTACAGACTTACTTTATAAATGGAATACATTATCTGAAATTAGAAAAACTCGTATGACAAAATTGGATGATTGGGCAAACGATAAGCTTATACCTTATTTATTACCCAAAATATCTTTTAAACAAATGGATATGACCAATAATTATCCTTGGTCCGGAATTTCTAAAGTAAAACCAGATTATTATCTTGTGTTTCAGGAGGTAACATTCGAAAATTATTTAGACAATAGTATTTGGCATTATCAACAAGTAAAAGAGCGATGCGAAGAAACAGATAAGCTTATTGATGAAATAATTGATGCTACAAAACCTAAAGGGAAATGAAAAAATTCTTCAGAAAAATAAGATACAACCTCATAGAAACAGGCAAAACAACCAAGTATTTTAAATACGCCATTGGCGAAATTATCCTTGTGGTGATTGGGATTTTAATCGCTTTACAGATTAATAACTGGAATGAAAACCGTAAATCAGAAAAAGATAAACAAAAATTGATGTTTGCTTTAAAACAAGAATTTTTAATTAATAAAAATACATTAGAGAATCATTTGGTTGGCTTGCACAAAAGCAATGCACAATTAAATAGGCTCGTTAATTATTCTGCAGGTGCTATAGAACTACCAAGCGATAGTCTTAAGCTTTACGCTTCAAACATAGTTTATCCAATAACATTATCAATGTTAAACTCGGTTCTGGATGAGGCAATTTCTGCTGGTAAATTTGAGATGTTAAGTGACAGCCTAAAACAAAAATTATCCCTACTAATCGATTATACAAAATCTAGAAAGAAAATAAGTGAAAATTTAGATAAAATCACAGTAGATACAGATGATGAAGTTACAGAGTTATATCTTAGTCTCTCTGCTTTTCCAGAAGTTCCTAACAAATACTACGTGCAAAAACCTACAGTTATGCATCCAGATTTTATAAAAAATAATGAAGAGTTAGAGCTTATAGTAAAGTCCTCTAAGACCTATTCGAAATTACATCAAATATATTATTTTAGTATATCAGATGAAATATGGATTAAATATGGTTTATTAAGACTAACTACAGAAATTATAGACGTAATTGACAAAGAATTAAAAGAATAACAGATTACAACTCCTTAATCAAATCATAAATTCGTAAGCGATTACTGTAATCATACTCGTTAACATCTCTCACAAAACAATACACACTAATTTCTTCACTAGTAACTTTTTTAGAAAGTTCTTCAACCGTGAATGGTCCAAACTCTTTAGATTTTTCTATGTAGTAAAACTCATGATCGTAAATGAGGTTAGTGACTTTTTGCTTGTATTTTTCTTTTAAAAATTTCTGAACATCTTCAACAGTATTTAAATCTTCGGTATAATTTGTTGTATTAATAAAAAGTGCAAACTCTTCTTTGTTTTGATGGTTTAGAACCAAAACATCATCATCTTTAAAATAAACTTTTACGGTTATGAGACCATCTTCTGTCTCAATAGAAAAAATATTTTGAATATTGATAGTCCATGACGTTTCTATAGAATGGTCTTTTCTAGAGATTTCTAGAATATTATCTGCTTTAAACGTGTAGGTAGATTTTTTTTTAGAAATACCATTCACCAAAACCCAAGCTTTATCTATAAATAACGTTTCATAATGAAGCGAATAGTTAAACGGCTTTAAATTAGGGATAGTATTATGTAGGGATTCTTTCATTATAATAAGCAGACTTTAAGTAGCAATGATTAATAAGGCAACGTCTAATTTACGTTTTTATTGAATAAACTTAAAATTTTTCAAGTTGTTTTAAAACATCTTTTTTATAAGATCTGCTAATAGGTAAGGCTTGTTTGTTTATGCTAATATGCTCGTTTGTAAAAGATTTAATATGCTGTATAGAAATTATATAAGAGCGATGAATGCGCAAAAACAAATGTTTTGGTAATTTGGCTTCAATGGCACTTATAGTTTCTCTTGTAACGATGGTCTGGTCTTCTAAATGTATTTTCAAATAGTCACTATAACTTTCAATATAAAAGATAGAACTGTAATCTATTTTAATCATTTTACGATCTGATCTTACAAACATAAATTCTGAAATGTCATGAGTTGAAGTGTTGGAGTTTGTTACATTTCCGTAGATATCAAAATACGTATGCAATGCTTTTTGTAATCGCTCAAACGAAATAGGTTTCAATAAATAATCAACAGCTTTGAGTTCAAAACCCTCTACAGCATAGTCTCTATAAGCCGTTGTGAAAATAACTTTAATGTCACTATTTATAGATTTTGCAAATGAAATACCTGAGATTTCTGGCATATTTATATCTAAAAACACCAAATCTATTTGTTGATTACTTATATGATTAAATGCCTCCAAAGCGTTACTACAACTCGCAACCACATTGATGTTTTTAATTTTTGACAAGTGTGTAGCAATGATTTCTCTAGCGATAGATTCATCATCAACAATCAAACAAGAAATAATGTGAGTCTTAATCATTGCTAAACGTTTTTAAATTCAAATCTACCTCAAAAGTATCACCATTATCATGTATTGTTAAGTCATGTTTATTTGGGTACAATAACTCGAGTCGCTTTTTAATATTGTCTAATCCAATACCCTGTTGAGACGTCGTGTTTGATGAATTTGAATTTTTTATTCGGAAATGAACCGTATCCAAACCTGCTGTTAATTCAATGTCAATATCTAAAATTCCATTTCTAATACTACCATGCTTAAAACTGTTTTCAATAAACGGAAGCAAGAGCATAGGAGCAATAGTCTTGTTTTCAGATTCTAGTTTTATCGTCATTGTGACATTAAGTGTATCGTTAAATCGCATTTTTTCTAAAGCAATATAATCTTTAATATGTTCAATTTCTTCGGAAATTGGCACGATAGGTTTTTCAGTCTGATACAGTAAGTAATCTAATAAATTAGACAATTTTAAAATCATGTCTGGAGTTTGCTCAGCTTTTTTTAGAGCTAAACCATACATGGTATTTAGTGTGTTAAATAAAAAATGCGGATGAATTTGCAGTTTTAAATAATTGAGTTCTTGCTCTTTAAGTTTTAGTTGTGCATCCAATATTTTGGTCTCTAGAGCTTTTGTTTTAGACATTTGATCTAAGTTGAGTTTTAGTAACTTATAACCACTCACTATAATTACAACTAAATAGACTGCTGTACTAATAAAAATGATATTCTTAGTTGCAGGATTCATATCTGCATATTCAAAATTTGAAATATAAATCAAGCTAAAAAAGATAGAAACCATTAATAAATACAACGAAACTATAACTGTATACAAACTATAAAGCGCAAATCGCCAATACTTTTTTGTAATGAGATAATCAGGTATTAATTTATAAATAGAAACATAAGTCGTTGCAATAGTTATAGGCATCAAGAATATTGAAAATGAAAGTGTGTCTTGATAATTTGCATTATTGACGCCAAAAAAATAAGTAAAGAAAAACAGCACACCAATCCAAAAAAGCAGATGCAAAAGCGCGTATCCTATTTTTTTTAAAATAAATTGTTTCGTAAACATAAATGAAATTATCAATACAATAATACTATATTTTTATTCTTATTAAATTTAAAATAAGACGAACTACCAATTTAGCAAGGGTTTTGACATTGTTGCTAAAACCATAATTAAAATGGTCATTGGTCGCAAAAGTTTCAAGACTGTCGAAGTTGTTTATAGATTTGAATTCACAATCAAAAAACAACAGATAATGATATCATTAATTAAAAAGCTATTACTCATCATTTTAGTTATTTCGAGTCAAAGTTTTGCACAACAAACCGACTTTACTCAATTAGATGAGTTTTTCAATAGTCTAGAAAAGAATGAAAAACTTATGGGTACAATGACCATTAGTAAAGACGGTAAAGACGTTTTCAGTAAAGCTATTGGTTTTTCAGACATAGCAACACAATTAAAAAACTCTAATGACACAAGGTTTAGAATTGGTTCTATAACGAAAACATTTACTGCTGTCATGATTTTTCAGTTAATTGAGGAAGGTAAAATTACTTTAGAAACACCTTTATCTAAATTTTATCCAACAATTCCGCAAGCAGATAACATCAAAATAGCAAACCTTTTAAATCATAGTAGTGGTTTGTTTAACATAACTAATGATCCAAATTTTGGTGAATGGATGTTAAAGTTCTCAAGTAAGAAAATGATGTTGCCAAGAATATTCAAATATGAACTAGATTTTAATCCAGGAGAACAAACAGCTTATAGTAACACTAACTATATATTACTAGGTTACATCATTGAAATTTTAGATAGCAGTATCTATGCGCAATCTTTAGAAAGTAGAATTACAAAAAAGATCAATCTAGAAAATACCTATTACGGAAAAAAGATAGGTAGTAATAAAAACGAGAGTTACTCTTATGCTAAAGAAAATGAAGTTTGGAGCATAACTCCAGAAACAGATATGTCAAATCCAGGTGGAGCAGGAGCAATAGTATCTACATCACGAGACTTAACATCCTTTATGAATGCGCTTTTTGATGGTAAATTAATATCTGCCTCAAGTCTTGAAGCCATGAAAAAAACATATGATCAAGAAGTTTGTCACGGGATTTTTTATGCCAATACGAATGGGATAGATTTATATGGTAGTGAAGGAGGAATAGACGGTTTTCAATCTATGTTGGTTTATGTGCCCAAAACGAAAACAACAATAGCTTTAACTGCTAATGGTTTAGATTTTAGTAAAATGCGAATAATGTTATCTGCATTTGCAGCAAGCCACAATAAACCAATCACACTTACCAATTTTGAAAAAATAGAACTTACAGATGAGCAAGTAAAACTATATGTTGGAGAATATGCTTGTGATGAAGTGCCATATAAACTCATTTTTAAGGCAAAAGGAAATATACTAATTGGAGCTCCAGAACAAAGTAGTCTTAAAGAATTAACGCCAACTAAACAACACCAATTTACTTTTGATACTTTAGGAATTGTGCTAGATTTTTATCCAGAAACAGGATTGGTTAGATTTTCTCAACCAGATAAAGAACCATTATTATTTAAAAAACTATAACTAAATTTGATAACTATGAACACACTTACAATTGCATGTAAAGGGTTATTTGCCCAATCTATCTCAGCTAATCTATTAAGGGAAGGTGGACCAATTTTTATGACACTTATTCTACTATGTTTATTAGCATCAATCGCTTTTATTATTACAGGTTTCATGAAAAAGAAATCATCAATATCTAGTGCGAAAAAAATGTTGAGTCTAGCTATTGATTCTAGTTTATTAGGACTCGTCATGGGTTTTTTAGGTTCTGTATTAGGATTAATTACTGCTTTTGATTCTGTGGAAGAAATGGGTAATCCTGATCCTGCTATTTTTGCTGGTGGACTCAAAGTGTCTTTGCTTACGGCAACTTTCGGACTTTTTTCTTTTGTAATAGCTAGATTAGGAATTCTTGTTTTGAGGCTTGTGTTGCCAGCAAAAGATATTTCCGAATAATCTATTAAGAGTATTTAGATGATGAAAAAAATAATTAAATCGTTACTATTTTTACTAGCTATTTTTTATAGCATGATATTTTGTGCTCAATCTAATCAGGAAGAAGTTCAGCAATTAAATAGAGAGATTAGAGATAGTATATATTCAAAAACTTTAGATGCATATCAACATTTTTGGGTAAAACTTCCTGAAAATTATAATCCAGAAAGCAAAGCTAAATATCCAATAGTTTATATGTTAGATGGTTTTTATTTGCAATCAAATTTAGAGGTTGTTTATGATAATTATTGGGGACATTACTTGCCACAAATGATTTTAGTTGGCATATCAAATAGAACTAATAGAACACGTGATTTGACGATTTCAAAAATTGAATCACGTCGTGGAAGTAACATGCAAACAGAGTCTGGAGGTGCTGAACAGTTTACAGCATTTATTGAAACCGATTTAATCCCCTATATTGATAAAACCTATCAATCATCTAGTTATCGTACATTAATTGGTCACTCTTATGCTGGTTTATTTACGATTAATACTTTGGTAAATCATTCACATCTTTTTACTAATTATATTGCTATCGATCCTAGTATAGAATGGGATAATCAAAAATTGTTAATTCAAGCAAAAGAAGTATTAAAGACCAAAGATTTTGAAAACAAAGGCTTGTTTGTTGCACTTGCGGCAGAGCAATTACATATGCAAGATGCTTCTGTAACTATAGATAATCTTATGGAAGATACTACTGAGTTTAGCTTATTCGCGCGTACAATAGTTGAATTTTCTCAATATGCTTCAATGCAAAAGCAGAATAATTTAAAGTTTAAGTGGAAAGTCTATCCAGAAGATTTACATGGAACAGTTCCTTTGCCAGCGATAAGAGACGGACTGGTGTTTTTGTTTGAATGGTTTCAATTTAAAAATCCACAAAAATATAATAATCCAAATACTTCTCTAGAAGAGTTGCATAAATTGTTGAATGCTCAAGAGTCAATATACACGAACAATTTTGGTTATAAATCACCACCAATGGTAGAAGAGCTGTTTAACGCTTATGGGTATATGAATTTACAAATGGAACAACCTGAAAAAGCTTATTTATTTTTTAGTATGGCTCTTAAGTATTATCCTAAAAGTGCTAATGCTTATGATGCTATGGCTGATTATTGTGTGTCTCAAAAAAATAATTTAAAAGCAATAGAATATTTGACTAAAGCATATGAAATTAGTAATAATGTATTTTATAAAGAAAAGTTAGATGCCTTAAAAAAGTAATTTCTAAATAATTATGTTATAAAAAGCGAACTTTTAAAAGTTCGCTTTTTTTTATATCAACTTTTTAGTGAATTCAAGTTATTAATTTCATAATTTTATCAGATAAGTCAAAATAGATGTGACTTGGCTATAATAGGAGTGTCTTAATACTAACTATTAAATCAAATTAAAATAATTGCAACCCTCTAAAGACATTATGAAATTATCAGATGAAGATCTGGTAAGTGCTATTGTTAAAACAAACGATACCATGCTTTTTGAAGTATTGTATGACCGTTTTGCGACTCTGGTATACAATAAATGTTATGGGTTTGCTAAAGATGGAGATGAGGCTAAAGACTTAACTCAAGATATATTTTTGAAGCTTTTTGTTAAGTTGGCTAGTTTTAAAGGGAACTCTAAATTTTCTACATGGTTATATGCATTTACCTATAATCATTGTGTCAATTATGTGACTAGAAATACCGCTAAAAAATTTGAAAAACAATCTGTAGATTATGCAGATATTGAGAATATATCTGAAGATGTTGATGACTCATCAGATTTTACAGATATGCGAGTTGATAAACTCAAAAATGCATTAGAACTTGTATCACCAGATGAAAAGATGATACTATTACTAAAATACCATGACAACCTTACTATTAAGGAAATTGAAAGTGTTTTAGGTGTTGGAGAAAGCGCAGTGAAAATGAGAATTAAACGCGCTAAAGATAAATTGTTAACTGTATATAATAACCTTAACTAATGGACAATCCTTTTAAAGACATAGATCAGCCATTGAAGTCAGTTCCACCAGAACTGAAGTCTAAAGTTATGAACGATATCGCTATTGCTAAGCTCATCATGGAGTTGGCAGAGTTGTTTTCGTACAACTTAGGTGATGTTATTGAGACAGTAATGAGTAAAAGAGGGAATAAATAATAGCTATTAAAAATTAATAATAAATCATGGATAAACTAACAGATTATAAAGATGCTGCAATGGGTTCACTATCTAGTATGTGGCCAGAAGTAATAAGCATGGCCACAAATGTAGCCATAGCGATTGTTATACTTGTTTTAGGTTGGCTAGTTGCAAAAATTGTAACTAGAATTATCAAAAAAGCACTCAAACTTGCAAAAGTTAATAAATTAGACGACAAAATAAATGAAATTGAGATAGTAGAAGGGAAGCAAATCAATTTTGATACGATTAAAATTGTAACAAAATTTGTTAAGTTGATTATTTACATCATGATTGTTATCATAATCTCAGATGTTTTAGGACTTGACATGTTATCAGAAAAAATTGGTGAATTTTTAAGTTACTTGCCTAAGTTACTTGTCGCTCTAGTAATTTTTATGATAGGTCTGCTCTTTGCTAATTTCGTTAAAAAAGGCTTACAATCTTTATTTGATTCTATGGATCTTTCTGGAGGGAAAATGCTAAGTCAATTAGTATTCTTCCTATTGCTTACATTTATTTCTATAACGGCTTTAAACCAAGCTGGTATAAATACAGAAATTATTACAAGTAACTTAACAATGATTTTAGCTGCTTTTTTATTAGCCTTCTCTTTGGCTTTTGGATTAGGTGCAAAAGAAGTTGTTGGAGATTTATTAAAGACTTTTTATACGAGAAAAACTTTTGAAGTAGGAAAGAAAATAGAGTTTGAAGGTAAAGTATATGAAATTGATTCTATTAATAATATCTCTGTTGTATTAAAAAGCGAAGAAGGAAAAGTCATCATACCAGTAAAGGATATAGTAGAAAACCATATCAAAGTAGTGGACTAGAAATAATTTTGGTTATAGATTATTAATTATAGTAATCTGGTTCATTCGAGGTTTTCTATAATCCCTTGTCATTATTTTGATAAGGGATTTTCCTGCGGAAATAATACAACTCAATAACCGTTACTTCTATAAGATCTCATTTAACACAACAGCCAATCTAATTCCAGCTTTTTGCATTTGTGCTCTTGCAATATTGAAATATTTGTAAGAATATCGACTACGTAAATTTTCTCCTTTTTCTGCCGAAGCATATACTTGATTCGTCAACACATGAGTTTCTGCAATCCAATCTAATACAGTTCCCTTTTCTATAGCTTTTAGTTCTGCTTTGGTTAAAAATGCTGCGTTATCTGTTAATTCAGAAAAACTCATTCCGTAGGATTCAATCATTTGAGAATCCCAAACTCTATGTAAATTTGAGTCCTTATAATTCCATTGTACATCAAAATCATTTCCACCACGATCTTCCAATAACCCTAAATGCATAGGTTGGTGTAAATCACCAATAAGATGAATAAGAAGCCTTAAATAAAAGGCTTTATCATCCTCTGTTGAGTTATCGCTAGTAATCTTGTCTTTGCAAAAAGCAATACCAGTAACCAAATCACCATCAGGATTTTTATCAGACGTTTCGTAAGTCCCATCCAAAGGCATATTGAGATAATGCCATGAACTAAATTCTTTATATAGAGAATCTGCTTTAATTTCATCTGCAAACGTAGATACAAAAGCTAAAGACTCATGATTTAATAATTTTTTAAGTTGGCGTTTTGTGCTACCTTTTAAATAATTGTCAGCAATAGCACCAACCACCCGATGTCCAGTTTGTCCCCAAACAGGAGGAGGAGTTTCAGCATTTAAACTGAAATTGAAAACCATGAAAAACAGGATTAAAAAAGAATATTTCATTATAATTTAATTGAGAGATTTATTGTTTTGTTTATGAACACTGAACACTTTTTCACCCACAACAGTGCTACTGCAAACTGCGACTGCGACTGAGAGCTATTTTTTACCCACAACAGCGCAACTGCAAACTGCGACTGCGACTGAGAGCTATTTTTTACCCACAACAGCACAACTGCAAACTGCGACTGCGACTGAGAGCTATTTTTTACCCACAAAAGTGCTACTGCAAGCTGTGACTGCGACTGAGAACTGTTTTTTACCCACAACAATGGAACTGCAAACTCATTTCTTATTCCGCTTATTATAATTCTTATCACCTCTTGTTTTAGGCTTCTTATATTTTGCTGCAATTTTAAATTTGTAAGAACCTCCAAGGTTTTCCTTTTTGTTCTTGTCTTTCTTTTCATGAAAAGCAGGTCCAGGAGCATCTAAATCTCTTTTCTTGATTGGATTATTATGTTCTCGTATTTGAGGTCGTTCTTCTTCAATAAGCTCTTTAGAAACTTTTACATCTTCAGGAAAATCAAGTAATTTGATTTTCATATCCATGTAAGCTTCAATGTTTTCTATAGATTCTTGTTCATCTTTTGTTGAAAAAGTAATCGCATGACCTGGTTTTTCTGCACGACCAGTTCTACCAATTCTATGCATATAATTTTCAGAATATTTAGGTGTGTCAAAATTGATCACCTGACTAATATTCTCAATATCCAATCCACGAGCCATGACATCTGTAGCAATTAAAATTCTATTTTCACCAGCTCTAAATTGCTCAATACTTCGCAATCTGTAATTTTGAGTTTTATTAGAGTGAATCACACAGGATTGCTCTGGGAATAATTCTTCTAATTGTTCAAATAGCAAATCTGCCATACGTTTATAAGCCACAAAAATGAGGACTTTATTATACGTTTGTGTATTATGAAGCAAATGTTCTAATAGATTTACTTTGGTGTAAAAATTAGCTGCATCATAGCGCTCTTGCTCAATATTATCTAAAGGTGTTCCAGAAACCGCAATGGTTACTTTCTCTGGCTTCTTGAAAAAATCTACAATTAAATCATCAACATCTTGTGTCATCGTTGCCGAAAACATAATGTTTTGTCGACGAGGAGGTAAAATATCAAAAATGTTGAGCAATTGATGTCTAAAACCTAAATCTAGCATCACATCAACTTCATCAATAACCAATTTCTGAATAGATTTTAATTGTAAAACACGACTCACAGCCAAATCAAAAAGACGACCAGGAGTGGCAACAATAATATCTTGACCTTCTGCAATCGCTTGTTTTTGTGTGTTGATATTGGTTCCACCATAAACACCTAACACTCTTATGTTAATGTAAGCAGCTAACTTTTCTATTTCATCAACAACTTGCACAACTAATTCTCTCGTAGGTACCAAAATTAAAATTCTTGGATTTTCTTGAGTAGAAAATTTTAAGTGACGTAAAATAGGTAACATGTAGGCAAATGTCTTACCTGTACCAGTTTGAGCAATACCAACCACGTCTTTTCCAGACGACACAATATTAAATGCTTGTGCTTGTATAGGTGTTGGGTACTCAAAACCTAAATCACCTAAAGCATTATATAAAGGTGTATTTAAATTTAAATCGGTAAAAGTGGTTTGTTGTTCCATGGTGCAAAGATAATTTTTTACTTCGGAATATTATACTTGTCAGTCACCACATTAATTCGGAAATTTGTTTTTCATAACTTAGCACGATTGAGACACGTTAAAACACATCATATTTCCAATCCCGAAACTTTCAAAAAGCAGCTCCTTAATTGGAGTCAGCAATTTGATGAAGTTGTATGGTTAGATAGTAATGACTATGCTCAAAAGCACACGTCTTATGATGCTGTTTTAGCAGTTGAGGCATTTACAATTTTTCAAACCGATTATTTTGATGCGTTCAACCAACTTAAAGAATATCAATCATCAACCAACGATTGGATTTTTGGATACTTAACTTATGATCTCAAAAATGATGTAGAACGACTAACTTCTAATAACCATGATGAATTAGGGTTTTCAGATCTCTTTTTCTTTCAACCTAAAAAGCTTTTTTTTCTCCGCGGAAATGTGCTGGAAACGCATTATCTCAACTTTGTTGAAGAAGAGTTAGATAATGATTTGAAAAAAATAAAATCAACTGTCACTTCGTGCGTAGTCGAGAAGCAAGAAAACAACATCAAAATAAAATTAAGAATCCACAAAGACGAATACTTCAACAAACTCAATACGATGTTGTCTCATATTCATCGAGGCGATATTTATGAAGCTAATTTTTGTCAGGAATTTTATGCAGAGGATACCACAATCAATCCTATAGAAACTTATAAAAAACTAAATGCAATTTCAAAGCCACCTTTTGCAACGTTTATGAGAGTTTATGATAAATACCTACTATCTGCTTCACCTGAGCGTTACATCAAAAAGGAAGGTTTAAAAATCACATCGCAACCTATAAAAGGAACTGCAAAACGCTCTACAAATAAACAAGAAGATGAGGCTTTGATTAAGCACCTTTCCGAAGATATAAAAGAACGTAGTGAAAATGTTATGATTGTAGATTTAGTGAGAAACGACCTTTCTAAAACAGCCACTAAAGGGAGTGTGACAGTAGAAGAGCTTTGCAAAGTCTATACGTTTGATCAAGTGCATCAAATGATATCTACAGTAACATCTCAAGTAAATGCGTCAACACATCCTGTAGATATAATCAAAACGACATTTCCAATGGGTAGCATGACTGGTGCTCCAAAAATTTCGGCAATGAAAATTATTGAGGCTTTGGAGGAAACAAAACGCGGACTCTACTCAGGTGCAGTTGGTTATTTCTCACCAGATGATGATTTTGATTTTAATGTCGTGATACGAAGTATTTTATATAATGAAACTAATAAGTATGTGTCGTATTCTGTAGGTGGAGCCATTACTGCTAAAAGCGAGCCTCTAAAAGAATATGAGGAGTGTTTGGTTAAAGCTAAGGCGATGCGTGAAGTTTTGGAAAACTGATGTAATGCCTCATAAAATTACAGAGACGTAAATGTCTAATTATTTTTTTTATGCTTTAATAAGTGTAAATGCGTACAGCTTTGCGACTTTGCTCCTGAAAGCTTTCGGGATTGCATGAGAACCTAAAATAATAAAGTTTCTAACTCTGATTCTATTTAAATCATATCGTTTTTTTCTTAAGATAGCAAGTATTATAAATTAGGAATTATTCAGTGTTATTTTTAAAAAATTATAGACTTCTTAATATAATCAGTGTTTTAATATATATTTCATATATTTGATTAGAGTGTGATTAAAAACCGTCAGTTCTAATATATGGTTTTTATAGCATTCTTCTTTTTTGTTCAAATATTAATTAAAATTAATCTGATAAGCTGATGTCGAATGTAAGTGAAACACTTTCCGAAGTAAAAAATTATATCAATGGTAAATTTGAGAGAAATGGTCAAAATTCAATGGATGTTTTAAGTCCGTTAGATGGTTCAAAAATTTCTTCAATTCCATTATCTACAACTCGAGATGTAGATGCAGCTGTACAAGCGGCAAAAAAAGCATTTCCTGAATGGTCAGGAATGACCCTTAAAGAGCGTGTTCAAATCTTCTTTAGATATCGTAGTCTTTTAGAGCAAAATATGGATGAGTTGACAAAACTAGTGCAACTCGAAAATGGAAAAACCTATGGTGAAGCAAAAGCTGAGGTTGAAAAAAGTATGGAATTGTGTGAGTTTGCAGTCTCAATGCCACAAATAGTGGTTAATGAAGTACAAGAAGTAAGTAAAGGCGTAGAATGTAGAATTGAGCGTAAACCACTTGGTGTTGTTGCGTCTATTACACCTTTCAATTTTCCAAATATGGTACCACATTGGACCTTGCCAAATGCTTTGGTGTTAGGAAATACTATGGTGATGAAACCTTCAGAATTAGTGCCTATGAGTACAGTTCGAATGGCAGAATTACTTAAAGAGGCTGGACTTCCGGATGGTGTGTTTAATATCGTAAATGGAGGAAAAGAAGTCGTTGAAGCAATTTGTGATCATCCAAATATTGAAGCGGTTTCATTTGTCGGTTCTACTAAAGTTGCAAAAATTGTTTATAAGAGAGCAACGTCTAATTTAAAACGATGCGTTGCTTTAGGAGGCGCTAAAAATCATTTAATCGTCTTGCCTGATGCAAATTTAGAAATGACAGCATCAAATGTTGTTGCATCAATGGCTGGTTGTGCTGGTCAGCGTTGCATGGCAGCTTCAGTTATGGTTGGTGTAGATAATGTACAGCATATTATTGATCGTATGGTTGAAGAAGCGAAAGCGATTATTCCTGGAGATAATTTAGGTTCTGTTATTACTGCAGAATCAAAAAAACGTATTGAAGGTTATATTGATGAAGCTGAAAAAAATGGCGCTAAAATCTTATTGGATGGAAGGCATACAACGGTTCCTGGAAAAGAAGGTGGCTATTATGTTGGACCAACAATTATAGATTATGTCACGATAGATATGTCAGTGGCTAGAGAAGAGATTTTCGGACCAGTAATTTCAATTATTCGCGCGAAAGATTTAGATGAAGCTATTGCAATAGAAAACGGTTCTAACTATGGAAATGCTGCTGCTGTATTTACTCAGAGTGGTGGATTGGCAAAGCAGGTTATGGATCGTGCTAGTGCTGGAATGATTGGTGTTAATATTGGAGTTCCTGTACCTCGTGAACCTTTTTCTTTTGGTGGTTGGAATGAATCAAAATTTGGTGTTGGTGATATTACAGGACGTAGTTCTATTGAGTTCTGGACGCAAAATAAAAAGACCACAACCAAGTGGAATCCTGAAGCACAAACCAATTGGATGAGTTAAGCAGATACATGGTTTTGTATACAAAACCGTAATAGTCGCTTATCCCGAAATTATTTGAAGAATGAAAATAATGTTTGGGATCTCATAAAAAACAATAGAATATTTAATATCATCCTGGGCATTACTGAAATGAAATATATTTTCATTAAAAGTAGCTTACAAAGTAAGTCGAAGGATCTTTCAAATTAACTAAATGAATAATCAACAAATAGTCAAAGATAATCTAGACTACACTTTATTTTCTTGGGCAAAACAAGGTGGACTAAATCCTATAAATGCATCACATGCTAAAGGGTCTTATATTTATGATAGAGATGGAAAAAAGTATTTAGATTTTTCATCACAATTGATGAATGTTAATATAGGTCATGGTAACCAGCGAATTACGGAAGCTGTTGCTAATCAGATGAAAGAAGTGAGTTATGTCTATCCAGGAATGGCAACAGATGTTAGAGGTAAACTTGGGAAAAAGATTGCTGAAATAACACCTGGAAACTTAACAAAAACATTCTTTACACTAGGTGGAGCTGAAGCCATTGAAAATGCGATCAAATTGGCTCGAATGTACACTGGTCGACATAAAATCATTACACATTATAGAGCGTATCATGGCGCCACTTATGGAGCAATGACTGCAGGAGGAGATCCTAGACGGTTTCCAGTCGATAGTCAAGCGATGCCAAATGTGGTTCATGTTGAAAATCCTTATGCCTATCGTTGTCCTTGGAATTCTAATTCTATAGAACAATGTGGCGAACGTGCTTTAGCACATTTAGAACGTATTGTTCAATTTGAAAATCCAGATAGTATTGCTGCCATTTTATTTGAAGGGGAATCTGGTTCGTCAGGATGTTTGAAATATCCTCCAATGTACTTGAAACGAGTTAGAGAACTTTGTGATAAGTACGGAATTATGATGATTGATGATGAGGTCATGAGTGGTTTTGGTCGTACAGGAAAAATGTTTGGTATTGATCATCATGATGTAACACCAGATTTTATGTGTTTAGCTAAAGGCTTGACTTCTGGTTATTTGCCACTTGGAGGTGTTGTGGTTACAGATAAAATAGCGGAGCATTTTAATGAGCATCCTATGGTTATTGGGTTGACGTATTCTGCGCATCCAACTTTATGTGCTGCTGCATTAGAAAATATTAAAATTATTGAAGAAGAAAATCTGGTTGAGCGTGCAGCTGAAATGGGTTTATATATCGAAGCCGAAGTTGAAAAATTAAAAGCAAAACATCCATCTATTGGCGATTTTAGAAACACAGGATTATTAGGTTGTATTGAGCTCGTTAAAAATAGAAATACCAAAGAACCAACAACACCATGGAACGCGAAGCCTAATGAAATGGAGGCAACTAACAGAATGGCTGCGAAAATTAGAGAACTTGGTATGTTCACGTTTGTACGATGGAATTGGATTTTTATTGCGCCTCCTTTAAATGTATCTAAAGAAGAAGTCGATGAAGGTTTACAAATCATCTCTCAAGCTATTACTATAGCTGACGAATATTGTAATTAATTGTCATTCCGACAAAGTGAGGAACGAACGACGAGGAATCTCATTATATAAAACGAAATTATAAAATATTAAAAGCACATAAAATTAATTTGAATAAAGATATTGTAGAATTACATGAAGACGTTTCTAATTCACCATTATATAGTGATGATTTAGCGCCTGTACCATCAAGTCAAAGAACTTGGACGAAATGGCATTTGGCTGCTATTTGGGTTGGAATGGCAGTGTGTATACCTACGTATCTCTTGGCTTCATACATGATTAAATCAGGATTAAATTGGTATGAAGCTTTAATTATAATTGGACTTGCGAATTTAATCATCACCATTCCTATGGTGCTCAATGGTCATGCTGGTGTGAAATATGGTGTGCCTTTTCCTGTTATTGGAAGATCATCATTTGGCATCAAAGGAATTCATTTGCCTTCAGTTATTAGAGGGTTGGTGGCTTGTGGCTGGTTTGGAGTTAATACGTGGTTAGGTGGAATGGCTTTGTATTCTATTTTTATCGCTGTTTCAGGTAATGATCCAGCAATAGGCTTGTCTATCGGACAATTTGTATGCTTCGGAATATTTTGGATTCTTAACATGTATTTCATTTGGAAAGGAACAGAAAGTATTAAATGGCTTGAAGAGTTTTCCGCGCCAATATTGATTGTTATGGGCTTGATCCTGATAGGTTGGGGTTATAGTAATGCTGGAGGATTCGGAATTGTTTTAGAACAAGGAAATCAATTAGAAGTTCCAGTTGCCGAAATGTATCATAACGATGAAGCTGTTAAAAAGAACTTTATTCATATCAATCCTATTAAAGATAAAGAAGGTGTTCCTAAAGCTAAAGAGTATCAACTTTTTCTTAACGGAAATGAGTTAGGGTGGAATACCTTGTCTGGAAAAGATGTTTCAATAGGAAACTTAAACGAAACTGATGTATATCAGATTCAGTTGAGAAATACGAAGTCAACATCTTCAATTGTTGATGTAACCACTAGAGTAGGTGAAAGTTCATTTGGAGATAAAATTTGGAAGTATCTAATCTGGCTCACTGCAATGCTCGGATTTTGGGCAACGATGTCTTTGAGTATTGCAGATATTACGAGGTATTCATCATCTCAAAAAGCACAAGTGCAAGGTCAATTTATAGGATTGCCTGGAACTATGATGCTGTACTCTTTTGTTGGCATTTTTGTAACCTGTGCAGCCATTATAAATTTTGATGATATCCTAATTGCTGATGATGCACCTTGGGATCCAATTGCGCTTCTTGCAAAGTTTGATAGTGTTTGGGTGGTTGTCATTGCTCAAATTTTTATGATCATCGCAACTCTGAGTACTAATATTGCGGCCAATGTGATAGCTCCGGCGAATGCGTTTTCAAATTTATTTCCTAAAAAGATAAGTTTTAGAAGTGGAGGTTTTATTGCTGGAGTTATAGGAATATTAATATGTCCATGGTTGTTATTAAATGAAATTCAAGGTTTATTAATTGATGTTAGTGCGGTTTTAGGACCTGTTTTGGCAATTTTAGTTTGTGACTATTATTTGATAAGAAAGAAAGAAATTCAGCTTGCTGATTTATATAAAGAGAATGGAATTTATGCTTTCGGTGGAAGTGGTATTAATAAAGCTGCAATAATCGCATTGTTCATTGGAGCATTTATTGCCATTGGAGGAAAATGGATTCCTGCTATGAGTTCGCTCTATGCAATTTCTTGGTTTTCAGGATTTACCGTATCTTTTGTGTTGTATTATGTATTAATGAAGAAAACCAAAGTGAAACTAAATTAAAATAAACCAACATTGAGTAATTACTTAATTGAGTTAATTATTCAGTAACCACTTATATTTAAAAATGTCTATACTAATTAAAAATGGTCGTGTTGTAACGGCTTCTGAAAGTTATATTGCTGATGTATATACTGAAGGCGAAAAAATTGTAGCTATCGGAAAAAACTTAAATTATCAGGCTGATAAAATTATTGATGCCACTGATAAGTTAGTGTTTCCAGGAGGAATTGATCCTCACGTACATCTCGATATGCCGTTTATGGGAACCTATTCTAGTGATGACTATGAAACGGGAACACGAGCTGCTTTGCATGGTGGAACAACGATGGTGATTGATTTCATTCTACAAACTCAAGGCGATACGCTTCATAACGCATTAAAAACTTGGCAAGAGAAATCTCAAAAAGCGATTGGTGATTATTCGTATCATATGGCTGTAACCGATTTTAATGATGAGGTTGCTAAAGAAGTGGTTCAAATGATTGAAGAGGAAGGTGTTTCGTCTTTTAAAACGTTTATGGCTTATAAAGGTGCTTTGATGATTGATGATGGGCAAATGGTTCAGTTAATGAAAGTAGTTAAGGAACATGGAGGTTTAGTTACTGTTCATGCTACTAATGGAGATATGATTGATTCTTTAATCGCTAAAAATAAAGCATTAGGAAACACAGCACCATTATATCATTATTTGTCACAACCAGAAGTTACTGAAGCGGAAGCATCAGCACGTTTTGCAGACATGCTAAACTATACAGGTTGTCCTGGATATATTGTGCATATGACTTGTGAAGGCGCTTTAAATGCTGTCCGAAAAGCAACGCAACGTAATCAAAAAGTCTTTGTAGAAACTTGTACTCAGTATTTGGTATTGGATGCGTCTCTTTATGAAAATGATTTTGAAGGCGCAAAATGGGTGATGAGTCCGCCTCTTAGAGAAAAGAAAGATCAGGTCGCTTTATGGTCTGGAATTAATCAAGGCTTGATTCAAGTGGTTGGAACAGATCATTGTCCGTTTATGTGGGAACAAAAGAAAATGGGAAAAGATGATTTTTCTAAAATTCCAAATGGGCATCCAGCAATTGAGCATCGTATGGAGTTGTTGTATTCTGAAGGTGTAAAGAAAGGAAAAATCTCATTAACAAAATATGTAGAAGTAAGTTCGACTAACGCTGCAAAAATCTTTGGAATGTATCCTAGAAAAGGAACTATAGCGATAGGAAGCGATGCGGATATTGTGATTTTCGATCCTAATAAAAAACATACAATTTCCGTAGAAACACATCATATGAATTGTGATTATTCAGGATATGAAGGAATGAACATAACAGGAAAAACAGAAACGGTCATTTTAAGAGGAAAAGTGGCTATTGAAAATGAAGAATGTAAATTATCTGCAGGAAGTGGACAATTTATTCCTCGTGGACAAACGTCAAAAACAGTGATATAAATTTAATTTGTCATTCCGACTGAGAGAGGAACGAACGATGAGGAATCTCATAATTACAGAGATTATTCGCTTTGCTCTGAATGACATCATAATAAACAAATGTCAGGTCGAGTGCAGTCGAGACCTATTTAAAACAAACAACTATGCCAAGAAAAGTAAAATCAGGATTGATACAAATGAGTCTTCCAATGACAGAAGGAGAGGGAACAATTAAAGAAATTATGGATGCGATGTATGATAAGCATATTCCATACATTGAAGAAGCAGGACGACAAGGTGTTCAAATATTGTGTTTACAAGAAATATTCAATACACCATATTTCTGTCCTGGACAAGATAAAAAATGGTACGAGTCTGCTGAGTCAGTTCCTGGACCAACCACTGAAAAAATGCAAGTACTTGCGAAGAAGCATAATATGGTGATTATCGTTCCAATTTATGAAAAGGAATCTCCTGGTGTGTTGTACAATACTGCTGCAGTCATTGATGCTGATGGAACCTATTTAGGAAAGTACAGAAAAAATCATATTCCACATACAACTGGGTTTTGGGAGAAATTCTTCTTTAAACCAGGAAATTTGGGTTATCCAGTGTTTCAAACTAAATATGCAAAAGTTGGCGTCTACATTTGTTATGATAGGCATTTTCCTGATGGAGCACGATGCTTAGGTTTAAATGGAGCAGAGATTGTTTATAATCCGTCTGCAACTGTTGCTGGATTAAGTGAGTATCTATGGAAATTAGAGCAACCAGCACATGCAGCAGCAAATGGTTATTTTATGGGTTGTATCAATCGTGTAGGTGAAGAGAAACCTTGGAATCTAGGGAAGTTCTACGGACAATCATACTTTGTAGATCCTCGCGGACAAATTTTCGCTGAAGCCTCTCGTGATGATGATGAGTTATTAGTCGCTGAATTTGATTTAGATTTAATTGAAGAAGTGCGTTCTACTTGGCAATTTTATAGAGATAGAAGACCAGAAACGTATGGTAGATTAACAGATTTGTAATTACTGTCAGGTCGAGCGCAGTCGAGACCTATTAAAAACCTCTCGACTGCGCTCGAGGAGACAGCATATTAAAATTAGACACTTAGATATATTAGTCAATCGAATACATATTATTAAACTATGGCAGAATATAAAAGACCAAATTCAAAAGCTGAATTCGATAAGAATTTCAAGCAGAAAAAACCTTTGATGAATGATACGGAAGCCTTTTACGAAGCGTCTCGTTGTCTGTTCTGTTATGATGCACCTTGTATTCAGGCATGTCCAACGAGTATTGATATTCCTTTGTTTATTAAACAGATTCATACGGATAATATAACAGGAGCATCCAAAACTATTTTTGATTCTAATTGGTTAGGAAATGCTTGTGGTGTCGTTTGTCCAACTGGTGTGTTGTGTGAAGGAGCATGTGTTTATAATCATCAAGATGTGCCACCAATTCAAATAGGAAGACTTCAGAATTATGCAACCAACAAAACCATTGATGCTGAAAAAGTGATTTTCAAAGTTGGTGAACCCAACGGTAGAAAGATTGCAATCATTGGAGCTGGTCCAGCAGGAATAGCTTGTGCCTGTGAAGCTAGAACTTTAGGTTATAACGTTGATATTTATGAAGCGAAAGGAAAACCTTCAGGTTTAACGGTCTACGGAATAGCGCCTTACAAAATCACAAATGAAGAAGTGTTGAAAGAAGTGGAATACCTCCAGAAGCAACTTGGTTTTAATATTAAATATAATACTGCAATCAATTCAAAAGAGGAATTAGAGGCTCTGGAAAAAAAATATGATGCCATCTTTGTAGGTGTTGGTTTAGGAGCAACTAGATATCTTGGTTTAGATGGTGAAGATAAAAAAGGTGTTATTGGTGCTGTTGAGTTTATTGAAGAGCTGAAAATGAAACATCATAAAGTCAAGGTACCAGCTAAGGTTGTCGTACTAGGAGGAGGAAATACAGCTATGGATGCAGCTTCTGAAGTTGCAAGAATGGGAGCTCGTAAAACGGTTCTGGCTTATAGGAACTCAAAAGAAAGAATGGGAGCATATCCATTTGAATATGATTTGGCCATCAGTGCTGGAGTCGATAGTTTATTCAATGTAACTCCAATTGCTATTACTGGAAATGGTAAAGTGGAAGGTGTCAAATTTGCTAAAACTGAAATGGTTGATGGTAAATTAAAAACCAATATGAATAATACATTTGTTGTGCGTTGTGATATGGTGATTAAAGCAACAGGTCAAGCAAAGCAAGGTGATTTGTATAACATGATAGATGACTTAGATATAGATGCTAAAACAAGAATTAAAGTCAACCATGAATTTCAAACGTCCAACCCAAAATATTTTGCAGGAGGTGATGCTGTAAATGGAGGAGCAGAAGTTGTAAATGCAGCTTATGATGGTAAAATGGCAGCACAAGGAATTCATAACTGGTTGAATAAATAAAAATTAACCTCTCGACTGCGCTCGAGGAGACAAAATATTGTCTAGTCGAGCGCAGTCGAGACCTATTATAAACTCATAACACAAAAACATGATCGACTTATCAATAAATTTCGGAGGTATAAAAGCACCAAACCCATTTTGGTTAGCATCAGCACCACCAACAAATTCAGGATATCAAATAATGAAGGCTTTTGATGCTGGTTGGGGAGGAGCGGTCTGGAAAACCCTTGGAGTTCCTGTGGTTAATGTTTCAAGTCGATATGGCTCTGTAAATTATAGAAATACCAGAATGATGGGTTTCAATAATATAGAATTGATTACAGATCGGCCTTTGGCTGATAACCTTCGAGAAATAGAAGAGGTCAAAAAATATTTTCCAGATCATGCAGTTATCGCATCTCTAATGGTGGAAAGTAGATCAGAATGGGAACAAATCATTAAAGATGTTGAAAACGCTGGAGCAGATGGTATTGAACTAAATTTTGGCTGTCCTCATGGGATGTGTGAACGAGGTATGGGTTCTGCTGTAGGGCAAGAACCAGAAGTGTTAAAGACTATTGTTGAATGGGTTAAAGAAGCTGCTAATATTCCGGTAATCACAAAGCTATCACCTAATATTTCTCATATTACAGATCCAGGTTTAGCTGCAGTTCAAGGTGGAACGGATTCTATTTCATTAATTAATACCATCAAAAGTATTGTTGGTATTGACTTAGATTCTTATGCGCCTTATCCAATTGTCGATGGCAAAGGAACAAATGGAGGTTATTGTGGTCCTGCAGTAAAACCAATAGCAATGCATATGCTTAAAGATTTGGCACAACATCCCGAAATTGGCAAAGTACCATTATCTGGTATTGGAGGTATTGAAACGTGGCGTGATGTTGTTGAATTTATATTGCTTGGTGCAACTTCGGTTCAAGTGTGTACTGCTGTCATGCATTATGGTTTCGGAATTGTTAGAGAGATGGAAGCTGGCTTGCGTCAATTCATGGAAGAAAAAAACTATACAACAATTTATGATTTTGCAGGTAAAGCCTTACCAAATGTGACTGATTGGAAACATTTAAACTTAAAACATAAAGTTGTTGCAGAAATTAATCCAGATAAATGTATTGGCTGTGATTTGTGTTATATTTCTTGTGATGATGGTGCTCATCAAGCAATTGCATTGCCAATTGATTTAACAAATAGAATACCGAGTATTATTGAGGAAAATTGTGTTGGTTGTAATTTGTGCTCTTTAGTTTGCCCAGTAGAAGACTGTATCACTATGGTTAAACGTGATGACGGAACAGAAAGTTTAACATGGCACGAACGAACAGTAAACGATGATATTCCTACTACTTTTGATGATGATAGAGCAGGAGGTAAAGGACACTTTGTTCCAACACCAGAAGATGCTTTAAAGCACAGAAAATAATATTAGCATAAGAACTAAAGTGAAATTCACTTTAAAGATTTATCTTTGATTTGTGCAAGACATCTTCAGTAATCATATCGCTAAAAACCTGTCATTTTTAAAAGAAAGCAAACTCTTAATCGCCGTTTCTGGTGGATTAGATAGTGTGGTATTAACACATTTATGTCATCAATTAAATCTCAATATGTCTTTGGCACATTGTAATTTTAATTTAAGAGGAAACGAAAGTGATGGAGACGAAGAATTTGTTCTAGAATTAGCAGAGAACCTAGAATTAGAAGTGTTTATTGAAAGTTTTTCTACGGAAGAATTCGCTAAACAGCACAAATTGTCTACGCAAGTAGCAGCTAGAGAATTACGTTACAATTGGTTTTTTGATGTAGCTGAAAGTTTAAACTTCGATTATATTTTAACTGCACATCATGCAGATGATAATCTTGAAACTTTTTTAATCAATCTTACCAGAGGAACAGGATTGAGCGGATTAACTGGGATTCCTGAAATTAATGATAATATCGTGAGACCTTTGTTACCATTTTCTAGAGAAGAATTAGTAGGCTATGCTAAATCAAATACATTAAAATGGCGAGAAGATAGTAGCAACGCATCAGATAAATATCTTCGGAATAAGTTACGTCATCACGTGATTCCGGTTTTGAAAGAAACCAATCCAAATGTGCTTCAAAATTTCAAAACTACTTTGGATAATCTTAATGATACTGCAGATATTGTAGCTGAAAGTTTAATTGTTTTATCAGAAAAAGCAATTGAACCGTTTGACGGACAACAATTGAAGTTTAAAATTTCTGAATTCAAAAACGTTAAGAATCCAAGAGCTTATCTTTATGGAATTTTCCATTCTTACGGTTTTACACAATGGGACGATATCGTTAATTTACTAGATGCACAATCTGGAAAACAAGTGTTTTCAAATGAATATAGGTTAGTAAAAGATAGAGAACATCTTATTTTAACAGATTTGAATGCTGGAGACGAATGTCATTCAGAGCGAAGCGAAGAATCTCTTAAAATAAAAGCAACTGATAAAAAAATAAAAACACCTGCAGGAATCTTATTCTTCGACGAGGCAGATGCTATTTTCGGAAAAAGAACAAACGTCATTTTTGTAGATAGAGACCAATTAAAATTCCCTTTAGAAATTAGGAAATGGAAAGAAGGCGATGTTTTTTATCCATTGGGAA
This sequence comes from Psychroserpens sp. AS72, assembly GCF_038900375.1. Lineage (NCBI taxonomy): Bacteria > Pseudomonadati > Bacteroidota > Flavobacteriia > Flavobacteriales > Flavobacteriaceae > Psychroserpens > Psychroserpens sp. AS72. Next base: position 35,043 of record NZ_JBBMRC010000013.1, on the reverse strand, counting down.
TGAGAGGGAAAAAGAAACTCAGCAAGTATTTTAAAGATGAGAAAATGTCTTTAATAGACAAAGAAAATGTCTGGTTGCTCATTTCCGAAGAAAAAGTTGTTTGGGTTCTCAATCGTAGAGCAGATGAACGATTTAAAATTACAGACAAGACAACCAATATTTTAAAGATTGAATTAAATTAGAGATTCTTCTTTGCACTCTAAATGACATGAGCATTGTCATTCAGAAGGAGGTACGATTGAAGAATCTAATTAATAATTATAAATGAACATACTTAAAGGACAAATAGTCGACATAAAAAACAAACGCATCTTCAAAGGTATAATTACAATTTCCGAAGGGAAAATTAAGAGTATAGAAGCGAAAGAACATGATGTCAATCATTACATTCTTCCAGGTTTTGTAGATGCACACATTCACATTGAAAGCTCTATGTTGGTGCCAACAGAGTTTGCGAGAATAGCAGTCAATAATGGTACAGTTGCAACCGTATCAGATCCTCATGAAATTGCCAATGTTTTAGGGATTGAAGGTGTCAACTTCATGATAGAAAACGGAAAACAAACACCTTTTAAATTCAATTTTGGAGCACCTTCTTGCGTTCCTGCAACGAGTTTTGAGTCTGCTGGAGCTGTTATAGATTCTGATGGGATTAAACAACTCATGGCAAATCCAGATATCAAATATTTGGCCGAAATGATGAATTATCCAGGCGTTTTATTTGATGACGAAGAGGTGCTCAAAAAAATAGAATGGGCAAAACACTATAATAAACCTATTGATGGTCATGCTCCAGGTGTTGTTGGAGATGATATTACAAAATATATCAATGCTGGAATTTCTACAGATCACGAGTGTTTTACTTATGAGGAAGGTTTAGAGAAACTTCAAAAAGGCATGAAAATTCTCATTAGAGAAGGGAGTGCTGCTAAGAATTTTGAAGCTTTAATTGATTTATTGCCAGAGCATTTTGAAAATATGATGTTTTGTAGTGATGATAAGCATCCAGATGATTTGATTATCGATCATATTAATAAGTTATGTGCAAGAGCAGTAGCTAAAGGGATTGATGTCTTTAAAGTGTTGCAAGCAGCTTGTATAAATCCTGTTGAGCATTATAATTTAGACGTTGGATTATTGCAGGAAGGTGATGAAGCTGATTGCATTATTGTTGAAGATTTGAAAGCTTTCAAAGTCCTTCAAACCTATATAAATGGTGAGTTGGTTAGTGATCACGGAAATTCTAAACTTCAAACTATTGCTTTCAAAAATTTAAATAATTTTAATACGTCAAAAAAGGAAGTATCCGATTTTAAAGTTGTTTCAGAAAAAGCAGAAGCAAAAAAAATACGCGTTATTGAAGCTTTAGAAGGTCAATTGGTCACAAATGAATTAATTGAGGAAGCAACGATAGAAAACGGAAACTTTGTTTCAAATACTGAAAACGATATTCTAAAAATGACAGTCGTTAACCGTTATAATAACGATCAACCAGCAATGGCTTTTATTAAAAATTTCGGACTTAAAAAAGGAGCAATTGCATCTTCCGTAGGTCATGATTCTCATAATATAATAGCTGTAGGAGTGAGTGATGAGATGATTTGCAAAGCGGTTAATCTCATTATTGAAAATAAAGGTGGCATTTGTGCAGTTCATCCTGATGAAGATCAGGATCTTAATAAAATCGTTCCATTGCCAGTTGCAGGAATTATGAGTGATCAGGATGGTGAAACCATTGGTAAAGCCTACGCAGAGCTTGATAAGATGGCAAAACAATTGGGAAGTTCTTTAAATGCACCTTACATGACGTTGTCATTTATGGCTTTGTTGGTGATTCCATCGTTAAAATTGAGTGATAAAGGGTTATTTAATGGTAAAGATTTTAAATTTACAGACCTAATAATACCATAAGAGTAAAGAGTAAAGAGTAAAGAGTAAAGAGTAAAGAGTAAAGAGAAAAGAGTAAATAAATGAGAGTAATCCCATAACACTTTGCGAATTTGCGCCTTTGCAAGAAAATCACAACCGAGTAAACACAACTAAACAACAAACAACTTCACAGTAAATAATGCCAATCCTAAAATCAACTTTTAAACCTGCTTTTCAATTTAGAAACGGATTCGTATCTACCATATATTCTGGATTAATAAGAAAAGTGACACTAGAACAATCTCGCGAGCGGATTGAAACTCGTGATGCCGATTTTCTAGATTTAGATTGGAGTTATGCTGATACTTCGGCTGAGCTCAACACAAGCAAAAAATCAGATTCGGTTATTATTCTCCTTCATGGATTAGAAGGTCATGCACAACGACCATACGTTACAGGAACCGCAAAAGTGTTTAATCAAAACGGAATTGATGCAGTTTGTGTGAATTTTAGAGGTTGTAGTGGTGAGGGAAATCGGTTTTATCACAGTTATCATTCTGGAGCAACAGATGATTTAGATGATGTTGTCAACCATTGTATTCAGGAAAAAAAATATTCAAAAATTTATATCAAAGGCATTAGTTTAGGCGGAAATGTTACACTCAAATATTTAGGCGAAGACAGAATAATTCCTAAGCAAATAAAAGCAGCCATCTCCATTTCTGTACCTGTTCATCTTAATGGTTCTGCTACCGAATTGCATAAACTTAAGAATAAAGCATTCGCGATTAGATTTAGAAAACATTTGCTGGATAAATTAAAAGTTAAAAAAATACAATTCCCTGGTATTCTAAAAGATAAAGACTTAAATGAAATAAAAACTTTAAGAGAATTTGATGAATTTTACACCTCTGTAGCGCATGGTTTTAAAGACGCAAATGACTATTATACAAAAAGTAGCAGTCTACAATTCTTACCAAATATCAAAGTGCCAACATTAGTTATGAACGCATTAAATGATTCTTTTTTATCTGCAGAATGTTATCCTGTAAAAGAAGCTAAACAGAATGAAAACCTGTTTTTAGAAATGCCAGATTTTGGAGGTCATGTTGGATTTATTCAAAAAGGAGATGTATATTACAACGAGAAAAGAGCCATAGAATTTGTTAGGCAATTTGATACCAATGAACTAAATGTCATCGCTTAAAACCGCAATTATTTCTAATGCAAATGGAATGGAACTCCACGTCTCCAACTTTGGAGCAACCATTCTAAGTTTAAAAGTGCCTAATAAACAAGGGCAGTTTACTGATGTTGTAGTAGGCTTATCATCACCTTTAGATTATCTCAAAGACGACTATCTTAATCAAAACAGATGTTTGGGAAGCTCAAATGGTAGATATGCTGGACGAATTTCGGGAAGCGGATATAAAATTGATGGAATATTTTATGCACTTTCTCAACATAAAGGCGAGCATTTACATGGTGGTTTTAACGGTTTTGATAAACAATACTGGAATATTGAAAGTGTAGATCGCACCAAAAACCCAACGATAAAATTAACATACCTGAGCAAACACCTTGAAGAAGGTCATCCTGGAAATTTACAAGTGTCTGTCAGCTATCAATTATTAGAAAGCAACGAGCTTATCATCACTTACAGCGCAGAAACTGATGCGCCAACACATGTTAATTTAACCAATCATTCTTATTTTAATCTCAACGGAAATGGAACCATATGCAATCATAAGCTGCAAATTAAAAGTGATCGCTATCTAGAAGTCGATTTTGAAACGACAATTCCTTCAGGTGAGATATTGAATTCTTCAAAAACTAGAGTCGATAGAAACGAATTAGAAACTATTGCTAGACATGATTTTAGAGGTTTTGACGACACCTTTATTTTAACATCTGATGTATCTTGTGCAAGGCTCATTTCCGATGACACAGGAATTAAAATGATAGTGGATACCAATCAACCAACATTTGTAGTATTTACGCCTAAAAACTTTGATAACGTCTCTTTTAAAGAGGGTTTGACTTATGGTGATTTTCCAGCTATATGCTTTGAAGCTCAGAATTATCCAGATGCTCCTAATCATATTAATTTTCCGTCGTCATTGTTACAACCTGGTGAGGTGTATGAGAATAGAACGAACTTTAGGTTTAAATTAATTAGCTAATAATCTCCAAGATTAAGATTCATGTTTGGTCTCTCAGCTTACCCAAGTTTAGAAAAGACAAAGTAGTCAAGGTTTTATATTTCCGAAGAACATTTTTAAAACAATTTCGTTGTTTATTTTGCTCTTTTTCAGATTATTAAAATTAAAATCAATATTTTTTTGTAATTTAGATTTTAATAATCGCCCTATAGGTTATTAATTTGATAGTAGTCAACATTAAGTTTACTAATTTTAAATTGTATTTATGTTATTCAAAAAAATAGGGACACCAATTCTTCGATTACTCAACTTTGTTAATAATCTAATTACCTCTTTTGGTAAATTTGTTAAGTCTTCTTATTTAAGTCTTTTGTTTCTTACCCTTATTTTGCTAATGGTACAAGCCTTAGAGCAAGCTAATACACTTTTAGTAGACATGATAGAGAGTGATAAAACATCTCTGCTTTTTTGTTTTGTTGTTATTTCTGTATTTGCGTCTATACTTTCACATTATCCAAGATATATTTATTATGCCGAGAATATAAATGATAGTCGAGATGATCATAAATGGTATGCCTATAAATGGTTTGGTTACGCAATTTTTATTTTTTCTAAAATAGACCCAAACTATAAGCAAGATTATAAAGCTAAATTTTTTAGGCATTGTTTAGGCTTAGTAATTTTTATTATTTGGCATTATTACATCTTTCAAACCTTTTATTCAAAATTATACTTTAGTGGCCTTGATGTTACAATGATACGATTGGTTACGCTTGTTCTCTGTGCTATTCCTGCACTCATTTTAATCATACTGCTTGATAAATTTGATGTGTACCAAGATAAATTGTTAGAAGTGAAAAGTGATGAAGCTATTACTGTGGTTAAAGCTCAAAAAAAGAAATTTGTCACAAGAGGTGTAAATACACTCTTTGTCTGTATCGGTTTAGTTATAATACTAGGAATTGTATTAGTAAGCACTCTAAAATTTAGTCTCTATGGGTATTGGTTGCTCCAGATATTTACATTTTTGTTAGCAGTACTCTATATTATGTTTAGAGTCTTTCGTGTGTATGCTAAAACCGTCAATTTTAAACGCTATTATTTTTTGAGTAGTAGTGTGGGTTATCTTAGGTATTATTTTGTGTTTTTCTTAGTTGTGATTCTCTTTTTGACCTATAGTAATTTTGCTGTTTATAATAAATGGAAGCTGTCCAACGCTATGGTCATACTGCTATCGTTTGTGTTTGTAGCCTATTATTCTATTGCTTGTTTAGTGAAATACTTTTTTATGTTGACGATTTTTAAAACTCAAAAAAAAGACTTAGACAACAATCCTTATGTTACCGAAAAAAATTATTTATACAGTTCTGGTGTGTTGCAAGAAAACAGACACAATCTTGTACCATTAGATGAGCAGAATTTATTTTCAAATAGACGTAGACTTATAGCGTCTATTGCAACTTTTGTCATAATTATACTTGGTGTTTTGAGTTTTGCTTCGGAAACTCAAGTTCATGAACTACAGTCTTATGAAACAGATAAGAACGATAGTGTTCTTGAAATGGATGTCTTTAAAGATCATCTGAGAAATAGAACAGATAAACCCTTGTTTTTTGTAGCTGCTCATGGAGGAGGTTTGAAAGCTAATATTTGGACTATGAAAGTCTTAAATGAAGTTCAGAAGAAAACGGAAGGCGTGTTTCTTGATCAAACGGTATCATTTTCAGGAGCATCAGGAGGAATGATGGGAGTATCGTTATACTCAGTATTAGGAGGAGAACATACAAATGATTTTGCGACCATTGGATTAAAAATAGATCATGTTGCAAGAGAGAACTTTGCGTCTAAAGATTTAGCATTGGCTTTCGGGTTTGACATGGTTAGAAAAATGTATCCTTTGAATAAGATTGGTAAATATAAAGACAGGTCATATTATTCTATGGTTACTTATCGTAATATACTAGAAGGTAAATCAGCAATGATCTTAGACTCATTATCTTTTAATTCGTATTGGAAAACAAAAATATTTGATAATAAAAAAGGCTATTTTCCTTCATTAATTGTCAATACTGCCAAAACTAATGGACGACGAGGTGTATTCTATTCGGTGAAATATCCACAAGATTCTACCATATTTTATAATTCTGATAATTTATCACAATTACGAAATGATTATTCTATCGCTTACTATGAAGCCATTTCTTCTACTAATAGATTTCCTGCGCTTAGTCCTGCTGCAAAGATAAAAGGCTATGGTCATTATATAGATGCTGGAGCACTAGACAATAGCGGACTTTTAAGCTCGTTAGATTTACATAATTATTTGCTAAAAGATTCCACATTAAATAAAACAAAGAAAGTTTTCGTTGAAATTATTAACGGTAGAAATAATTATATCTGGTATTTAGTTCAAAAGTTTAAAGATGAAAATGACATAACACATTTGAAAATTGATGAAATAGAGCAGGATAATTTTGTAGCAGATTTAAAAACCGGATTCAATTTAGATAAAATTCCAAACTATCTAAGTGCCTTCATGCGAGATCAAAGTAAAAATCCATTAATTGATTATGTGCCCATTTATTTGCCATTTCAAATACAATATGATGAAGTTCAAAGTTTTCTTGGTGGTGAACTCATAAATAAAGACCAGATTGATAAACTTCACGAATTTCTAAAACGTGAAAATGCTAAAGTAAAAAAAGAAATAAATGATAATGGTTTTGAGTGGGAAACTTATGAACCAACATTGGCAAGACATTTGAGTGAAAGCACCATAAAATATTATGATCGAGTGATACAGAGTACGCTAATTACCGATCAAATTAAACAAATCAAATCATTGTTAAACCAATAAAATCAAGATAATATGAAATCAATAAACGCAATTAATAATATACCGTTGCATTATGCAAGACTCGTCAATCATCCTTATGGTACACGTGGAGAGCAACGTCAATTTTCTATAGATTCAAATTTTTTAGAAGTATTAAAAAATGCTTTTGATGAGGTGTTTTCAAGCTGTCCTTTAGGGATACCTGAGGTGGTAACAACTGCTGGGATATTTGTAAATAAACCAGGACAGCATGGTCATGGTACTGCTTTTGATTTGGATGCTATTTTTTGGACAAACGAAACGCTAGTCACCAAAAATTTTATTCATCAAAAAGAACTGTATTTAGGTGTAGAATCTTTTCTTCGGAAGCACTTCGGAATCGTTCTCAACTACAACTATCCAAATCATCAAGATCATTGGCATGTGGATACGAGTGTGCCTGTAGATTATAATGAAGCATCTAAATCGGAAACTTTATACCTTCAGATGGTTTTAAAACATATCTATGGAAAACCTGTAATTATTGATGGTCTCTCAGGTCCACAAACCAGAGGTCATACTAAAGATGTGTTTGATAGACTTAACATAAACACACCTATAACCACGAAAGCGAATTACTTAAAATTCTTAGATATCACAGGTAAGGTGGCTTTTAAACTTTCCGAAGAAAACATTACGCCTTTACAATTATTAGAAAATTTAGAGACGGTTATTGATCAACTTCCAGCAGCAAACAAACATGATGTTAGAGAAGCGCTCAATAGTTTTGTTGATAACGATGAGACATCTACTTGGTTAAATGGGATTACACATCATCATGATTTAGATTCAGTTATTGACCATGTTTTAGCATCTTAATGTTTTAAAAATTAAAAATCAGTTATATGGATTCATATCAAGTAGGAACTAATAAACCTATAAAATTAAAAGTTGCGATTGCTACAGAAGCGATTCCAATGAGCTACGCGTTTTTGTATCATACTGTAACTGATCAAGCGCCTTATGCGACTATTCCTCCATTTGATCCAACACAAAAAACAGGTTGGAAACAATTAGATGGTGGTAACATAGTGCAATCAAAAGTGTTAAGAGTGATGACTTTTTGTCGATTTTTTAATCCGTTTCCCAATGTTGATACGTTCAACTTAGCCATCAAGCAAATTGAAGATTCTTATAAAGTTAGTATTAATGGAGGAGATGAAGATCCATTAGATGTAAACTTTAAAGTTAGTGCCTTTTACGAAGGTCAAACCTGTATTTTAGAAAGTGAATTGAAGTTAACGTAATCGCTATGAAACATCTTAAAATTCTAATATTGTTGCTAACATCAACTGTTTTTGCTCAAACGGATACTAATCCTGTTGCAGCATTAGAAAATTTAGCACCTCCAAGTTCTCCAGCCTTTATTTTGATGGATTTAACGCCTTCAAATATTATGGTGCCAGAAAATATTCAAGCATTTTCTATACAAACTATAAGTGCGTTTTCTGGTGATAGTTCCAATGGATTGTCAAACAATAACTACGCTGTAGAGTTTCAGCCATATTGGTATGTCAAGCGAGAAAATATGAATTTTTTTAAGTATAATAACCTTAAAAAAAACAAGGCAGTAAGAACTGCTAATTCTAGTCCAGAAGATTATACATGTTATAACGTTTTTGGAGATGCTTGGAAACGTGCATCAATTTCTTTGGCACTAATGAATGGTAATTTTAATGTGTTTGAAAATCCCCAAAGCTATGTGTCTGTTGGAGCGAGAACTCGATTGCTCTCTTTTAAAACTAATGAGCAACGTAGTGCAATTGTGTCACAATACTCAGCTTATGAACAATTTATGTCTAGCCAAGAAGTGATTATGATTTTTGCAAACCCAAGTTTAAGTGCTTCGGAAAAAAATAAAGCCATTACCAATCTCGATACGTATAAAACCATTGTAAATGATTTTGAAAATACGCTCAACCGGAAGCCTTTGTTTGCTCTAGACGTTGCTGTAGCTTATAGTCATTTTATGGGAGATAAAAGTCAGGATTTAGATGATGCTTTTGGCAGATTAGGTGTTTGGGCTTCTGGAGATTTAGCATTTTATACACCAACCATTGGAGATAATGGTCATATTCATTTTTATGGTGTGTTTAGGTATCTTCGTGATGGACTTAACATAAATCCAGAATCTGGGGAATTTAGAATAGAAGAAGCTTTGGATTATGGTGCGAAACTAGAATTTGAATTAAATAACCTGTCTTTTGGTTACGAGTATATCACAAGAGATATTAATAATGACAATGAAGAGCGTTCTATGGGTTCTATCAGGTATAAAATCAATAATGCATTTACATTAAATGGAGGTTTTGGTAAAAACTTCAAAAGTGATGGAGAAACCATAGCGCTTTTTGGGATACAATGGGGAATTGATTTTCAACCAAATGTAGTTTTGGGTGTTGATTAAATGTGTGTTGTATTAATTTTTATAGAAATGAAATAATTAATCATAGAATATTTTCTATATTTAGAGAAATATTCTATAAATGCTCAGAAAAGTTTTTGGAAGCGCTGTTTTTGGCGTTGAGGCTACAACTATTACAGTTGAGGTCAACGTTGATTCAGGTATCGGTTACCATCTTGTAGGTCTTCCAGATAATGCAATTAAGGAAAGTAATTTTCGTATTGCAGCCGCACTTCAAAATAATGGTTATAAAATTCCAGGTAAAAAGATTATTATCAATATGTCGCCTGCCGATTTACGTAAAGAAGGGTCTTCATATGATCTCACTTTAGCTATTGGTATTCTTGTCGCAACAAATCAAATTCAAGGTGATGATATCGATAAATATCTTATTATGGGCGAATTATCTCTCGACGGAAATTTGCAACCTATAAGAGGTGCGCTTCCCATTGCAGTAAAAGCTAAGGAAGAAGGGTTTAAAGGATTTATCCTTCCGAAGCAAAACGCTAAAGAAGCTGCTATAGTTGACGGATTGGAAGTTTTTGGAGTTGATAATATTTCTCAAGTCATTAAATTTTTTGATGTTGGAGAATCGTTGGAGCAGACCATCATTAATACAAGAGAAGAATTTTATAAAAATTTAGATTTCCCAGAGTTTGATTTTAGTGACGTAAAAGGGCAAGAGAGTATCAAGCGTTGCATGGAAATAGCAGCAGCTGGTGGACATAATATTATTTTGATTGGTCCTCCAGGTGCAGGAAAAACGATGCTTGCTAAAAGATTACCAAGTATTTTGCCACCAATGACACTGCATGAAGCTTTAGAGACGACTAAAATACATTCGGTTGTTGGTCGCGTTAAAGAACATACTGGATTAATGGCTCAAAGGCCTTTTAGGAGTCCGCATCATACCATTTCAAATGTTGCCTTAGTTGGAGGTGGTAGTTATCCGCAACCAGGAGAAATCTCATTATCTCACAATGGTGTTTTGTTTTTGGATGAACTTCCAGAATTTAAACGAGAAGTTCTAGAAGTGATGCGTCAACCGTTAGAGGATCGCGAAGTCACGATTTCTAGAGCAAAATTTACGGTGACCTATCCATCATCATTTATGTTGGTCGCAAGTATGAATCCAAGTCCAGGTGGTTATTTTAATGACCCAAATGCTCCTGTAACTTCTTCTCCTGCGGAAATGCAACGGTATTTGAGTAAAGTCTCTGGACCATTATTAGATCGTATAGATATTCATATAGAAGTAACTCCTGTGCCTTTTGATAAATTGGCTGATGAACGAAAAGGGGAAACTTCTGTAGAGATAAGAAAACGTGTGACAGCAGCTAGAGAAATACAAACCATACGTTTTGTAGACTCTGAGAAAGTACATTATAATGCTCAGATGAATACTAAATACTTGCGAAAGCACTGTAAATTAGATGATGCGTCCATGCAACTATTAAAAACAGCCATGGAACGTTTAAATTTATCTGCTAGAGCTTATGACCGGATTTTAAAGGTGTCTCGTACAATCGCAGATCTTGAAGCAGCAGAATCTATCAATGGTTCTCACATTTCCGAAGCTATACAATATAGAAGTATGGATCGAGAGGGTTGGTTGGGTTGAATTTTCACAAATATTATAATTTAAAACCTTAAATTTATAATATGAAAAACTATTATATATTATGCTTTGTGTTACTCGTTTTGAGTTGCAACACATCCGAAGAAAAGAAAAAAACAAATACTAAAGAAAAAGTTGAAGTAGAGCGGGTTAAAATACCTACTATCAATATAGAAGAAGCAAATAGGTTAGTACAATTGCCAATTCATTGTATTCAAACAGAGTACCCAAATAAGCTTAATCAGACCATTGGTGATGCTGATGATTTGAAGTCTCCTCAAGATCTGCATCCTGCGTTTTATGGTTGCTTTGATTGGCATTCTGCAGTTCATGGACATTGGAGTTTGGTAAGCTTGTTGAGGCAGTATCCGGATTTAGAAAATGCAGAAGTGATTAAAAGGATGTTGCTGGAAAACCTGTCTCAGAAAAATATAAAAGCTGAGGTTGATTATTTCTTCGGAAAGTATAACGCAACATACGAGCGCACTTACGGTTGGGCTTGGTTATTGAAACTAACCGAAGAGCTGCACAAGTGGAATGATCCTATTTCTAAAGAGTTAGAGTCAAATTTACAGCCGTTAACCGATTTAATTGTTGAAAAATACATTGATTTTATTCCGAAGTTAAACTACCCAATCCGAGTAGGAGAGCATGCTAACACAGCTTTTGGGTTGTCCTTTGCTTATGATTATGCAAAAACGCTAGGAAATGAGCAATTACAATCGTTAATAGAGCAACGTGCTAAAGATTTTTATATGGCAGATGCTGGCTGTCCTTTGAGTTGGGAGCCAAGTGGTTTTGATTTTCTGTCGCCTTGTTTTGAAGAAGCTGCGTTGATGAAGCGTGTATTGTCAACAGATGAGTTTAAAGCGTGGCTCAACGATTTTCTTCCGCAGTTAAAAGATGAAAATTTTACATTAGAAACAGGAAAAGTAAGTGATAGAACCGATGGGAAGCTCGTGCATCTAGATGGTTTTAACTTCTCTCGAGCGTGGAGTTTAAATGAAATTGCAAAAGATTTGCCAGAATATAAACATCTTAAAAATATCGCAAATCAGCATATTAATTATTCGCTACCAAGTATTGTTGGAGATAGTTATGAAGGTGGTCACTGGTTAGGTAGTTTTGCAATTTATGCTTTAAATACTGTTGATCGTGATTAAAAACTGGTTTAAAAATATTGGTCCAGGACCTTTGGTTGCTGCTGCGTTTATTGGGCCAGGAACTGTTACGGTTTGTACTATTGCTGGTGTAACACATGGGTTTACATTGCTTTGGGCTATGTTGTTGTCTGTGGTTGCGACAATAGTATTGCAGGAAATGTCTGCTCGATTAGGTATTGTGTCTCAAAAAGGATTATCTGAAGTCATTAGAACTGAAATTTCTAATCCGTTTTTTAAAGTTTTAACAGTGATTTTGATTCTATCAGCAATAGTAATTGGAAACGCTGCTTATGAGGCTGGCAACATTAGTGGAGGAGTTTTGGGGCTGGAAGCATTAACTGGGAGTGCTAATGGATATGGTGCTTTGTGGAGTATTGTAATTGGTGTTGTTGCCTTTGTATTGCTTTTTATTGGTAATTATAGAGTTTTAGAAAAAGCTCTAATAACATTGGTGGTTATGATGAGTTTGGCGTTTTTAATAACTGCAATTTTAACAAAGCCTAATCTTTCGCAAATTTTAAAAGGTTTGTTTACACCAGATTTTTCAAATGATAATATATTAACAGTCATTGCATTGGTAGGAACAACGGTTGTGCCATATAATTTGTTTTTGCATGCGTCATTGGTGAAAGAGAAATGGAAAAATACTTCAGATTTAAAATATGCTAGAAAAGATACCATTATTGCTGTAATTCTAGGAGGTATTGTGTCTATGTGTATCATTATTTCGGCAGCAGCAATTAAAGATGGTCAGGTAAATAATGCTGTAGATTTAGCAAAAGGATTAGAACCATTGTTTGGAGTGTACTCTAAATATTTTTTATCTATAGGGTTGTTTGCGGCAGGAATAACAAGTGCTATAACAGCGCCTTTAGCTGCGGCTTATGTGGCAACAGGTTGTTTGGGTTGGAGTTCTAATATGAGGTCTTTGAACTTTAGATTAGTGTGGATGTTAATTTTAGGATTGGGTGTTCTGTTTTCTTCAATTGGTTTTAAATCTATCGAAATTATCAAGTTTGCTCAAGTAGCTAATGGGTTGTTGTTGCCTTTAATTGCTGGATTTTTGCTTTGGGTAATGAATAAATCGTCAATTCTTGGGAAGTATAAAAACTCTGTGATTCAAAATGTTTTCGGATTTATTATCTTCGGAATAGCGCTGTTTTTGGGTGTTAAGAGTATTTTAAAAGTGTTTGAATTGTTGTAAAATAAATAAATGAAATCTATAGATATCAATTGTGATTTAGGAGAAGGGTTTAATAATGAGGCGCAACTCATGCCATTAATTTCATCATGTAATATTGCTTGTGGTGGACATGCTGGAGATTTGCCAACGATTAACTATGCTATTGAGCTCGCAAAATTGCATCAAGTTAAAATTGGTGCACATCCTTCGTTTCTAGATAGAGAGAATTTTGGAAGGGTAAACGTGAAAATGTCTTCAAGTGATTTGTATGGTATTTTGAAATCTCAAATTGAAAGTTTAAAGTCTGTTGTAGAGTCGAAAAATTTAAAACTCCATCATGTGAAGCCACATGGTGCACTGTACAATCTAGCTTCTGTAGATAATGAAGTAGCGAGAATTGTTGTTGAAGTTGTAAAGGATATTGATAAAAACCTCGTCTTGTATGCGTCTTTTGGTTCTGTAGTTTCTGAAATAGCGCAAGACAATGGAGTGAAAGTGATGTTTGAGGCTTTTGCAGATAGAAATTATAATGGTGATCTAACTTTAGTCTCAAGAACTGATTCAGGAGCATTAATTCATGATAAAGATGACATGTTTAAACATGTTTTTAATATGATTTCTTGCGGAAATGTAACGACTAGAAATGGAGTAGAGGTAGCGTTAAAAGTAGATACAATTTGTGTGCATGGTGATGGTGAAAATGTAGAGGAAAATTTGACTTTTTTAAAGCAAAAATTAATTGAAAATAATATAGAAATATCTTGATGTATTTATGGGTTTTGAATTGACATATCGACGCTTTTCAGAACGTTCTATTTTGGTAGAATGGCCTCAGGAAATTGATGAATATATTCTTAAAGATGTGTTGTTGTTTAAAAATTCGCTTTTGAGTTTCAATGGTAAACTAATACTTCAAATAAATAGTGCATATAATTCGTTGTTAATTATTTATGGTATCACTATTGATAATGTCAATGATGAAATATTAACATTAAAAGCACATTATTTAGAGCGTAATATAGTAAAAAAAATGACAACCAAGCTTTTTAAAATACCTGTGTGTTATGATGAGGAATTTGGGTTGGATTTAATAGAAATTTCCGAAGCAAAACAGCTATCAATTCCTGAAATTATCCAACGACATTCTAAGCCTATTTATACTGTTTTTTTTATAGGATTTTTACCTGGTTTTTTATACTTAGGAGGATTGGATGAACACCTCCATTTTCCGAGGAAAAAAAGTCCGAGACTTGATGTCAAAAAAGGAGCAGTTGCAATTGGAGGTGAGCAAACAGGAATTTACCCAAACGCAAGTCCAGGAGGTTGGAATATTATTGGTAATTCTCCAATAGACTTATTTCTTCCTCATAAAAAAGAACCTTGTTTTGCAAAAGCTGGAGATAAAATACAGTTTGTACCTATTTCAAAATTAGAATATGACGATGTCGTTTTTCAAATGAAACAAGGAAGCTATAATTTAGAAAGCGATGTGATTGATGATTGAGATTTTAAAAACAGGTTTGTACGATACAATTCAAGATAATGGTAGAATGGGTTGGCAAGAGTTTGGTGTGCCAATCTCAGGAGTTATGGATAGATATTCGGCAACTTTAGCTAATTCTATTTTAGGTAACTCTAATTATGCTGCAGTACTAGAAAGTGTTGTTGTTGGTCCGCATTTAAAGTTTAATCAAGACACTGTGATTTGTATTGCTGGTGCAGATATGAGTGTTGTTTTAAATGAAAGAGCTCTTAAAACCAATACTGTATATCAAGTTTTAAAAGGTGATATACTCAAATTTGGAACATGTAAATACGGTTGTCGATCATATTTAGCTGTTTTAGGTGGTTTTCAAACTGAAATACAAATGGGAAGTCGGAGTATGTATAAAGGTGTAACAGCAGATTATAAGTTATTTAAAGGTGATATGTTGTCAATTTCTAAGATTAGTAATAATGTTAGCAATTCATATTCAGCTGTTAAAATTGATAAAACCCATTTTGAAACCCAACAGTTAGAGGTTTTTATAGGGCCAGAATTTGATAAACTGGATAATAATACACAACATAAATTATTACATACTAAGTTTACAATTTCTAAAGATAGCAATAGGATGGCTTATCAATTTGATGACATTATAGAAAACGAATTAAAAGATGGTATTACATCATTGGTTTTACCTGGAACTGTACAGTTAACACCTTCTGGGAAACTGATTGTTTTAATGCGAGACTGCCAAACCACAGGAGGATATCCTAGAGTATTACAACTCACTGAAAAATCTATAAATAATCTCGGTCAACAGTTTATTGGTAATAAAATTTCGTTTAAATGTCTGTATTGGTAGGAAAAAAGAATGATTTTAACATAAAAAATAGTTTTGTATTAAGATTTTATATACATTGCTATCGCAATTAATTCAAAACAAATACATTATGAAAAAAATAGTACTAATTATTTTAGGGTTTATTCTTGGCGCTTTAGCCATGTATTTTTACTGTGTAAACAATCAAACTACAGATAATATGACAGAGACACCAACACCAAAAGGGGTTATTAGCCCAGCAGAGATTACAGCTTTAACGCAAGCATACAATCCAAGGTATGACACCATTAGTAATACAATTTTTAGAGGTATACCTGGAGGTGATAATAGATCATCATGGTATTCTTTAGAAGATTTACGTAATTATTTAACCATTGCTGAGAAACAAGTTAACGATTTAAAATATAATATGGATGGTGTAAGATTATATCTTGGAGCTCATCCAGCTGTAGGCAATACACCAGGTTATACCACTTTATTATTTGTGCCAACAGGTACACCTATGACATCTGAAGGAAATATGCTTAACTTAGCACTTCAAAAAGGAGATGGAAGTCCAGATATTCCTGGAGGTCCTGGATTTGATCATGGAGGACAAGGTGATCCTCCAGGTGCTAATTATCCTCAATAGATATAATTAATGTGATAGATATATTAACCAATTTTGAAAATTACTTAACATACATATTTGAAATAATAGCTGCCATAACAGGCAGCTATTATCTTTCAAAAAACAAAGATAGTGTTTTAAGAATATTTGTTTATTATTTGTGGCTTACAGTTTTTGTAGAAATCATTGGAAGCTATACGTATTTACTTTTAAATAATTATGATGTAAGTTGGTTTATAAATATAAAAAATAGCGTATTTTGTTATAATATTTGGCTTTATAATATATATGCATTTTTAGCTATAGGTTTAATAGGTTTGTTCTATTCAAACTTGATGACTAATATTTTCTTTAAAAGCATTATAATGTTTATTTTCGTTACCTATGTAATCTTTGCATTTGTGTTTTTTACGTTTTCAGAAGCTTTTTTTGTTAAATCATTACCTTATAATTACATTTTAGGAGGTTTTGTGATTAGTGTTTATGTCGTGCTTTATTTTATTGAGCTAATGCGTAGTGAAGAGCTGCTAGATTATTATAGATTACCATCTTTTTATATTAGTATTGCTTTATTAATTTGGTATTTATGTGCTATACCATTATTTATATTTAGTTCTTATTTTTATGATATAAACTCTAATTATGTAGAATTTAGATCAATTGCTTTATTGTTTATTAATATTTTTACTTATTCATGTTATACGTTTGGTTTTTTATATTCTCTCAAGAGGAGCAAGCAGTAAACGAAGAACAAATTGCTTTAATAGCTTACGTGATTATTGCGGTTTTAATGCTATCGGTTATGGCTATCCTTTTTTTTACAACTTTCCAAAAACGAAAAAACAAATTTCTTTTAGA
Organism: Psychroserpens sp. AS72; assembly: GCF_038900375.1. NCBI lineage: Bacteria > Pseudomonadati > Bacteroidota > Flavobacteriia > Flavobacteriales > Flavobacteriaceae > Psychroserpens > Psychroserpens sp. AS72. The sequence goes on along the minus strand of NZ_JBBMRC010000013.1, from coordinate 17,974 downwards.
TCAAATCAAACAACAACAAGCTTTTGACGAAGAAATTTCTAGATCTCAAACCGAAATCCAAGAGCAAACTCTAAAACATGTAGGTCGAGAACTTCACGACAATGTAGGTCAGTTGCTCGCTTATGCTAATATGCAACTTAATGCATTAGGTTCTAAGGTTCCAGAAAACATAAAAAGTAATGTAGAAGAAACCACTCAAATTGTAAAAGATAGTTTAAAAGAAGTGCGCGCACTTTCAAAATCTTTAAACAGTGATGTATTATCTAATATTGGACTTGAAGCCTCCATAAAAAATGAAATTGAGCGCTTAAAACGAATGGATTTCTCTGCTGCCGAATTAGAACTACTTGGCAATAAAAGGGAGCTCAACGATAAAAAGCATGAAATAATAATTTTCAGAATCTTACAGGAGTTCTTTTCAAATTCGGTTAAATATTCCGAAGCAAATGAAATCAAAGTTATTTTAGATTACCAAGAAAATCAGTTGATTATCAAAGCATCAGATGATGGAATTGGTTTTGACGTAGCTTCCGCAGAAAAAGGGTCAGGACTCATTAACATGAAGAGTAGAGCAGAGCTTATTGAAACTCATTTTAATCTAGAATCACAAATTAATAAAGGTGTAACATTAACGCTTACGTATCCTTTCACGTAAAATCACTTACCTTCATTAATTCTCGCAAGCCTTCCAAATAGGATCATTTGGTAGAGCTGCTAAAACATCAATAGTTTCTTTAGATACAGGATGAATGAACTGCAATCGCCTAGCATGTAAACTGATACTTGCATCTTTGTTACTTCTATCAAATCCGTACTTTAAATCACCTTTAATTGGTGATCCTATGTTTGATAATTGCGCTCTAATTTGATGATGTCTACCGGTTTCTAATTCAATTTCTAAGAGATAAAAATTATCTAAAGCTTTTAAAGTTTTATAATGCAAAATTGCTTTTTTACTTTCTTTTATTTCCTTCGGAAATGCACTTGACTTATTGTTTTTAGGATTCTTTTTTAACCAATTGATTAAAGTGTCCTCAGGGTTTTCTGGAGCATTTTTAACAATTGCCCAATAGGTTTTATTGGCTTTCTTTTCAGCAAATAACTTATTAAGTCTTGGTAGTGCCTTACTTGTTTTTGCAAACATGACTATTCCAGTCGTTGGTCTATCCAATCGATGTACAACGCCTAAATAGACGTTTCCTGGCTTGTTGTATTTGTCTTTAATGTATTCCTTAACAACATCGCTAAGCGGTTTGTCGCCAGTTTTATCACCTTGTACAATATCACCAGATCGTTTGTTAACGATAATGATGTGATTGTCTTCGTAAATAACTTGAAGATTAGATTTGTTAGAAAGGATTTTAGACATGGATTTATTCAATGTTTGAGTGGTCTGAAAACTGCGACTGAAAACTGAATACTAGTACTGTTCTGAGTCATTTGGAAAATCCTCAGCCTTCACATCATCAACATATTGACCAATTGCTTGGGTCATTTCTTCATATAAATTCATATAGCGACGTAAAAAACGCGGATTAAACTCATGTGTCATCCCAATCATATCGTGAAGAACCAATACTTGTCCGTCAACACCACCTCCAGCACCAATTCCAATTACAGGAATAGAAACACTTTTAGCAACCTCTTCTGCCAGTTTTGCAGGAATTTTTTCTAAAACAATCCCAAAACAACCCGCTTTTTCGAGCATTAGAGCGTCCTCTTTGAGTTGTTGAGCTTCTTGCTCTTCTTTAGCTCGAACTGTATATGTTCCAAATTTATAGATAGATTGAGGCGTTAATCCTAAATGTCCCATAACAGGAATTCCAGCATTTAAAATACGTTTTATAGACTCTTTAACTTCTTTTCCACCTTCCATTTTCACTGCATGACCTCCAGACTCTTTCATAATTCTTATTGCAGAGCGCAACGCTTCTTTAGGATCACTTTGGTAACTTCCAAACGGTAAATCAACTACAACTAAAGCGCGATCAATGGCTCTCACTACAGATGATGCATGATAAATCATTTGATCCAAAGTAATTGGCAATGTCGTTTCATGACCAGCCATCACATTACTTGCAGAATCTCCAACTAAAATCACATCAACACCAGCACCATCAACAATTTTCGCCATAGTATAATCATAAGCGGTAAGCATAGATATTTTCTCACCTTTAGATTTCATATCTACTAAGGTCTTTACTGTAATTCTTTTATATTCTTTTTTTGCTACTGACATGTGGTGTTTTTTAGTTATTCGTAAAAATACAGAGATTTCTTAAATTATATTTATTCTGAAGCTCAAAAACAATTAATTTTATATTTCTACGGAAATTTTAAAACTATGAAAAATGTCATCTTTTGTATTCTAATATGTACTTCTATATGCTCTTATTCGCAAACTTCGGAAACTGATAACGTTAAAGCAACCATTGAGCATTTTTTTGAAGCCTTTCATAAACAAGACAGTACGCTAATTTTAAAGACGGTTCATCCAGAGATTAAAATGCAATCCATCGGTAAAGACAAAGAAGGAAATAGTGTTTTAAGTACTTCAGAATTTAAAAAGTTTCTAAATTCTATAGTTTCAATTCCGAAGGAAAAAACATTTAAAGAAGAGATTCTTAGCTATAAAATTCAGGTAGATGGCGATATGGCACACGCTTGGACGCCTTATAAATTTTATTTCGACAGAAATTTTAGTCATTGTGGAGTGAATTCTTTTCAACTTTTCAAAGATGATGGGCAATGGAAAATAATCTACATAATAGATACACGACGACGAGAGTGTATGGAAGAGTAAGCTTCGCGTCTTTGCGCCTTTGCGAGAAAATTTAGCAATCACTCATATGCACACCAACAGCTAAACCACCTTCACTGGTTTCTTTGTATTTTGTATTCATGTCTTTTGCAGTTTCCCACATGGTTTGCACTACTTTATCAAAAGGGACTTTTACATTTTTAGGATCTATATCTAAAGCGAGTTCGCAAGCATTGATTGCTTTAATTGCTCCCATTGCATTACGTTCTATACAAGGAATTTGAACCAATCCACCAATGGGATCACAAGTCATACCTAAATGATGTTCCATTGCTATTTCTGCAGCAACTAAAACTTGTTCTGGAGTTCCTCCAGAGAGTTCGCAAAGCGCACCTGCTGCCATGGCAGATGATACACCAATTTCAGCCTGACAACCACCCATTGCAGCACTAATGGTCGCTCCTTTTTTGAAAAGACTGCCAATTTCTCCTGCAACTAACAAAAAGCGTTTAATATCTTCAAAATTAGCATCGTGATTTTCTATAACTAAATAATACATCAATACGGCAGGAATTACTCCAGCACTGCCATTAGTTGGTGCAGTGACAACACGTCCAAGTGACGCATTAACTTCATTGACAGCCAGTGCAAAGCAGCTGACCCATTTTAAGATTTGTCTAAACTTAACTTCAGTACCTCTAATAGCATAGAGCCATTCTACAGGATTTGTATAGGGAACTTCTCCTTTTAGTTTTTGGTGCATGTCATAAGCACGACGTCTTACATTTAATCCGCCAGGAAGATTTCCTTCGGTATGGCAGCCAACATACATACATTCTAACATGGTATCCCAAATACGTTGCATTTCAGAATCTATAGTTTCAATAGAACGTATGGATTTTTCATTTTCTAAAACTACTCCAGAAATGGATAATTTTAATTGCTCACAAAATTTTAATAATTGGACGCCATTTTCAATAGGATAAGGAAACGTACAATAGAATATGATTTTATTTTTCTTTGATAACTTTCGTTCTTCTTGTACTACAAATCCACCACCAATAGAGTAGTAGGTTGATTTGTATCGTCTACCATTAATAAGTGCTGTAAAGATCATTCCGTTAGAATGAAATGGTAGAAATTTTCTATTAAAAACAATATCTGTTTTAATATCAAATTCAATGGGTCTTTCGTTATTAAATAAAAGAGTATTAGTGTTTTTTACAGAGGCAACAATAATATCAATAGATTCTACTGGGATATATTCAGGATCAGCTCCACTTAAACCAAGTATAACAGCATAGTCTGTGGCATGACCTTTTCCTGTTAAAGATAAGGACCCATAAAGGTCAACAGTAATCTTTTCAACCTTGTCAAACTTTTTAGTTTCTTTAAGCTCTTTAATCCAACGTTCTGCAGCTCTCCAAGGTCCCAATGTATGAGAACTTGATGGGCCAACACCAATCTTGAGCATGTCAAATACAGAAATACACTCCATTTATAAAACCGTTTTAAGTATGTCAAATATATCAATTACTACCTTGAAAGTTTCAAATTTATTGAAATAAAAAAAGCCTGAAATTCAATTCAGGCTTTCTAGAATTTAATTATAAAGATTATTGTACATGTTTCATGACTTCTGTAAAATTAGTAATATCAAGATCAATGCTATTTACAAAGTCTACTGGTAAAATTACAGTTCTAAATGTTTGATCTAGTCGATCACCATCTAAGAGCGTGTTGAAATCAAAAGTTGAGGGTCCTTCAATATAAAGGGTAACAAAATCAAAATTATGTTCAAAGTTATATTTGAACTCTCCACCGTTTTCGGTGTAAACAGTTTCAGGTAATAGTCTCCAAATATCAAATCCACCAGATTGACCCACAAGTCTATAGACTAATATCATATCTGTATCCAATAATTCAATAGTAAGAGGTATTTCAAAGGATACTTGATAATTGTTTGTAGCCGTGAAATTAATGGTGCGTTCAAAAGATTGTCCTACAAAATTGACACCATTTTGGCCATCAAATCCTGGAGGTCCTTGAGGTCCCTCACAAGCTGTTAATAATAAAGCAAATACCGGAATTAAATAAAATATACGTTTCATGTCTTTAAGTTTTTTTTAAATGTATCAAATGATATACCAAAATGCTTACAATTGAATATAATGTTCAAAATAAATTTCTGACATCATGTCATATATTTTGTCATGGCATAATGATTGCCATATAGAAAATGTAAATAAAAATGAACATAACATTTCCGAAGTAAAAAGGAAATACTTTAAAACAAATATAATTATGAGTAAGATTATTGGAATCGATTTAGGAACTACCAACTCTTGCGTTTCTGTAATGGAAGGTAACGAGCCAGTAGTTATCCCTAATGCAGAAGGCAAAAGAACAACACCATCAGTAATTGCCTTCGTAGAAGGTGGAGAAATTAAAGTTGGAGATCCAGCTAAAAGACAAGCAGTTACAAACCCAACAAAAACTGTTTATTCTATTAAACGTTTTATGGGTAACAAATATTCTGAATCTAAAAAAGAAGCAGAACGTGTACCATATAAAGTGGTAAAAGGTGATAACGATACACCAAGAGTTGATATTGATGGTCGTTTGTATACACCTCAAGAATTATCAGCTATGATTCTTCAAAAAATGAAGAAAACTGCTGAAGACTATTTAGGAACATCTGTAAGTGAAGCAGTAATTACTGTACCAGCTTATTTTAATGATTCTCAACGTCAAGCAACAAAAGAAGCAGGTGAAATTGCAGGTTTAAAAGTTCGTAGAATTATCAACGAACCTACAGCAGCAGCTTTAGCTTATGGAATGGACAAAAAGGGTGTAGACCAAAAAATCGTTGTTTTCGATTTTGGTGGAGGAACACATGATGTATCTATCCTAGAATTAGGAGATGGTGTATTTGAAGTACTATCTACAGATGGTGATACACACTTAGGTGGTGATGATGTTGATCAAAAAATTATCAACTGGTTAGCAGATGAGTTTAATGGAGAAGAAGGAATTGATTTACGTAAAGACCCAATGGCTTTACAACGTTTAAAAGAAGCGTCTGAAAAAGCGAAGATAGAATTATCATCTTCTGAACAAACAGAAATCAACTTACCATACGTTACAGCTACAGCGTCAGGACCAAAACACTTGGTACGTACATTAACACGTTCTAAATTTGAGCAGTTAATTGACGATTTAGTAAAACGTACGATTGAGCCATGTGCATCTGCTTTAAAAGCAGCAGGTTTATCTAAAAGCGATATTGACGAAGTTATTTTAGTAGGAGGATCTACTCGTATTCCAGTTGTACAAGCTGAAGTAGAGAAGTTCTTCGGAAAAGCGCCAAGCAAAGGAGTCAATCCTGATGAAGTAGTATCGTTAGGAGCAGGAATTCAAGGTGGAGTTTTATCAGGAGACGTAAAAGATGTATTGTTATTAGACGTTACACCTTTATCTCTAGGTATTGAAACTATGGGTAATGTAATGACGAAGTTGATTGAAGCAAATACAACGATTCCTACTAAGAAATCACAAGTATTCTCAACAGCAGCAGATAATCAGCCATCGGTAGAAATCCATGTTTTACAAGGAGAGCGCTCAATGGCAGCAGATAATAAAACGATTGGTCGTTTCCATTTAGATGGTATTCCACCAGCACAAAGAGGAACACCTCAAATTGAAGTGACGTTTGATATTGATGCCAATGGTATCATTAAAGTATCTGCAACAGATAAAGCAACAAATAAAACTCAAGATATTCGTATTGAAGCATCTTCTGGATTAACAGAAGACGAAATTGCTAAAATGAAGCAAGATGCAGAAGCTAATGCAGATGCAGATGCTAAAGCAGTAGAAAACGCTAAGAAATTGAATGAAGCAGATGCTATGATCTTCCAAACTGAAAATCAGTTGAAAGAATTTGGTGAAAAATTATCAGATGATAAGAAAAAACCAATTGAAGAAGCACTTGAAGAGTTGAAGAAAGCTTATGAAACTAAAGATATCGAAGTTATTACACCAGCTTTAGAGAAAATCAATGAAGCTTGGAAAGTAGCTAGTGAAGAAATGTACAAAGCACAAGCAGATGCTCAAGGTGGAGCAGAAGCACCAGGACCAGATGCAAGCCAAAATGGTGAAGCAGAAGGAAGTGATGTAGAAGACGTAGACTTCGAAGAAGTGAAATAACAATAACGTCATGCTGAACCGTTACACTGAGCGTAGTCGAAGTGTTGTTTCAGCATCTCACAAATATAATTATTTAACATTTGAAAATACGCAATCAGAAATGGTTGCGTCTTTTTTTGGTTAAAAACTCAAAATTTAGTTATAAATTGTTATTCTTAAAATATTTAATATGCGATTATGTTATTTTGCCTGCCTTGTTTTTTTGATGTCATCTTGTAGTAGTGATGATACTGCCTCAGGAGAACAGAACTATCCAGAGCATATTTTTAATTATGATTTGGTGTTAACAAATCAACTTGAAGTAGATCTGTTTGGTCAAGAAAATTATACAAACGTAACAGGAGATGTGATAATAAATGGTGAAGATGTTGACTTAAATCCTATTACCAATTTATCTGCGCTTAGTTCTCTAGAAACCATTGATGGTAATCTTAGCATTAGATATACTAATGTTGTATCACTAAATGGATTAGAAAATATTTCATCAAGTGTTGAAGATTTACTAATAGAATATAATGATAAATTAACAGCTATAAATGCATTAAGTAATATCTCAAATTTTAATACTATTAGGATTAATGATAATAATAAATTAGAAAGTTTGATTGGGTTAAATGGAGCCACTCAACTAGTAAGGATAGTACTTCTAAATAATGAAATGTTAGATAACCTTGATGGTTTGAGCAATTTGTCAACTGTTCAAGAAAATTTTAATTTAATCAATATACCACTCACAGATATTTCTGCTTTAAATAATTTAACAAATGCTGGTTCTCTCTATATTGGAGGATCTCAATTAACGAACCTCAATGGTCTCTCTAATGTAACAGCATTACAAACTTTTGAAGTACAATATAACACTCAGTTATTGAGTTTAACGGGTTTAAGTGGACTTATAGACCTACAAGGATTGGTCGTTAGATATAATCCAAGTTTACTATCATTAACTGGTTTTTCAAGTAATGTAAATAGTTTAGAGATTTTGACTATCAGTATGAATTCTTCATTAGTGAATTTGGAGGGCTTAGAGTCAATTATTAGTATTGAAGACATTCAATTAATAGATAATGATCATTTATTAAATTTAGAAGGATTAAATCCATTACTTAACGTTACCAATGATATAGAAATTACTGAAAACCCTCTATTATCAAATATTGATAACTTAAATAATGTAAACTCACTTAATAATATAATACTTACCTATAATAGTCAATTAACAAATTTAAATGGGTTAAGCAACTTGTCTACAATTAATGAAAGTTTGGAGATTACTAATAACGCCTCATTAGTAGATATAGAATTGCAAAATTTGAACAGCGTACAAAGTTTGACATTAATCTCTAATCCTATGGTTGAGGTGAGTTTTCCTAATCTAACATCTATTGACGCGTTAAGATTAGAAATTAATACACAATTAGAACGTTTAGATGGTTTTACAGCTTTAGCTAATTTCGTTGGAACTCAGGGAAGTTTTTATGCTCAGTATAATACTAGTTTAAATGACTATTGTGGATTAAATAATTGGGTATTAAATAATTCTACAAATTTTAGCAGTTTCGTTGCTCAAGGTAATGGGACCAATACTAGCATAGCTTTTTTTGAAGCTGGAAATTGTAATTAATAAATGAATTGCCAATTAAATTTTTGATTTGCGCAAACAAACTCAAACAAATCATAAAAAATTAAATTTTTTATTTATTGCATTAGCTTTAGTATTAACAGCTTGTTCTGGTGATGATGATAGTTCTCCTACAAACACTTCAGGAGACCTCTTAGGAACATGGATTGGACAAGATGTTGATTATACAGGTAATTCATCAAAAACTGTACAAGGACAATCTTTTGATGCTACATTTGTAGGAGAAGCGTACGATGTAGATTATACATTAACCTTTACTGAAAATCCAAATGAAGTTTTGTCAGATGGTTCTTACAGTATAGAATTAACAACGACATCACTAGGACAAACACAAGTAGATAATGTTGAAAATTTAGAATTTTTAAGTAATGGTACTTGGTCAAGAACCGGTAACGAATTAACTGTTGTTAATGATGGTGAACATCTGTTGCCACTATTTTAGAACTTACTGAAACATCATTAAAGTTAGGTATTGTACAATCTGATGTAATTGCTCAAGAAGGTGTATCTGTAACTTCTAACATAAATGTTATTACGACTTACACAAGAATGTAATTAGAAATACTTCTTAAATATATAAACGCAATCAGAAATGGTTGCGTTTTTTTTTGAGTTATTGTTATTATAACTCTAAAATTATGCAGAATACCTAATAATGATTGAATTGCGAATTAAACGACTTCAATTGTCAATTAAATTTTTAGATTTGCGTAAACAAACTCAAACAAATTATGAAAAAATTAAATTTTTTATTTATTGCATTAGCTTTAGTATTAACAGCTTGTTCTGGTGATGACGATAGTTCTCCTACAACCACTTCAGGAGACCTCTTAGGAACATGGATTGGACAAGATGTTGATTATACAGGTAGTTCATCAACAACTGTTCAAGGACAATCTTTTGATGCTACATTTGTAGGAGAAGCGTACGATGTAGATTATACATTAACCTTTACTGAAAATCCAAATGAAGTTATTTCAGATGGTTCTTACAGTATAGAATTAACAACGACATCACTAGGACAAACACAAGTAGATAATGTTGAAAATTTAGAATTCTTAAGTAATGGTACTTGGTCAAGAACCGGTAACGAATTAACTGTTGTTAATGATGGTGAAACATCTGTTGCCACTATTTTAGAACTTACTGAAACATCATTAAAGTTAGGTATTGTACAATCTGATGTAATTGCTCAAGAAGGTGTATCTGTAACTTCTAACATAAATGTTATTACGACTTACACAAGAATGTAATTAGAAATACTTCTTAAATATATAAACGCAATCAGAAATGGTTGCGTTTTTTTATACATAAAGCCAATATTATATATAAAACCCGTTAATTTGTATTCATGACATTTTCCAAATCCATAGAAAGCACATTTCAACCTAAACGTCTTGCCATAAAACTTACTGCAAAAGGTGAGAATTATGTGCAACAAGGGCATCCTTGGGTATTTTCAGAAAGCATTGTGAAAATTAATGATGATGCAAAATCAGGTGATTTGGCTATTATCTTCGGAAAGCGAAAAAACGGAATGATTGGCATAGGATTATACGATGCAGATTCTCCAATTCGTATCAAAATGATTTATAGCGAAAGCAAAGCTGTAAAAATTGATGACGCTTTTTTTCTTCGGAAAATTGAAAATGCATACCAAAAACGTCTTCCATTATTAAAAACAGACACGACAAGCTACCGACTCATTTTTGGTGAGAATGACAAGTTTCCATCACTAATTGCAGATGTTTATGATTCTGTTTTAGTCGTAAAGCTATATTCTGAAATCTGGTTACCATATCTCAAAACTATATTAGAAAGTTTAGTAAAAACTTCAGGTTGTAAAACCATTGTCATACGGTTGAGTCGTGGTTTGCAACAATCAAACTCACATCAACTTAAAGATGGAGAAGTAGTTTATGGAACTTTAGAAAACGAGGTTGTAGAATTTGTAGAACATGGCGTGAACTTTTCAGCCAATGTGATTAAAGGACATAAAACAGGATACTTTTTAGATCATAGAGAGAATAGAAGACAAGTAGGATTGTTGAGTAACAACAAAACCGTTTTGGATGTATTTTCTTATGCTGGCGGATTTTCAGTACACGCCTTAGCGAATGGAGCTAAAGAAGTGACTAGTTTAGATATTAGTTCACAAGCCTTAGAAATTGCAGTTCAAAATGGTAAATTGAATGATTATCCAGGAAAGCACTTTACTTTAGCTGGTGATGCCTTTAAAATTTTGGAGCAGCTCATTTCAGAAAAAAAGAAATTTGATGTGGTTGTTATTGATCCGCCAAGTTTTGCAAAACAACAATCTGAAATTTTACTCGCCAAAAAAAAATACGCACAATTAGCAAGACTAGGAGAACAATTAACAGCTAGAGAAGGCTTGTTGGTATTAGCATCTTGCTCATCTAGAGTGACCTCTACAGCATTCTATGATATTAATGAACAGACGTTGATAGCTACAAAACGTTCGTTTTCCGTAGTACAAAAAACACAACATGATATTGATCATCCTATTGGTTTTCCAGAAGGTGCTTATTTAAAATGTGGTTATTATAGATTTCAAGATTAGTAAACTGTTATGCGTGCATAATATTTATTATATTTGTCTAACTTAATTTATTACGTATGCAAACCAAGCTCACACAACTTCTCAATATAAAATATCCAATCATACAAGCACCAATGTTTTTAGTGTCTAATGTTGCTATGGTGACAGAAGCAATGAAAGGAGGAATTGCAGGTTGTATACCAGCACTTAATTATAGAACACTTGATGAATTAAGAGTTGCTTTACGTGAATTAAAAGCTAATAAAGTTGAAGGTGGCTCTTTTGGATTTAACTTAATCGTGAATAAATCTAATATTAAATATAAAGGTCAATTAGAAGTTATTTGCGAAGAAGGATGCGATTTTATTATTACATCTCTAGGAAGTCCAGAGGAAACGATTAATCAAGCACATGCTGTTGGGATTAAGGTGTTTTGTGATGTAACAGATTTACGTTTTGCACAAAAAGTTGAGCAATTAGGAGCAGATGCTGCGATTGCAGTAAACAATGAAGCTGGTGGTCACCGAGGGAAATTATCACCACAAGAATTGACGACTCAATTAAGTAAAGCGTTAACTATACCAGTGATTTCTGCAGGAGGTGTTGGATGTAAATCAGACATTGATAAAATGTTAAGTTATGGTGCAGAAGGTGTTAGTGTTGGGAGTCCGTTTATTGCATCAATAGAAGCAGGAGTGACCGACGAATATAAACAAGCTTGTGTTGATTATGGCGAAAAAGATATTATAATGACAGAGCGTATTTCTGGTACACCTTGTACAGTCATAAACACACCATATGTTCAAAAAATAGGAACAAAAGCTACATGGTTGGAAAACGTACTCAACAAAAATAAAAGTCTTAAAAAGTGGGTGAAAATGGTACGATTTTCTATAGGTATGAAAGCTACAGAAAATGCAGCTAAAAAAGCAACTTACAAAACAGTTTGGGTTGCAGGACCAAGTATTGAACATACTAAAGAGATTCTACCAGTTAAAGATATTGTAGAGAACTTAGTGAACTAATGCAAAAATCTAAAAAAATCTTAATAGCAATACTATCCATTGTAGGTATTGGTGTTATTGTTATTGGATTATTTTTTTGGATGCTTGTGTATGAGTCTAGAAAAGACATTTCTACTAAAAAGCCTTATGTCTCTTTTTTGAACACACCACACATTATTAAAGATACAACGACGATTAGATGGTATGATACTAATTTGCGATTTAGTCATTATGCTTTAGTTACTAATGAATATTCTCATTTTAATGAAGATGAAGTAAAATCTGTAAAACATTATTTCCCTGGAGATACTGTGATGTTTCATTCTGCAAAATCATATTATAGCATTCACGTAGATAATTCATATTATCTTATAGGTAGTGATACATTAGACTCAGGAGAAGTTGTTGAATTTGAATATAATTTTCATGGTGGAAATCCAGATGATCTATTTGGAAATTGAACTCGGTTAATTTAAATCGTGATAACGCTCACAAATAATTCTATAAAAACATAAATTTAAAGAATATTATTTGCTTTAAATGAAACGTTTTTTATACATCATATTCGCTTTCCTATTAATTCTCATAGCTTTAATATACTGGTCTTTATCGAGCACAGATAAAACATTTGAACGCAGCAGAGTTTTAAATTTTACTGATTTAGAAACTGTAAATTTTCGTGATTATGATTCTGTGTTAGTAGCAGCAAGTGAACTTTATGAACCAAATTTTGTGAAAGAATTCATTCAAGGTTCTCAATATCGAGATGAATGGGCAACACCAGTTCAAGTTCCTGTTTTATTTTTAGATACGCTATTTGGAGGTGTGACTATAATAAAAGAAGGAGGAGGAAAGCAAACCCACTCTTTGAAATTAATTGCTGAAAATGGAATTGAATACACACTTAGAAGTGTCAATAAAGACCCAGAACCACTTATTCCAGAACTTGCTAAAACACTAGGTTTAGAAAATATAGTTGTAGATGGAATTTCTGCACAACATCCTTATGGTGCGCTTTTAGCAGCTCGATTATCTGAAGCAGTTGGTGTATTACATACAAATCCAAAATTATATTTTCTTCCCAAGCAAGAAAAATTAGAAAGCTATAATAATAAATTCGGAAACCGTTTATTCCTTTTAGAGTATGAAACAGAAGGCGATGTTAATTGGACTAGATACAAAGATATTCAGCAATTAGTAGATACTGAAGATTTACAAAAACTCAAATTAACACTAAAAGACAGTTTAACAGTTGATAAAAAAGCACTCATAAGAGCAAGACTATTTGATTTTTTAATTGGTGATTGGGATAGGCATACCAAACAATGGGGTTTTGCACTTCAAAAAACTGATACTAATTATGTGGCAATACCTATTGCTGGAGATCGCGACAATGCGTTTTTTAATACTGATGGAGTTATTCCTTCCTTTTTAACCAATGAGAATGTTGTTCCCGAATTGCGACCTTTTGAAGACGACATCGATTTTATTGAAGGTCTTGTGTATCCATTTGATCGTTATTTCTTGATCAATACTCCTGAAACTCTTTTTTCTTCGGAAGCTAAAGCAATTCAAAGATTGTTAACTAACGACGTCATTGATGCATCACTAAAAGTTTGGCCAGTTGAGATTTCCGCATTAAACGGTATAGAGATTACCAATAAAATTAAAAGTAGAAGAGACGACCTTTTGGAATACGCTCTAAAATTTAAAGCTGAAATAGATAGGCAAGGTATTGTAACTGAAGATTTAAAAGGGTCTGAAGGTTTTAAATTACCCATTAATTTGATTAACTGTTTTATATGTGATTAATATATCAAACTTATAACTAATTGGTATAGTGTTTGTTTGTAACAAATAAGTAAGTTTTGCGACCTACAAATAAACACGTTTAATTAAAAAAGAAAAAAGTTATGATAAATAAAGGAACTGTAATATTAGGAGTATTAATAGGAGCAGCAGCTGGAGTATTATTAGCTCCAGAAAAAGGAAGTGCTACAAGAGATAAGCTAAAAAAAGAAGGTAAAGACATTAAGAATCAATTGTCTAGTGATTTAACAGAAGTTAAAGATGATTTAACTAAAGCAGCGTCTTCTGGGAAAGAATCACTCAAAAAAGAAATTAAAGATATTGCTTCAAAAACAAGTTATAAAACAGAACAAGCAATTACGTTTTTAGAGAAGCAATTAGCTATTTTAAAAGAAAAAAATAAAACATTACAAAAAACAAGTTAATAATCTTTAAAAATGGTCAACTTAATAGTTGGCCATTCTTCTTTAAGAATACCATAGCAACATGTAGAGCGTCTAAACCCATCGTTCATTACTGTGTCTTTTCTTAGGATGCCTTCTAATGTTGCTCCCAATTTTTCGACTGCTTTTCTAGATTTTTGATTACGTTCATCAATACGGAATTCTACTTTTTCAAATTCTAAAGTTTCAAATGCATATTGAAGCATTAAAAACTTCATCTGTTTATTCAGTCCAGTACCTTGAAACTCATGACCAATCCAAGTCCAACCTATATGTAGGACTTTATTTTTCCAATTAATTAATCCAAAACGCGTACTTCCAGCATACTGTTGTTTTACTTTATTATAAATAATAAATGGTATTGTCGTTTTATCTACATATCCAGCAATAGCGACCTTTACGTAATCTTTTAATGTTTCCGAAGTAGAAATCGTGCTAGGAGAGTAGTAGATTAAATTTTTCTCTTTAGAAATAGCAATTAAATGAGTATAATTTTCAAGATTTAATAGAGATAAAAGTACATATTCGTTTTCTAATTTTAACATCTAATGAGTTTAAAATGAATGGTTCCCCAAAAATATTCATAATTTTTTATTTAATAAGTATTTTAAAATAGAATGATTTTTATAGTGAATGTCATTGCACATAACTTTTATGTATTTCAACGAATTAATTATATCCATTAATTTAAATACATATATATTTACATCACTCCCTATAGCTGGTTTCTAGACTGTTAGAAGCTAGTAAAAATAATAGCATTTTAATTTCAGGTTGATTAATAGCGTATATCAACCAAGTCTACATATGACTTTTCTATAATGTCATGGTTTAACTTATAAACCAAAACACTATGAAAATCATTGCTATTATTTCACATTTCATGTATTGTTGCCTTAACAATATGTTGTTGAGTAAGAGATCATTATTGTTTGCAATATTGAGCTTTAGTTTTTTTATGACATCTGCACAAACGTTTTGCGAGGATATTTCTGGCAGAGATTGTGATAATTGTCCAAACTACACTGTAACTGCTAATCCAGATTTGACGGTTAGTTGTGATCAGCCAATTGATGTCATACTTATTATTGACGAATCTAATTCAATTGGTAATGAAAATGCAGAAGGTGATGTCCAATTAGGTGTAGAAACATTTCTACAAGAATTAGAATGTACACCTGTAAGAGTAGCTATAATTGAATTTGGCTCACGTGCTACTTTTGTTGTTAATTCTTATACTCCAGTTGCTAGTGTTACTGCTGGTATGTCTAATTATTTTAACGGAATTACCTATAACGGACAAACATATGATCCTGATCAAGGAAATTTAGGAGGAACAAATTGGCAAGCAGCTTTAGTGAGAGCTAATTCATTACCAACAGCCGATTTAGTCCTGATGTTTACCGATGGTGTTCCAACTACATATTCACCAGATGCTACAGGTACAGTACCAGGAAATGATTATTCTTTTTGTGATGATGGATCTACTACACAAGAAGCAGAAATATATAATGCTGTGCAAATGGCAAACATCCTAAAAGCTAAAGGATCTCATATGTTTATTTTAGGTGTTGGTGATGTTGATGCTTCTCTAATGAATGATATTTCAGATACTGATCAATATGGACCTACACAAACTATTGCAACAGCAGATTATTATGTGGATCCAAACTTTTCTACACTAGCGCATTGCTTTGCAAGTTTAGCTAATAGTATTTGTCCTATACCTGCTGAAGTTGATGGATCTACCATATGTGCAACAGATTCTAATGGTACAATATCTGTAACTATAAACCCAGGAGCTGTTGGTCCATTTGATGTTTCAGGAGCTGGTTTTCCAAATTTCACAACACCAAACCTTTCATTTACAATTAGCAATTTAGCACCAGGAAATTATGGTGTAACAATATTAGATACTGGTAACCCAAGTTGTTTTAATACAGGAACTTTTCCTGCGGAAGTGATTGGGACTCCAGAAACAATTCCAACATTTGATACAGTAGAAATTTGTGCAGGTGATATAGTAGATATTTTAACACTACCAACAACATCTAATAATGGTGTTGATGGAATTTGGGCGGAAGATAATGGTGTATTTACTTTTACACCAAATCAAAATGAATGTGCAGAAGAAACAGTATTAGTTATTAGTGAATTTCCTGTCACACCAGATGATGCAGCTTCAGGAGAGGCTTGTGTTGGAAATACTTACGAATATGAAGGTGTTCAGTATGAAATAGGATCACATGATATTCCAAGAACAGATGTTAATGGTTGCCCATATAAAACAGTATTAACGGTATCAGCATATGATGTCACACCAGATGATGTAGCTTCAGGAGAGGTTTGCGTTGGAAATAAATTTACATATGAAGGTTTAGAATATGAAGTAGGATCTTATGACATCCCAAGAACAGATGTTAATGGTTGTCCATATAAAACAGTATTAACGGTTTCAGCATATGATGTGACACCAGATGATGCAGCTTCAGGTGAAGTTTGTGTTGGAAACACATATGAATATGAAGGTATTCAGTATGAAATAGGATCACATGATATTCCAAGAACAGATGTTAATGGTTGTCCATATAAAACAGTATTAACGGTATCAGCATATGATGTAACACCAGATGATGCAGCTTCAGGAGAGGTTTGCGTTGGAAATACTTACGAATATGAAGGTGTTCAGTATGAAATAGGATCACATAATATTCCAAGAACAGATGTTAATGGTTGTCCATATAAAACAGTATTAACGGTATCAGCATATGATGTCACACCAGATGATGCAGCTTCAGGAGAGGTTTGCGTTGGAAATACTTACGAATACGAAGGTGTTCAGTATGAAATAGGATCACATGACATTCCAAGAACAGATGTTAATGGTTGTCCATATAAAACAGTATTAACAGTATCAGCATATGATGTGACACCAGATGATGTAGCTTCAGGAGAAGTTTGTGTTGGAAATAAATTTACATATGAAGGTTTAGAATATGAAGTAGGATCTTATGACATCCCAAGAACAGATGTTAATGGTTGTCCATATAAAACAGTATTAACGGTTTCAGCATATGATGTGACACCAGATGATGCAGCTTCAGGTGAAGTTTGTGTTGGAAACACATATGAATTTGAAGGTATTCAGTATGCAGTAGGAACACATAATATTCCAAAAACAGATGCCAATGGTTGTCCTTATACTACCGTATTGACAGTTACAGCTTATGAAGTAACTGAAGACATTGTAAACAATGTTACGGTTTGTGAAGGCGATTCACATCTATGGTTAGTAGATGGATTAAGCTATACAATAGTAGATTCACCAGTGGTATTAAATTTAACTGATTCAAATGGTTGTCCTTATACAGCAACATTGACAATTACTGAAGACGAAGCGCCAGATGCTGGAAATGACGGAACGTTAACAGTTTGTGCAGATGTAGTTCCAACTAATGAAGACTTATTTGATGCTTTATTAGGCACTCCAAATGAAGGCGGAACATGGAGCGGACCACTAGCAGACGTATATACCTATACATTTGC
>NZ_JBBMRC010000012.1:0-131795 GCF_038900375.1 Psychroserpens sp. AS72 | reverse complement strand
CACTTGATAATATAAATATTGAGGCAGATCCTGCAACTGGATCAAATCCACCAGTTGCTGTATGTCAAAACATCAATATACAATTAGATGCTACTGGAAATGCAACAATAGTTGCTGCAGATGTAGATGGTGGTTCAACAGATGATGTTGCCATTACAAACTATGCAATAGATATAAACTCATTTGATTGTTCAAATATAGGGACTCCTGTTGATGTCACATTAACAGTTACAGACGAAGATAACCAAACAGATACGTGTGTTGCAACGGTAACCGTAACCAGTCAAGATCAACCTACAGCAGTAAACTGTTGGGACAATTTTGTATACAATAACACAACATGTATTTGGGAAAATACAGGAACACAAGATCCTGAACCAACTGCAACTAACTGTTGGGATGATTACCAATTTAATACAACATTATGTGCATGGGAAAACGTAGGAACACAAGATCCTGAACCGACTGCAACTAACTGTTGGGATGATTACCAATTTAATACAACATTGTGTGCATGGGAAAACGTAGGAACACAAGACCCTGAACCAACTGCAACTAACTGTTGGGATGATTATCAATTCAATACAACATTGTGTGCGTGGGAAAACGTAGGAACACAAGACCCTGAACCAACTGCTACTAACTGTTGGGATGATTATCAATTCAATACAACATTATGTGCATGGGAAAACTTAGGAACGCAAGATCCTGAACCAACTGCTACTAACTGTTGGGATGATTATCAATTCAATACAACATTATGTGCATGGGAAAATGTAGGAACGCAAGATCCTGAACCGACTACAACTAACTGTTGGGATGATTACCAATTTAATACAACATTATGTGCATGGGAAAATGTAGGAACGCAAGATCCTGAACCGACTGCAACTAACTGTTGGGATGATTACCAATTTAATACAACATTGTGTGCATGGGAAAACGTTGGAACACAAGATCCTGAACCAACTGCAACTAACTGTTGGGATGATTACCAATTTAATACAACATTATGTGCGTGGGAAAACGTAGGAACACAAGACCCTGAACCAACTGCAACTAACTGTTGGGATGATTATCAATTTAATACAACATTATGTGCATGGGAAAACGTAGGAACACAAGACCCTGAACCAACTGCAACTAACTGTTGGGATGATTACCAATTTAATACAACATTGTGTGCATGGGAAAATGTAGGAACGCAAGATCCTGAACCGACTGCAACTAACTGTTGGGATGATTATCAATTTAATACAACATTATGTGCATGGGAAAATGTAGGAACGCAAGATCCTGAACCAACTGCAACTAACTGTTGGGATGATTATCAATTCAATACAACATTATGTGCATGGGAAAACGTAGGAACGCAAGATCCTGAACCATCTACGGAATGTTACGAAACTGCAACATTTAACGAGACTACTTGTTCTTGGGATGTCACTGATAACGGTTTAGGTATCACATATTATGCTGACACTGATGTTGATGGATATGGAGACCCTGACAATTCAATTGTTGATTGTTCTTTACCTCCTGGATATGTTCTTAACAATACAGATTGTGATGACACAAATCATTTAGTGAACCCTGGAGCTACAGAAATTCCTGATAATGGTATTGATGATGACTGCGTAGGTGGTGATGATAGTACTTTAGGTGTTGAAGCAATTAATGAATTAGATATAACTATCATACCAAATCCTTTTAATTCAGTAATAAAAATCAACTTACCGTTAAGTTATAATGGTACTGATTTCGAAATCAATATTTATGATTTAAACGGAAGAGTTGTTTACAAAAAAATAGCACATAGTTTGAACGGTTCTATCATTGTAAATGAACTTGGTAATTTAGAAGAAGCTCCATACTTTATTAAAATTTCTAACACAGATAATGGTAAAACTGTGATTGAAAAATTATTAAAATACTAAAAATCATTCAATTAACTGAAAAAAAAGCTGGATATAAAATCCAGCTTTTTTATTTACTTCATATAAGTCTATAGTATAACTTATTAATCTTTTTGTACGAATACACTTGAAAAATACGAATCATAAAGCATTGATTATCAATTAAATAAAAATTAAACATGTATTTCGTCGAATTTATTTGCATTTCATAGAGTTGAGTTCTATATTTGTACCATAAATTTATTAGTCCCAAACTAAAATTTAACCGCTTATGAAAACTTCTACACTTTCAATTAGAAAGTATGCTCTAATATTTTGCATACTTATATTTTCAAATTTATCATTTTCACAAACCACTATCGCATCCCACAATTTTGATACAGGAACCTTAGATGGTTGGTCAGATGGAGGAAGTGATGCTGGACTTTTTAATAATTCCTCCTATTCATGTAGTGGTAATTATTCAATTTACAGTAAAGATAATGATAGAATTACTGGTAACAATATAATGACATCACCAACATATGATCTAACATCATACTCAACGGTTACTGTTTCATTTTGTGGAAGAAGAGCAAATACTGATAATGGTGAAGGTTTCGATTTAGACTTTTATGATGGAAGTACATGGCACACTGTTAGAACTTTTGTAAGAGGCACTGATTTTGATGGTAGTTTTGGAGCGAGTTATTATCTTAGCTACACTATAGATTCTGCTACTTATACATTTGACGTTAACTCGCAAATAAGATTTTCTAGTAATGCAAACGATGACAATGAATACTTCTTTTTTGATAATATTGCTATTACTGGTCCTGCAACATGTGACTCAGCAATTTCTGCTTTTCCTTATTCAGAAGGATTTGAATCAGGATTAGGTGATTGGACTCAATCTTCAGGTGACGATAATGACTGGACAAGAGAAACTGGTGGAACACCTTCTGGTTCAACAGGTCCAGATGCTTCAAATGAAGGTTCGTGGTATATGTTTACAGAAGCTAGTGACCCTAACTTTTATAATACATTTATTTTAGAAAGTCCTTGTTTTGATTTAACTTCAGAAACTTCAGCGCTATTCGATTTTTATTATCACATGTATGGATCAGGAATGGGAGATTTATTCCTAGAAATCAGTACAGATGAAGGTAATACCTATCCAACCGTACTATGGTCACAGACAGCTGGTCAAACACATACAAGTAATGGTGATGCATGGGATTTACAAAATGTCAACCTTAATGCTTATGTAGGACAAACCATCAAATTACGTTTTAGAGGTGAAACGGGTGGAGACTATAGAAGTGATATGGCAATAGATAACATTTCATTAACGACTACAGTAGTTGCAGGTCCTGAGATAAACATACAAGGTAATGGTACTACAATTGCTGATGGAGATGCTACTCCTAGTGTAACTGATGACACAGATTTTGGTACTGTATCAACCATATTTGGTACAGAAACTAACACATTTACAATTTATAATTTAGGAACTACAACACTTACTTTAACAGGAGCTTCACCTTATGTAGTTATTTCTGGTATTAATGCAGCAGATTTCACACTAGATACAACACCTTCTAACACAATTGCTAGTGGTGCAAATACTACGTTTACTATAACTTTTGAACCAGGTGGAGTTGGCCTTAGAACTGCTACAGTAACCATAGCAAATGATGATGTAAATGAAGATCCTTATAATTTCAATATTCAAGGAAATGGTTTTACACCTTTCCCAGAAATTAATGTACAAGGAAACGCTACAACAATTGTAGATGGAGACACAACACCTTCATCTACTGATGACACAAATTTTGGAAGTATTAATATAGTAGGCGAAACTAATGTAAACACCTTTACTATTCAAAATACAGGATCTTCTACCCTATCAGTTGGTAGTGTGAGTATCACAGGAGCTAATGCTGCAGATTTTACAGTTACAGCTACACCAGCAGGATCAGTTGCGGCTTCAAGTAACACAACTTTTGATATTACATTTGAACCAAGTGCGGTTGGTATTAGAACTGCATCTGTAACCATTGTTAATGGTGATTCTGATGAAAACCCTTATAATTTTGACATACTAGGAACAGGTATAACTGGTCCTCCATCCTACACTGCATATTATGAAGATTTTGACAAAACTAATGGTGGTTGGACAAATACAACATCAACTAATGACTCATGGATTTGGACCAATAGTTTTCCTACTACCGAATTAGGTGAAGGAAGTTTTTGGAGAAATAATAATTTTGACAACTATAATAACAATACGAACATAATAATAGAAAGTCCAACAATTAATCTTTCAGGATTATACAATTTACAACTAACTTTAGATGTAAAATGTAAAACTGAAGACAACGTTGATGGAATGATAATTCAATACTCAATAGCTGGCGGATCATGGACTACTCTTGGTGCTACAGGAGATGGTACGAATTGGTATGAAGATTATACATCTGCATTTGGAAGTGATGCTTGGAATGGAGACACACATACACAATCTCCAACATTCAATCCTCATAATCAATTTAATAATACTAGAATAGATCTTAATGATGCTTTGTTTTCTAATCAAAGTAATGTGAAATTTAGACTTCAATTTAGAAGTGATGGATCTAGTGTTAATGATGGTGTTGCATTTGATAATTTTAGAATTGAAGCAGATCCAATTACAGCTTTAACAGATGCTTCTGTTGCACCTGCAGACCTTACAAGTAACTTAAGGCTTTGGCTGAAAATGAATGATGGCGTAGTTGCTACAGACGGAAACCCTTTAACAGAATGGGAAGATCAAGCATATGCTAATGATTTAGATAAAGAAGATGCTAGTGCAGCCGCTTCAATAGCTCCAACATACAGAGATAATGCTACAAGAAACATTAATTTTAATCCTGTTGCCGACTTTGATAACAGTAATGTTGAGTATATGAATGGTAAAGGTGGTTTCTTCTCACAAGATTACTTTGTAGTTTTCCATAGTGATGATGAAATAGATACAGAAACAGGTACTAATTCACCAGGAAGACAATTTGCTATAGGTGGAAGATTTGCTGCTGTAGCTTTTCACGAAGATCCAACTGGTTTAGGTGTGGGAAGTGTATCTGGAAGATATGCCAATGAAATTTTATCGCATACAGTAGATTCATATCCTTTATCAGGACCTCCAGATGATGATTCATATGGTAGAAGTTTTTCTTCAGCTAGTGAAAGTTACCAAAACCATCCAACAATTGTTAATGTAAAAACAAATGTAGCTGGTACCCTATCAGAAATATACAAAAATGGTAAACGTGTTGATAATACAACTGGTGTTGCTGGTGATGGTGGAACACTAAATTTCACTGAATTTAACAACCTATCCTTTTTATTAGGTACTGGACGTAGTGGAATTGCAGGAAGAACAACATCTCAAATGAATGGTATGATTGCCGAAGTGATTTCGTACTCATCACCTAATTCAGCAATAAACCAACAAAAAATACAAAGTTATTTAGCTCTTAAATATGGAGTGACTTTACAAAGTTCTGCAACAGGATATGCACACAGCAACCATAGACAGAATGATGTAGATTATATAGATTCTCAAGGAACTGTTATTTGGGATGCCAGTGCAAATGCAGCATACAACTATGATATTGCTGGTATTGGACGTGATGACGCTTCAATCTTAAATCAAAAACAATCTAAAAGTCAAAACTTAGAAATAGATGGAACTGGTCCAACTAGTGGGTTTTTAACCATTGGATTAAATGACATTTATGACACTAACAATCAACATATCTCTGGAGAACCTACTACATTTAATGATAGAGAATTCTTAGTATGGGGAAATAATGGTGAAGATCTAAATTTAGCAGCCTCAGTGATTTCAGTAAATATGAGTGCTGATATATCTCCTGCTCTAACTACTAACGTATCGTTTACAGCGATGCGACGTGTTTGGAAAGTAGTAGAAACAGGTGGAGACGTATCTTCTGCTAAAATAAGATTACCTCAAAATGCAATTAGAAATATTTCGCCTCCTGGTAACTACTATATGTTTATCTCAAGTACTGGAGTATTTGATCCAACAGCAGATTATAGAATTATGACTCCAGATGGTTTAGGTAACCTAGAAACAGACTACGATTTTGATGGAACAAAATACATCACTTTTGGATATGCTCCTAGAATTGAAGTAGTACGTTCTGTATATTTTGATGGTAGTGTTGATTATGTTGATATGGAAGATGCATTAGACCTCAACCCTTCAGGATTTACAATTTCAGCATGGATAAAAAGGGACGCAGCAGATAGTGGTACTAAATCAATAGTATCTAAAAGAAATATATCATTTACTACAGGATACGATTTTAGAATTTTAAATAGTAATAGATTAAATATTACATGGAAAAACCCAGGAAGTAGAACACTTACATCTTCTACTGCAATACCTGATGATGAGTGGCATCATGTTGCAGTCATCTACAATGGAACTTCTGCAAAAATTTATATAGATGGTGTTGAAGATGCTACTGCAAATCTAGTAGCTCCAATAGATACTGATGATTCGTTCTTTATTGCCGCTGCAGGTAAGAATGCTCCTATTCAACATTTTAGAGGTAATATCGACGAAGTAAGAGTCTGGGATACAACATTAACTCCAACACAATTAAGATTCATAATGAATCAAGAAATTAATGATAACTCAAGTTTTGTAGAAGGTAAAGTCTTACCAAATACAATTACGAAAAATGATGTAGCTACATTACCATGGGCAAAATTGGCAGGATATTATCCAATGTCGGTTTATACTTATACGAATACTGAAGATGCTTCAGGTAACGGTAATCAAGGTGCTTTAAGAAACCTTAAAACTGTTGATAGACAAACTGCTCCATTACCTTATATTTCACAATCTGGAGGAGATTGGTCTAATAAAAGCACATGGCTTAATGGTAATATTCAAGCTGTACCTAACCAACCATCTTTAGTTAATAGCTCGATACCTATTGACTGGAATATAGTTCGTGTGGGACATAATGTGAAAATTGAAACAGAAACTGTTGTAGGTAGAGATAGACAAGTCTTAGGACTATATGTTGATGCTGGAGAATTAACTGTTGATGGTGATAATGCCATTGCTACAGCTGGTAACGGTTTAACGGTATCTCATTACTTAAAACTTGACGGTAAAATTGATCTTGAGGGTCAGTCACAACTTGTACAAGGAATTGGTAGTGAATTAGATCCTACATCGTCTGGATCTCTAGAAAAAGACCAACAAGGTACTGCAGATCTTTACACTTATAACTACTGGTCTTCTCCAGTTGGTGAAACCAATGCTGTTTCTAACAATAACTCTTACTCTGTTAAAGATGTAATGTTTGATGGTGTAAACCCTATCAACTTTAGTAACTCAGGCTATGATGGTGCTGATGGAGGAACAATTACAATTGCAGATTACTGGATTTGGAAATTTGCTAATCAAGCAGATGATGATTATTCTGCATGGCAACATGTAAGACAAAACGGAAGTATTTTTGCAGGAGAAGGGTTTACGATGAAAGGTCCTGGATCTGGTGCAATTGCAGACGAACAAAACTATGTATTCTTAGGAAAACCTAATAATGGAGATATAAATTTAACACTTAATGCTGGAAACGATTACCTCGTTGGTAACCCTTACCCATCTGCAATAAATGCAAACACATTTATTACAGATAATGGACCTAATATTACTGGTGCTGGAGCAAATCCTTTAATTAGTGGTACACTTTACTTCTGGGAACATTGGGGAGGCGGAAGTCACAACTTACAAGAATACCAAGGTGGTTATGCAACTTATAACTTCTCTGGTGGAGCTCCTGCTCCTTCAATGGGAACAAATGACCCAGATGTAGGTACAGGTGGATCTCCAACAAAAACTCCAGGTGCTTTTATTCCTGTAAGTCAAGGTTTCTTTGTAGTGGGTGAAACTACTGGTACGATAAATTTCAATAACGGTCAACGTGAATACAAAAGAGAAAAGGCTACAGGTGCAGATAATTCAGTATTTGTAAGAAGTTCTGACACATCTACAAGTGCAAGCGATAGTAATGAAATTACTGATGATAGAATGAAATTTAGAATTGGATTTAACTCTATAAATACAATTCACAGACAATTATTATTAACAATTGATGAAGCTACAACTACTGGTTATGATTGGGCTTATGATGCCAAAATTTATGATGATCAAATGGATGATTTATTTTGGATGATTGATAATGAGAAATACACAATCCAAGGAAGTAATGAAGCAGAGCCTGAAAGTGTATATCCTCTTGGTATAAAAACTATTGATGACGGTTTAAATACAATCACTATTGATGATTTAGAGAATGTACCAGATAGTATTGATATTTTCATTCATGATTTAGATACTGATACCTATCATGACCTTAGAGCTGGAGATTTTGAGTTTGTATTACAAGCTGGAGAATACCTAAATAAATTTGAATTAACGTTTAGTAATGCAGATGCTCTAAGTGTTGATGACGAAAAACTAAATACAATTGATGTTTTCTATAATTTAGAAACAGAAAGCATAGCTTTATATAACCCTAATTTTGTCGATGTGAAGTCTATTTCATTATTTAACATCATCGGACAAGAAGTTGCAAAAATTGAAGACATTTCAGAACTGGACTATTCTGAATACCAAGTTAAGAATCTTAGCACTGGAACTTACATTCTTAAGATAGACACTTTAAGCGGTTTACTATCTAAGAAAGTTCTAGTCAAGTAAAAATAGATCCCAAATCTACCATAAACTTAACTTTAAAAAAGCCTCAATCCTTAATTGGAAAGAGGCTTTTTAATTTTTTATATACTTCGGAAATGTTAATTCAACAACGTTATCAACTGTTCTAAAGTCACTTCTTGCTGATCTCCACTTTCCATATTTTTTAAAGTGAATGTATTATTAGCCATTTCAGATTCTCCTAGCAAGACCACAAACGGAATATTTCGTTTATTAGCATAATTAAACTGTTTGATGGTTTTCTTATTATCAGGAAACAACTCAGCACTCACACCATTTTCTCTCAACGCTTTAATCGCTTTCATACTAGCCATTGCTTCTGCTTCTCCAAAATTGATGAAGAGTACTTTTACTGTATTTGTTATCGTTTCTGGGAATAAACCTAAATCTTCAAGCACCAATGCAATACGGTCCAAACCAAAACTGATTCCTACTCCACTCATTTCTTTGAGTCCAAAGATTCCAGTTAAATCATCATAACGACCTCCTCCTCCTATAGATCCCATTTTTACACCTTCGGGAGCGGCAACTTCAAAAATAGCTCCTGTGTAATAATTGAGTCCGCGAGCAAGCGTCACATCCAATTGCAAGGTTGCCGTTTTTAAACCTAGCGTTGTAATCCCTTTATTGATAAATTCTAATTCTTCAATTCCTTTTTTTCCTTCTTCAGACGAGTTGAGAATTATTTTTAATTCATTAATCTGAGAACCAAAATCACCTTTTAAAGAAAATAAGGGTTGAAGTTTGGTAATACCTTCTTCGGAAATGCCCTTACTTCGCATTTCGTCTTTTACCTTCTCCTCTCCTATTTTATCCAATTTATCTAGAGCTACAGTAAAATCTATGAGCTTATCTTGAGCTCCAATAACTTCTGCAATTCCTGATAAAATTTTACGGTTATTGATTTTTATGGTAACACCATCTAGTTTTAAAGCCGAAAATACTGCATCATACAACTGTATAAATTCTACTTCTTGCCATAAAGAATCACTCCCAACAACATCTGCATCACATTGGTAAAACTCTCTAAATCGACCTTTTTGTGGACGATCTGCTCTCCAAACGGGTTGAATTTGATAACGTTTAAATGGAAAGTCAATTTCGTTTTGGTGTTGTACAACGTATCTTGCGAAAGGTACTGTTAAGTCGTAGCGAAGGGCTTTTTCTGAGATTGTTTTTGTAACTGAGTTTAGATTATAAGATAAATTGTCAAGATTTCCACTTTCTGTATTTTTGACATAATCAGTAAAAGAGTCTTTTACTTTACTCAAATAATCACCACTATTCAAAATCTTAAAAATCAAGCGATCACCTTCTTCTCCATATTTCCCCATTAAGGTCTCTGAGTTTTCAAAACTTGGTGTCTCGATAGGTTGAAATCCGAAAATCTCAAATTGAGAGCGTATCGCATTAAAAATATAGTTTCGCTTTGCGACCTCTTGCGGATTAAAATCTCTTGTTCCCTTTGGGATGCTTGGTTTTTGTGCCATGTTTACTTCCCACGAAAGTGGGAATCTCTTTTAAAGTAGTTTTCAAATTTCCGTAGAAAAAGAAAACACCATATTCAACTTATTAAAAATGTCTCGTAATGTCATTTCGAGCGTAGTCGAGAAATCTCATATGCTTTTAAAACATTTCGACTACGCTCAAATTGACAGTATCTCATGAACAGACTAAATCCTATCATTTAAAATTTCCGAAGAAATAAAAACAAACCTCATTGTTAATCTTAATTCTTCACAAAAATATTATAATTTTTATAGGCAAGCAGAAGTTAATTGAATTTTATGGTAACTTTATTGTTGTTTTGTAGTCTTATTATAAAACGCAACCAACATTAAAGATCTTTATGTTTTCATTAGTTAGAGAAAATATCCGTATTGCATTTGATTCTATTAAAGGTCAATTGCTTCGAACTATACTTACCATTTTAATTATTGCCATAGGTATCACTGCTTTAGTTGGTATTTTGAGTGCTGTATCCGCCCTTGAGAATACGATTTCTAGTGATTTTTCATCGATGGGAGCAAATACGTTTAATATACAGCGTTACGATTTTACGACGCAACGACGTTCTAATGATGAACAAAAAATAAATCCTATTATTAATTACAGACAAGTAAAGGCTTTTGAGGAAGATTATAATTTTCCATTTACAAGTACGTCGTTATCATTTCAAGGGACGCGAACTGCAGAAGTGAAATTTGAAAATGAAAAAACAGATCCTGAAGTTCAGGTGTTTGGTGTTAATGAAAATTTTATTCCAAATTCTGGACTCGAAGTAGCAACTGGTCGAGCACTAAATTATTTTGATGTTAAAAACAGTAATAGTGTGTGTGTGATTGGAAGCGATTTACAAAAAGCACTATTGGCAGATGTGAACCCTATAAACCAAACGATTAGCATTAGAGGAGCTAAATTTAAAGTGATTGGTGTGCTTAAAGAGAAAGGCTCTACATTTGGTAATAATCAAGATTTAAGAGTATTAATGCCACTTCAAAAAGCGAGAACGATTTATACAAACGCAAATATTAATTACAGTTTAAGTATTAAAGCTGACAAAAAAGATATGCTTGAAGGCGCTCAAGATGAAGCTATTGTTTTGTTTAGAAATATTAGAGGATTAAATCCTATTGAAGAAAACAACTTTGGTATAGAACGTAGTGACGATTTAATTAATAGAATTGGTTCTATTACAGGTTACCTCTCAAAAGCTGCTTGGATCATAAGTATTATTACCATTTTTGGTTCTACCATTGCGTTATTTAATATGATGCTGGTCTCGGTTTCTGAACGTACGCGAGAAATTGGTGTTCGTAAAGCTTTGGGTGCAAAAAGCGGAACGATTGCTTCTCAGTTTTTTATAGAAACGATCATTATTGGACAACTTGGCGGACTTCTTGGTATTATTTTAGGAATCCTATTAGGTTATGGATTTGCAGCTCTTGTAGATTTTAACTTTGTGATTCCTTGGAGTGCAATGATTGCTGCCAGTCTTATTACATTTCTGGTTGCTGTAGTTTCTGGATCTTATCCTGCAGTTAAAGCAGCGAAACTGGATCCTGTGGAGTCTTTGAGGTATGAGTAAAATTCATAAACTCTCCAAACACCACATAAAAAGCATAAATAAAGCGCTACATTATATTGAAGAAAATCTAGAAAGCGACTTATCACTAGAAAATGTCTCCATTGTTGCACACTACTCGCCTTTTCATTTTCATCGTATTTTTAAAGCGTTCACAAATGAAACACTCAATCAATACATCGTTAGAAAACGTGTAGAAAAAGCATCTGCTGTTTTACTTCGGAAAAAAGTCATTACGATTTCAGAATTATCATTACAGTTTGGATTTACAAGTAACTCTTCATTTACAAGGGCTTTTAAGAGGTTTTATGGAGTGAGTCCGAGTGATTTCCGAAGACAAGGAAAAGGAACATATAGCAAGATTCGTCAAATGAAAAGCAAGATTGGGCAACCATCTACTAGTTTTGAAGCGTATGTTTGTGATAGTAATCAAAACAAAAAACACATGCAATCAAACATTGAAGTTAAATCTATAAATGAAATACAAACCGTTGGAACCTCTTGTATTGGTGTTCAAAATCTGTCATCTACATTCCAGAATGTTTTAGAATGGGCTGGTCCAAAAGGTTTATTACGCCAAGCAGATTTTAAAATGGCAACTGTATATTATGACAGTTTTAAAATTACTGCGCCAAACAAAGTAAGAATGCGAGCTTGCTTAATCGTTGATAATCCTTTACAAACTGAAGCAGACATGTCTCTAGTAACCATCAACAAAGGCAAGCATATTATAGCGCATCACGAAATTAATATTGGTGAGTTTGAACGTGTTTGGACTGAAATTTTTATGTGGATGAACACTAATGGTTACAAGATGAGAGACGAACCACCTTTTGAAATTTATCACAATGATTTTAACACACATCCTGAGAAAAAGTGTATTGTTGATTTGTATGTTCCTGTGGATTAAATAGTCTTACAAAGACTAAAACAATTCATCATCAAATTCTAACGTTTGAGAACCTTAAATTTCGTATCCCATTAAAGTAAGTTTAGATTTAGACTATAAAATAATTAACTTCTCAAATGGAAACGACGATAACAATTTTAATTTACATCCACGCTTTTTTTGGAGGCATAGGATTAATAACAGGAATAGGAAGTATTGTAGTCACAAAAGGAAGCCCAATACACAAAAAAATGGGGAAGTTGTTTACTATCGGAATGTTAGTTAGTACTTTAATTTCGATACCTGTTTCCTGTATGCCTAGTCATAAAAATCCGTTCTTATTATTAATAGGATTATTTACAATTTATCTTGTTTTAGCTGGCAATCGAGCACTATTATTTAAAACAAAAACAAATGCTAATTGGAAAGACAAATTAATTTCTGGAAGTATGCTTTTCTTTTCAATAATTATGCTAACCCTTGGACTATATAAATATATTTATAATGATATACTCAACATTTTATACTTCGTTTTTGGAAGTATAGGACTTTTACTAACATTAAATGATTTCAAATTTTATAAAAATCCAAGCCAACATAAAAGCGGTTGGATACGATCACATATAGGAAAAATGGTTGGTGCATTAATCGCTTCAATTACTGCATTTTTAGTAGCTGGATTAAGTTTAAGTAATTTAATAACCTGGATTCTTCCTTCAATTATCGGAACGTTTTATATTATATATTGGACACGAAAAATGAAGTCAAAAGCAAAATCTAGCAAGATCTAAAGCTATGATCCTAACAAATTCTCAAAATAGTTATATAAATCTCCTTTAGTAATGTTAGCGCCTTCTTGGATTAATTTAAATTTATCTAAACCTTTATCTTCAGAATAGTCTTTTACAGCTGTAAACATTTCAACATCATCAGAAAGCAGATTGTCTTTAAACCATGCATAACCTTCTTTGGTTGTAATATCTATATCTGTGTTTTTAATTTTTAGCGCAATTAAACGCATTTGCTTTTCTGTACAGTGAAATAAATGCATTTGTTGTGGTGAGATATGCTCTAAATAACTGACTTTAGACAACACACCTTGCCAGATTAAATCGCTAAAAACATCTAGTTCTTGCTCTGCAACTTCTGGTTTGTTTACTTTTAAATCTTCCCATTCTTCTGCAGTAATGGTTTGTGTAGCTAAAAAATTGATAAATTCTTGGTGCAATTCTTCAAACTGCTCTTTTGTAAGTCTTGAATACTTCATTTGGTACTTTTATTGTTCAAATAGACAAATGGTTACCGTAAACGGCATCGAAAATTAAATTTTGTTTCCGAGACATCGAAAACCTCTTTTTAAAAAATAATAGGTAATTAAAATTTATAAAAAAGCCTCAACTAAAAAGTTGAGGCCTTAAGTATAATGTATTTAAAGCTTAAGCTTGTGCTACAACTTCAAATTCTAAATCTACTGATACAGCTCTGTGTAATCTAATAACAGATTCGTATTTACCTAAACGTTTAACAGTTCCACCAGCAACAGTGATAAACTTTTTGTCTATCTCGTGTCCAGCTTTTTGTAATTCGTTAGCTAAGTCAATATTATTTACAGATCCAAATAATTTATCTCCAGTTCCAACTTTAGAAGAAATTTTAATTTCTAATTCTTTGATGGCATCTGCAGTTTTTTGTGCTGCTTCAATAATTGACTTTTCTTTGTAAGCTCTTTGCTTCAATGTTTCTGCTAATACTTTCTTAGCAGATGACGTTGCCATTACAGCATGTCCATTAGGAATTAAAAAGTTTCTACCATAACCGTTCTTTACTGTTACAATATCGTCTGTAAATCCTAAATTATCAACGTCTTGTTTTAATATAAGTTCCATAGTTATTGGTATTTTATTTTAATAAATCTGCTACGTAAGGCATCAACGCTAAGTGACGCGCTCTTTTTACTGCTACAGATACTTTTCTTTGATATTTTAAAGATGTTCCTGTTAAACGTCTTGGTAAAATTTTACCTTGTTCGTTTACAAAACCTAATAACCAATCTGCATCTTTGTAATCAACATACTTGATTCCAGATTTCTTAAAACGACAATATTTCTTCGTTTTGCTCGTGTCAATATTTAATGGTGTAAGATATCTAATCTCACCATCTTTTTTTCCTTTTGCTTGTTGTTCTATTGAAGACATAATTACGCTTTTTGTTTATCTCTAATTCTTCTTTTCTCTGCCCAAGCAATCGCATGCTTGTCTAAAGCAACTGTTAAGTAACGCATAAAACGCTCATCACGTCTAAACTCTACTTCTAATGGATTAATGTGTTCTCCATCAACAGTGTACTCAAATAAGTGGTAAAATCCACTTTTCTTGTTTTGAATTGGGTAAGCTAATTTTTTTAAGCCCCAATCTTCTTTGGCTACCATCTTTGCTCCTCTAGACGTAAGAAATTCTTCGTATTTCTGTACTGTCTCCTTTATCTGGTCATCAGATAAAACGGGATTTAAGATGAAAACAGTTTCATAATGATTCATAAAAATCTATTTATTTGTGTTAAAAATGAGTGCAAAAATAACCATTATTTCTAATTCTGGCAACGTTTTTGTATATAAAATTTCAGAGATTTTTGATGTCTTAATATTTTGTTAAAATTAACAGTTTACCGATGTTTTTTGGTTTTTAACCGAATTTTTTGTACTATTGTCGATATCTTAACCTAAAATATAATAATGTTATGACTTTAAACTGTGTAGTAGTTGATGATTCTGCGATTCAACGGTTATCCATTGTAAAGTTAATTGAGAATCATAGCTCACTTAACCTTATAGCAGAATACAGTAGCGCGTTAGAGACCAAAAATGGGCTCAATACTCATAAAGTAGATTTAATCTTCTTAGATATTGAGATGCCTGTGCTTAACGGTTTCGAGCTGCTCGACGTACTCAACAACAAACCCCAAATTATTTTCGTTACAGGTAAAACTGAATACGCATTTAAAGCTTTCAACTATGATGCAACCGACTATCTACAAAAACCTATTACTAGGGAACGTTTTAATACATCTGTAGAAAAAGCACTAGAGCAACATAAATTAAAGCTAGATTTCAATGAAACTGATGGTGAACATATTTTTGTCAAAAGTAACTTGAAAAAACGTAAAGTTTACATAAAAGATATTAAATGGATTGAAGCTCTTGGAGATTACGTAAAATTAGTGACCGAAGAAAACAGCTTAGTCGTTTTATCTACTATGAAAGCTTTCGAACATGAATTACCAGAAGGTAAATTTTTAAGAATTCATAAATCATATATCGTAAACCTGGATAAGGTTGATAGATTTAACAGTAAAAACGTAGAAGTTGGTGCTTATGAGATACCATTGAGTAGAAATAAGAAAACCCAACTTGTAGATGCGTTAAACAATATTTAAGTATGAAATAAAACTACATTTCAAACTTATTTGCCCTAATGATCAACTAACATTTGAATAAAAATCCCACCGCTCAGTGGGATTTTTTGTGTTTTATAGTGTGCTTCGGAAATTTTATTTCTCCCAAAACCATCTATTACACGAACTTTATCATTTCGATCCCGAAAACTTTCGGGATCGGAATGACAGTTTAACTGAAGATTGATGTTTTGTTTATTAAAGTCACTTTTTATTGTGATTTCGCCACTGTTGGTGTTTTCCAACAACAGTTTTAACTTAATACTATGAGTTTGTTTGTGAAAAACACCAACAAAGGTGCTTCTATTCTATCTTTAGAAATGTGAACTCTTCAAAAATAGTCTTTTCAACAGACCTTGTCACTTCGAGGAACAAGAAATCTCAAGTGATATAAGAAGTGATAAGAGATAAGAGATTGCTCCTATCGTTCGGAATGACAGTTTAACTGAAGATTGATTTCTGTTTACAAAATCACGTTATTTAACGGGATTAGCCTGCCTGCCGACAGGCAGGTTCGATTACGAAATTTGTGCCAAATTTCTATCTCACTAATAATTATCCACATTTAAAATCACACGAATAGGCCTAAAATCTTTCACACTCAAAAAGCTAGTATTAATCTTCATAATCGCTTCTTTAGTACGACCTAAAGATTGTTTTTGCGGAATCTTCACCAAAATATGTTTCAAATACTGATTTCTAATTCTTGCCACAGGCGGAAACTCAGGTCCTAAAACATGCTTATCAAAAACGGTACGTAATGATCTTGCATACCAGTCTGCTCCTACATCAACTTTTTGATAATCTTTATGTTTCAAGGTGATTTTTATCATCCTATATACTGGTGGATATTTAAAAGCATTTCGTTCTGCTAATTGCTCCTCAAACATCTCGAAATAACTATTTGTAGAGACTTGTTGCAATATTTTATGATACGGATTATAAGTCTGGATCAATACCTTACCACGTGCTTCTGTACGTCCTGCTCTACCAGAAACCTGAGCCATCAATTGGTAACTACGTTCATGTGCTCTAAAATCTGGAAAGTTGAGCATATTATCTGCATTCATGATACCAACGAGCTTTACATTTCTAAAATCTAAACCTTTGGTCAACATTTGCGTACCTACCAAAATATCAATTTCACCTTGCTCTAAAGCAGTGATAATCTTTTCATAACCATATTTTCCTCGTGTGGTATCCAAATCCATTCGACCTACTTTATGATCTGGAAATAACAACTTTGCCTCCTGCTCTACTTGTTCAGTTCCAAAACCTTTACTATCGAGTTCTACGCTACCACAAGCATCACAGGCTTTTGGCATGACCGAGTTATAACCACAATAATGACATCGCAATTGGTTTCTATATTGATGAAACGTCAAACTCACATCACAATTAGGACATTGAGGTGCGTGACCACAAGAATTACATTCTATAATTGGAGAAAATCCTCTTCTATTTTGAAATAGGATGACTTGAAAACCTTGCTCCAACGTGTCTTTAATTTCTTCTATCAATCGGTCACTAAAATGACCTTGCATGCGCTTTCGCTTTTGCTTGTCTTTTATATCCACCAACTCAATATCTGGCATCATCACATTATTGTAACGATGGTTAAGTTCTACCAAACCATATTTGCCTTGCTGTACATTATAGTAACTTTCTAAACTTGGTGTCGCAGATCCTAAAAGCGTTTTACTTCGGAAAATATTTGCCAACACAATAGCTGTATCACGAGCATGATATCTAGGTGCTGGATCAAACTGCTTGTAAGACGACTCGTGCTCTTCATCAACGATAATGAGTCCTAGGTTTTTAAAAGGTAATAATACTGAAGAACGTGCTCCCAAAACAATTTGCGCTTTAGGTAAATTATTGAGTACATTATTCCAAACCTCAACACGCTCATGAGCCGAATATTTACTATGAAAAACAGCGACTTGCTCGCCAAAATAATTTTGTAAACGCTCTACTAATTGCGTGGTTAATGCAATTTCTGGAAGCAAATACAACACTTGCTTTTTAGCTTTTAATTGATCTTCTATGAGTTTGACATAAATTTCTGTTTTACCAGACGATGTCACACCATGAAGCAAAGTAATATTCTGATTTTCAAACGTTTTAGACACTTCGCTTAAAGCTTTCTCCTGATGCTCATTGAGTCGCTTTGAGTCTTCATTATCATCACCATCGTATTGAACACGATCCATTTGAATGTGATATTCTTCAAGAATGCCTTTATCTATTAAGGTTTTAATTATTGTAGAAGAAGCATCACTTTCTTCCGATAAATCTGAAACTTTCACAGGTTTCTTTGTTTGAGCAGAAATTGAAAATAACGTCATAATAACGTCTCTTTGTTTTGGTGCTCTGCTTAACTCTTCTAGTAAGTTTTGCAGGCCATTTTCCGAAGAAAACTGCGATGCTATTTTTACGTATCTAACGAGTTTTGGTTTGTACTTTTCATAAATTTCTTCTTGAACAGAAATGGCATTTTTTTCCAATAATCTTTTGATTACTGGCAACACATTTTTCTTATCCAAAATGGACATCATATCCTGAATTTTCAAAGAGGACTGATGATGCAATGCTTCGTAAATTACGAACTCATCATCTTTTAAATCTTCATCATTAATAACAACAGATTCGTTTTTACTCACTACCGTTTCGCTTTCTAAAATAAACGGACTCGGTAAAGCTGCTCGCATGACATCACCAAGCGTGCACATATAATATTTAGAAATCCAATGCCAATGCTGTAATTGTTGCGTCGTTACAATTGGAGTTTCATCTAAAATTTGATGAATGTCTTTAGCTTCATAAACTAGAGGAGCATTATTATGAATTTCTAAGACTAAAGCTGTGTAGATTTTAGACTTTCCGAAGGGAACAGACACACGAATTCCTGGTTGCAGAAACTCAGCT
This sequence comes from Psychroserpens sp. AS72, assembly GCF_038900375.1. NCBI lineage: Bacteria > Pseudomonadati > Bacteroidota > Flavobacteriia > Flavobacteriales > Flavobacteriaceae > Psychroserpens > Psychroserpens sp. AS72. The sequence continues at coordinate 112,736 of NZ_JBBMRC010000012.1, read as the reverse complement.
TCTGCCTTTGTTATAGCATAAGTAAAGCTTTTTTCTAGAGGAATTGGCAGTATAACGTTGATGAAATTACCCATTGCTCAAAGGTAATAGGTTTAAATAAAAAAACCATCTTAAATTATAAGATGGTTTTGATTTTAGTTGGTTATAATTTGTTTAATCCTGAATGCTATATTCTAAATTATTAAAAACACCATTGGTAACTGTATAAGTGATACTCACATTATCATCATCTATGGCAATAAAATTAAATTCTCCAGAAATCGTCTGATTCACTTTATCTATTGCTGTTATTTTGACATAAGCATTCCCATCAGACTCTCCTCCATTTTCAAATCCAGCAGTACTTTCACTAAAATATGATCCAGCAACAACTTCATTTTCATTGGTTGCATTGAGTTCATAACCAACAACTACTGAGTCAAAATCTAATCCGCCAAAAACTAAACCAACTGACCTTGGATTCTCTGTACCATTATATTCTGCTCCTGCGAGGCCAATTATGAAATTAAAATCTGTGTTGTACAAATACGCTGATGTTGCACCAGGAATATTGATAGTTGTGAAATTTATTCCGTTCACATTTGCGGTTATATAAGATCCATTTGGATCATTATCATCCAAAATTGAATCATCGCTACCACATGCAAATAATGACGTTAGGACTAGAAGAATTATTAGTTTTTTCATTTTACTTGTCTAAAGATTAGTTATCTATTTTAAATAATTTTTTGAGGGATGAAGTATCAGATTTTTTTTTGGTTTGTTCCTTTTGGGTCGTAGTTTTCTTATTTACAGTTCTTGATGTTCTACCTCTCGTTGTTTGTTGTGCTCTTCTATCTTCTTTTTTAACAGATGTTGCGCTAATTTTACCATCAATCAATTTTGGAATATTAGCAATGGTTCCACCATTATTTTTGTCTGCAATGGCTCGTAAGATTGCGACTTCATAATCCTGAATCCCAAAGTAAGCAAGATCATATAACGCAATGGCTTGCGCATAATTTTTATGCTCTTCATGAATCAAAGCCATTAACAACAATTCATGTCGTCTAGACATTACATTGTCTTTGTTAGGATTAGCTTCATAACAGCTATTAAGATCTGCTTCTGCTTTATCAAAACTACCTAAATTATAATGCAATTGTGCTCGACTAAAATAAGAATATGTGTTTGGAGACATTGCCACAAGCTGATTTTGGGTTTCCAAATCACTGGCTTTTGCTCGTTCTCTCGCAATGAGTTTCTTGCTTAATTTCTCACGTTCTAAATGATCAAAATAGGCTTTGCATGCATAGACTAATTCTGATTGCATGACAACTATCAGATCGCGTCGTGCGACTTGACCTAAAAGGTATTTTTTATTGACATCTTCTTCAACAATTTCAGCATCAATTTGGATGGCATATTTTGGTAAAGTTTCTCTAAAACATGCTTTGTATGCGTTTTCTGTGAGTTTCCGTTTTTGGCTTTCGAGCGTAAGGCAATCACACATATCTGCTCTAAATGCCGACTTGTAGGATTGGCTAGTTGCTACATTTCCGAAGAAAACAATACTAATGACTACTATGGTATTTTTTATATTCATTGTAGAGCTGTTTTAATTTTGATCATCTTCATCATCTTCTTCAGTCCCAGCAAAATACATTTTCACTGTTTTCATACAATATTTCAACGCCTTTTTAGATTTGTTGAGATTAATAGTGGCTTTACCTTTAATCATAATATTATGATTCCCACTTGACATATCATCTGCAACGGTCGGTAACACTTGCCATAAACTATCAATATCTCGTTCTGCACGTTCTAATAATTCGTTTTCAATATCTGCTGGTACCTCAACACCAGCTTGCGTTAAACTATCATACACAAACACTTTATGATACAGCTCAAATGAATTTTTTACAAACTGGTCAACACTTTCAATTTTTGATACTCTTTTGGGTGGTTTTAATCGTTTCTTTTGCGCAAATCCACAAAGAGGAATTAAAAATATTACGACTATTACTACGGAAATATGCTGTTGTAATTTATGTATTGCTTTCATGAGGGTTGGATTAATAACAGTTAATTATGTTATGAATATTGCAGTCTAAACTGCTAATAATTGATGGTTCCGTTCATTGTAAGAATCGTTTCTGTATCGACATTAATTACAGTAGTATCATCAAACACAATTTGCTTTGCTACTTTATCAACACTAAAACCTGTACCACAATCGGTGTTATCTGCTGCAGACGTTGCAGGTGTTGTGCATACATAACTAAACTCTTCTCCATTTTTGAGAATCGTCATAGAAATTGCTTTATTAACTTCTGCATTATCACCAACAGTAAATTGTGCTGCTACAATGACAAAACCATTTAAGAAATCTGTTGGAATTAATTCGCCATTTACAATGGTTGTATTTTCGTCTAGAAGCACAACAGAACTTGATGTACCAGTTGAACTTAATCCATCTGGATCAATATTACCTACTGTTAATGAACTACCAAGACTTGATGTGTCTGGACCAGATAATTGAATAGTGCCAAAATTACCGCTACCTCCAGAATTGGAATCATCGTCACCTGAACAACCCGTTAAAAGCAATGTGATAATTAAGATTTTAAATGCGTTGCGTATCGTTTTCATAGTTTTTTATTTTTACTGAATATTATATTAAGTCATTTGAATATTTAAATAACTCTTTTTTTCTAGTAAAAAACTATAGCAAACTTATTAACGTTGACTTTAAACGTATTAACGTCACTCTTGTAGCCTAATTATGACAAATAATTGCTATTTTTAACCAGCTATTATTTATTAAGCACTTTTATGAAAAGATTACTACCAATCATCTTTTTCATGTTGTCATTTTTTTGTTTTTCTCAAAACAAGGTTATTGATTCTCTTGAAAACGTCATAAACAATTACAAAATAGAAGACACTACGTATGTCAATTTACGTACGTCATTTGTTGCTAAGAAAATGTTCTTAACACCATCAGATACAACTTGGATGGATTACAATCTAAAAACCCTTGAAGTATCTAAACGTCTCAATTATAAAAAAGGGATTGTGTTGGCTAATAATAGTTTAGGGATTATACAACATTATTTTTTATCAGACCCTTTGAATGCTTTAGATTACTATCAAAGTGCCTATAAAGCAATTGAAAATGATCCAAAACTTAAAAAATATGCGGTTGGAGTTCTCACCAATATCGGACTCATTAACTACGAGCAACAAGAATATGACAAAGCATTAAAAACCTTTAAAACATTACTAGATTATCCGCAATACAGAACCAACACTTATTTTAATATTGGAAATATTTATGGACATCAAAAAAAGTTAGATTCATCAATATATTACTACAAAGAAGCCATTGCAGAAGCAAATAAAGATAATAGCGTTTTACACATTGCGAATATTAAAAGTAATCTAGGACTTGTTCAAACAAATGCTGGTTATTTAGAAGACGGATTGGTAAGTACAAACGAAAGTTTAAAGCTAGTAGAAGAACACAAACTTGAAGTCTTGAAAGTTTCTGCTTATGTCAATGCTGCAGAAGTATATTTAGCTAATAACGCTATTGAAAAAGCAGAGTATTATGCAACTAATGCTTTACAGCTCAACGAAGCGCTTAACAATATGGCTACAAAAAACACAGCACTTGCCACTCTAGCTAATGTATATGAGCGAAAAGGCAATTATGAAAAAGCACTAAAAGCGTTTAAAGAACATGTGGTTTTAAAAGACAGTGTGATTAATGCAGACCGAAAACTAGAAATCTCTAGAAAAGAAATTCAATACGAAGCAGATAAAGACCGTGCCATTGCTCAAGTAGAAATTGAACGTCAAAAATCTATTAAAAATGCCTCTATAATTGGAGGAAGCTTATTCATATTAGCATCATTAATTGGTTTTATGTTATACCGAAGAAAGCAAGACGCAGTTGCAAAAACCAAAGAAGCAGAGTTTAATGCCAAGGTATCTGACACAGAGCTTAAGGCGCTACGCTCGCAAATGAATCCGCATTTTATATTTAATTCTTTAAATTCTATAGGTGATTATATTCTGAAAAACGACACACAATCTGCGAGTGATTATTTAGGTAAGTTTGCAAAATTGATGCGTTTAACTCTAGAAAATTCTGAGAAAAGCGAGATTCTTCTTTCCGAAGATATTTCGCTATTAAAAACCTATTTAGACATTGAGTGTAAACGTTTTGAAAACAAGTTTGACTACACTATTGAAGTTGACGACGCTTTAGATCCTGAGAACATTATGATTCCGCCAATGATTTTACAGCCATTTCTTGAAAACAGTATTATTCATGGGTTATCAACCACAACCAAAGGTCATATTGTGATTGCATTTAAAGACATGAATGAGATGATTATTTGTAGTGTTGATGATAATGGTGTTGGACGAGAAAAAACGAGTTCTAATGGTGCTTCGGAAAACAGGAAATCTATGGGAATGGCAATAACAAAAAGTAGAATTGATATTATTAACAAGGTTAAAAACACTAAAGGTGACGTGAAAATTATTGACAAATCACAAGGCACTCGTATTGAAGTAACCCTTCCTCTCCAATTGGCATACTAAATGATAAAAACAATACTTATTGATGATGAGCAACATTGCATCACACGATTACTAGATTTAATTGGGAGACATCCAAACACGTTTAATGTTATAGCGACTTGTACTACTGTTGAAGATGCTCTAGACGTTGTCCCTAAACTACAACCAGATTTGGTGTTTCTAGATATCAAAATACATGAACGCACAGGTTTTGATTTTTTAAGAGAAATCCCTGAAGTTAATTTCAAAGTCATTTTTACAACTGCGTTTGATAATTTTGCAATTAAAGCTTTTAAGTTTAGTGCCTTTGATTATTTACTAAAACCCATTGATAGTGATGATTTTAGTGATTCTATCATTCGTTTAAAAGGTGAATTATCTCAAAGTACGATTGAGAATCAAATTAAAAATTTATTCAATAATTTAAAACCAGAGCAGAATAAAATAATTACAATTCCGTCATTAACGGGTTTTGAAACGCTTAAAGTAGAAGATATTATTCATTTAGAAGCAGATACGAGTATCACTCACATTTATACAAAAGACAAAAAAACGGTAGTTTCTAAACCTATTAAATTTTATGAAGATTTATTAGATGACACTGTCTTTTTTAAAACGCATAAATCACATTTAATAAATCTTAAGCACGTTAAAAAATATTACAAAGGCAAACAGAGTTATGTGGTGATGTCAAATGATGCACAAGTGCCAATTTCCGTTAGAAAAAAAGATGAGTTTTTGAGGCGTTTTGATTAGTAAAACGGTTTAATTATAGTATTTAATCTTGACAAGATTTTTTCAAATGTGATGATGTCTTCTTTGTTTATAAGTCTAAGCGACTTTATGAATAGATTATCATCTTTTAACTCAATTTCGAGACCTTTAAATTCTACTAGAATATCAATTATTCTTTTAATGTGTACAATATGATGAGACTTTTTAAACGTAAAGCACTCATAATTATCAAATTTTAATTCGTCATCATTTCTAATTTTATCAAAAAAGGCTTCTGCTTTAGTTTTCTCTCTGAAATAATAGTGTCCATTTTAGACTCAATTCTCAACCATAACATTAATTGAGGTTGTGTGAGAATATGAGCTACATTAGTTTCTGGAGCAGGAGAAAATATAAAACCATATTCAAAACTGAACAAACTAGAGAATGTCCAATCATCATAATGAGAGAGTATGATTGATTTTTCTAGCACATCAAAATCTTCATTTTCAAAGTGATCACGTTTTAAGTACTGTTTATTTACTCTAAAATGATTTAATGCTCGTTCTACAATTTGCTGTTCTTCATATGGTAATTTACTAATATCTTCTTCTGGAATTTCTCTATGTTCGTTACCATGAGTTAACCAATACCCAGATTCTGCTTGTTCTAAGGTGAGTTTTGTTCCTGTTTCTGGATCTATGATGTATTCTTCTGCAAGGCTTCTTCTTATTTTCTCCTCTTGCTCTATTTCAGATTTAGTTTTCCAATTAAACATCAAATAAAAAACTAATACAACAACAAATACAATTGCAACTAAAAAAATAATTTCGGCAAACATAGATTTAATTTTCTGCTCTAATCCAATATTGTGTACGATAGAAAAAAGCGACATAACCTCGTAATTGGAGTCTGTTTGGATTATCGTCGTCGAGTTTTATTCTGCAATCGTAAACTTTACCGTCTTCGGGATTTGTGACGGTTCCTTTTTTATAAACATCACCAGATTTTTCCATGTCTTTAATAATATTTAATCCTAAAACAGGCTTATTATTATCTTCACCTGGACAAAATTTACAAGGCAAATCTCTTTTCACAGGATCAAATATTTCAATAATTTTTCCGTAGACTTTTCCGTTTTCTTGGTAGATTTCTACAATAGATTTTTTTTCTCCAGTCTCATCATCTACCGTTTTCCATTTTCCGAAGATCGTTTGAGAAATAATACTTTGAGAGATTAAAAGAGCTACAATTATAAGATATTTATGCATCGTCATCATTTCTTTTTAAACGTCTAATTGTTGCGTTTAGTTCATAGCCTAACAATAAAATATTAGAATTAAGCCATAAGTATAACAGTAAAATTAATAATGCTCCAATAGAACCGTAAAGCTTATTGTATTGTGAGAAATTTTCGATATAAATTCCGAAAAAATAAGATGTGAGAATAATAAGCAATGTGGTAAACAAAGCACCAATAGAAAAGAACTTAGATTTTTTACCTGATTTTGTTCCGAAGTAATATAAAACTGCTGTTGCCAAATAAACCATAAAAACAAAGAAGAGATATTTAACAAACACGACCCAAAATAAGTCACTACTTTGTGCAGCATAATCTAAAGTTTCGAACTTCTCATATAGAGGCTGAATGACATATAATTGAAAATACCCAAAAAATGCAACCGTCAAAATCACTAATATGGCGAGAATCAAAGCAACACCTAAAGCATATAAATATTGTTTGAATATATTTCTTGTAAGCTCTTGATGATATGAATTTTCAAACCCTGAAAACACTGAATTCACACCATTAGCCATTAACAAAATAGAAATGATGAAGACAGAAGACAATAATCCGCCACGCTCTGTGTTTTCTATATTTTCAAAAATATTGGCAAAGAAAAAATCTGAGGTTTGAGGTGGTAAAACCGAAGTTAAAAATTCTTGAAACTCTAATTGAAACCCATCTATTGGAATGTAAGGCATTAAGATTAAAACGAATAACAAAAATGGAAATATAGCAGTAAAAAAACTAAAGGCAATAGCACTAGCTCGTGATGTTAATGCACCTTTAAAAATCCCAATAGCGTAGAGCTCCAATAAATCATATAATGATAAACCTACGAGTCCTGGGAGCTTTATTTTTCTTAGTAAATCTACAATGCGATTTACGACAGGAATTTTACTTAATATCTCTTTTAACGATTGTGACATTAAACCGCTTTAAGGCTCAAATCCAAATTATATACCGAATGTGTCAACGCTCCAGACGAAATAAAATCTACACCACACTCTGCGTATTTTCTAATAGTTTTCTCGTTGATACCTCCTGAGGATTCTGTTAAACAATGATCACCAATTAATTTCACAGCCGTTTTTGTGTCTTCATAGTTGAAGTTGTCAATTAAAATACGATACACACCTTCTGTCTTAAGAATTTCTTTGATTTCATCTAAGTTTCTAGCTTCTACAATAATTTTTAAATCGCGATTGGTATCTTTTAAATACTGCTTTGTTTTGTTGATAGCTTTTGTGATTCCACCTGCAAAATCAATATGATTATCTTTTAACATGATCATATCATACAATGCAAATCTATGGTTCTCTCCTCCTCCAATTTTTACTGCCCATTTTTCTAGAGCTCTAATTCCTGGTGTTGTTTTTCGCGTATCTAAAATTTTTGTACCAGTGTCCTCTAATAAATCAACAAACTGCTTAGTTTTAGTTGCAATTGCACTCATACGCTGCATTGCATTTAGAACCAATCGCTCTGCTTTTAAAATGGATTGTGAAGCTCCTTCCACATAAAACACAATATCTCCATATTTTACAGGACTACCATCTTGGATAAGTGTTTCTACTTTCATGTCTTTATCTACGTAAGCAAATACTTGCTTTGCAAATTCTACACCAGCAATAATACCTTCATCTTTTACTAAGAGCTTTCCTTTACCTTGAGCAGTTGCAGGAATACACGCAAGAGAACTGTGATCACCATCACCTACATCTTCTCTAATTGCGTTTGATATAATGAGTTCTATTTCTTTATTAAATTGTTCTTGTGAGATCATGTTTTAGATATTTAATGTAAAAATAGTAATTGCTTCTTAAAAAATTACAAATTCTATCCCGAAGATTCGGAACCAAATTCTAAAAAAGTATAACTTTGAAACATGACAATCAAACTCCTAGCCATAGGCAAAACAGACAACAAAGATTTACAGTCGCTTATTGATGACTATCAAAAGCGTTTGGGCTTTTACATCAAATTTGAATTTGAAATTATTCCTGATTTAAAAAAAGTCAAAAATCTAAGCGAAGATCAGCAAAAGCAAAAAGAAGGTGAACTCATTTTAAACAAGCTTAACACTACAGATGTTTTAATTTTATTGGATGAAAATGGAAAACAATTTGATTCTGTTGGGTTTTCAAATTACCTTCAAAAACATATGAATTCTGGCATCAAACAACTTGTTTTTGTAATTGGAGGACCTTACGGATTTTCACCAGATGTGTACCAAAAAGCAAATGGGAAAATATCATTATCTAAAATGACATTTTCCCATCAAATGATTCGCTTATTTGTGATTGAGCAATTGTATCGAGGTTTTACGATTTTGAGGAATGAACCTTATCATCATCGTTAAATAAAGTGTGTAGTGGTCAGTCTTCAGTTCTTAGTGCTTACTTTTAGGGTTAAAAGTTTTAGTATTCGACACTAAACTGCTAACTAATTAATGTGTTTTATAAACCTCTTTACGTTTTTTAATTTGTCGCTCTAAATCACTTATAGTAGTTCTTACTGCAACTTCGTATTGTGCTTCATCTGAGGTTGCAAAAATCCTAGGTCCTGGAAGACTTAATTCTATATCGCAAATTTTTCCTTTATCGTGACTTTTAGTATCATGTTTAAACCTAACCGTCGCACTTATTAAAAATTCATATCTATTAAAAAGTTTCTCTAATTTTTCTTCGGTAAAAGTGTTTAGGGTTTCACTCTTATCAACGTCTACATATTGAAAATTTACTGTCATAATCGTTCTCATTTTTAAGTTAATTTCTATACTCTAATTTACGAAAATTTGAGCATATTATTTCTTTAAAATTCATAAAGTATTGGTAATTTTTTCTTCGGAAATTTTAACGGTTACTTTTTTACGAGCGTTAAAATTTCAGCATTACCAGAACGACTCATTGTAAATGACAAGGTATCTTTAGTGAGCTTATTAATTTCTACTGCAATTTCCAATTTACCATCGGGTTTTGAGTATAAAATACCATCAGCAATTTTATAAGTTCCACTGGTTTCTTGAGTACTCACGTTTGAGGTATACGTATTATCTTTTTTAAAGCTGAAATAGGCATTATTAGCACATTTATCTTTTGAAGAAGCCACATCAATCCAACTCACACATTCCCATTCACCTACGATATCATCGGCATATTTTAAATCGTTACAAGATGCAAATAACAATACTGATAATACAAATAATACTCTTTTCATAATTTATAATTTATAATTGTTGAGGTTAGTTATTTCCACGAAATAATTCTTTATAAAACTCTAAATAACAAAACCTTGTATGGTTTAATTACACTAATGTATTATATAGAATTTAATAACTGAAGTACGCTTTTTTTAAGAGTTTTAAAAACTTCAGAAGACTGTTGCTTTTTATTGGCAGAATCAAAATAAACCTCCAATAACATTCTGTTATTTTGATCTCTCAATTGGTCTCCAGTAAACTTATAGAAAGCCATAGACCAATCATCCCATAACGTTTCATTGGTTGCTGTTTCAGATAATGTCATAACATTAAAATGTCTATTATCATCTTTTATTTTGGCATACAAATTTGTTATATCAGATTTTTCGCCTTCTATAATTTGGATAAACTGGTTGTCATGATACACAATGCAACCTGTAATATTATTTTCTTTATTAAACCGTTTTGCTTTTAAAAGCATTCGATCAATTTCTGAAATATCTAGGTTATCTTGGGCTTTAGACTGATATATGATTGAATAAGACATTTACAATTGTTTTGAAACTAGGATTTGATGGATAATAACTCTGGATTAGATTTGCATTGAGAAGGCAACACACCATAATGGTTTTTAAATATTTTTGTAAAATAGCTTCTGCTGCTAAATCCGACACTGTAAACCAATTCTGTAACATTTAAATCTGATTCAAAAATTAACTTAGCCGCCTTTTCTAGTCGTTTTTCAGTCACATAAACTGAAACAGTTTTATCATATAAGTATTTAAATCCAGCTTGCAACTTTGTAGAATTTAATCCCGAAATCATCTCCAATCGTCTAAGCGTCAAACTCTCTGTAAGATTATTTTCTACAAAAGTTTCTAATGCACTTATTTTATCAATTTCATATAAACGTAAAGGAGCATCTTTATGATTGTTAGATAAATCCTGAGAATGTCTATCTATTTGAGATGCCATCGCATTGAGAATGGCTGCTTCTTTAAACAAAATATCTTTTGTATCGTTAACACTGTATTTCAAGATATCATTAACGTAGTTCGATGTTCTAAAACATATTCTACCAGAGTACAAGAAGTTTTCTTTAGCATAAACTTTAGATAACACATTAAATGCATTTGATCTTAACTCGCTAAAATCTCCTGAATCAATGTCACCACTCAACGGGATATAAGAAATTATACTAACTTTTAATGGTACATCTTTAGGGAATTTAAGCTCTGTTTTAGTCTTATTACTTCTTTTTGCAATCGTATTTTGTCTAAAATTTATAGGTGTATAATTTGAATTTGAGCTAAATTTATGTTGGATATGTCCTTCGAGACAAAAGATAAAATCAATTATTTGACTAGAATCACCATTAAGGGTTAATTCTAATTCTTCAACCAAAGTAACATCTAATATTAAAACTGAAATATCTTTAGATATCACAGACACAGAAATGACTCCATCTCCAATAGAATTTTTCAAATTCGTATAACCAAATCCTGCTTCTTTGGTGTGTTTATCACCAATGACATTAGATATCTTGTCAAAACTGTCTAACAAATCGTTATAGAATATGCTTAATTTCACCATAGTAAATATCTATTTTCAGTTCGTTTTTATAAGTTTAAAGTTAATGAATATCTTTAATAAATATAATTATTAAAATTAAAACCTAGTTATTACTATTTTTGATCAAAATCACCCTCATGAAACTTGTCTTTGCTACCAATAATATCAACAAACTTAAAGAAGTACAATCATTAATACCTGAGCACATTCAACTCTTAAGTTTAAAAGATATTGGTTGCTTTGAAGACGTGCCAGAAACCCAACTCACTATTAAAGGTAATGCCATCCAAAAAGCAGAATATATAAAACAACACTACGGTTTAGATTGTTTTGCAGATGACACAGGTTTAGAAGTTGAAGCTTTAAATAACGAACCTGGCGTTTTTAGTGCACGTTATGCAGGAGTGCAGAGAAATGCTAATGACAACACAAATAAATTACTCAAAAATCTGGAAAATAAAACGAATAGAAACGCTCAATTTAAAACCGTTGTAGCCTTACATCTCAATAACAAATTAGAAACATTTACAGGAATTTGCAAAGGCGAAATCACCACAACAAAACATGGCACAGGTGGTTTTGGTTACGATCCAATTTTTAAAGCTGAAGGCTACAACAACACCTTTGCTGAAATCTCTTTAGAAGAAAAAAACAAAATTGGTCATCGTGGTAAAGCTGTACGTTTATTGGTTGATTATTTAAATAGTATTTAGGCAAGATATTTGTGACATTATAAAAACTACACACCATTAAATGAAAAATAATATACTTCTTATTGGATTTTTAATTCTAGCTACATCAGGCTTTTCTCAAACGATAGATTCGCTAAGCATCCTAAAAAAATCAGATTGGCAAACGTTACGATGGCTAGAAAGAGATACCGTAGTGCTGCTTCCTAAACCAAAAATTGACACAAACTTTGATGGTTTAACTATTATACAAAGGGATTTAAAAGTTAAACAAAACATATATGGAGAACGTATAAACTTTGACTCTGAAAAAGTCAAATATTCTAACAACATGTCTTGTCCAGTTGGTGAGACAGTAAAAAAGATAAACACTTTTGAACTTGTAAATAACACCATAATTATTGACTATCAAATTATGAAATGGCCATGGCAAAACATGGAATGGAAACGTTACAAAAGAACATTCAAAATCATTAGATGGTCTAGTGACGCAATTGTATTAACGAGATTATAATAACTTGAATTTTACAAAAAAAACAAACGTACTTCGATAGTCTTATAGTAAAGTCTCTTAAAACTCTAATCATGAATCTAGTATCAATAAAAAACAAACTCAATAACGCTTCCATATATCATTCCGAAGTAAATATTCTAAATAAACCGAGTGTTATAGGTTATGAGAAAAAGTTTAAATGGAGTTGGATGGCGACGCAATTAAACACATTTATTATTGCAACAGATTTTGGAGATACAGAAATAACCAAAGCTATAATAGAGCAACACTTAGCAGAAGCTTTCAATTTTACAAAACAAAATTTTACAGGTTGGCCTAGAGGTTTACAGTCTGGTCTAGGAGTTATTTGTATCTTGATTTCAAATAATATCACAGACGAAGCAAAAGACTACTGTATAAAACTAAAATCTGGAAAAAAATGGGCTGGCTTTACGATTCCTGTAGTTTATAATGCTGAAACTAATGAGAGTTTTCAATTTAGTAAGAATCCATTGTGGGGAAGAATTTATTATCCGCATTTTAAAAAACTGATTAACAATTTTAAATAAGCATCACGATACAATAGATCTAATCAAAACTTAAACATAATGAAACAATCATCTATTCTTACAACTTTAATTCTCTTTAGTTTGGTTACATCTCCTCTATTAGCACAACAAGATAAATTTATAGAAGATTATTTAGAACGCTTTGAAAATTCTAGAGCATATTTAATACTTGTGGCAGAAACAATGCCAGAAGATAAGTACAACTTTAAAGCCACACCAGAATCTTTGAGTTTTGCCGAAAACTTAATGCATATTGGTTTTGCTGTAGATTGGCATAGCCAGTCTTTATTAGGCGGACGAGAATCAAGGGTTTGGAAAACAGATACCATTTATAAGGTTGCCAACAAATCTAAAAAAGAAATGATAGCAACAATTAATAAAACATTTGATGAAGCAAAAACACTCATTAAACAATTTGACCCTAAACAATTTGATGACGAATTAGACTATTTTGGTTTGAATAGATCAAAGCGACAAATTTTCTTATTATTAGCAGATCACATCACGCACCACAGAGGGCAAATGCTTGTTTATATGAGACTCAACGGACTTGTTCCGCCTAGATATGTTTTATTTCAATAACCTAAACCGATTCAAAACGAAGCACTTGTTAATAAGTTTATAACATAAAGACCTCAAATTATAGTTATCAAATTAAACTATTTAAAAGTCCATTATTTACCTCTAAATACAAACAGCCTTTGCTAAATTAAAACAAAGGCTGTAAGATTATTTAAAATGACAAATATTAACTATTAGGCATTTTGAGTGTCTTTTATTTCAACAACTTCTAGATCAAAAATTAAATCTTTACCAGCTAGAGGATGATTGCCATCAACAACAATTGTATCATCTTTTACCTCAACTACAAGTAAATTGTTTTCTTGTCCATCTTCTGATTTAGAGACCAATCCCATACCAACCTCAGGCTTCATATCTTGAGGAAGTTTCGACTTTTCAACCTCTATAATCAATTCTTTATTGACGTTTCCGTAAGCCTCTTCTTTAGCAATTGTAATGGTTTTCTTTTCATTTAATTTCATATCGATGACACCTTTTTCAAAACCAGGAATTAATTGTCCTTGTCCTAAGGTAAATTCTAAAGGCTCTCTTCCTTCCGAAGAATCAAAAACTTGTCCGTCCATTAATTTACCAGTGTAATTTACTTTTACCGTGTTATTCTCTTTAACTTGAATCATACTATTTAATACATTTTTTTAAAATACTAAGTGCATAATTTTTACGCAACTTGTATCTTAGTTTAAACTTCCAACTTCTTTAGCTGCCAAAACCAAGCCAAAGCACCAAAAAAACTGACAAAATGCTTTCTAGACTCTAAATTTTACTTCGGAAATTGGAACAAACAAACCCTAGCTCTTTGATAGCAGTAAATCGTAACAGTAATAAATCTTTTTAGAAATCTTCTATTAATAAATACTCCATCTGAACATATGTCAGTTCATCTTAAAAAAACGGTACAATAGTCGCCATGACAAACACTAATGTGGTAAGTTTTTTAACACTAATTAAACTAGCTTCAAAAAGCCATTCATTTAAACTCTATATATAACTCAGTCACTTCAATAAAAAAATCCAGCCTAAGCTAGATTTATGATATCGTTAAAACTAGATATTTCTAGTTACTGCTTCTTAATAACCGAATTCATAGATTTAGTAACAGCTTCAGTAAATTTGGCATCGGCATTTTGTTCAACCATACCAACAAACATTAAGCAAGTCTCTGCATCAACTTCAATACAATAAATCATATTATTTAATGTTACACCTTCTGCTTCACTCGTACCTTTCATATAAAGCGCTGTGACACCATTTATTTCTGTTTCTCCTTTTTCTGAAATTTTAAACTTATCACCAGCATCTTTATTCATTTTTAGTTTTGAATTCTCATAAGTATCTGGTACCATCATAGCCATTACGACAGCTCTTGGGCTTTCAGAAACATAAGTGTTTGTGCTTACTTCCATAAAAAGGGACGTATCAACTTCCATTTCAATTTTTTTACTCATAAGCTCCATAACTCGAGCAAACTTTTCTTGCTCTGCATTGGTAACTTCACCTTCGGCAACTTCTTCTTTAGGTGTTCCTTCTTGTGCATTCAAATTCAAACCTAGAATTAACACTAAAAGTATAAGACATAATTTTTTCATAATATATTGTTTAGATGGACAATGTAATAATTCTGTATCACACAGAAAAATCATTGTCATTTTATTCCTGAATTACAAAAAGTAGACCATTTATTATTGTTGCCAATTTCCGAAGTCAAAAAATGACTTATTATATTATATTTGTAAAACAAAAGCACATAGTCTAAAACGACACGTCTTAATTTCTATACGATAACCAACACAATTGATATAAAAAACAACATGACAAACACTACTAAATTAACAGGAAAAAATGTTCTCATCACAGCTGGAGCTCAAGGCATTGGCGAATCCATCACCAAACATTTTATTGATAGTGGTGCAAATGTTGCTATTCATTATTTTTCTAGTGCTGATACTGCAAATCAATTGACAGAATATGCAACTAATAAAGGTTTAAAAGCAGTTGCAATATCTGGTGATTTAACAAAAGAAGCCGATGCAAATGTATTGGTAGAAAAAACAGTAGAAACACTTGGTGGTTTAGATATTCTTATTAATAATGCTGGTTCTCTTGTGGCACGTAAAATGCTGAATGAAATGGAAGCGGAATTCTGGCATAAAGTAATGGATATTAATTTAACGTCTATGATGTTTGTGACGCGAGCTGCTGCTCCACATTTAGCAAAAAATAACAACAGTAGTATTGTTAATTTAGCTTCTCTTGCTGGACGTAAAGGTGGTCATCCTGGATCGTTAGTATATTCTACTAGTAAAGGTGCAATTCTAACATTTACACGAGCACTTTCAACAGAATTAGGAGCCCAAGGTACACGAGTAAACGCTGTATCACCTGGACTAATTTTAGGAACTTCATTTCATAACACACATACAACAAAAGAATCTGCAGCTGAAACAACGGCTGGTATTCCAATTCAACGTGCTGGAAACGCAGCAGATGTTGCTCGAGCGGTTTTATTTTTAGCTTCAGAATACGACGGATTTATTACTGGTGCAACACTAGACATTAATGGTGGTGTTTATAATATGTAGGTTTTTTTTAAACTTCTACAACTTGACATTCACAAAAAAAAGTCGTAATTCGTTCAACTGCGGTTTTATACCATTTTGAAAACCAACACTGATGAAAAAACTAATAAACCTTATAAAATCACAATTCCCTTTAACTACAAAAGATATTAGTTTACTTAAAAAGAGTTTTATTCCAGTAAATGTACCTGCACAAACTAAACTTTTAGTAGCTGGAAAAATAGAACGCCATATCTACTTTATAAGTACTGGAATTGTAAAAGGTTATCAAAACATTGATGGTAAGTTAGTGATTCAACATTTAGTTCTTGAGCAAGATTTTTTTACATCTTTAGATAGCTTTATGAGTGAAACACCTTCTTTAGATTATTACGAAACTATTACCGATTGCGAACTAGTAAAAATATCTAAACCTGATTTTGATCATTTACAAGAAAACACACTTTTTTGGAAAGATTTTGTAAAAACAGTTACCAATGAACACTTAAACTGTAAGTTGGAACGTGTTAAAGATTTTCAAATCTTGACAGCTAAAGAACGTTACGTAAAGTTTGTAAATCAACATCCAAAGTTGGCACTAAACGTTTCTGTAGACAACATTGCTTCATTTTTAGGCATAGAACCTCAATCATTAAGTAGAATACGCAAACAAATCGTTTCCTAACAAATGTTATTTTTGAATCCTTAAAAGACATCGAAATTTGCTCAAACTTAAATTATAAAAGATGAGCAGCGAAATTTCATTAGTAACAGGAGGAAACGGACATTTAGGAAACAACCTTGTTAGACTATTACTTTCTAAAAATCAAAAGGTAAGAACAACAGTAAGAAACATTAAAAACCAAGAACCTTTTAAAGGAATAAATTGTGAAGTTGTAGAAGCAGATATTACCGAAATAAAATCTTTAAAAAAAGCATTTCAAGGCGTTACAAACTTATACGCAGTAGCAGCAAATTTTAGTATGTGGGCGAAAAATCCTAAAACTGAAATTTATGACAATAACATGCAAGGAACTCAAAATGTGTTCGATATTGCAAAAGAATGTGGCATAAAAAATATTGTATATGTAAGTTCTGTAGCCAGTTTAGATTTTACAAAACTACCCGCTAATGTAGATAATGGATATAATAAGGATAGAAGGAATTGGTATTACAACTCTAAAAATGATTCGGATAAATTAGCTTTAGAATTGGGAAAAAAATACGGAATAAGAACCGTTCTAATTCTTCCTTCTGCGATGATTGGTTCAATAGCATTTAAATTAAGTTATTCTAACAATCTTGTATTACAAATTCTAAAAGGCGAAATACCTGTAGACACCAATGTAACCTTAAATTGGGTAGATGTCAAAGATGTTGCTTTAGGCACATATAACGCAATGAAAAAAGGCAGAAATGCAGAACGTTATATTTTATCAAACGAGAAACATACCACTCTCCAAGAAAGCGTAAAGATAGCATCTGAATTATATCCTGAATTAAAACTAAAAACGCCTAAAAAAGTTCCAAAATGTTTATTGTATTCTGTTGCTGGACTAATGGAATTTAGCAGTAAAATTAGTGGAAACGAACCTCTACTACAAAGACATTATTTAGATATGTTTTACAACTTAAAACAGGATTACGATATTAGTAAATCAAAACAGGAATTAGATTTCAACCCTAAATCATCAAAAAAAGCATTAGAAGAAGCTTTAGAATATCTGAAAAGTGATTGGGGAAAGAAAAAAAGATATAGAACACCGTGTATAATTAATTGCTAGTTATAGCCTACTACTCATATTCATGTGTTATATTTTATCTGTGTTTTATTTACTGAATTAGTCACTCAAACACGCAACTAAACATACACAAAACCATTTGACAAACACCCATAAAAACCACCCTTCCAAAACATATTCTCCTAATTATAATTTACTTTCAAATAAAAGCGTACCTTTGCACCTTGAAAATTTCCGAAGAGTCGGAAAGTTAAATTCCTCAGAGTGAGGATGTGTTACCTGGAAGTTTAAGTGTTTAGTATGTCGATTCGCTTCTTTTGTAACACTAAAGAACATAATCGAATACAAAACAAAAAGAATGAGCACATTCCAAGAACTCGGTCTTAATGAAGACCTATTACACGCTATTACCGATTTAGGATTTGAAAATCCTAGTGATGTACAAGCAAAAGCAATCCCAATTTTATTAGAAGATGATACTGATCTTGTTGCCTTAGCGCAAACAGGTACTGGTAAAACTGCAGCATTTGGTTTCCCGATGTTACATAAAATTGATGTTAATAGTCGTACAACTCAAGGTTTAATCTTATCGCCTACTCGTGAGTTATGTTTACAAATTACTAACGAGATGAAACTCTACGGTAAGTATTGTAAAGGATTAAACGTTACTGCTATTTATGGTGGAGCAAGCATCCAAGATCAAGCAAGATCTGTAAAACGAGGTGCACAAATTATTGTGGCAACTCCTGGTCGTATGAAAGATATGATTAGTAGAAACATGGTAGACATTTCTAATATTGAATATGCAGTTTTAGATGAAGCTGATGAAATGTTAAACATGGGATTCTATGAAGATATTACAGATATCTTATCACATACTCCTAAAGATAAAAGTACATGGTTGTTTTCTGCAACGATGCCAAAAGAGGTATCTAGAATTGCAAAAGACTTTATGCATGATCCAATAGAAATTACTGTTGGAAATAAAAATGAAAGTACAAGTCAGGTCTCTCACGAATACTATTTAGTGAACGCTAGAGATCGTTACCAAGCTTTAAAGCGTTTGGCAGATGCTAATCCAGATATCTTCTCTGTGATTTTCTGTCGTACAAAACGTGATACTCAAAAAGTAGCCGAAAACTTAGTCGAAGATGGTTACAGTGCTGGAGCTTTACATGGTGATTTAAGTCAGAACCAACGTGATTTGGTGATGAAATCTTTCAGAAACAAACAAATACAAATGTTGGTTGCTACAGATGTAGCTGCTCGTGGTATTGATGTCGATGATATTACTCACGTCATCAATTACCAATTACCTGATGAACCAGAAATTTACACACACCGTTCTGGACGTACAGGACGTGCTGGTAAAACTGGTATTTCTATGGTGATTGTTTCTAAGAGTGAAGTACGTAAGATTAAAGGAATTGAGCGTATCATCAAGAAAGAATTTGAGAAAAAAGAAATTCCTGACGGAATGGAAATTTGCGAAGTGCAACTAATGTCGCTCGCAAATAAAATCCATAATACAGATGTGAATGACGAGATTGATAAACATTTATCAAGCATTAACGAATTATTTGCAGATACCGATAAAGATGAATTGATTAAAAAATTCTTTTCTGTAGAATTCACTCGTTTTTATGATTATTATTCAAAATCTAAAAAATTGAATACACCAAGTTCTTCATCTAGAGATTCTGAAAGAGATTCTGGAAGAGGAGATTCTGGTGGACGAGGTTATGGAGGAAGTGCCAATGAAACACGTTACTTCATTAATGTGGGTAGAAAAGATGGATACGATTGGATGAAACTAAAAGATTTCTTGAAAGAAGTTTTAGAGTTAGGTCGTGACGATGTCTTTAAAGTTGATGTAAAAGAGAGTTTCTCTTTCTTTAATACTGAAAAAGAAAGTCAGGAGAAAGTATTGGCATTCTTTACAGATTTTAAACACGACGGACGATTTGTTAACGTAGAAGTTAGTGAAGACAAAGGACGAAGTGGAGGCGGACGCTCTGGTGGCGGAAGACGTGATGGAGGTGGTAGAGGCAGACGCTCTGATAGCCCAAGAGGAGAAAGACGTTCTGGTGGAAGACGAAGTGATTCTGGTTCTGGTAACAGAAGCGACAGACGTTCATCTGGAGGATCTGGAAGACGTAGTGATTCTGGCTCTAGCAATAGAAGTGATAGACGTTCTAGTGAAGGAGCATCTGCAAACAGAAGTGAGAGACGACCTTCTGGAGGAGACTCTAGACGCTCTGAAAGTTCTTCTTCAGGAGCTGATAGACCAAGACGTTCTAGACGTAGAGATTAGATATAAATTGACACATATAAAAAAGCCTCAAAACTAAGTTTTGAGGCTTTTGCTATTTATTTAAATAAATCCAGGATGAATGTGTTTGGTCATTATTATAAATGAAACTTAAAAAGTATGTACCTACCGGAAGTAACGAACCATTATTACTTTGTCCATTCCATTCATTAGTATAATTCTCTTTTGTATATACTAAAGTTCCATAGCGATTATATATTTTTAATGATGAAACATTCGCATTTACTAAATCCAAATTATCATTTAAGCCATCTTCATTTGGAGAAATACCTTGAGGAACAAAAATTGAATCTTGATTATCTTCAGAAAAAAAAGATTGAATAAAACTCGGTAAGCCTCCTAAGCAAACTCCTTCTCCTAAATCAATAGATTCAATATTATAATTTGCGCCATTACCAAGAATATTAGGTGTTTCAATGACATCAAGAAATGATATTGAAAAATTACTAGCGTATATTTTTCCATCTATTGCTAATTGCAGGGCAGAAACAATCTTATTCCCTTCATAAATAATGGTATCAGAATTCAATACATTAGTTTGAGTATCTTGAGTTAAATCAAACTGATGTACTTTACTTTGGTTTAATTCAAAATTTAAATCAGATACGTATAAAATGTTGCTGTCTGGAGAAAATTCTACACCATAAGCACCAGACCCTAAATCTGTTATAGGATTAAAAATGCCACCTATAACCAATGCATTAGAAACAATCCCAGTACTATTATCAAAATCAAAAATTTCAACTCCGTTAGTTGATTGGTATTTGGCAAGAGCTAAACGTTTATCATTTGGAGATATTTTTAAATACCCTATGGATGTATCGTTATTTCCTTCATGAATACTGCCCACAGATGAGATTACTGGGCTCAAATTAACCCCTAAGTTAGTGATTGAAAATGAAAGAAAATTATTAGAATTCCATTCATGTGCAACTACCCAATAACCAACATCATTACCTTGCTTACAAGCCGATATTTTTTCAGAAACTACATTATTTGAAAGCTGAATATTCTTATTAGCAGTTACACCTCCATTACCATTATTTAAAGTCATGTCAACCTCAGAGTATCGCAAACCATCAATAGTTGCTTGGGCAGCTACAGTGAAAATATAATATAGATCTGTGTTTTCAGGATTTGGAACCACAACAGCCGATTGTGTAGCTGAGAAGTTCCCCAATAAATCAGTGCCATTTAGCATAACATTATGGTTCTTGTCCCAAACCGTGATACCATCAGTATAAAATAATAAATCTCCGGCAACATCAGCAATTGTTGCACAGCCTTCAAGAGTATTCATTTGACTATCAGTTAGAACCTCAACAGTGTTATCAGTGAACTTAATTCCTGCATTTTCACCAAAGTACCAGATAGATGATTCTCCTTGAGCATTACTAAAATTTACAAATAAGAATAAAATGAAAAATTTTCTAGTCATAGCTATTTTTGAATTTAAATATATGATACTAATTGAAGATGCAATATTATCAAATTGGTTGCGTTGCTTTTTCTTTTTTTAACATCTTAATGAAACATAATAAACCTTCTTGTTAATATTTAGTCAAATTTACGACCACTACCACAGTGGTATGCAATTTGTTTATTACTTTTATCATATCAAATAATGACATGAAACACATCATAACCCTTTTTTTATTTATTTCTATAACTAGTTTTGGCTTTGCCCAAGACTCAGAAACTACTGTTAAAGGAACTATTATAGACTTAACTACAGATACACCAATTGATCGTGTAAACATTGTTAACCTTAACCAAGTGATTGGTACCTCTTCAAATGAGGAAGGTAATTTTGAAATTAAAGCACAACTTAATGATACCTTACATTTATCGTACTTAGGCTACAAGTCTATTAAAGTAAGAGTAACTAATGATTGGTTGAAATTTGGAGACACTAAAATAGGCATGGTAGAGTCTGCTTTAGCTTTAGAAGAAGTTGTTGTCAACCAATTAAAATTAACTGGTTATTTAGAAATTGATGTCAAGCAAGTCCCAATTGTATCAAATCATAGATATAGTATTTCTGGTTTAAATAGTGGTTATGAAGCTGGAAACAGAAGACCTAATGCAGTAAGTAAAGTTTTAGGTGCTATTTTTAATCCTGCAGATTTTTTACATAATATCTTCGGAAAAAAGCCTAACGAATTACGTAAGCTTAAAAAAATGAAAGAAGATGACGAGATTAGAAATCTTCTTGCATCTCGTTTTGATAGAGAAATGTTGACTGTTTTATTACAAGTTGATAAATTTGATTTGGATGAAATTGTGAACCAATGTAACTATTCAGCAGCTTTTATAAATTCTGCAAACGATCTTCAAATGTTGGATGCTATTAGCGAATGTTATGAAGAATACAAGATTCTAAATAGAAATAAATCTGGTCGTTTCTAAGACTAAACGTATCTTTATTTGTTTGAGTGTAACGCTACTCTATTTCCTTCTGTATCTATAAAAACTCCCATACAACCATGTTCTGGTGAGATTTCGGTTTTTGATTGTATCACGTTTCCTCCTGCAGCTTCTACTCTACTAATTTCATTGGCAACATCATCACAATTAAAATAGACTAAAGTTCCTTCTTGGCTTGGCACATAACTGTCTTGCTTAATTAAAGTCCCTGCTGCTCCTGGTTTATTCTCCTCAAATGGAAACCAACCCATAAGTGTACCTCCAAAATCTTGAATATCAATTTTAATTTCAAAAACGGCTTCATAAAACGCTTTTGCTCTATCCATATCATTTACAGGAATCTCAAACCAACTTACCATATTATGCTTCATAATTTTAGTATTTATTATTAAATGCAAACATGCCTTTTAAAAATACAACATTATTTAGACTCATAAAAACGTTCAATCACTTGCTCATAACTCTTTATCGTTTTCTTACACCAATCTAAACGTTTTTCTAGTTGTTCCTCTTCGGAAAGTTGCCAAACCACATCACTCGCCTTTAATTTGGCAGTCACATCCTGAAGAATAATTGCAGCAGATACTGAAATATTTAAACTTTCAGTAAAACCAACCATGGGTATTTTTAAAAAGCAATCTGCTTCATTGATGACTTCTTGAGATAAACCCTCAGTTTCTCTTCCGAAGAAAAAACACGATTTTTTGGTGACATCAAATTCTGATAAAACATTATCATTTTCGTGTGGTGTGGTTGCAACAATTTGATACCCTTGATGTTTTAGATCTTTGAGCGCCTTTTTAACTGAATGATACCGATTTAAATCGACCCACTTCTGTGCTCCCATTGCAATCTCACGATCTATATCTTTAGAGTTTTGCTCTTCAATAATATGCAACTCTTGTATGCCAAACACATCACAACTACGCATCACAGCACTCGTATTGTGCAATTGATATACATCTTCGGTAGCTACCGTAAAATGTTTAGTGCGTTGCGATAATATTTTAGCGAACCGTTCTTTGCGATGTGCTGTGAGATAACTTTCAAGATGTTCTAATAAATTAATATCAATCATTAAAAATATTTATATTTATGAAAATAAATAATCTATATGACACTAAAAAACCTACCATTTCTTTTTTTATTATTTGGGATCGTTAATCTAAATATATATGCGCAAGATAATCTAAACAAAAAATTAAAAGACACGATATCTTTTAGTGAAGACAACTCCCAAAAAGTAATAGAGTTTGGCCAAATGATAGAAACCATTATTCATGAAAGTGATGGAGATTCTTTTATTACTAAACTAAATAAAGACAAATTCTTTGATCGTGTACTTAGTGATTATTCTAAATTAGATCGTGAAGACAGTTATATCAAAGGCTTTTTAATAGGAATGAACAATGCACTAAAGTCTTTCCCAAATGAAATTATTTCAGATGTTGAAAATGGTGCGTATTATGATTTCATCAACTATCGTTATGATACCGAATCTCAAACCTATTATGCCTTGTTTAGATTGTATTCTTCGGAAACAGGAATGAATTATCATGATTATAGACTTGTTAAAAATGATGGAGAGATCCAATTCTCAGATATGTATATTTATTTGACTGGAGAACATTTTACCAGTACTATTGGAAGACTTATGCAGTATACAGTGCCTAAAAATTCTGTCGTAGAAAGTCAAATAAAAAATCCAGAAACTAAAGATCTTTATAAAGCTTTTATTTACAATAAAAACGGTAATTATGAGAAGGCTTATAAAATTATGGATGGCTTCAAATCTGAACTTTCTAAAGAAAAATTCCTGCTCATATTTAAAACACTAATTGCTGCGCAAATAGATGAATCAAAGTATTTAGAATCATTAGAAGACTTGATAAATACATTTCCTGACGATCAAACAATAGCGCTTAACAAAGTAGATTATTACATTTATAAAGAAGAATATTATGAAGCAATCCAAGTTGTAAACCAGCTCCAAAATGAAACCGAAGATGATTTTTTAAATTTTTTCAAAGCCGGTATTGCATTTGAAGATAAAAATTATGATTTAGCACTCAACTTATATACTTATACAATTGATAATTATCCAGATTTTTTTGAAGGTCAATCTGGCTACTTATGTACTTTAGTGATGATGAAAAATTACGAAGGTTCTACCAAATATTTAGATAGGTTACTCACAGAAGGTTTCGAAAAAGAAGATCTTATAGAATACATTGAAGAAGAAGATGAATTTGGTGAGAATATGTTTGATGGATATTCTAAATCTAAACACTTCGCCGACTGGAAAAAAACGAAATAAATGAAACACCTAGTTGTATTAACTGGAGCAGGAATTAGTGCCGAAAGCGGAATAAAAACTTTTAGGGATGCTGATGGTCTTTGGGAAGGTCATGATGTTATGGAAGTCGCAACTCCTCAAGGTTTTGCTAATAACCCAGAACTTGTTTTAGATTTTTATAATCAGAGACGTCAACAATTACACGACGTAAAACCGAATAAAGCACATTTAGATTTAGCAGCATTAGAAAATGATTTTGATGTTACCATTATCACACAAAATGTAGATGATTTACATGAACGTGCAGGCAGTAGTAATGTCATTCATTTACATGGCGAATTACTAAAAGTGAAAAGCACAAAAAACGAACAGGATATAATATCCTGGACAGGCGATTTAAATTTAGGTGACGTTTGCGAAAAAGGTCATCAACTACGACCACATATTGTTTGGTTTGGTGAAGATGTACCAATGATTGACAAATCTATAGATATTTGCCAAACAGCAGATATTCTATTAATTATTGGCACATCAATGCAAGTCTATCCTGCTGCAGGTTTAATGAACTATGTACCAAGTGAAATACCTGTTTATTTTATTGATCCAAAACCTGCAATTGGAAGTACAGATCGCATTACAGTAATTACAGATACTGCAACTAATGGCATGACTTCTTTCATAGAATTATTAAAATAAGTTGCACTATTAACAACACAATAAAAAAAGTTAATCTAATCATCATTTGATAGTTTAAAAAAGTCATTTACTGGTTTTCCAAATACTTCGGAAAGTTTAAGTGCCAAAACCGTCGATGGCACATATCTATTAGCTTCAATGGAATTTATCGTTTGACGTGACACTCCAATTTTTTCTGCTAAATCCCCTTGCGTTAAACTTAAAATGGCACGTTCTACTTTTATTGTATTTTCCATTATCTGTAACGTTTTAAGTTGTGATAAAACATAAGTTGAATCATTAACATGAATAACAGCACTTGAAAATCACCTAAATCTTTAAACGCTTCTCCTCCAGAGTGAACAATATTAGAAACTCCAAACTCTACATAAGGCATTACTAAAGCATAAATAACTCCAACAACAAAAGCAATAGCATACGATTGTGCTCTTAAACTTATAGTCATTTCATCTTCAATTTTATCTTTAGATATTGACATAATTAGCATACCAACTAACATTGTTTTTTGAAGCAACTGTTTTAACCATTCGGTTTCACCTTCCATTGCAAAAGCTCTAACAAACATTCCAGCTATTGAAAGCAAAACAATAGCAATACCTATAGACATAAAACGATGTGACAATCTAAAATTAATAAACTTACTAAACTGTTTACGCTCACAATTAATAATTTTTTCAGAATTCATTATTGACAAGTATATTTTATATTAAGTAAAATTATTTTTACTTTATGACAAATATACTTTACATTTTTAAATATCACAAATTTATTTCAACTATTCCTTTTCAAGTTAAAATAAGGTTCAGAATTAATAAGAAAAAAAGAGAAATAGAATTTTAACTAAAGATCTCTAATAACGCAGGTTCTAAATGATGGTATTCAAAGTTAAAACCAGACTTTTCAATTTTTGAGCCGCAAACACGCTGACTTTCAAACAACAAAATATGCATCTCTCCTAAAACGAGTTTCATTGCAAATTCTGGAATATTTGGCAGTATAAGTGGTTTATGAAGTATTTTAGCAACTGTTTTGGTAAGCTCTGTGTTAGAAACAGGATTTGGAGCCACTCCATTATAAACACCTTCCAAATTATTTGTAACTGCAAACACAAACAAACGTGCTAAATCTTTAACATGAATCCAAGATTGCCATTGATCTCCACTTCCAAATGGTGCACCTGCTCCAAAACGAATTGGCTTAGCCATTTCTGGTAATGCACCTCCATTTTTTGAAAGCACCAAGCCAATTCTAATTTTAGCAACTTTTATTCCAATAGTTGAAAATTGATTAACTGCTGCTTCCCATTGTTTTACAACTTGCCCTAAAAAAGAATCAGATTTTTCTTTATCTTCCTCATCATAGTATTTTGTTAAAGAATCTGGATATATCCCAATTGCACTAGCAGATACAATTTGTTTTATAGGAAAATCATGAGATGTAATCGTATCAAATAATAACTGAGCTGTTTGAGTTCTACTAGTAATTATTTCTTTTTTATAGCTTTCTGTCCAGCGTTTAGAAATGGTTGCTCCAACTAGATTAATAACAGATGATACTCCTTCAAAACAAGATGCATCTATTTCATTTGCATCAGGATTCCAGTAAAATCCCTTATAATTTTCTTGAGAATTAAGTTTATTTTTTGACGTAGTGAGGTAATGAACATTGATGTTTTGTTCATGTAAAACCTTTACAATTTCTTTACCAATTAAACCTGTTGCACCTGTAATTAAGACTGTTTTCATAGTCTAACAAAGTTAATGAATCCTTCTGCTAGTTTTTAGAAGTTTAGTAAGGGTTTAACGTTTGACAGCTCTCAGCATATGACGTTTTCCTGGAGGACCTTCTAGACGTTCTACTACAAAACCTAAAGCGATTAAAGTGCGACGAACTTTACCAATGGCAGCATAGGTTGTGAGCACTCCATTTGGTTTTAGCGCTTTGTACATAATTTTAAAAATGTCTTCGGTCCAGAGCTCTGGTTGTACTCGTGCACCAAAAGCATCAAAATAAATAACATCGAATTTGTTTTCTGCTGAAATATCTTTAAAAAACTGCTGTTGCTTTTTAAGTTTAAATGCTTCGGAAATTTTATGCTCTTCTTCCCAAGAGCAACTATGAAGTTGGTTTAATTTATCTGAAGGCACTTTCAACTCAACAGCATAGTTTAGTTGTTCTAATTCTTCCGAAGAAATAGGATAAGCTTCTACGCCAACATAATTGACTTTTAGGTTTAATTCCTCTGCCTTTAATTGAGTAAGTAATGCATTCAAACCTGTACCAAAACCAATTTCTAATATGGAAATTTCAGATGTTTGTTGTGCTAACATTTCCGAAGAAAAAAAAAGCAAACCATGTTTTATATACACATGATTTGCTTCTTGTATGGCACCATGAACAGAATGGTATTGCTCATTCCAATCTTCTATTTGAATGGTCTTTGAGCCATCTGCTGTGGTAATTATTTTTCGTTGCACATTATTTATTTAATCAATAATTTTTTGATTTTTGGGATTGGTCCTGTGCATTCTGTTTTGTGACATGATAAACACATATTGATGGAGTTATTGTAACGATCTTCTACAGACATTAGCGTGTCTTGAGAAAAAATATCTCGTTGTGCTTCAATAAATTTAGCTGAATAGTGCTTAAAATTTTCATTTCGCAACTTAGTCTCTGACAACACTGCCGAATGAATATCTAAGAACTCTTCTGGAAATTCACCAGTTAATTCTTTTCCAGCTTCAATATCTGCTTTTAACTGCATGTTATAGGCATACATGCCTTTCATGAGTGATGACATTTCAGATGGTTGGTATACATCATACGTTTTGGAACCATCTGTTATGATGACTTTGCTTTCAACTTTTTCCGAAGAATTACAGCTAAAAAATAAAAACGCGACCAAGCATCCAAATAAAACTTTCATTAGTCTTCTTTTAAAAGTACACCATCTGCTTCAAAAGACAATGTTTTTTTAGGTTCAGTGATTTTTGCAATTTCCTCTGCAGTTGCTCCTCCATCTTCTGCATAATGACGTTGCTCATCAACAGGCACTTCATTCACATAAGCTTTACCATTAATAATCACATCTTTTCCTGAGATATCTTTAGGCATAAAAAAACCATAGTCTTTAAATTTCACCATCACTTGTTCTCCATTTGGCAAGTCTAATTTCATCCAGCAACCTTTTGCTTGACAAACCTCATCAACCTTAGCCATCATTTTTGCGTCAATTGTATCTCCAACTTTCATATTTGAATAATGAACAGCCATTCGTTCTGCTGTGAGCGCATCTGATGCTATAATCTTTTTACCAAATGATACATATTTGACATCTTGAAGTTCTGTTTGTGCTTCAGTTTCTGCTGTTGCAAGATCACTATCAACTTTTTTCTCTTCTTTACATGATACCAATAAAAGAACTGTAAATACTACTGTTAAAATATGTTTCATTTTAATTTATTTATTTTTAATTTTAAGATATCAAAGTTACGGATTTTTTTAGAAAATTTAATTTAAAAAAAATCATGCTAAATGTGTACTTTTGCAAAACAAAATAACACAACAAAATGTCAAATAAATATACTAGTAATTTACACATAGAGAAAGCTAAAACATCTAAGATTAAAGATGTTGACTTTGATAATTTAAACTTTGGAAGAACATTTACAGACCACATGTTTATTTGTGATTATGTAAATGGTGAATGGCAACAGCCTAAAATCATACCTTATCAAGCGATGTCAATGGATCCTTCTGCTCGTGTATTTCATTATGGTCAAGCAGTTTTTGAAGGTATGAAAGCTTATAAAGATTACGATGGAGGTGTCTTTTTATTTAGACCAAAAGAAAATTTCAATCGTATTAATAAATCATGTGCGAGATTGGCAATGCCTGAGTTTCCTGAGAATTACTTTTTTGAAGGTTTAACAACACTCTTAAATTTAGATAAAGAATGGATTCAACCTGGTGTTGGTAATTCTTTATATATAAGACCTTTTGCGATTGCTATAGATTCTGCAATTGCTGCTGCACCTTCAGACAGTTACAGATTTATGATTATTTGTTCTCCAGCAAAAGCGTATTATAAAGGTACTGTAAAAGTTCTCATTGCTGAAGAGTTTAGTCGCTCTGCAAATGGAGGCGTTGGCTTTGCTAAAGCTGCTGGTAATTATGCTGCACAATTTTACCCAACAAGTTTAGCACAGAAAAAAGGATACCAACAAGTCATTTGGACAGATGCTGATACGCATACCTTTTTAGAAGAAGCAGGTACAATGAATGTGTTTTTCAGAATTAATGATACATTGATTACTGCACCAATTAGTGATCGTATTTTAGATGGTGTTACGCGTAAGAGTTTAATTCAGTTAGCAAAAGACAATAATATTAATTGTGAAGTTAGACCTATTAAAGTTACTGAAATTGTAGAAGCTTCAAAAAACGGAACGCTTAAAGAAATATTTGGAGCAGGAACTGCAGCTGTAATTAGTCCTATAGAAGGTTTTGAATACAAAGACACCTATTATGAATTGCCAGAAATTGGAGACCACTCCTACTCTAGTATTCTAAAAAATAAAATGTTGAGTATTCAACATAATCTCGCAGACGATAAAAACGGTTGGAGATACGAAATAAAGTAAAAACATAAAAAAGAGCCAATTGGCTCTTTTTTTTTATGATTCTAATATCGATTTGATATGAGGTTTAAAATAGTTTGGTCCTTTTAGAACTTTACCATCTTCTCTATAAATAGGCTCGCCATCCTCTCCCAGTTTACTCATATTACTACGTTGAATTTCGTCAAAAACTTCTTCAATTTTGTGTTGTAAACCGTGTTCAATAATTGTTCCGCAGAGGATATAAAGCATATCGCCTAAGGCATCAGCAACTTCAACCAAATCGTTATCATTTGCTGCTTCTAAATATTCTTCATTTTCTTCACGCATTAATTTATAACGCAACATGTTTTTATCAATCCCTAAATCTGCTTTAGGTGTTTCGCGATGACCAATTTTAAATGCTGTATGGAATGCTTTTACTGCTTCTATTTTTTTCTTCATTAAAATATATTTTCATTTCCGTTAAAACGGAAATTTTGTTGTTTAGTTTCGTAATTTCGCATAAAAATAATGATATGTTTAGTAATGGTCAATTGATTTTCGGAGTTTTATTCGCATTGGTTTTTGCTGTAATCATATTTTTTGCTTACAAAAAAGACTTTAAACTTCATAGAAAGTATTACAGAGGCAGTGTTTGGGTGTTGATTGCTTTTATTGGTTTTATCCTCATGATTGCTGCTATTAAGTTCATTTTTGTTTAATTACTTTACCTTTTCTTTTCTTCGGAAATTCTAACTATTTGACAGAGTTTTCTATAATCTGTTAAAATTTTATGTAACTTATTCATTCAATATACCTTGTATTAGGTATGTTTTGATGTGTTCCTGCTTTGCATCTTTGTAATGTTAACTAATTAAACCAACCCGTTATGAAGTCAAAAATTTTAAAACTAAGTTGTTTTGCAATATTACTATTTACATTTTTTGGATGTAATGATTGTAGTGAATGTGAGAAAGAAAATAAAGATTTAAAAGAAAAATTAGAGATATGTATTTCTAATCAAGAAAATAGTAAGTCTAATGATAATAGTTTAGCAAAATCATCATTAAAAAAGTATCAAGTTAAAGGTGGATTTTCAACTAAAGCAAATACAATTGATGTTTGTATTCCAGTGACAGATAGAAATTTGAGTGTAGCTGAACCACCTGTAGACATATCTTCTTCAAAGTGTAATGCTATTTTAATAAGAGTTGATAACAACAGTGAAGGGTGCACTTCTCAGCAACTACCATATCATTTTATAAATGAAAAAATCTTAATAAGTAAAATCAATTCATTAAATACAAATAGATTAAAAGAGGATAATAAACTTATCGTAATTGTAATTAAGTGCTCTGATCTAGAATTTCCAGATTTTATAAGCTCCTACAAAAACAGTATTGTTAATTTAAATGGTGATTACACAAGTTTGAATACCATTTTAACTAATGGATGTATAAAGATAAAAGATATTACAAAACCTAACGAAGATGGAGGCGATATCATTGTAGGTGGTTAAAAAATCTAAATATTTAATTTTATTTCTCTTGTCCATCTATAGTTATGGACAAGAGCATAATAATGCATCATTCTCTCAATTAGACTCCTTATTTAATGATGAAGATTATCGCTCAATAATTTCACTAAACGACTCTAAAAAATTAATTTTTAACGATGTTGAAATTCAAGGTCACGCGAATTATATTATTGGAAAATCTTATGAAAATTTAAATAAGGAAGATTCTGCACTCGTTTATTATCAAAACGCTTTAAAATTATTTAAAAAAATAAAAGCAAATGAGAATGTGACTAAAACGAACTTAGAAATCTATTTGCTATTAGATAGTCAAAATAACATTCAAGTTGATAAAAACAAATATCTTCAAGAAGTTCTAGATTATGCAAAAGTCACAAATTCTAAAAAATGGTTAGCTCCATATTACACCAATGTTGGTATAAATCATTCTAAAAAAGGCAACATTGATTCTGCCAAGATTTACTACAATAAAACATTATTAATAGCTAAAGAAATTGATAGCTCTAGTATGACTATAAATACTTACCTCAATTTAGGTTCGCTATATTCCAGTAAGATAAAAAATCAAGATTCTGCAATTTATCAATATAATGAAGCTTTACGTTATTACTTCTTAGATACTCTGAACTATAAAAATTTTAATATTGAGTTTAATTTATATAATAACTTAGGGAATGCATATAGGAGAAAAAAAGAGTTTAATACTGCTTTAAAATATTACAGTAAAGCAGAAGAATTAGAATTACCAAAATTTAATAGAAAAAGCAAAAAAATATTGTACTCAAATATAGACGCTACATACTATTACATGGGAGAATGGGAAAGCGCTTATGACTATTTATACAAGTACGATTCCATAAAAAATATAATAAACCTAAAGGAACAAAACTCTAGTATTGCTGACATTGAAGAAAGGTATGAAAATGAGCAACTAAAAGTAAAAAACCTCAGCAGCGAAGCCAAAAGAAAACAGAGTCAAAATATAGCAATAGGTTTAGGCGGAAGTCTTGTTTTAGGATTTATAATAGCCTTCCTCCTCTTCAAAAACACAAAACGCAAACAAGTTCTAGCCGAACGTGATAAAGAACTAGAAACCCAAAAATTAGCTACTGTTCTCAAGGATCAAGAGCTTAATGCTATAGATGCCATGATTGAAGGTCAAGAAAAAGAACGACAGCGAATTGCTAACGATTTACATGATGATTTAGGCGGATTGATGGCAACGGTAAAATTGCACTTTAATGCCTTAAAAGAGAAACAAACTCCAGAACTGTATTCAAAAACCAATGACCTTATCGATGAAGCTTATAATAAAGTAAGAACTGTTGCACACGCAAAAAACTCTGGTGTTATTGCTAAACAAGGACTTTTAAAAGCTATAAATGAAATGGCTTTTAAAATTTCAGCATTAAATAAAATTACGATTGACGTAATAGATCATGGATTAGAAAACAGATTAGAAAATAGTTTAGAACTAACCATTTTCAGAATAATACAAGAACTAATAACAAATGTCATTAAACATGCCAATGCCACAGAAGTTACCATTCATATCACAAACCATGAAGACAGTTTGAATATTATGGTTGAAGATAACGGAAAAGGGTTTAATCCTAGCCAAGTCACCAAAACAAATAAAGGCATGGGAATAAGTAGTATAGATAAACGTGTAGAACATCTCAATGGTACTATGACCATAGAATCTAATAAAAATCAAGGTACAACGATAATAATAGATATACCAATATGATACGATTAGCTATAGCAGAAGACCATCAATCACTTATTGATGGCATAAAATTATTGCTAGAATATGAAGACGACATCACTATTGTTGGTACAGCAAATGATGGTGAAGAATTACTAGACATTGTAGAAAAAAAACATCCAACAGTAATTCTAACAGATATTAGAATGCCTAAAATGAATGGTATTGAAGCGACTAAACGCATCATAAAATTAAATCCGAAAATTAAAGTCTTAGCATTTTCTATGTTTGATCAAACAGATGCTATTCAACAAATGCTAGATGCTGGAGCAACTGGATACATCCTAAAAAACTCATCACTTGCTGAAGTTTTAAGTGCTATTAGAACTGTATCAAATGGAGAAACTTATTTTGATGCCAATATAAATACCAATGTTATTAATACAGAAAACTCAACTAAAACCAAAGGCATACTGACTAAACGACAAATAGAAATCCTAGAACTTATTGGATTGGGAAAAACCTCACGCGAAATTGCCGATGACCTTTTTATAGGAGTTCATACTGTAGATACGCATCGTAAAAATATGGCTCGTATTTTAGGTTTGAGTGGAAAAGGCGAACTGATGCGCTATGCTTTAGAGAAGAAGTATAAGTTTTAGATTTACCTAATATTGGGTATTTTATTGCTTAACTATTTATATAATATTTGAGATATTAATCAATACCATAAATTATCATGAGACAACTTATTTTTGTATTTATCGCTCTCCTATCTATAGAATGTAACGCTCAATTTAAAAACTATAAAATTGAAGGAAATAAAGTAAAAGTTGTGAAAATGTATTCAGATATCACAACGCTTGAAATCAAACAAAAGGTTTTAACCTCAAAAGTTAACATATTTGAAACTAAAGACTTAACAACTTTTTTAGTTGATAAAGTTGCTAAAATACCAGATTACATAACTCAATACTTAAAAAAAAGAAAGAAAAAATTTTCTGCTACATATGATGCTAGAAATGCGCTTCAACAATCTTCAGATACCTATGAAATAGAATCATTAGTATTTAAAAGAAATGTCTTTCTTAAAAATAAATCTAAAGCAACTAATGCTATGACTTTAGAATTAGTTCCTGAATTCGTACAAAACAAAAAATTCATAGTTTTCAAAATTTCTAAATTAGATTTTAACTATTCTAAGGCTATAGTAAAACCTAAAGCACCATTTTTAAATCTTCTTATTGAGATTAAAGCTTTTTATGCTAAAGCTGGAGACAACAATACTATCACTAAAACAGAAATAGCATCTTCGTCACTTATCGTTCCAGTAGATTTAAGAGAATCTTCTCAAGATGAAAATTTAAAACTAATCAAAAATCAATTTTCTGATGTTTTTCTACCAAACGGAATTACAGAAATTAGTGTAAAAGTAACTGAGATAAATCCGTATAAATTAAAACTAGAAGAATTAGAAACTTTTATTAGTGATAATAATGAAGATTTTTCTGGTCTATTTGAGGAATTATCAAAAATTCTGAAAAACTGAAAGATAAAAAATCACATCAAAATTACACAAATTGAGTATTTTCTCATTGGATTAGGTGCTGTATATTTGAAACACTGTTAATTAAAAATCAGATCATTATGAAACGAGTATTACTATTATTAAGTTTTTGTTGTACAATTAGTATGACTGCCCAAATCTCGGACTATATTACAGATATTGTAAATCCTGTAGGTATAGCAAAAAATGAAACAACAATGTTTGTTGGAGCAATTGGATCTCAACAAATTTTTAAAATCGATATGACGGCTACAAATCCTGTAGCAGAAGAATATTTAAACAATATTAGTTTTCCAACAAAATTTTTACTCAATGGCAACGATTTATATTTTACGTCAAGTAATTCAACAATTTCAAAAGTAGATATCACTAGTCCTAATCCTACAATAATACCTATTGCTAATATATCTTCAGCATTTGGTATTGCTATTAAAGATAACTTCATGTATGTAAGTGTAAGAGCCTTTGATAATAGTGGAATTGTTCGTTTTGATTACACACAAACAAATCCTACTATTGAGACACTAATAACGGGTTTAAGTAGTTTTGTAAATGATATTGACATCCATGGTAATGATTTATATATGGCTCGAGGTAACAATGGTGTTTCAAAAATTGATATTACTCAAACTAACCCAACTCTAATTGATGTAATTGCTGCTCCTGGTGTATTAGAGGTTAAAATAGATGGTGATGATTTATACTATTGTAGCAACTATTTAAATAAATTAGATCTCATAGATGAAAATGCTACTCCAGAATTACTAATCTCACCAGTTACTACAATATGGGATATTTTAATAGATGGTAATGATATTTTCTTGGCTCAGCAAACAGATCATAAAATATCAAAACTAAATACAACATTTGTTGACCCAGTTTTAAGTCCAGATTATGCTGCCTTGGTTAGTTTTTATAATGACACAGATGGTAACAATTGGACCTCTTCAATCAACTGGCTAGACACTACAAAATCGCTTTATTCATGGGAAGGTGTCCTTACAAATGAAAATAACAAAGTCATTGGTCTTAATTTGTATAACAACAACCTATCTGGAACATTACCAACTAACATAGACGATTTTGATCAATTACAAACTTTAAGTTTAGATTCTAATTTGTTAACTGGAGATTTACCAGCAAATTTATACAACCTATATAACTTGGAAAAGTTAACGCTTTCAGTAAATAATTTTACAGGAACTATTGCATCAGATATTAGTAATTTATCTAACCTAACCGATCTTAACCTATATTCTAATAATTTTGAAGGCGTACTTCCAAGTAGTTTTAGTAATCTAACTAACCTAACAAGTATATTTCTTGACAATAATAAATTTGAAGGAACCTTACCTTTTAACGCTGCTAACGCAACTATATTTGTGACTTATAACAATTTTGACTTTAGTGACTTAGAACCGTTTATACAAGCAAATAATTATGTTAACTTTTACTATTCTCCTCAATATACACCAGATACACCAGAAACCATTGAGATAGGAACAGAACAAGATATCACACTTACAATACAAGATGAAAATATAAATAGAACAACTCAAAACACAGCCATGAACAATGAATATCAATGGTTTAAAGATGATGTTACAATTCCTGGAGCTATATCTAATTCATTAACCTTATTAAATACACAAGAAAGCGATAGTGGTATTTATCATTGTGAAATTACTAATACTATCGTAGCAGATTTAGTTATTGAAAGACCAGATATAGTATTAACTGTAGATAGCTCATTATCTATTCAAAACCAAGCTATTTATGAAATTAAGACCTACCCTAATCCGGTTACAAATTGGTTAACTCTAGATTTCGGAATACAAGATAATGTTGCAGTATCACTAATAGATGTTAATGGCAAAATAGTACTAGAGCAAACCTTCAATACAACTTTAACAACAATAGATTTAAGTAGTTTATCAAGCGGACTCTATATTTTAAATCTTTCTTCGGAAGAAAAGCAAATCACAAAAAAAATCATTAAACAGTAAATGTTAGTTAGATGTTTATTAACTATAGTTGGATTTGCTATTAATTCATAGGGAGTATTTATTTTTAACAACCATCTATTTTAAAAATCCCCTCTATTGGGGATTTTTTTGAACAAAGTGCTTTCATACATTGTACATCTATTAATTCAATAAAACTTATACTTATGAAATCAATTAAAAATGTATGTATTATTGCTTTTATCATAATTACAACTTTTGCATGTAGTAGTGATGACGACAGTTCTGGTGATACAACTGGAGACAATCAAACAAAGATTATAGGATCTTGGCGTTATACATCTGGCACAACAAATGGTGAAGCAGACACGCTTAGCGACTGCGATCTTATGGATACTGCAACATTTACTACTAGTCAAGTAACATTCGCTTATTTTGAAGGCGTTAACTGTGAAGACACAGGGTCTGAAACCATTAATTATACCATCAACGGTAATAATATTTCATTATCCTTAAATAACGAAACTTATACTTCGGAAATTTTAACGCTTAACAATACAACGCTTACTCTAAAAGATTCTGATGGTGGTGACGTTTATACAGATACATATACTAAACTATAATTTATGAAATCAAAAAACACAAATTTCGCTTGGCTGTGTTGCATATTGCTCATCTTTTCACAACCTTTATTTGCACAAGATGACGACGACTCTACAAAAAGTATTAAACCACTAAGAATAGGTGTCAAAATTGGTGTACCAAACATTATTACTGCAAATGCAGAGTATGTAACACCTCTTTTAGGTAATAGAGTTGCTTTGGCAGTAGATTGGATGTCTTTATCTAAAACCGTAGACGAAACATCCATTAATTACAATAATTTTGAGATAGGTACAAATATCTATTTCAACAAAAAAGGCAAAGGATTATATGGTGGTTTATCATATTTTTCATTTGATGGAGAAGGTACTTTTACAGAAACAGAATTTGATAATGGTTCTGTTGAAGACGGAACAGGAAAAATTGAGTTTAACACAATAAACCTAAAGTTAGGAGCAAAACTTGGACGCACATTCTACTTTAGAATTGAAGTAGGATATGGCTTTGGTGATATCCCAGAGTTTATTGTAGTCACAAATAATGATGGCTCCCAAACCACTTCTGAAGACATCCCAGAAATCCCTGGAATTGAGACTTCAGGTATTCCTAATTTTAACTTCGGAATTGGGTTTAGTTTTTTATAAACCAAACGATGATACGATATAAAAACACCCTTTTTGGGGATTTTTTTATTCAATTTATAGTGTTTAATGATGACAAACCTCAAATTCAACGATGATTGATAAATAACAACCATGATTATCATTTATTCTATACTAACGTTAATCGCTATTAATCTAATCTTATTGAAGTTTAGTGTCAATAAAAAAAGGATGTAATTCTCATTACATCCTTTTTATTTAACTATTTGTGAAGTTTTTAATTTTCCGTAGGAAGAAAACCATAATCCTTACTATATCTCATCATTTGTCCTTCAAATGTATTTGGTTGCTTTACTTTTACTTTAGTAATCTCACCTTTATCATTTTTCTCTGCAACAAGAACTGGATTTACAAAACCACTATATGGTGCAGATGTAAATTGCTTATTACGTTCTAAAACTTCAGCATGAATGGCTTGGTCTACTTTTACTCCATAACCTTCAACTAAATCTTCAACAGCTTTATAATCACCTTCAGATTTGATACGTTGTGTTTCTCTTAATAATTGACCAAATAACTCATGTAATTT
This sequence comes from Psychroserpens sp. AS72, assembly GCF_038900375.1. Classification (NCBI taxonomy): domain Bacteria; kingdom Pseudomonadati; phylum Bacteroidota; class Flavobacteriia; order Flavobacteriales; family Flavobacteriaceae; genus Psychroserpens; species Psychroserpens sp. AS72. The sequence goes on along the minus strand of NZ_JBBMRC010000012.1, from coordinate 73,836 downwards.
TTCGTAGTCATTAATATTGAAATACGTTTTTCCATCTCTAGTTACCTTCTCAATTACATTGTCTGCTTTTCCTTTTTCAAAAGCCCAAGCCGAAACCCATTGTCTATTCACCATGTGTGCTTCTTCAACATCATCACCTAGGTTTAATCTAATTAATTGAGTCATTAATCCGTTTCTAATGTAACCATCATAAGCAGCTTTTCCAACAGATTTCCAGTCGTCAACCAATCCTAACTCTTGTAATTTAGGGTTATATAAATAGTACAATCCAACTAAATCTGCACGACCTTCTTCTAAAGTAGAGGCGTATTTTTTAAGTGTTTCTTTTGTTTCTCCAACACCTGGATTTAATTGTCCAGAGGCATGACCAATAACTTCATGTAACGCTGTATGTAACTTATCTGCTATTTGACCATACTTTTCTTCAAGTTCATATTCTTCATCATCATGAACAAACTCTTTTAAACGTCCTGTACTACCAGCATTATTATATGCATTAATAATGTTTCCTAAAGACACAGATTTACTTCCTACAGCTGCACGAATCCAGTTTGCATTTGGCAAGTTAACACCAATTGGTGTACTTGGTGAAGCATCTCCTGCTTCTCCTGCTACGTTTACAACTTTGTATGTAACACCCACAACACTATCTTTTTTATGCGCATCCATTAAAGGAGAATTATCTTCAAACCACTGTGCGTTTTCAGATAAAACAGACATCTTCTCAGACATGTCAAAATCTTTGATTTGTACAATACCTTCATAAGAACCTCTATAACCTGCTGGATCGTTATACACTTCAATAAAACTATTGATGTAATCGATATTTCCATCCGTTGCAGCTGTCCAAGCTACGTTATAATCATCCCAAGTTTGTAAGTCTCCAGTTTTATAATATTGAATTAATAAACCAAGTGCATCGCCTTGTGCTTTATTTTCTGCAACACCTTTTGCAAGCTCTAGCCATTTTACGATTTCATCAATTGCGCTTCCGTATAATCCGCCAGATTTATAAACACGTTCTGTTAACACTCCATCAACTTTTACCAATTGTGAGTTTAAACCATATGATAATGGTTTCTCTGGGTTAGGAGATACTTTCTTTTTATAGAAATTTTCTACATCAGCACTTGTTACATCTGGTCCATAAAAGTTAACAGCAGACAATAATACATTATCAACATCTTTAGTTAGATTCACTTTCTTAGCATCCTTATCATTAAAAATAACATCAAACGCTTCGCCTTCTAAAGTTTTATTTGTTTTAGCGAGTAAATCTTTAAGATATTCTGAAGAAAATTCAGGCTTAATTTTATCATTTGAATAATGATGATGAATACCATTAGAAAACCAAACACGTTTTAAATAGACTTCAAAAGCTTTCCAATCATCAGCATTTTTATCTCCATCATAATTAGCGTAGACACTTTCTAAAGCTTTTCTAATCTTTAAATTATGTCTGTAATTCATGTTCCACATTATATCACGTCCAGATAATCCAGCTTGTGTTAAATAGTACACTAATTTTTGTTCTTTTAAAGTCAAATTCTCCCATCCTGGAATTTGGTAACGTAATACTTTAATGTCTGCAAATTGCTCAACATTATAGTCAAAATCTTTATTAATTTCTACTTTTTCAGATGCTGTTGTTGTATCCTTTTTATCTTCTCCACATGAGAACATAAAAGCAGTAATAATAGTTAGTACTAATATTTGTTTTAATTTCATTTTAAAAATTTTAATTGTTGACTCACAAATGTAAACATTTATAATCATGAACTAAAATTGATTATCTTTGATTACCTAATTAATTTAACATCAAAATTACTAATGAAAGCATTTAAATATATTCTCTTTTTATTACTCATTCTCTTTATAGGTTTTGCAATTTATGTTGCTGTTCAACCCAATGACTATACGTTTAATAGAAGCAAAGTTATTGACGCTCCAGTACCTGTAGTTTATGATGTGGTTAACGATTTTAAAGAATGGCCACGTTTTTCTCCTTGGATAGAACAAGATAAAGATGCTGTACTTACTTTTAATGAAAAAACGTCTGGAGTTGGCGCTGGTTATAGTTGGGAAGGTGAAATTTTGGGCATTGGTAATGCAAAAACAGTGGATGTACTCAATAACAAAAAGATCAAACAAGAAATTGAATTTGTAAAACCATTTGAATCCATATCAAATATAAACTGGACTTTTGAGCAAGTAGAAAAAGGCACAAAAGTAACTTGGAGTATGGAAGGCAAACAAGATTTTATGACAAAACTGTATGTGGCTTTTGCAGGATCTATAGAAAAAAACACAGGACCAGATTTTGAAAGAGGCCTTTTCAAACTAGACAGCATTGTACAAGCAGATATGAGTAAATACAGTATAAATGTAGAAGGCATTACACAACATAGTGGTGGCTTTTATTTATACAATACGAGCTCTTGTAAGATGGAAGATTTCAAACAAAAAATGGACGAAATGTTACCTAAAGTTGGAGCTTATGCTATTGCAAATAATATCACAATGGCAGGCAAACCTTTTGTCATTTATCATAAATGGGATACCGAAAACAATACAGTCATGTTTTCATGTTGTATTCCAACAACCTCTAAAATTGAGACCACAAATCCAAATATTTTAACAGGTCAACTAGAACCTTTTAAAGCTGTAAAAACAGTTCTTAGAGGAGATTATTCAAATTCTGAAGAAGCTTGGAACAAAGCCATGGCTTATATAAAAGATAATAATCTTAAAGAACCTATAACCGGTCCTGTTTTAGAAATCTATGTAACAGATCCTAAATCAACTCCTAATCCTGCAAATTGGATTACTGAAATTTATTTAGCAGTAGAATAGATGAAGCAATTACTTTTAGTGTTTTTAGGTGGAGGTTTTGGAAGCATGCTCAGGTTTGCTTTTGGAAAATTTCTCAATAATTCTCAAAACGGAATTCCCTACGGAACATTCGCTGCAAACGTCATAGGTAGTTTATTAATAGGGCTCATTTTAGGCTTAGCTGCAAAAAATGACACACTTTCATCTAACCAAACATTGCTTTTGGCCACAGGATTTTGTGGAGGCTTTACCACCTTTTCTACCTTTGCTTATGAAAATCATGTGCTTTTAAAATCAGGCGATTTTATGAGCTTTGCTATTTATACTATAGCGAGTTTTGTGTTGGGTTTTCTAGCGGTTTTCTTCGGAATGTATTTGGCTAAATGAAATAAATTTTCAGTCGCAGTCGCAGTTTTCAGTTGTTTACTCTTGTGATGAAATTGTAGTTGAAAAATAACAGCACTTTTTATTACATAATATTTCCGAAGTAAAAAAACTCAGTTTATAGTCTTGAATATTTACAACTCCACAACAAACAACTTTACAACTTTTCAAATTATGGGAACGAGTGAATACTAATCATGAAATTTCTTCACTCCTGCTCTAACCTCTAAATCCAAATAATTTTCTCTTGGTACTATTGGACAAGAATACTTTTCATTATAAGCACAATAAGGATTATAAGCTGAGTTGAAGTCTATTTCAATGGTATCACCTTCAGGTAAATTCATGTCTATATAACGTCCACCACCATAACTCTCTTCGCCATTGGTGTTATCTAAAAAAGGTAGAAATAAGTAATCTTTATATTTTTCTTCTTTAATTAAACCTTGATTTTGGTAAATATTAAGCTCGTACGGTTTTCCATTAATTTCAAATGAAACGATACCATATTTCACATATTCTGGTAAACGACTTGTTGTCGTTTTCATTTTAAACACATCTTCATTTGGTGTTCTTTTAAAAACTGCTTGTACAACAAAAGTAGAATCAAACTTAAAAAAATCTAAACCTTTAAATGTTTTTAAGTCTTTCGCTTTTAATGGCGATTTTGATGCGTCTTTGTATTCTGAATTGATCTCTCTTTGAAACTCAGTTTCCCCAGCAACAGGAACTTTATCTTGTGCACAACTTAAAGCTGTTACTAATAGTAGTAATAAAAATATATGTCTCATTTATAATCGTTTTCGACTTCAAAAATACGATTTGATTTTTGATAGGAAAAGAAATGAGTAACCAATTGAAAAGTAGTATCCTTTTTTCAATATTCAAACTTGACATATATATTGAGTTGACACAATTAAAACAATGTCAAAAACTACTAAATTTTTACATTTCCGAAGACAACTTCTAATGTTTCAAATTAAAATAATCCATCACAGCATGGTAATCATTTAGATCTACACCATCATTTTCTAGCTGAACTTTTAGACTCTCAGCTCCTAATCGACCTATTGTTGTACTATTAGATTCTGCAATAACAACCTTGAGTGTTGTTAAATTACCAGCTCCAATTGTTGCAGGTGTATTTGTTCCAGCAACCGAAAAATACAACCAGAATCTCTCTAGAGCAATCTCTGTACTTATATCAACAAAATTACTACCAAATCCAGAATCAAGATATCCTGTAGTAGGTACTGGAATATATGTTCCATCTAGTGTTTTCACATAGCCAACAATTAAATCATTATCAATAACATCTTGAGTAAATTGCGGAACATCAACAGCAAAATTTCCTCCAGCTTTTGTTGAAATATCAAATAAATACGTCGCCACATTTGCATTTCCATCCATACCATCTGCTCCATCTATTCCGTCTGTTCCATCTTCTCCATTACAAGCTGTCATGGCAATTGCTAAAAATGAAACGATAATGAATTTTGAAATAAAATTTAAGTTTTTCATAATAAGAATATTTTGGTTACTTGTTTTAAAAACTAATAATTAGTTTAAACCTATTACATAGATTTAATCTAAAATAATAAAAACTTACTCGAAGACTTTCAGTTTTGTACAGTTGGCATATTATCCTGTATAATTGGAAACACTTCAATTTAATTAACTGAAAACCAGAAGCTAAAAACAAACATAAAGTATACAATGAACTTTATAATTTCGGATTAGATAATAGTTTAATTACACTTTCTATACTAAAAAACAGCTTATCAAAATAGAACTCAAAAGTTTACAAATAGATTAATTTTCAAAAAGAAAATGCACTCAAAACAAAGAAGAAAATTGTTTATTAAAAAAAAAGTTATAGATTTACTTCACTAAATAATTAGAAAAAATGCAAAACAACGTCATTTCATACAAACAAAGACAGACCTCTTATACTAGGAGTCAGACTTACTATATGTTATGATAATATAATTATTTAACCAACCAATCATAAAAAGTCTGACCTAACCGTCAGACTTTTTACATTTAATAAAGTTTATAATTCAAAAATATATGCATTGAATGAAGCCAACTAATGCTGATGTAATTCTCGATTTCTTGATTCGTCGCATTTTAAAGTAAAAGAATAAACAACCAAAAATGATAAAGCTATTTAACAACTATAAAGACACTTTTAGAGGACTCTCTAGAGAAGTTTGGTGGCTTGCGCTCATCACTCTAATAAATAGAGCTGGCACAATGGTGATTCCATTTTTGTCATTATACCTCAAAGATGATTTGAATTTCAGTATGAGTGATGTTGGATGGATTATGAGTGCCTTTGGATTAGGATCGGTTGCTGGCTCGTGGCTTGGTGGTAAATTAACAGACAAAATTGGCTACTATAAAGTTATGGTGAGAAGCTTACTCTCAACGGGTTTTCTATTTATCGCCTTGCAATTTTTAAATTCATTTACCTCTATTTGCATTGGTATATTCCTAGTTATGCTTGTTGCAGATACGTTTAGACCTGCAATGTTTGTGGCTTTAAGCGCATACAGTAAACCCGAAAATAAGATACGATCACTAACGCTCATTCGTTTAGCAATTAACCTTGGGTTCTCTGCTGGACCAGCTATTGGTGGACTCATCATCACTGGACTTAGTTATTCTGGTTTATTTTGGGTTGATGGGATTACTTGCATCATTGCGACTTTCGTGATGATAAAAGTATTGCATCCTAAAAAAGCGAAGATCCTGGATACTATTGTGAATGACAACCCAGATTCTGCATATAATGACAAAGCGTTTTTAATATTTTTAGTAGCCATGGTTTTATTTGGGATTGTCTTTTTACAATATTTCTCAACCATTACTATTTACTATAAAGAGGTGCACACGCTCACCGAATTTGAAATAGGACTGCTCCTAGGTGGCAACGGGTTTTTAATTTTCATTTTTGAAATGCCTCTCATCAAATGGCTAGAAAGCTCTAAATATTCAAAACTAACACTTATGTTTTTTGGTGCAGTACTCACTGGTTTTAGTATTTTAGTTTTAAATTTATCGACTTGGTCTGGTGTTTTAATTATAGGAATGTTGCTAATGACCGTTGGTGAAATGATTGCATTTCCGTTTTCAAATTCTTTTGCTATAGATCGTGCTAAAAAAGGAAATCAAGGTGAATATATGGCATTATATTCGATGTCATTTTCTATTGCTCACATTTTTGGACACAATGCTGGAATGCAAATGACAGCACAACTTGGTTATGATAATACTTGGTATATTGTCACAGGCATTGCATTTGTATGCGCACTAATTTTGTTTATATTAAATAACAGACTCAAATCAAAAAATACCACAAATCCTTTAAGCGTAATTAAATCATGATAAAACTAGATGTATTAATAATTGGAGCTGGACCTATTGGGATTGCCTGCGCTTTAGAATGTAAGAAACACAATTGGAATTATCGTGTCATAGAAAAAGGCGCACTCACCAATTCGTTATTTAATTACCCATTGAATATGACTTTTTTTTCTACTTCGGAAAAATTAGAAATTGACGACATTCCCTTTATCAGTAATAATTCTAAGCCTACAAGAAATGAAGCTTTAGAATATTACCGTAGAGTAACAACATCAAATCAATTAAACATCAATTTATATGAGCAGATTATTTCCGTAGAAAAAGAGGACAATCATTTTAAAGTCAAATCAGATAAAACCGAATATTCAGCAAAAAAAGTAATCATCTCAACGGGTTTTTATGACATTCCAAATTTGTTAAATGTGCCTGGAGAAAGCTTGCCAAAAGTGATGCATTATTATAAAGAAGCACATCCTTTTACGTTGCAAAATATCGCTGTGATTGGAGCAAGCAATTCCTCTGTAGATGCAGCATTAGAAATCTATCGCAAAGGCGGAAATGTGACAATGATTATTAGAGGAGAACAGGTTGGAGAACGCGTAAAATATTGGGTACGTCCAGATATTATAAATCGTATTGAAGAAGGCAGTATCAAAGCTTATTTTAATAGTGAAATAAAAGAAATTTTAACCGATAAAGTAATTATCAATACTCCAGATGGTGTTGAAACTATTGCAAACGATTACGTCATTGCTTTGACTGGTTATCGTCCAAATTTTAAGTTTCTCGAGAAAGCAGGTGTTCAATTTTCCGAAGATGAAAAATTCATCCCAAAATATAATTCTGAAACTATGGAATCTAATGTTAACGGTCTCTATCTCGCTGGTGTGATTTGTGGCGGAACGGAAACTCATAAATGGTTTATTGAAAATTCTAGAATTCATGCAAAAATGATTGCAAAACATATTGAAAAAGCACTTTAATTATGAATCTTAATCAAATAACTATACATTCTTTAGATGTTGAAAAAGCGACAGCATTTTATAAAACTTTAGGGCTACATTTAATTGTAGATGCACTACCAAGATATGTGCGATTTGAATGTCCTGACGGAAATGCAACGTTCTCAATCCATAAGGTCGACACCTTACCAACAGGTGAAGGTATCTCAATTTATTTTGAAGACGACAACCTCGACGAATTAGTAAAAAAGCTTCAAGAAAAAGGGATAAAATTCTCTTCCTTACCCGAAGATAAACCTTGGTTGTGGCGAGAAGCGCATCTTTATGACTTAGACCAAAATCATATCATTCTCTTTTCCGCAGGAAAAAATAGAAAAAATCCACCTTGGCGAATTTAAATAACACTATTTTAAAACCGTAAACTCTATCTTAGAAGCATTAAAGACTTGATGTGTTTGCGTCTTAAAATCACTCTCTTTCGCTTTATAAATGTTAGGCACAAAGGTTTGCGGATTCAAATCAATCAACGGAAACCAAGTACTTTGAACTTGCACCTGCAACTTGTGACCTTTTTTAAACGTATGATGCACATCTTGTAATTTTATATTGACATCTGTTGGTTGGTTTGGCACAAACGGTTCTGGGTTTTCAAAACTATTTCTAAAACGTCCACGCATCACTTCACTACGCACCATTAAATGATAATTGCTCATAGACAAATGGTCTTGCATACCTTCTTCTTGCTCCTCTGTATCTGCAGGATGAACGTCAATAATTTTCACAATCCAATCGGCATCTGTTCCTGTAGTTGACACATTTAGCTGCGCTAAAATATCTCCAGCTAAGGTTAAATCGTCTTCTAAAATTTCGGTTTCAAAAATGAGAACATCAGGACGACGTGCAGCAAAACGTTGGTCGTCTGTCATGTATTTACGTGGTGTAAAAACGGTTTTAATATCTTCGGAATAAGGTACAGGTCGTTTTAAATCACTTACAAATGTCTCACTAGAAGTTCCTTTTTTGGAAGTTGTCAACTCTTGACTTGCATTCAAATACATGTCTAATTTCTCTGTAGCTTTTGGAGGCCAACTATCAAAACTGCTCCATTCTTTTTTCCCTGTATCATAAACATAAGCTTCTGGTAATCCAGAATTTTTATCGCCTTTACCTTTCAAGAAATGATTAAAGAATTTTGTTTCTACATCTCGTTGAAATTTTAACGAAATAGAATCTCCAAAGTAATAGTTACCTACATAATTCTTTACATCTGTTCTAGCCCAACGTCCATGATCCCATGGTCCAAAAACCATAGTATTGTAATTATCTGGATTATGCTTTTCTATCGTTTTATACGTTTCAAACGGTCCATATAAATCTTCTGCATCAAATAAACCACCAACAATCATAGTCGCTACACTAGGTTTTATAGTTTTCAAATTTTGGATTAAGCCTTTAGGTTTCCAAACCGAATCATAATTTGGATGATCTACAATTTCTTTCCAAAAGACATCGTCTATTCTATCAGATTGTGATACAGATTTATCATCTGGTGTATCATATTGAAAATATTTGTTCAAATTACTCAAAGGTCCAGCATCAAGAAAAAACTGATACTGATCTTGAGTTTTCATCTCTGGAAACTTGTACCAAGCAGAATCTGTTGGTTGATCTTTTGTGGTTCCAAATAGCGAAACAGCTCTAAAATAACTCAATAAAAACGCACCATTATGATGAAAATCATCAAAAAAGAAATCGCCAATACACGCTTGAGGTGATGCTGCTTTCAAAGCTGGATGCGCATCTATTGTAGAATATGTAGCGTAAAAACCTGGATATGAAATTCCCCAAGTACCAACATTACCGTTATTATTTTCAACGTTATTTACCAACCAATCAATTGTATCATACGTATCAGACGATTCGTCAATTTGAGAATCATCAGTTTTATTTGGGATGTATGCACGCATATTGTCATACACACCTTCGCTCATCCAACGACCACGAACATCTTGGTACACAACAATGTTTCCCTCTTTCATTAAATGATTATTTGGTCCAATCTTAGTTTTAAACTCACCTTCTCCATAAGGTCTAGAACTGTATGGTGTTCTCATCATTAAAATTGGGTAAGTTTGACTAGTATCTTTTGGAGAATAAATGGTCGTATGTAATTTAATTCCGTCACGCATTTCAATAGAGACTTCTTTCTTGTTATAATTGTCTTTTACATAAGTGTCTTCTACTTTTTCGTCTTCGGAAATTTGCTGGTCTTTATTTGTTTTTGAACATGAAGTAAAGACAATAGAGAGGATTAAAATGAGTCTAAAAAGAATTTTCATAGATAGTTTTTCTAATATTTGAATGACTAAATTTACAAAAACTAATAGCTATTTTATGAAATTGAAATACATACCTTTTATTTTTATAGTACTGTTGATATTCTTGGGTTGTAAAAATCAGAACAACAAAGAATTAGAGCAGCACATTTCCGAAGAAAAAATTAAACAGGAAAAATACGTTCCGGTTATAGAGCCTAATCGTTACAATGTTGCTTTTTTAATCATGGATGGTGTTTTCAACACTGAGTTAACTGCTCCTTTTGATATTTTTCAACACACCATTTTTAGAGATAGTATCAAGCCTATGAATGTCTTTACAGTTGCCAATACTGATAATGCCATTGTTACTTTTGAAGGGATGAGAATACTGCCAGATTTCAACTATTTAAAAGACGAGTTACCAAAAATTGATATTCTAGTTGTTCCAAGTGCAGAGCATCATTTGGATTCAGATTTAGAGGATAAAGCCATGATTGATTTTGTAAAACGTGTGGACAAAAACGCTCAATTTATAACGTCTCATTGTGATGGTGCTTTTGTTTTGGCACAAGCTGGACTGCTATACAATAAGGTGTCAACAACGTTTCCAAGTGATATTGATACGATGAGAGAACGTTTCCCAAATCTAGATATTAGAAAAGAGGTGTTGTTTGTACACGACGGAAAATATATCACCTCAGCTGGAGGTGCAAAATCGTTTGAAGCTGCTTTGTATCTCTGCGAATTTCTCTACGGAAAAGAGATTGCTCAAAGTCTGGCTGGCGGATTAGTTATTGATTGGGAATTAGAAGACGTTCCGCATTTAATTATAGAAAAATAAAATCAAGCTCCAGTAAACTGCTACTATAACTGAACACTATTTCAAAGGTTTCACTTCGTTATGTTTTATAACACGAGATAAAACGATTTGTGTTTTAGTTTCACCATAAACAATCAATTGGTCGATAAATAATTCGAGATGTTTTTGATTTTTTAAAACAACTTCCATAACAATGTTTTCATTACCAGTAATTCGATAACAATTAATCACCTCATCATAGGTTTTAACTTTCTCTAAAAAAGGTTTCAACATTCCCATAAAAGCACGTAATGTAATTAATGCTTTTATTTGATAACCAACTTCAAAAGGAGACACAAGTGCATTGTAGCTTTCTATAACTCCTGCATCTTCCATTTTTTTTATGCGCTCTGAAACAGCTGGTGAACTAATACCAACTTGACGTCCAATTTCGGCATTAGATTGTCTTGCATTTACCTGCAAACACTTTAAAATCTTCCAACTTAAATTATCTATATTCATTTTAAAGTAAAATTAAAATATACGTTAATAATTAAATCAAATATACGATTATACTTTAATATCAAAAGTGTAATATCAAAACTTGTCACTAAATTTGATACCATTGCTATTAAAAAAATGAATTATAATATCCCATCTCATTTATCTGAACTGCCTATATATCAAAAGGCTATGGATATTCTCGTGTTATCACGAAATATCTCTACATACCTTAACCAAGATTTATCATACTTAAGACCTGACGGATCTGAGGATTCTAATATTTACTTTTCGGGAGATATTATTCAGCAGTCAGAATCTTTAGCTCCAGAAATTGAAAAGGCTCAGGCAGAACTTTGTTCAGTTAGAAAACATAAACATTTAGATTCTCTTGAACGATTAATTCATCGCTTACATCTTAACTGTAATCGCTTACAGCATTGCAATAGTAATGGCAAAGATTATTTACCAATTCTTCAAAATGAATTAAAAAAGTTTAAGCGCTTACAACGTCACTGGATGATGACTTTATAAATTAAATCAATATTAGTGTTAAGCGTATTAGCTAAACCTATCTGACGTAGAATTTTCGACAACAATATAACTTTCTGCCAAATAATATTTCTCAGATTTAACAATGTTAAGTAACCAATCTAAATGGTTTTTTGACTTTCTTCTAAAAGAATAAGGTAGTGTCGTTTCCATGATATTGAGGTTTTTATATGTATTTAAAATTACCTCTACACACTTAAATACAGATTAATTCTAATTTATATTAGACTAATCGTAGCATAAATCCTTCGATTCGTAAAAAAATGTAATAATTGACGATGAAATTTGGTAGTAAATCTCCTAAAACAACATAAATATTTTAAAATCAATCATTTAAAAACTAATTAATCTTCAAGTGATTTAATTATAGCTAAATGTTGGATAGGAAAATTGCATGAATTAGCAATAAAGCAAAGTGAATTGGCTTCTTTATGAAGATCCAAAGCTTTTTCTAACAATTCTTTATTGGAAATTGTAATGACTGGATTAAGCGTAACAGACACAAAAGCACCACTTCCATCGGGTTTTAATTCTAATGTTCCAGTGGCTTCGTCTTCGTAATCTATGAGTTCAATCCCGTTTTGAGCACATACATAAAAGTAAGACATCATGTGACAAGACGATAATGCGGATAATAATAAATCTTCAGGATTATGTTTTGTTTTATCACCTTTAAAAGTTTTAGCTGCGGAAATCGTCAAAGGTGATTTATCATCTATAAAAACCTGATGTGTTTTTCCATTAACAGAAACATCTAATGCATCTTTAGAAGACCATTTTGCTCGAACTTTAAAGTTTATTTTTGGCATATAAAAACTGAATACTTTTTATTTAATTGTGATTGCAAACTTTACAGTCTGCCTTTTCTTTTAATTCACCAACCAAATAACCATCGTCGTTAACCTTAAAATCGCAACACTGTATAAAACCTTGAGCTATGAGTTTTCTACCACGCTGTATTTGAGATTTCACTGTAGGTAATGGTAAATTTAATTGCTGAGAAACTAATGTTTGTTTCATTCCTTTTATATCGCTTAAAAATAATGGATCTCTATACTTTTTTGGTAAACTCTTAATAATACCATGTAAACAATCTACTTTGGTATGCTCTAATTTTTGGTCTTCAAAAATAAAATCTTCATCTGTCATTTCATATTGAATATTACGCTGTCTAAAGTAATCTAGAACCGTATATCTTGCAATAGAAAATAACCATGACTTTACTTTATCGTCATTTTTAAGTGTACTTAATTTGGTATGAACTTTAATAAACGTTTCCTGCAATAAATCATCAGTAACAGATACATCCTTAACTTTACTCAAGATAAAGTATTTTATATCATCTGCATAAAGCTTCCAAATGTCTTTTGTTGTAGTCATATTATCGAAAAATGTAATAATGTCTATTCCAGTATAAAGTTACCAAAACAGACATTATTATTATAGAATTTAATCATAACTTAACAGTTACAACTACTACATGTACAGTTCTCACACGTACAGTTTTTACAATTTCCATCTAAACAACCTTGACAGTCGCAAGTACAATCTCTATTTTTCATAATATAAGTCTTTAACGTTTATATAGTAGACGAGACAATTTTGAAAAAGATGCATTTTAAAGTAAAAACTTTTAAAATAAATAAATTGTTAATGACAATTAGTGATACGTTTTACACTAAAACAGTGCAATCACCAAACAAGCTCAGTTTTATTTTTGAGGTTTATGTCTTACCTGATTATAAAAAACAAATCCCGAATTACTTCGGGATTTTTTTATCATGTTAGTTCTTTATCGAAAATTTCGAAATAATTTCAGAAACGATAGAAATTAAAAATTCAATGTTAATTCCAAAACAAGTTCATTTAAAACATTTCTTAATAAAATGCTTCGATTACGCTCAGTATAAACAATTGAAACAATTCCGATATAAAATCGAATTGATTCTATGAGATCCCAAAACAAGTTTGGGATAAGCGATTCACACCAGTTTTGCCAAAAGCAAAACTTGGTTCTCTGCTTACATGTTTCGTCTATACTGACCTCCTACTTCAAATAAGGCAGATGTGATTTCTCCTAAAGAACATACTTTACAAACATCCATTAAAGCTTCAAAAATATTTTCATTATTGATGGCTTTGTGCTGTAAATCTTTCAATAATTGCTCTGTGTCATTTGCTTTATGCAAATTCTCTAAAGTTTTAATTTGAAATTGCTTTTCTTCTTCGGTTGCACGAATCACTTCTGCAGGTAAAACTGTTGGAGATCCTGTACTACTTAAAAAAGTATTTACACCTATAATTGGAAATTCACCATTATGCTTCAACGTTTCATAATACAAACTCTCTTCTTGAATTTTGCTACGTTGGTACATCGTTTCCATAGCACCTAAAACGCCACCTCTTTCAGTTATTCTGTCAAATTCTAACAAAACAGCTTCTTCAACTAAATCGGTTAACTCTTCTATAATAAACGATCCTTGAATTGGGTTTTCATTTTTATTCAACCCTAGTTCTTTATTGATAATCAACTGAATTGCCATGGCACGACGAACCGATTCTTCTGTAGGCGTTGTAATCGCTTCATCATATGCATTTGTATGTAATGAGTTACAATTATCGTAAATCGCGTATAAAGCTTGAAGCGTAGTACGAATGTCATTAAAGTCGATTTCCTGAGCATGTAAACTACGACCTGAGGTTTGAATATGATATTTCAGCATCTGTGCTCTAGAATTAGCACCATACTTGTTTTTCAAAGCTTTAGACCAAATTTTTCTTGCTACACGACCAATCACAGCGTATTCTGGATCAATTCCATTTGAGAAAAAGAAGGATAAGTTTGGACCAAATTTATTGATGTCCATTCCTCTTGATAAATAGTATTCTACGTATGTGAATCCGTTAGATAATGTAAATGCTAATTGCGAAATTGGATTTGCTCCAGCTTCAGCAATATGATATCCAGAAATAGATACACTATAGAAATTACGAACATTATTCTCAATGAAATATTCTTGAACATCACCCATTAATCGGAGTGCGAATTCCGTAGAAAAAATACACGTGTTTTGAGCCTGATCTTCTTTTAATATATCTGCTTGAACCGTTCCTCTAACTTGAGCTATTGTTTTAGTTTTGATGTCTAAATACACATCTGCTGGTAATACTTGATCTCCAGTGACTCCTAGAAGCATTAATCCTAAACCATTGTTACCTTCAGGCAAATCGCCATTGTATGATGGACGTTCTTTACCTTTATAGATTTTAGCAATTTTTGCTTCTACCTCTTTTTCTAATCCGTTTTCTTTGATGTAGATTTCACATTGTTGATCAATGGCAGCATTCATAAAAAATCCTAATAACATTGGAGCTGGACCATTAATGGTCATGCTTACAGAGGTCATTACATTGGCTAAATCAAAACCAGAATATAATTTTTTTGCATCATCCAAACAACAAATTGACACACCTGCATTACCAATTTTTCCGTAGATATCTGGTCTGATGTCTGGATCATTTCCGTAGAGCGTCACACTATCAAAAGCAGTAGATAAACGCTTAGCTGGCAATCCCATACTCACGTAGTGAAAACGACGATTGGTACGTTCTGGGCCACCTTCACCTGCAAACATACGTGCTGGATCTTCACCTGTTCTTTTAAATGGATATAATCCTGAAGTAAAAGGAAATTCTCCTGGTACATTTTCTTGCAACGTCCAACGTAAAATATCTCCCCAAGCTTGATACTTAGGCAACGCTACTTTTGGAATTTGTGTATGTGATAGCGACTCTGTATGTGTTTCAATTTTTATTTCCTTGTCACGAACCTTAAATGTATAAATTGGGTTTTTATACTTATTGACCTTCTCATCCCAACCAGTTATGACTTCCCAATTGTAAGGATCTAGATTTAGTTTTACGCGATCAAATTCTGCAATAAGGAATTTTGTAAAATCTGTATTGTCATCCTGAACTTGTTTCAGGATCTCATCATTAATTCCTGCTTTATCCAATTCTGGAGTACTTCCAACAACCGATTCTAAGGTTTTATAAATTCCGTAAAGTCTTTGAGCGACTTCAACTTGTTCGTTAGCTGTTTTGTCATATGCACGATTATTCTCTGCAATTTCAGACAAGTAACGTGTTCTTGCTGGAGGAATCACAAAAATCTTTTCGCTCATTTCGTCGGAAATTTGAAACGTCGAGTTTAAGTCCGTATCCGTTTTTTCAACCAACTTATCCATGATAGCTTTGTAAAGCGTGTTCATTCCTGGATCATTAAATTGAGATGCGATGGTACCGAAAACTGGCAAATCATCTTGGTGAACATCCCAAAGATGATTGTTACGCATGTATTGTTTTTTCACATCACGAAGCGCATCTAGAGAACCTCGTTTATCAAATTTGTTGATGGCAACTAAATCGGCAAAATCAAGCATATCGATTTTCTCGAGCTGTGTCGCTGCTCCAAACTCTGGAGTCATAACATATAAAGATACGTTTGAGTGTTCTATAATTTCGGTATCTGATTGTCCGATTCCTGAAGTTTCTAATATGATAAGGTCAAATTCTGCAGCTTTTAAAACTTCAACTGCTTCATTTACATATTTTGATAATGCTAAGTTAGATTGACGTGTTGCCAAACTACGCATATATACTCTAGAATTATTGATAGCATTCATTCTAATACGATCACCTAAAAGCGCACCACCTGTTTTTCGTTTTGATGGATCTACGGAAACGATACCGACTGTTTTTTCAGGAAAGTCAATTAAAAATCGACGAACTAATTCATCTACCAAACTAGATTTCCCAGAACCTCCAGTTCCTGTAATTCCTAGAACTGGTGTTTTAGAGTCTTTATTTTTGTTATGTATTTTTTCTAAAGTTGCTTTGGCTACTTCTGGGAAATTTTCCGCAGAAGATATCACACGTGCTATTGCTTTTGGATTTTTCTTCGGAAGGTTATCAATTTCACCATTTAAGGTTTCACCAATTGCAAAATCTGATTTTTCTACCAAGTCATTAATCATTCCTTGGAGTCCCATTTCTCTTCCGTCGTCTGGCGAATAAATTCTGGCAATGCCATAATCCATAAGTTCTTTGATTTCCGAAGGTAAAATGACACCTCCTCCTCCACCGAAGATTTTAATGTGATCTGCACCTTTTTCTTTGAGCAAATCGTACATGTATTTAAAATACTCGTTGTGACCACCTTGGTAAGACGTTAAGCAAATAGCATTAACATCTTCTTGAATTGCTGTATTTACAACTTCCTCAACACTACGATCATGTCCTAAATGAATCACCTCAACACCAGTGGCTTGGATGATACGACGCATGATATTTATGGATGCATCGTGACCATCAAAAAGGGATGCTGCTGTTACTATTCTAACTTTATACTTTGGCTTATATGGTGCGACTTGCTTCATTCGTAAAATTATGAGATTATATCGATACAAATTTACGGATTATTCAAAAAAAATAAGGGTTTACATTAAAATATCTAAAAGTTAAATTTTAAAAGGTGTCGTGTTGTATTTAGGTTAACTTGCTCAACACAATTTGAATTATTGATATGAAACGAGCGTGTTCATAATTTTATCACCTAAGGGAATTATTAATAGCGAACAGCATGTGACCATTGAAAAACGATAACTATAAACACATGAAAAAAATCATCATACAAATCCATTGCAAAGATCAATCTGGTATTATTGCAGCTGTCACAAATTTTATTTCTGATAATAAAGGAAACATTGTTTATATAGATCAACATGTTGATAGAGAACAAGATATTTTTTTCATGCGTATAGAAAGTGAGTTTACTACTTTTGAGATGGATGCGTTTACATCAAATTTCAAAACTGTTTTAGTAGATAAATTTCAAATGAAATGGCGAATTTATAACGCTGAGGATAAGCCAAAAATGGCCATATTTGTGTCTAAGTACGATCATTGTTTGTATGATATTTTAGGTCGATATAGATCTGGGGAATTACATTGTGATTTACCTTTTATTATAAGTAACCATCTAGACTTAAAGCCAATTGCTGATAATTTTAATGTTCCTTTTTATCATATACCTGTAACAAAAGACACAAAAGCAGATGCAGAACAACAACAACTTCAGCTTTTAAAGGACCATAATATCGATTTTATTGTTTTGGCAAGATACATGCAGATTGTTTCTGGTAAGTTGATTGATCTCTACAATAACAAGATTATAAATATTCATCATTCATTTTTACCAGCTTTCATTGGAGCAAAACCTTATCATTCTGCTTTAAAAAGAGGTGTTAAGATTATTGGCGCAACGAGTCATTATATTACTGAAGAATTAGATGCAGGACCAATTATTGAACAAGATGTTGCTCGAGTATCACATACCTACTCTATTAAAGATCTTATTACTAAAGGTCGAGATTTAGAGAAAATTGTTTTGGCTACAGCAATTAAGCATCATATTAATCGTAAAGTGATGGTCTATAACAATAAGACTGTTATATTTTATTAATACATATTCTTTATCTTATATATAAGGTAGACAGATTATTAAATTCCACATTCTAGCTAGATACTTTTGCTGAAAAAATTAAGATTTTCTTAACATTGTGTTAAAATTTTTATTAAATTTATAATCCGCACAAATTCCTCAACTTCCCAAACAGCTAAATTTCAATTACTTAGAAAATTTATTTATAAGTCTGTGACTTATCAATAAATGCTGTGTCTAATAAATTACTGCTACATGAGTAACAGTTTTAAATATTTATCTATAACCATTTAATTACCCTTTTATGAAAAAACAACTATTATTATTCTTATGCTTAATGATTGCAAGCGTAAGTTACGTTCAGGCTCAAGGATTGCCAGAAAATCCTGCACCAGGAAAATGTTATGTAAAATGTATTACTAAAGATGAGTTTACTCAAGTAGAAGAAACTTTACAAGTATATCCTTCTTACACAACTTTACAAGTAGTTCCTGCAACTTACAAAACTGTAGAAGAAACTGTTTTAGTAAAAGAAGCTACTGAGAAGTACACTTATACTCCTGCTACTTACGAAACTGTTGAAGTTTCTTATTTAAGTAAAGAAGCTGGAAATAGCTTACAAGTTGTTCCTGCTTCATTTGGAAGAGATTCTAGAACTTTTGAAACGTATCCTGCAACTCAAGGTTGGGAGTACAAAGTATTAGATGATTGTCCTTCTGTAAACAAGGAAGACTGTGTGGCTGCTTGTTTTGTTGAGTATCCTGCAACATCTAGAGATGTAGCTATTACTACTTTAGCATCTGATGCAAGTACAACTAGCTCACCAACTCCAGAGAGAAATTCGACTTACAAGAAGAGAGTTATAAAAACTCCTGCTCGTATGGATAAAATTGAAATTCCTGCTGAGTACAAAACTATTACACGTCAAGTTGTTGATCAACCAGCTACAACAAGAAGTAACTCTATTGCTGCTCGTTCTGAAACAGTAACTAGAACTATTTTAGCTAAAAAAGGTGGTATCACTTCATGGGAAGAAGTAGAATGTGAATTATTAAATCCTAACGTAATTCCAATTTTTTACGAAACTGCTAGTGCTCGTTTAACTGCAGCATCTAAAAGAACTATTGATGAAACGTTATTACCTATCTTAAATGATAAGCCTGTAAGTATTGAGATTATGGCTCATACAGATGCAAGAGGAAATGATGATTACAACATGTCTTTATCACAACAACGTGCTAACTCTGTAGTAAACTACTTAGTTTCTAAAGGAATTTCTAGAAGTAGATTATCTGCTAAAGGATACGGAGAAACTAGATTAAAAAACAGATGTGCTAATGGTGTTGATTGTTCAGATGGAGAACACAGAACTAACAGACGTACAGAATTTAGAGTTCTAAATAACTAATATTTTATATCAAATAAAAGTTATATTTAAATAAAAAAAAGACACCTTATTAAGGTGTCTTTTTGCATTTTATATCATTTTAAAATACGACTTTAAGTACTTATTATTAAGTTTAATTAAATCTTATAAAGAGACTGTCAATTTATACTAAACCATTTACTAATAGACTTAATTATACTTATATCTATGTCTTACGATTATTTCTACATTAATAGAGAGGGAGATTTGACACTAGAAATATTTAAAAATACTTGGTACTTATTATTTTATATAGAGCATCACATTAGAATGTCATAACAACTCCATTAAGGTGTCTTTTTTCGTATTGTGTATATTTTAAAACTACCAGGTTCTTTGGTTGCATTAATACCATAGGTATCTAACATATTTGATTGCATCAAATTATAAAACCTATGATGAATTTGCCAATCATGTAATTCTTCATCTGGCTCACCACCTTTGGTAACTACAGGAAGGTTTAAAACCGAAGCCAATTGATACATCACATCTTTAAAAGCTACATTATCTGCTTGTATTTGAGAATCGTCAATTAGATACTCAGCAGTATTTATTCCCCAATCAATTTGATTGGTATCCCAATAATTAATATTAGAAATATCAATCATAAGTACATCGCCTTTACTTTGTGTATGAAATAAATCTAATTTTAATTCATCTAAAATTTGGAACGTTGCATTAGTCCCTTTTTTAATATAGACTTCATAAGTTTTATTAAGATTAGATTCTAATTTCACTTGACTTAACAAAATATTATATTCTCTAGCAATAATATTTTTTAGAAACCCTTTATAATGAATATATCCATTAATACTATTTCTAACTAAAGTTTCATAAGTTTCACCCTTGAGCTGTTTCATTTCAAAATCTGCAGACGGAATATAATCTGCCTCAAAAACTTCCTGTTTTATTTTTTGAACCTTAAACACCTTATTTACGTCTTTAGTTCTTGTGTTCTGCTTTAAGTATTTAACTAAGTCAGCTTTTTTAAAATCGGTTGGACTCCCTTTCCATAAAACCGTACCATTGGCGTTGATTAAAAGCCCATAAGGAAGAACTCTAGTATTATTAGCTCTAAATGTTTCTCCTTTATAATCAATGGATACTGCCAAATCTGTAGGATTCTTTTTAAGAAACTTTTTGACGATATCTGGATTTTCTTCGGAAAGCGAAATGACATAAAAATTGTCTGGATATTGTTTTTGCAGCACACCTAAATATTCTGAAGCATAAACACAAGGTCCACACCAAGTAGCCCAAAAATCAACAAAAAATAATGAAGCTTCAGTATCTGTTGCTGTTTTTGAAGTTTGTATTGTTTCAGAAAATCTAATTTGTGAGCTTCCAACAAATGGAAAACTAACACAAAGTAAAATTATGAGGGATGCTTTTATGTTCATTCTTTACAAGGTATATTATTCTACTTATTAACAACTATTGTGCTAAAATAGTATTTTATACTAATTATTTACTAAAATGTCATATTTCAATATAAGAAAGTTATAATTTTACACCATTAACCATATTTATTTTTTTTAAAAGAACACTTATTATGTACAAGAAATTATTAGTATTATTTACAATTTTTAGTTTAACTGCCTGTGCAGAATTACAAGATGTCGTTAACAGCCTACCACAAGGAAGTGCTGGAGGCGTATTAAGCAACGCAGATATTGCTTCTGGTTTACGTGAAGCATTAGAATTAGGTATTGACAAACAAGTGACTAAACTCACTCAAACAGATGGGTTCTTTAAAAATGATTTGGTAAAAATATTATTACCAGAAGAATTGCAAAAAGTAGATAAAGGATTAAGAGATATAGGATTAAGTAACTTAGCAGATGAAGGCCTAAAAGTACTTAATAGAGCAGCAGAAGATGCTGTTGGAGAAGCAACACCAATCTTTGTTAATGCTGTAAAAGATATAACTTTTGATGATGCAAAAAACATATTATTAGGAAACAATGATGCAGCAACACAATATCTTACAACTAAAACACAAACTGAATTGTACAATAAATTTCAACCAGTAATTAGTAATTCATTTGCAAAAGTTGGTGCAGATCAAATTTGGGAAAACCTCATCAACAAGTATAATGCAATCCCATTTACTAATAATGTAAACCCAAATCTTACAGATTATGTAACTGGAGAAGCGCTAAAAGGAGTTTATACAATGATTGCAGTTGAAGAAAACGAAATTAGAAGTAAAGTGTCTTCTAGGTCCACAGATCTATTAAAAAAAGTATTTGCATTACAAGATTAAGTAAGCCTTAATAATATGCTAATACTTACATAACATATAATGTGTAAAAACTACTGATATTTGCATAGTTAGTTTAAAATACACTTCATTTTTCACAATGAATTAGTTAGTTAAAAATCGACTTAAATCTTAAGTCGATTTTTTTTATGAACTTTTTTAAAAATTATAGTGCTGAATTACAATAAATTATATAAATTTAATAGCTTAGAAATTACATCTAATGAAATCCACGGAAAAAGTTATTGAAAACCAAAACTTGCTTTTTAAGCGATATAAAATGTTGGTTGAACAAGCTTATAATTTTCGTCAAACAGATTCAGCACTTAGTGATATTTCAGAATATAAAGCTATCAAATTACTTCACAAACTCAATAAACTCAAATACCTTAATAGAGACTTGAGTATGATACAGCAAAATTAATTTTACAATTATTTAACCTTTAACGCACGTCTAAAAGCATATTTCACACGTATATATACTTTAAAGACAAGTCGTTATGAATTCACATTTTTGCAAAGTTGGGAAGGTTAGACCAAACCCAAGTAAAATAACCAATTTAAAAGATCTAGAACACAAGTATTCAAATTTTATTGAAGAAGCTTATAATGTTGAACAAACTGATAGAAGTTTAAGTGACACCTTATTTCATGAAGCTAAAAAAATAAAACAACACATATTAAATATGAAAAAATACAGTTCTACAGAGTTTGATGCAGCGTTTTAAAATAACCAAATGCATCTTTTAATCTAGATCCATACCAAGAGAAGTATTCTCCATCTACCAAAATCACTTTGCAACTAGGAAATCTTAACTTTAATGACGCTATATGCTCTTCTTTAAAGGGGAAAGGCTCACTAGATAATAATATCACTTCTACATTTTCATCTATTGCTTCTAATTCAATTTCTGGATATCGTTTTAAACTTTTGAAGTGATTTTCAAAATTATTAAGCGCTAACATTTCATTAATAAATGTTTTATTAGCTGCAACCATCCAAGGATTTTTCCAAATAAAATAAACAACTTTGAGTTTTGGTTGGTCATTGATATAGTATTGGAAATCTAAAAGTTCGTTTCTTATATTCTTTATGAGATCTTCCGCTTTTTTTTCTACGGAAAACAATTCCCCATATAACCCAATAAGTTCTAAAGCATCATCCACATTATAAATATCACTAATATGAACTGGAGCAATTTTCTCTAATTCATAAACCATTTCCTTTGTGTTTTCCTCTTTATTACAAAGAATAATATCAGGATTCAAAGCTTTAATCTTATCGAAACTCACTTGTTTTGTTCCTCCAACCACAGTTTTATATTTCCGAAGAAAAGAAGGATGCACACAAAATTTAGTAATACCAACTATTGAAGATTCTAAACCCAAATCGACGAGCAATTCTGTTTGGGAAGGGACTAAGGTGATGATTCTCGTTGGAGTGTTTTCTATTTTTAAAACTCGTTTGAGTTGGTCTTGGTGCGTCATAATTGAGATTGCCACGTCATTCTTCCTCGCAATGACAATTAAGAATTAAGTATACTTTCCATCTGTTCTTGAAGCTCTCTAGCTTTTTGAGCTGCAGCTTCAGCAAAATCGTCATTTTGAGATGCATAAATAATCCCTCTCGATGAATTAATTAATAAACCTACCGAGTCATTCATTCCATATTTACAGACCTCTTGAAGATTTCCACCTTGTGCTCCTACTCCTGGTACTAATAAAAAACTATCAGGTATAATAGTTCTAATTTCTGCTAAATATTCTGCTTTTGTTGCTCCAACAACATACATTAGGTTTTCAGAATTTTTCCAAGACTTAGATGTTTCTAATACTTGTTTGTACAATTCTTTTCCTTCTACAGTTTTCGTCTGAAAATCAAAAGCACCTTCATTAGAAGTCAATGCTAACATAATAGTATGTTTATTCTCAAAAGCTAAAAAAGGCTCTATTGAATCTTTTCCCATATAAGGTGCAACTGTTACACTATCAAAAGCTAAATCTTCAAAAAAAGCTTTAGCGTACATGGTACTTGTATTACCAATATCTCCTCTTTTGGCATCTGCAATAGTAAATTGTTCAGGATACTTTTTATTGAGATACAATATCGTTTTGCTTAACGCTTTCCAGCCTTTAAGACCATAGGCTTCATAAAAAGCAGTATTGGGTTTATAGGCAACACACAAATGATGTGTTGCATCAATGATTGCTTTATTAAATTCAAAGATTGGATCTTCTTCTTTTAATAAATGCTTCGGAATTTTATTTAAATCAACATCCAATCCTATACATAGAAAGGAATTCTTTTTTTTGATTTGTTGTATTAGTTGTTGTGTTGTCATTAACAATATTTTGTAATTCTGCTATACTACGCTGAATATTTTTATTATTAGTGGATTTCGCATCTATATGCGTAATGACAAATAGTTTTATTTGTCTAAAAAAAGCCTCAAAAAGAGGCTCTAAATATTATAAATGTTCGTCACTAGCTTTCAACTTCTCCGTATTTTCTGCTAGCATCAGTTCGTCAAGGATTTTTTGAATATCACCATTCATGATGTTTTGTAAATCATAAAGTGTTAATCCAATTCTATGATCTGTAACTCGTCCTTGAGAATAGTTATAAGTTCTAATTTTAGCACTTCTATCTCCAGAACTTACCATAGAACCACGTTTTTCGGCATCTTCAGCATTCTTTTTTGCTAATTCCATCTCATATAAACGAGAACGTAATACTTTAAAGGCTTTCTCTTTATTTTTATGTTGCGATTTTTGATCTTGACATTGTGCTACTAAACCAGTTGGCTCATGTGTTAAACGAACTGCAGAATACGTTGTATTTACAGATTGTCCTCCAGGACCAGACGAACAGAAAAAATCAACTCGTACTTCTTTTGGATCAATTTCTATATCAAATTCTTCGGCTTCTGGAAACACCATACATGTGGCTGCACTGGTATGAACACGACCTTGAGTTTCGGTTTGTGGCACACGTTGCACACGATGTACTCCTGCTTCAAATTTTAAAGTTCCATATACATCATCACCAGATACTTCAAATTGGATTTCTTTAAATCCGCCATTTGTACCTTCACTGTAATCTACAGTATCCACTTTCCAGCCTCGACCTTCACAATACTTGGTGTACATTCTAAACAAATCTCCAGCAAAAATACTAGCTTCGTCTCCACCTGTTCCTGCACGCAATTCTACAACTGCATTTTTAGAATCTTCCGGATCTTTAGGGATTAACAAAACTCTAATTTCGTCATCTAATTTAGGAATCCCTTCTTTAGCCTCATCATATTGCATCTTAGCCATTTCTAGCATTTCAGGATCACTACTATTTGAAATAATCTCTTCGGCTTCCTTCAAATTTTCTGTAAGCTCTATATATTGTTCACGTTTATCCATTAATAAGCGTAAATCTTTATACTCTTTATTAAGGGCAACGTAGCGCTTTTGGTCTGTTATAATATCTGGCTGAATGATTAAATCACTCACCTCATCAAAGCGTTGTTTTACTATTTGTAATTTCTCTAACATCTATCTTCTAAAAATTGTGATTCAAAAATACGATAATTTATGGATTTTAAGTAGCGAATAATTTCTTACTATCTCGAAAAATATAATCTAATACTTTGACGTTAATGTCTTATGCGAAAGCAAGTCTTATCCATACTAAACTATTATAAATCTATGGCGTTTTGGTCATTTATTGTTACGCTTACGATAACAGTAATCAATCCAGAACTAATTGTCATGCTCTCTACAAAACTATTTTTAATCTTTGTTTTATGGTTTATGATAAGTGATAGAAAGGTAAGACAGCGCTTGCGTTTTTATAAAATACGTGGTGTTTCTAATATTAAATTCTTTACAGTAATTTTTTTAATAGATTGTACCATTACAAGTGCCTTTTTAATTTTAATAAAAGGATTTATTTAAATTAAAAATCTACAATAACACCAACACCTAAAAGTTGTTTCCATTGTACTTTTGCTCCGCGTTCTTCAAATTCATCATCGACATTTGTTGCTACCAAGGTTTTGATATTGTCATCATATCTTAAATGAGATCCTAAAGTTGCTTTTACATATTGATTTACAGTAAAATCAAAAACAATTTCCCAATCCACATCTACATTTCCAAATTGATGAAGATAATCTGTGTAAAGACTCAAGCGCTGTCTTACATTGATATTCTCATAAACGACTGTTTCATAAGTATTAGTAAATAAAATCCCCATTTCTGTGCGCACACGCTCACCACTTTTAATCATATTTCCTTCGTCATCAAAAACAGCAGGTTCCACTCCAAATGATCCTGCATTAGAAAGCTCTTCATCTAATACAAATGTGGCTTTAAAGGTTAAAGGTGAAAAATAAACTGAAAACTTATTTAAGTTTTTACCATACTCTACTCCTCCTCCTAAAAACGTATAACCTGGAGCCATAAATCTTGAAATAGGATTATCTCTATTGGGATAATTATAACCGTTAGATAATTGCGTTTTAAAATTATAACGTCCAGAAAAATACCAATTTGTGACTGTATCTTGTCTAAATCCTATAGTAGAAATGAGTTCTAGCTCATCTTCAGTTTTTCTAAGTTTTTGATTTTCTTGCTTATTGATACCATAACGTAAACGAGCAGAATTTTTCCATTTATAATAGAGATCATTATAATTATATTCTGATAATACATTTAATAAAGCCGAAATGGAGTTACTACCTCCAGCATTCCAATTCACAAAAGTGACTTCACTTATATCAAGTCCTGCCTTATTGCTTTGATGCCATTTGTAAAAAGGTTTTACAGTCGAAACAGAATCTGTTTGAGCGGTTAAAAATTGAATTGAAAGCACAAGTAGGATGCAAGCAGTTCTTTTCATCTAAAAATTTTTTATTATAAATTGGTAAGAAATTAATATTCAAATACTCCAAATTCACTTTTAATGGTCAACTTCTTTTCTTCGGAAGGATTGACATGACCAATAATTTTGGCATCTACATTAAACGATTTTGAAATCTCGATAATATCATCCGCAATTTCTGGTGACACGTATAATTCCATACGATGCCCACAATTAAATACTTGATACATTTCTTTCCAATCGGTTTTTGATTGCTCTTGAATTAGTTTGAATAACGGTGGAATATCAAACATATTATCTTTAACAATATGTAAGTGATCTATAAAATGAAGAATCTTAGTTTGTGCTCCTCCAGAACAATGTACCATGCCATGTAAATTTTCCGAAGAAAACCGAGAGAGTATTGCTTTTATTATTGGTGCATACGTTCTTGTTGGTGACAATACGAGTTTGCCAGCATTAATTGGAGAATTAGCAACAGCATCTGTTAATTTGGTTTGCCCAGAATAGACTAAGTCTTCGGGAACTGAGGCATCAAAACTTTCAGGATATTTTTCAGCTAAATAGTTATGAAACACATCATGACGTGCTGATGTTAATCCGTTACTTCCCATTCCGCCATTATACTCAGTTTCATAAGTGGCTTGACCAAAACTCTCCAATCCAACAATAACATCTCCAGCTTTTATATTAGCATTATCAATAACATCGCTACGTTTCATACGAGCTGTTACTGTTGAATCTACTATAATAGTACGTACTAAATCACCAACATCTGCAGTTTCTCCTCCTGTGGAATGAATGGTAACTCCAAAGGATTTTAAATCTTGGATTAATTCTTCTGTTCCGTTTATAATTGCTGAAAGTACATCTCCTGTAATTAGATTTTTGTTACGACCAATTGTAGATGATAACATGATATTATCTGTTGCTCCAACACATAATAAATCGTCAATATTCATGATGAGTGCATCTTGTGCAATCCCTTTCCAAACTGAAATATCTCCAGTTTCTTTCCAATACATATATGCTAATGAGCTTTTTGTACCTGCTCCATCTGCATGCATGATTAAGCAATACTCCTCATCATTTGTTAAATAATCTGGAACAATTTTACAGAATGCTTTAGGGAATAATCCTTTGTCTATGTTTTTTATAGCATTATGCACATCTTCTTTAGAAGCAGAAACACCTCTTTGTGCATAGCGTTTACTAATATCTTGGCTCATAGGTTTGTGTTGAGCCACAAAAATAAGAATAGTTAAAACAATTTAAGTCTATTTTCATCATCAGTTATTGAATTTGTTTCAATCTCTGTTGCATGCGCTTCTACACGTTTTGCTTTAACGTCTGCTCCTCCAAAATAAAAATTAACTCCAAACGCTAATCTAAAATAGGTATCATCAGATGCTCCAGCTTCTAATCCATCTAACGTATCACTTGATACATAGTTATAATCTGTATAAAGTTTTAATGCAAATTGATTAGTAACAATACATTCTAAACCTACTCCTCCTTGAATTTTAGGAGCAGTATCTTTAAAATGATTTGAAGCGTTATAACCAGCTCCAATAAATACAATTGGTGAAAATCTTTGGTGTGGTAATAATAGTAACTCAACATTTAAATCAAAAGACATAAAGCCTTCATTATATTGATCAATATATGCTAGATTAAATTTATGATATCCAAAGTCTAAGGCTAAATGCGGAGTTAAGTGTCTCTTATATCCAAAATGACTATAAATTTCAAATTGAGGATCCGCAAAATCACCATTAATAACAGAAGTCCCTAAGGCTACATCAAAAGCATTGGTTCCTCTTAAATCGTAAAATTCTGTTTTAAATTCAGGAATATCAATTTGTTCTTGCGCAATGGATTGAAATCCTATTAAATTAATCACAATGATTAGTAAACTAAAACATCTATGTTGTGCTATCATCAAATTTTGTTTTGGTTAAATTATATCAATAACAAAATAGATTTATGTTTAAGAGATTAGGGCTATGTCTATATTAAAATAAGCATTAAAGGGCTGGCAATATAAAAAATTAATTACCAATGGATTATCTTTTCTATAAAATTAATGTTTTAAAATAAAAAAAAGACAAACAAGTTTTTAAAAACTTATTTGTCTTTTGTTGACATTGATTACAATGTCAAACGTGTTCGTTTAACCTTGTAGAATCAATTAAGATTCAGCATGAAATCTCGCTTCGGTTTTAACGATATTTTCTTGTGTTAAATCATCTTTAACATCGTTAGAGTCGTCTTGAGAAAACAATAAGGTTGCAAACATTAGTGCAGCAACACTTAATAGTAACTTCTTCATTTTATTACAAAAATTGATTAATAGCAAGACAAAGTTAATCAATAATTGTAGTGTCTACGTACCTTTAACTATATTTTCGTTTAGTTGATATAATAATTCGGTGAAATACATTCGAAGGTAAAATAGCTACGTAGAAGTACGTATTTACAAACATTATAGTTACGTTTAAATAACATTTAAATGGGATGAACGGTATAATACGCTTAGGTAGTGATTCAATTATTAACTATTTGATTCTACCAATCCAGTTAGAATCGATAATGGAAGATTGTTGCTTTTTAGTCATTTCCTTTTCTTTCTTCTTCTTTTTAGAAACTCGTGTTGAATTAGTTCCATTTCCGAAGTAAAATTGAAGACCTACAGTCGCATTATAATACAACCCATCTGCCTCTTGAAGTAATTGTGAACCATTTTGCTCGTCGTATATATAATTAGCTTCTAGAGTTGCTACAATACCAAACCAATTGTTAATTAAGAAATCTAGACCAAGACCTCCTTGTGCTTTATAGTTTTTATCTTCAAAATCGTTTGAGATTAATATACCAGGTCCTGCGAATAAATATGGTGTGAATTTATTATTTGGAAAAAGATACCATTCTATATTTAGATCTCCAGAGAGAAATCCAATCTCATCAAAATCATAATTCTCAACATCAAACTTTTTTAGATTACCACTTATAACAAATTTTGGAGTTATAAATCGCTTGAGTTGAAACTCTAGAAAATTTTCAAAATCTGGTGTATTGAAATCACCATTTAAAAGCGCACTTCCAGCTCCAAATGAGATCGCATTTTTAGATCGTAATGAAGTCGTTAATAATGAGTCTGAAGCAGGTTTCTCTCCAATATCTAGTAATTCTTGAGCAGATAATTTTACTGTAAACAGTAGAATTAAGACATAGATAAAGTAGTTAATATGTGTAGTTTTAATCATATTCACATTGTTTAGCTTAAATACTTATGCATTTAAACATTAATTAGGGGCTATCAATACAATGGACTATTAATCAAACACTAACCTTGATAAAGTATAAAAATCATACTTTATCAAGACTAATGTCTAACAAATAACTATAAAAAATTAACAAAAAATGTATATTATCGACTACGCGTTGAGAATACTTGTTAAACTGTATGGGAGAGATTATTTTGTAAATAAAAGCTCTCTGTATTTGGTGAGTGGCCATAACTCATCATCCACTAACAATTCTAGTTTATCACAATGGTATCGTATATCTTCAAAAAGTGGTTTTACTTCATTACAATATACATCTGCTTTCTTTTCTAAGTTTTCAATACTATTGGCTTTTTTACGCACATCTGTCATTTTAGTTACATTAGAATTTATACCTTCTATATGACTAGAAATTTGTTCAATAAGATTGAGTTGTTCTTTTGCTAATTTTTTAAACGAAGCTCCATAAATTTCTTTAAGCCCTTTAACATTTTCAATAAGTATATTTTGATATCTAACTGCTGTTGGAACAACATGATTTCTAGCGATATCTCCTAAAACTCGTCCTTCTATTTGTATTCTTAAGGTATACTCTTCTACCTCAATTTCATAACGTGCTTCAGACTCTACTTTATTCATTACACCTAACTCTTCAAAAAGAGCAATTGCCTTTTTAGACACTTTTGCTTTTAAAGCCTCAGGTGTTGTTTTATTATTACTCAAACCTCGTTTCTTAGCTTCTTTTTCCCAAGCTTCTCCATATCCATTTCCTTCAAATAGAATATGTTTAGATGCTTTAATATATTCTCTTAGTACATTAAAAATAGCATCATCTTTTTTCATTGATTTTTTATCAATAAGACCTTCAACCTCTTCTCTAAAATCAATAAGTTGTTTAGCTACTATGGTATTTAAAACAGTCATAGGATTAGCACAATTAGCTGTAGAACCCACTGCTCTAAATTCAAATTTATTTCCTGTAAATGCAAAAGGAGATGTACGGTTTCTATCTGTATTATCTAATAGCACATCTGGAATTTTACCAACCACATTAAGTTTTAAATCTGTTTTCTCTTGAGGTGACAACTTACCATTTGTCACATTCTCTAACTCATTTAACACTTTGGTTAATTGTGCACCAATAAATACTGAAATAATTGCAGGAGGTGCTTCATTAGCTCCTAAACGATGATCATTACTTGCAGATGCTATTGCTGCTCTCAATAGCTCCTCATTCTCATGTACCGCTTTTATAGTATTGATAAAAAATGTCAAAAACTGAAGATTACTCATTGGAGTTTTTCCTGGACTTAACAAATTAATACCAGTATTAGTACTTAAACTCCAGTTGTTATGTTTTCCAGACCCATTGACACCTGCAAATGGTTTTTCGTGAAATAACACTTTAAAATTATGACGTGCAGCAATTTTATCCATAACATCCATTAATAAAGAGTTATGGTCTACAGCTAAATTAGCTTCTTCATAAATTGGTGCTAGTTCAAATTGGTTTGGTGCTACTTCATTATGTCTTGTTTTAACTGGTATACCAAGTAACATACATTCAGTTTCTAGATCTCTCATATAGGCCATTGCACGATTAGGAATCGTACCAAAATAATGATCATCTAATTGCTGACCTTTAGCTGGTGAGTGACCTAAAAGTGTGCGACCAGTCAATACGATATCTGGTCTTGACATTGCCAAACCATTATCTATTAAAAAGTATTCTTGTTCCCAACCGAGTGAAGCATTTACCTTTTTAACATTCTTGTCAAAATATTTACAAACTGCAACTGCTGCAGAATCTACCGCTTGAAGCGCTCTTAATAAAGGTGTTTTGTAATCTAAAGCTTCTCCAGTATACGACACAAATACGGTTGGTATGCATAACGTTGTACCGTAGATAAAAGCAGGAGATGTTGGATCCCAAGCCGTATATCCACGAGCTTCAAAAGTGTTTCTAATTCCGCCATTTGGAAAACTAGACGCATCAGGCTCTTGTTGAACAAGTTGTCCGCCTCCAAATTTCTCAATAGCCAAACCATTACCTATAGTTTCAAAAAAGGCATCATGCTTTTCGGCAGTTGCACCTGTTAAAGGTTGAAACCAATGTGTATAATGTGTTGCTCCTTTTGAAATTGCCCATTCTTTCATTCCTGTAGAAATATGATCGGCTACAGTTCTATCTATTTTAGAACCTTTTTCGACTGCATCCATCACACTTACAAAAGCTTCTTTGGTTAAGTATTGACGCATCGTTGATTCATTAAAAACGTTGGCTCCAAATATTTCTGATCGTCTTACTTTTTCTTCTATATGTAAAGGTTTGTGTAAATGCACTTGTTTAAGTGCGTGAAATCTTAGTGTTGACATATTGATTATGATTTTATCATTATATTAGGGCGAATTTAATGAATATTTAATTTTTATACACATTTGCCCTAAAAAAAATAGGGTGTTGACAATTATTTACAACTCAACAACTAAAACACCCCTTTTTATTTTGACATAAACTTAAAAAATTCAATATTTGTACTTTAAAATTTAAAAAAATACACAGCATGAGCAAATCAAAGTTAGAGTATATCTGGTTAGATGGTTACAAACCAACTCAAAACATGAGAAGTAAAACTAAAGTTGAAAATGACTTTAGTGGAAAATTAGAAGATTGTCCAATTTGGTCTTTTGATGGTTCTTCAACAAGACAAGCCTCTGGTGGATCTTCTGATTGCTTATTGAAGCCAGTTGCTATTTATCCAGATCCTGCAAGAAAAAACGGTTACTTAGTAATGACAGAAGTTTTAAATGCAGATGGTACGCCTCACGTATCTAACGGTAGAGCAACTATTGATGATGATGATAACGATTTCTGGTTTGGTTTTGAGCAAGAATACTTTATAATGGATACAAAAACACAATTACCTTTGGGTTTCCCTATTGGTGGTTATCCTGCTCCACAAGGAATGTATTACTGTTCTGTTGGTGGATTACATACACATGGTAGAGATTTAGTTGAAGAACATGCAGACCTTTGTATTGCTGCTGGTTTAAACTTTGAAGGTATTAACCAAGAGGTTGCTTCTGGACAATGGGAATATCAATTATTTGCAAAAGGTGCTAAAATTGCTGGAGACGAAATTTGGGTGTCTAGATACTTATTAGATCGTTTAACAGAGCAATATGGTTACTATATTGAATATCATCCAAAGCCATTAGGAAAAGATATGGACTGGAATGGTTCTGGGATGCACGCTAATTTCTCTAACACTGTTTTAAGAACATGTGGCTCTAAAGAAACTTATGAGAAAATATGTGAAGCGTTTAGACCAGTTGTAAAAGAACACATCGCTGTTTATGGTGAGTTTAATGATCAACGTTTAACAGGTGAGCACGAAACAGCATCTATTCATGACTTTAGTTATGGAGTTTCAGATAGAGGCGCTTCTATTCGTATTCCAATTATTACTGTTGAGAAAGGTTGGAAAGGATGGTTAGAAGATCGTCGTCCAGCATCAAATGGTGATCCATATAAAATTGCAGGTCGTATTATTAAAACTGTAAAATCTGCTAATATTAGCTAGATTACTACATATAATTTTGTTCATAAAAGCACCTTCTTATTCATTTAAGTGGGTGTTTTTTTTATTCGGAAATATTAAAACTAGCACATTTCCGTAGGAAAAATAAAATGTCAATTAAGATTTGAAAGCAAGAAAAATGAATGCTCCATAAGCAACTACCAAAAGCAATCCTTTGTATCTTGAGATGTTAAATTTCTTCGGAATAAGTATCAAAGGAATAAGCACAGCTGCAAAAGCCAACATCCAAAAGATATCCTTATCTAAAATGGCAGCATCTGTTACTGGTATTGTTTTGATCATTGATGTTAATCCAAGAACAGAAGCAATATTAAAAATATTTGAGCCTATTAAATTACCAAGTGATAACGCCTTCTCCTTTTTAACTGCTGCAATTACAGATGCTGCTAATTCTGGCACACTGGTACCTATAGCAATAACTGTTGCTGCAATTACCGCATCACTTACACCTAACTTTACAGCTAATTCTTTTGCACCATCTACCAACCAAACCGATCCAAAATAAAGCGCTAATGCACCTATTAGTAACCACATTATAATTTTAAAATTTGATACGACAGCCAGACTTTCATCAACGTCTTCAACTTCAACATCCTTTTTTGCAGACCTAATTAAAACCACTAAAAAGACAATTAGACCAAGAAATAAAATACCACCTTCAATGGCTGTTAACTGATTGTCATTCCATAGAAAATAATAGAGCGCTAACGAAAACAGCATCATCACTGGCCAATTTAAACTATAAAACGATTTATCTACAGCAATAGAACTTACCAATGCAGTAATCCCTAAAACCAAACCAATATTAGCAATGTTAGAACCAATTACATTATTAATTGCTATGGCTGGAGAACCTGTGAGCGCAGCATTTAAACTTACCAATAACTCAGGAGCAGATGTAGCAAAACTCACTACAGTCATACCAATGACCATTTTAGAGATATTTAATTTAAAAGATAAAGCTACAGATGAACGTACTAAAAACTCACCTCCTACTACCAATAATAACAAACCTAAAATGATCCAAACTAAACTCATAAGTTTTAAATTATTTGCGCTTTTATGTTAAAGCATAATTATTTTAATCCTGCGAAGATACTATAAATTAGATTTTATTAATCAATAAAATTCACGTCTGTAAAAAATCTGAAAACTTAATTTTTAGTTAAATAACTAGACAAGCAGTTGTATAACTATAAAAATAGTTATAGGTTTGTATTGTCAAATGGTTTCCCATTTTCATAGGAACGAAAATATATTTTCGATGCAAAAACTCACAAATAAAGAAGAAGAAATTATGCACATTTTATGGAAGCTAGAAAAAGCTTTTGTTAAAGATGTACTTGCAGAAATCCAGGAAGACAAACCACATTACAATACCCTTTCTACCATCATAAGAAATTTAGAAGAAAAAGGCTTTGTTAGTTACAATGCCTATGGTAAAACACATCAATACTTCCCTATTGTAGATAAAGAAGCATATAAAGAGCGATTTATGAACACAGCAATTGAAAACTATTTCAACAACTCTTACAAAAACGTTGTTTCTTTCTTCGCAAAAGAAGAAAAAATTAGTGTTGATGAGTTAAAAGAAATTATTGCTTTAATCGAACAAAAAAAATAATTATGGACTATATTTTAAAAGCTTCTGCTGTTCTCTTTATATTTTATGTTTGCTATCAATTATTATTACAAAAAGAGACATTTTTTCAAGCCAATCGCTGGTTTTTGCTAACAGGTTTGGTTGTTGCCTGCATTATTCCGTTGGTTGTTATTCCGGTTTATATAGAGTACACTGTTACAAATACCAACAACTTTGTTATCAATTATGACAGCCTTGCTCCTTCTCAAATTATTGCAGAAGAGCCATTTGATTACACACAACTAATTATCTGGATTTATCTTGCAGGAATTTTATTTTTCTTCGGAAAGTTGATTGTTGATTTTCTTTCGCTTCGGAAAGTGTTAAACTCAAGTATAAGCAAACCGTTAGGCTATTATAAACTATTAGAAACGAACAGAAATATCACACCTTTTTCATTTTTTAATCGCATTGTTTACAACCCGAAACAATTTAAAAAAGAAGAACTCCAACATATTATCAATCACGAAAAAGTGCACACACAACAATGGCATTCTATAGATACAATTATGTCGCAATTGGCTTGTATTTTATTTTGGTTTAATCCAATTGTATGGTTGTATAAAAATGCATTACAGCAAAATTTAGAATTTATAGCAGATCAAAAAGCACAGCATGTTTCGCTTTGCGAGAAAAGTTATCAAACCGTATTATTAAAAACAAGCGTTAAAAATCATCAATTAGCAATCACTAATAATTTTTACACATCATTAATCAAAAAACGAATCGTTATGTTACACAAATCAAAATCGAGTAAAATGAATCAATTAAAAATGGTCTTCGTAATTCCGCTTTTAGCCTTCTTCATGATGAGTTTTAATACTAAAGACGTCTATATTGAAATTCCATTAGAAGAAACTCCAACAATGGAAGTTTATCAAACCGAAGATATTGAGCAAATATTCACTAAAGATATGAGTGATGATGACTTAGTTCTAATCAAAAAGAAATTAGAAAATCAAGGCGTGACCTTTAACTATTCTGGAGTAAAACGTGATAAAAAAGGAGACATTACAGCCATTAAAACCGAATTTGAGTATAATGGAAATAGTGGTACATACAACGTTAACTCAGACAAAGCTATGGAACCATTTATCTTTAGAAGTAATGATGGTACATTTGGTGTTGGCACTTTCACAGACAAAAATCCTAAAATATATACCACACATAACGGTCAAACCAAAATTCAATCAACTGGGAATTCACACCAATACGTTATTGAAGATTTAGAAAATGACACCATTATCATAAAGAAAAATAGTAATCGTTTAATAAAAGATAGAGATACCATTTTTATCAACAAAAATTCTAAAAAACAATCTTGGATAAGTAAAGATGGTAAAAAAACAAACATCAATGCTTCGGAAAATGGTAATACTTTTATTTTCACTTCAACATCTGACGAACCGTTATTTGTAGTTAATGGCAAAGTCGTTGAAAAATCATTATTTGAAGATGTAGATTCAGATAAAATAGAATCTGTTAATGTTCTTAAAGGTGATGTAGCAATTGAAAGATTTGGAAAACGTGGTAAAAACGGAGTTGTTTTATTAAGAACAAAAGGGTCTCCTCTATGGGTAGTTAGAGACACTAAAGTAGAAACTTATGAAATTAAAGAACTCAACGACTCAATTACTACTCATAACTTTAGTGAGAGAGGTCGCATTAACAATGATAATATCACCTATGAGTTTAATTCAACCAATAAAGATAATCCTCTTTATATCGTAAACGGAAAAGAATTTTCTCCAAAAGATTTCAAAAATCTTAATGTTAATAGTTTTGAATCCATGCATATTTTAAAAGACGATAACGCTATTGAACTTTATGGTGAAAAGGGTAAGAATGGTGTTATTATTATTAAAACCAAAACATATGCTTTCGTAAATGGAAGTGATAAAGCTGTTGTAGTAGAAGTTGAAGATAATAATCCTTGGAAAATAAAAACAGCAGTAAGCACTGTTTTTTATGACCAAAGTGACATATCAACTATTGAGTTTATAATTTCAAAAAACTCAACAGATGCTTTTTTAGAAAAACAAAAAAGAGAGTTATTAAAACATGGAATCGAAGCAAAGTTCTCAAAAGTAAAACGTAACAAAGCTGGAGAAATCACAAGTATTAAAATTTCTTTAGATGACAATGATGGTAGAAAGTCTAGTGCATCATGGAAAGAAAAGGATCAAGCAATACCAGATATTGTAATGGGAAAATCTAAATCTGCACTTTTTGTGAGAGCGATAGGTAATTAATTCTTCGGAAATTTTCTATAAAAACAAACCCTTCAGAATATTAAAAATCTGAAGGGTTTACTTTTTTAAACAATCTTAAAGCTATTTAATTAACCACAAGCTTCTTTACGGTTTGCTTGTCTTCCGAAGAAATAGTTAACAAATACATTCCGCTTGGGAGATTTAAATCTATTGTTGTTTCTGCGTTATAATTGAAGGATTTAAGCAATTTACCTTCTATAGAAAACACTTGTAAATCTGCTTGAGCATTGAGTCCTTTAATTGTAATCGTATTTGTTGTTGGGTTTGGATATACTTTTATTTGGTTTTCATCAAAGTCTGTAACACTCAGTTCTTGATCCCATATTTGACCAACATTCGTTCCCCAAATATACTCTACTAAATCTGGTTGATCAATAAACGGATTTCTATTAAATTGCCAAGTGTAAACCACATTATTTCGATTCATTTCAAAATCATCTGGTGGATCATTTCTATGCCAATCCAATAAAGTTGCTAAATCTCCTAGTTCTCCAGGACCATTTTCTGGATACCCATTAATTACTGATAACCCATTATATCTAATTTCCATATACAAAACGCTTCTTGCGACATCGCCATAAAAACTTCCTGCAGTTCCTGCTGGACCTTCATAACCTCCTAGTACAGGATCTCCATAATGTTTATTATTACGTGTACTGTTTTCTATGGCATCTGCAGATCGTAGCGCATGAGCATCAGAATTACCATGACGCAATGAATCTGCTTTTGTTGTCCAGAAAACATCTCTACCATCTGCAATTTCATCTTCTTCTATATCAAAAAAGCCTCCTCTAGATCTTGGGTAGGTGTGTTCTCTGTTCCATTTCTCAAAATTATCTGAACTTGATTGTACATCTAATTTTGAACGCCCAATTTCTTTATATACTAACCAAACCTGATTACTATGTAATGGGTTTTCATCTGCTTCCACCAAAATATCTAACACATCTGCATAGGTTTGAGCTCTTACGATTGTAGGATCTGCTATTATGTCTTGTAAGGCTTGACGTAAATCATCATCTGCTAAGCCATCAAGTGAATTGTAATAGCTATTAGGTTGTGTACTTGTTACATTTCCGAAGGTAGGATTCAAAGGTGTACCAAAACCTGCCATTGTAAAATCGTTATCTACAATACGAATTCTCAAGTTATTATTGAGTGCTAGATATTCTGGTGGTAAGCTTTCAAAACGAATTCTTGTCACCTCATCACCTTCATCCTCTGCATCATCAACCAATGTAATCGTCGTAGTTGCCGTTGATTGATTTAATGGGATTGTGATAGAGGTGTTTCCGATAAAATCTGCAGTGTTGAATCCGAAATTATCGAGTAATATATTAAAGTTGAGTTCTTCTGTAACAGGAGTTTCTGAGGTAAAAGTGATATCAAACGCATCAAACTCGTTGTACTGTTCTTGTGCAATGGTCATGGTAATTCCATTGAGCACAATTCCGCTTCCATCATTTAAAGCTCTTGGAGTTGGTGTTGTTGAGGTATAGGTCACAATGCCTTCAGTATCTACAAAACGTTGAATAGAATTTAAGTTATTTCCTGGTCCTTCATTAATCTGTTCAATATCTGCAAATCGAGGATCTTGATTAAAAATCGCAATCATATCATCATCATCTGCATCTGAGGTGTCATATAGTAACACATCTACTAAATTATCAATCGTAGCGACAGTTTCTTCTGGAAAATCAAAATAACTTCCTTGATATATTGCGACAGCATCTGCCCCATTTTGAATGACATTATCTGCAATTATGTATTGAGGCACAGGACTTACTCCATTACTACCAATGAGAAATAAACCATTAATATCTGTTGTAAAACCATCAAGATCAACGGTAAAATAACTCGAGTTATTACCAGACGTAGAACCATTAAAGAAAACCACAACATAACCATCCAAAGGAAAATTTGGTGTTTCAGATAGGATTTCTAAAAATTCATGTCTATCAATATTGTTACCTTCAAAGGTTGTATCACAATCTAATTCATTGATAACAATTTGTCCAAAAGAAAACTGGGTTACATATAGAGATAATACAAGGAGTAATATTTTTTTCATAGTGCGTGTTTTACACAAATGTAATCAACTCTAAATTCTATTTGTAATTATAGCTTTAAGAAGTTATTAACTTTAACACAAAGAAGCTGATTTCTCTCCCAAAAAGACAGTTTAAAATTTTAAAAACTAAGAACACTAAATGATGAAACTATCAATATTTGACGAATTTATGATAAAAACGCCCTTGGTTTAAATAAAAAGGGCAAAAAACACCCTTGAAATATTACAAACACAAACCATAATATATATTTTTAATTACAATTAATAACTTATACGAAACAAGTCACATGATTATCGAAACACAAATCATCTTTTTAATTATAATATTATATTCAATTTCACAGATTTTATTATAAACGTTTGGAGAATGCCTTTCTAAGTATATATATTGAAAACTCAATCAAATACATAATCAATTATTAACCCTTAAAACCTAGAAATTATGATAACACTTACTAAACTAATTATCGATATTCTTTTTTCGATAAGCTAAATCCAAAACATGACTGTAAAACTTAGTCTAGAATAAGTTTTACTTCATTTTTAAAAGTTCTATCTATTTAATAATCTTTAATTTTGCACTTAGTTAGTGATTTACTAATCTTAGGTGTATGAAACAGAATTTTTTTAAGGCATTAGCCAAACTCAACAAAATACTCTTACCAAGTTTTTCTAAACAACAGTTAGACCTCAGTAAAGCCACAAAATTTCAACTAGCCATTATTGGTTGGAGGGTTTATGTGACGTCTCGTGCTTTGGGATAAACACGTATAATTTCTTCATATTTTATACTTTCTATAACAAGTTGAATTTTTTCAACATTTTTCCTTTGTGTTTCTTTTAAAAAGAAATATATTTGCACCCACAAAAATCGGCCTCGTGGCGCAACTGAATAGCGCACTTGATTACGGCTCAAGAGGTTACTGGTTTGAATCCAGTCGAGGTCACGAAAAAATAGTTAAATTAGAAAAAACGCCAAGTTTACTTGAGCGTTTTTTTTATTTGACTATTTTCAAAATAGAGCTTTGTTTGGTCAAACGGAATAAACCTTGTTAACTCAAGGCTCATTTAAAGATATCTAATTTAATAAAATACAAATTCACTTTAATATACAAACAGTGTTCATTAATTCAAAAATCTAAATTCATATTTTTGAACCCAATTTAAAACCCTAATTATGCAATCTATTCTAGATCCATGGCCTTGGTATATATCTGGTCCATTAATCGCCATTATTATGTTTACCCTTATTTACTTCGGAAAAACATTTGGCATGTCCTCAAACCTTAGAACACTTTGTACGATTGGAGGTGCAGGAAAAAGAGTGAAATTCTTTGATTTTGACTGGAGAACACAACGTTGGAATCTAACTGTAGTTGCTGGAGCCTTTATTGGAGGTTTTATAGCACATTTCTATCTATCTACTCCTACCAACATGGATTTAAATCCTGAAACCGTTAAAACACTTAGCACACTAGGTTTTCAAGATGCAGGAAAATCATTACTACCTACAGAATTATATAGTTGGGATGCTGTTTTTAGTTTTAAAGGATTAGCCATTTTAATAATTGGTGGATTTCTTGTTGGCTTTGGAACACGATATGCTGGAGGATGTACATCTGGACACGCCATCACTGGATTAAGCAGTTTGCAACTACCATCACTTATTGCTGTTATTGGTTTCTTTTTAGGAGGCCTTATTATGATTCATTTACTATTCCCTCTAATTTTTGGTTAATATGAAATATTTAAAATTTTTGTTCGTGGGAATTATCTTCGGAATCGTACTCGTAAAATCTGAAGCTGTCTCATGGTATCGTATCTATGAAATGTTCAAATTTGAATCCTTCCATATGTATGGTATTATTGGTACTGCTGTCATTACCGGAATTATTTTACTCTTAATTAGTAAAAAATATAAAAATATAAATGGCGGACTCATGACAGTCCCTAAAAAAGACAAAGGGTTTACACGTTATATTATTGGTGGAACCATTTTTGGATTAGGTTGGGCTTTATCTGGAGCATGTCCAGGACCTATGTACGTTTTAATAGGTACAGGAGCATTTTCTGTAATTATTGTAATTTTAGCTGCACTTTTAGGAACCTATGTGTATGGTGTATTAAAAGATAAATTACCACATTAATTGACGCTTTTATTTGAACGACTGTATAAAAACGAATACTTCGTATCTTTAACACTCAAAATGCTTTTAACATAAATACCTCCTTAGTTTGGAGAAATAAACATTTCACTATGAAAATAGAACAATTATATACAAGCTGTTTAGCACAAGGTGCATATTATATAGAATCTAATGGTGAAGTAGCAATCATTGATCCGCTACGTGAAACACAATCATATATTGATAAAGCAGCTAAGGATAATGCTAAAATCAAGTATATTTTTGAAACACATTTTCATGCAGATTTTGTATCAGGACATGTTGATTTAGCTAAAAAAACTGGCGCAACAATCATTTATGGTCCAGGTGCGGAAACTTCTTATGAGATTCATTCAGCAAAAGACAATGAAGAATTCAAAATAGGAAGTATAACTATTAAAGCATTACACACACCTGGTCACACTTTAGAATCTACAACCTATTTATTAATTGATGAAAACGGTAAAAATCATGCCATTTTTTCTGGTGATACTTTATTTTTAGGTGATGTTGGGCGACCAGATTTGGCTATAAAATCTGATTTAACAAAAGAAGACTTAGCAGGAATGCTATTTGATTCTCTTCGGAATAAAATTATGCCTCTTGCAGACGATGTTATCGTTTATCCAGCTCATGGTGCTGGTTCTGCCTGCGGAAAAAACCTAAGTAAAGAAACCGTAGGAACAATTGGCAATCAAAAGAAAACTAATTACGCTTTAAGATCAGATATGACCAAAGCAGAATTTGTAAAAGAAGTATTGGATGGTATTGCTCCACCTCCTCAATATTTTGCCAAAAACGCCATGCTTAATAAAACAGGATATGACTCTTTTGATACCGTTTTAAAAACTGGAAACATTGCTTTATCTCCTGAAGATTTTGAAGCTATGGCAAATCACGAAGAGGCTTTAGTACTTGACGTA
Organism: Psychroserpens sp. AS72; assembly: GCF_038900375.1. Lineage (NCBI taxonomy): Bacteria > Pseudomonadati > Bacteroidota > Flavobacteriia > Flavobacteriales > Flavobacteriaceae > Psychroserpens > Psychroserpens sp. AS72. The sequence continues at coordinate 31,089 of NZ_JBBMRC010000012.1, read as the reverse complement.
AGAACTCAAAGTGATTTTATTAAAAGCCATATTCCGAATTCTATATTTATTGGTTTAAATGGTGGATTTGCACCTTGGGTTGGCGCTTTAATTAAAGACATCAAGCAACCAATACTCTTAGTAGTTCCAGAAGGCAAAAGTCAAGAAGCAGTGACACGTTTGTCTCGTGTTGGTTATGACAATACTTTAGGATATTTAGAAGGTGGTGTTAAGGCTTGGATTTCCGCAGGAAAAGACATTGATACCTTAGAATCGATATCTGCAGATGAATTTGCAAACCGAGTTAAAAATGGAGACATTAACATCTTAGACGTAAGAAATAATGGTGAATACACTAGTTCTCACTTAGAAGACGCTCAACATTTTGCATTAGATTTAATTAATGAGCAAATGAATGACGTTACTAAAGATAAAACGTATCATATTCATTGTGCAGGTGGTTATAGAAGTGTGATTGCAGCTTCCATTTTAAAAGCTAGAGGATTCCATAATCTTGTAGATATTGCTGGTGGTTTTGGAGCTATTAAAAACACAGATTTACCAACGACAGATTTTGTTTGTCCGTCAACACTTTAACCATAAATTTTAAATAATCTCAGCACTCAATCCTGCTTCTAAAAGCATTGAGCATCGAGGTTCTAACTCTTTATATTCGCCAGTTTTAACTGTACATTGTCCTTTATAGTGCACTATAATTGAACATTGTTCTGCCTGTTCTGGTGTGTGGTCGCATGCATAGATTAAGGTATCTATAACATGATCAAATGTATTAACATCATCATTATATACAACAATCTCATTTAGAGGTTGCTCTAATGTATCAACTAGATGTTCTTCTTTTGCTTTTTCTTTGGTACTCATTATTTGGTGCATAGCAATGTATTTAATGAGGTTGGTCTTTAATAATTGTAAATTTAAAAAAATCTCTTCAATAAAAAAAGACTTCTGCTCATAGAACAAAAGTCTTTCAAAATTATTGTAATACTTCTATTAATACTTCATATTTAATGCATTATTAGCAGTTTTGTATAAAAAAATAACATATCTAGTTGCATGGTCCTATCAAAGTCCAACCACTATTTGTGCGCTCATAAAGGTTACCAAAATAAGTAACACGTTGACCAACACTATAACTTGTTCCACTTTGCCATTCAGAAACACCATCACAAATACTACCTGAACTAGCTGGATACATAGAATTCAAAGCAGTAATATCATTGCTATTAAAATTACCGCTTACACTTGTAGAAAAACAAGCTTGCATTACTGAGCTTAAATCTCTTCCTGTTGGAGTTCCAGATATATGTACTGCTCCATCAGCTCCTGTACCTTCATTACCTTGGCTAGATGCAGGGCAACTTAAACGATCAAACCAGTCTGAATGTCTAAATCCTATAGAGTGACCAATCTCATGAGTAATTACATGTTCATTTACATTAGTTGAGAATTGCTCTATACCATAAATCTGAACAAACTTATTTGGCTGTCCACTTGAGTTTGGAAAACCGGCAACTCCTCCATTACCTGAATTATTGATAGAGTTATCATACACCACCATATCTGCTGCTTCATAATTAGTACCAAACGACAAATTAAAGTCTAGTGTCATATTACTAATGTTATTATAATTAGCAACTGCCCTAGTTAAAGCAGTTTGTGCTTTACTTGATAATGCTTGGCTGCCTCCTGTGTAACCCAAGATATTAATAGATTGATTGTTACCAGTTACCAAATTAAACGTTCTATATTGACGATCTAATCCTGAACCAATACCTATTAACGCGTTTAGCTCGTCTCTAGTAAAAGTGATGTCACTACCAATATAAATTCGTTCTTCTATAGTTCCATCTGGTAAGTGAAAATCTCCTATAGAAACTAATCCTACATCAATATCTAAGGTATATATTGCATTTAATAAATCAGTATCATTGACTAAGGTTCTATTTTCTATGTTGTTCATATTGATAATGATATCCTCATTCAAATTAGAAACATCATCTGTCACACTTTCTTTTTGACAAGATTGAATACAAAACATTAGGCATAGACCAGCTAAGGTCAAAAATTTAAAATTTTTCATTTTTGAGTAAATTAAGTTAATATTTAATAAGCGAGTAAGTAGGGGAAGCCTAAATTAAAATAGAATATTTTCTTACAATTATTTCAATTTAAACCATGATAATTATCATTTCAAAGATATACATTATAAAAACAAAAAAATTACGGGAAAATCGTAATTTTAGTAATGTTTTAATTTTTTATGTTAAAATATTGAGTAATTCGTCGGATAAATAAATTTTTATTGAACTATTCTTATTTTTTAAATTTTAAAGCTACCCAGTTATTTCGTTCTAAAGTATCTACGAGAACTAAATTATGTTTTTCACATTCTGCTTTAATCACTGGAATATCATCACTATAAAAACCGCTTAAGAATAGCATTCCATTTTTATTTAATGTATCGATATAGGTTTCCATATCATTAAGTAGAATATTTCTATTTATGTTGGCAATAACAATATCATAGTGTTTACCAGGCAATAAACTCGCATCACCTTCTAATACTGTAATGTGCTTGCAATTATTTCTTTCAACATTTTCTAAACTATTGAGGTAACACCAATTGTCATAATCGATAGCATCTAAAGGTTTTGCGCCTTTCATTTCAGCAAGAATTGCTAAAACTCCTGTACCACAACCCATATCTAAAACCGATTTACCTTCAAAATCAGTCTTCAAAATATGTTGAATCATCATATGCGTCGTTTCGTGATGACCTGTACCAAAACTCATTTTTGGTTCTATAATAATATCAAACTCAGTATCTGGTTTGTCATGAAATGGTGCACGAACTGAGCATTTATCATCAACAATTATTGGATTAAAATTCTTCTCCCATTCTTGATTCCAGTTGGTCTGCTCTATTTCTTCCGAAGAAAAAGAAATTTCAAATTCATCTGATTTTAGTATCTGGATATCATCAAGTATAGTGTCGTACCACTCCTCTTTTTGAATGTAGGCTGTGACACCTTCTTCGGTCTCTACGAAACTTTCAAATCCTGCGTAGCCTAATTCGGCAATTAAGATTTCTACTGCTGGCTGAAGAGGTTTTGCTTTAAAATAGTAACCTAAGTATATTGTATTTGACATGCTTCTTGTTTAGGTTACAAAGTTACATGTAAAAAATGAAATTAATGTTTAACAATTTTTAATACTGACGTGTTTTCATTGTTTACTTTAACCTCAACCAAATATATTCCTTTGGACAAATTAAACTCTAATTCAATTATTCTTGAATTGGTATAATTCTTAGAAAGGATGTTTTGCCCAAGTACATTATGAATTTTAATCTGGGTTGTTTCATGAAAACTTCCTAAATCAATTGTAAGACTATTGATTACTGGGTTTGGATAAGCTTTAATAGTATTTTCTAAATCATTCTCAATAACACTTAGTGTGTAAGGCTCATTCGCATCAAATATAAAAGCTGCTCCTGCACCTACTAATTCATTTTCTTCGTTTTCATCATAACCATCTTCATAAGCTCCAACTATAGCAAAATCACCACTTATTGCTACAGTATACCCAAAATATTCACTTGTTTGGTTAAAAGCATCATAGATAAAAGCTGTTTCATTCCATACACCATCTTGGTTTTCAAAAATATAGGCTGCACCATTATCTCCTGGACTTCCTATATCGTTTAAATGACTACCAATAATAATATAATTATCATCCATATCTACATCTCTGCCAAAATGGTCGTCAGCAGCACCATTTGTCGCAGTAAGTTTTTGCGAGTGATTCCAAGTACCATTAGTCTGCTTTTCAAAAACATAAGCAGCACCAGCAGCATTTCCTTTTTCATCCTCATAATCTGCACCAACAACTAAATAATTTCCATCAATAGTAACAGTTCTTCCAAAAGTGTCGCCTGCTTCTCTATCAGAATTTACTATTTTCTGTATTTCATTCCAGATACCACTTCCATCTCGTTCAAAAATATATGCAGAACCAGCACTAGACAGAAAGTTAGAACCATTATCATCTTCGTCATCTCCAACAGAACCTACAACAATGTAATTACCGTCTACTGCAAGTCCCGTTTGCCCAAAATAATCAAATGCAGTTCTATCTGAAGCCACAATTTTTTGGACTTCACTCCAAGTACCACTTCCATCACGTTCAAATACATAGACAGCTCCAGCATCATCTTGAAAATTATTACCTGATGCATCATAATCATGCCTAACTGGGCTTACAATAGCGTAATTGCCATTTAAATCTACTGCGTAACCAAATTGATTAATATACTCTCTGTCTGAAGCCACTATTTTCTGAACAAAATTCCAATTATTATTCGTGTCTTTTTCATAGATGTAAGCTGCACCAGCTGCTTGAATATAGCTACTATTGGCTGCATTATAACTTTGTCCTATGGCGCCAACTATAAGATAATTTCCATGAATTGCCACAGAATAACCAAACTGATCATTTTGACGCTTATCTGGAGCTGTTAAATTTTGATGTTCTATCCAATTACCATTAACATCTTTCTTATAGACATAGGCAGATCCCATATTACTTGTGGTGACATCATCCCAGTGTGCACCTATAACAGCATAATCTCCACTCATTGTCACTGCATATCCAAAGTAATCTGCTTGTTCTCTATCGGCTGGTACAATTTTTTGTATTTGTCCCCAACCTTGGGCGTTTAAAATAATTGAAAATAATAATAAAACACTTGAAAGTAAAACTCGCCTCATAACTCCATAATTAACTGATTAATAAAGAAGTAAAACTAACCACGAAACAATATAGAGACGTGCTATTTTATGTGATTATGAAAAAATAAGACTAATTAATATGTTTTTGTTTGAATTGTGAAGGTGTTTCTCCTGTGATTTTTTTAAAAGAAGAGTTAAATGCAGATTTAGAATTAAATCCAGCTTCTAGACCTATAGCAACTAAGGTATATTTTGAAAAATCTTCGTCTTTCAAATAGCTTTTTGCTTCTTCGACACGCAAGGCATTGATATAATCTTTAAAACTGATACCTAATTCTGTATTTATAATTTTTGACAAATGACCTTGACTTAGCTCTAATGCTTCAGCAGTTTTATCTAGTGTTAATGAAGAATCTAAAAACCGTTTTTCATCTTCTAGAAACTGTTTTAAACGTTCAATAATAATGTGTTTTGTTTTGCTTTCTTGTTTAACAGAACTCTCTGTTTTTCTGTTTTTACGGATGCTTTTTCGTTCTTGAACAATTCCATATTTATAAACACCAATGTGTCCTAACCAATAAATAATTAATGTTAGTAAAATCCAAACAGGATAATAAGATATATCTTCAAATAATTGCATATCTGTTACAACCAAAGTAACATTCAATATGGTCAATATCAAAAATAGAAACAACGTTATTTTTAACCAATTTAATTCTAACCTAATATAATTTTGTAGAAATTCTGTGTGTAAGTTTTTATAGTTTTTAATCTTAAAAAACAGAACAATTAATATACAAATACTAAACAATCCAGTTACTAACTCTGCATAATATGCTGAGTAATACCTTAAACTGCCAGTTAAATAATCTATGTCTTTGGATGTGGACTCAACTCTTATAAGAACTTTATAAAGTAGACTAACTAAAAAATGAAGTCCAAAAAGAGACCAAAGCCATTTTGCTTTTCTATTGATCTTCTTCTCTGGAAACAGAAAACTTACAACATAGAAATATAATAGAACAGGTGTGAGCTCAACCCAAGGAAAGTAATAATTTCTATAAAATTCATCATAGTTTATCAAACCAATATCTACAAGATAATATTGTAGATTATTTAATGAATAGGTAACTATTATGGTTACTAAAAAATACACGCTTATATGCCTATACTTTTTAGACAACAATACAATTGCTCCAAATATAAGACCTTGGATAACTCCAGCTAAAATGACGCTATTGTATATATTGAAATTCAAATACTTCTATTTAGAGAAGCAAAAGGTAAGAATTTTTGAAATGTGATTATAATAACTGTTTCTCAAGAGCAATTTTAATTATTCCAACACTGTTTTTCGCACCCAGTTTACTCATGATGTTCATGCGATGAGCTTCAACAGTTTTCGGACTAATAAATAATTTTTCTGAAATCTCTTGAGTTGTTAACTCTTCAGATATTGCTTGTAACACTTCCATTTCACGACGTGTTAATTTAGGTTGTAGCGCACTGTATTCTTTTCTACCAAGAGATTGATTTAATATTTTTTTCTCAATATCTTTTTGCAAATACCTTTCCCCTTTTGAAACCGTTTCTATGGCTTGAAGTAATTCTTCTTTATGAGCATTTTTAAGTAAATAGCCAAACGCACCATTATCTAGAATACGTTTTACAAACGACACATCTTCATGGTTTGTTAAGGCAATAACACGAATATTTGGAAACGATTTTGTTATGGTTTTAGTGAGTACAATACCATTAATATCTGGCAGATTTATATCTAAGAATAAAATATCAGGTTGTGCTATTTCAAAAGCTTGCAAAGTGTCTTTCCCAGTCTCGTGAATTGAGATAACACTAATGTGTTTTTCATCTTTTAAAAGTGATTCTATCCCTTTTAAAACTACATAATGATCGTCTGTTATTGAAATCTTAATCATGATTATATTTAGATAAATCGATGAGAACATTTATAGATGTACCACTTTCCGAAGATACAAAATCAATTTCTCCATTTAAGAATGCAACTCTACTTTTTATGTTCGAAATCCCAATACCATTGGAGTTCATATCAGTTGTATCAAAACCAATACCATCATCATCAACCGCTAATTGAAGCGTGTTATTTCTAAAACTTAATTGTACATTAATCTCAGATGATTTAGCATGTTTTATACTATTTGTGACTAATTCTTGTGTAATTCTGAAAATATTAACTTCCATCAATTTTGATATATTTAGGTCGTCACCCAGATAATGAAACCTTATTTGTGGCTTGTGTATATTATTCATATGGATACAATAATCTGAAATTGCAGATTCCAAATCAAAGTTTTCAAGAGCAGGTGGCACTAAATTATGAGAAATCGCTCTCACCTGTTCACAAGATTTATCTATCATTACAACTGCCTCTTTAATCGTTTTATTATTTAATTCTAATAGCGTATTGAGTTTGTGCTTAATAGCAGAAAGATCGCCATTAACACCATCGTGCAACTCTTTTGCAATTCTAAGTCGTTCCTTCTCTTCTCCTTCTATCAAAGATTCTAAAGAATGTATTTGTGCTTTATTTTTAATCACCAATAATTCTTGATCTTTCCGCTTTTGACGTTGCTTATAAACAAGCCAAGTCGCTATAGAAATTAGTAGTAATATAAAAGCGAGACTTAAAGCGTAATTAAACTGCATATTCTTTTTTTGAAGTTCATTTTTTTGAGTTTCTAACTGTAATTTCTGTTTACTGATTTCACTGTCTTTTTTCTTTGCTTCAAACTGCTTTTGTAGCAAGTTTATGGTTTTTACGTTTTCAGAGTTAAATAATGAATCCTTTATTATTGTATATTTTTCATGAAAATTATACGCTTTTTTATAATTTCCTGTAAGGCTATATGTTTCTGATAACCCTAGATAAGCATCTTTTAAATAAGGTGATTCTTTAAACTCTTGCGCTAGTTCTAAAGAGGTTTGAAACGCTTTTATAGCACCATTATAATCGGATTTTTTTTGATAATATTTACCAAGATCTCTTTGAATAGGAATTAATTCTCTTTGGTAATTTTTAGCTTCAAAAAGCTGTTTTGCTTCATTGAGATAATTATATGCTAAATCTAATTCTGAATTTAAATAGACGTTACCTAAAGTAGATAAAACAAGTGCTATTTGATAGTCTTCATTAGAGGTTTTAGCAACAGCTAATGCTTTATCTAAATGGGATATACCAGCAAGCGTATCTTTTTTAAGAATATACATTTTACCAATATTTTTATGAGCATTACCAATATCTCGAAGTGCTTTTTTAGTTTCAAAAATTGTTAAAGCACCAGAGAAATTAGCAATGGCTTCGTCTGGTTTTTCCATTTCTCCATAAATATTTCCAATACTATTAAGTGTTGACGCAATAGCTAGAGAATCTTTTTTATTCTGAAAAATATTGAGAATGGTCGTGTACGTCTTTAAACTATTTTCATAATCACCTAAGCGTCGATGTATAACGCCAACTTGAAAAAGTGAATACGCAATTAATGTCGAATCGTTTTTGAAATAAGCAATATTTCTATCTAAATGGTCTAGCGCTTTTTCATAATTGCCTTCTATACGTTCTAATAATCCAAATTGAAAGTGTGATTTTGCTTCAGAATCTTTAAACCCAGATACTTTAGCATAATGTAATGCGCTATCTGCATAAACTCGAGTTAACTCCAAATCATTTAAACGTTGTAAAGCGTAGAATGAAGCATTATAAAATTTCTGAGCTCTCAAACTATCAGATAATTTTACGACTTCAACACGTATACTATCTTGAAATTTTATTGACGCATTATCCTGAAACGCGAATAACACATTAGAAATCAAAATGATAAATACAAAAACACAACTACGATATTTCATTTAATAAATTATAATTTAAAGATACAAAATGAATTACTGTTTAATAATTTGCTGTATTAGCTTTCTATTATTGATTTCAATAATTACAATATAAATAGAACTTGTTAAGTCTGAAATATCAATAGCATTGGTATTATTTTGAGATGTGATGCGTTTTACTAATCTTCCATTTAAATCAAAAATCGAAAGTGTAGCAAAATTTGATTGTTCAGAATAATCAATCTTTAAAATATCTTTTACTGGATTTGGATACAATTTTACACCATCAAAAGTTTGTCCTTCTATACTCAATACTTCTGGTTTTGCTGAAATATTAAAACTCACTATACCTGTTTGAGAGGATAACTTTCCGACTTTTAAGAAGTAGTCATTTCCGCCTATTAAATTCGTAAAAAACCCATCATTATTTAAACATTGAATCTCTGTAGTTCCGCAGGAATCATATAAAGCATAATACCCATTTACAGATGCTGTTAAATGATCAATTTCAACATCATTATCGTTTGGCATTGTAAAACGATACCAAACATCTTGAATTGTAAAAGTTTCATTAGATGGCTCACATGTTGAAACTTCGCTATTGGTTGCTGCAGCATTATTAGTTGAATACGTCGCATAATCTACAGTTGGAACAGTTATATTTTGAGGTGTAGCACAATCATCATTAAATAGATTCTCAAACGCTTGAATATTAAGATTACTTAAATTAGCAGTGTTTGGTAATTGAGAAACCCTAAGCTTATAGCTGTTGTTTAATCCTAAATTAAAATAAATACCATTACCATTTATACAATCTAATTCATTACCAGAGCATGCGTCGTATAACGTCGTTCTAAAATTAAAACCAACACCAGAAATTTGAATATTCCCTGTTACAGGCATTACAAAATCATACCAAAGATCCAAGTTATTGTCGTCAATAGTATCGCAAGACGAATCTAGCGTTTCTGTTGCTCTACGAGTATCTACTTGATATGAGAGTGAATTATCAGTTACAATTGTAATCGTTTCGCTAGTTTCACATTCATCATTTACTGCTATAGGAAATGCTTGAAATCTTGGTGATTTATTAGCCAGACTTGTAGATGATATTCTTAAAAGATAATTAGTATTTTCAATTAAACCCGAAACAAATTGCAATCCTGATTGGCATGATAACTCTGTACCATCACAAGCATCGTAAACTGTTACACTGTCTGTACCTGTAAGTTGTTCGATTTTTAGGTTACCAGTTACAGGCATTACAAAATCAAACCATAGATCATAATTATTATTACTTGCATCTTCACACGATGCATCTAAACTTTCTGTAGCTGTTCTTAAATCTGCTGTATATGTATTTGTATTAGCTGTTTCAACGAGTATCGTTTCCGAAGCATCACATTCATCATTTGGAGCATACTCAAAAGCTTGAATTCTAAAATTAATTGGTCCAACATTAGATTCTCTATCTGCTATTCTAAAAACATAAGTTGTTCCAGCTATCAAGTTTGTAAAAAAACCTCTATCGTTTACACAACCTAATTCTACTCCTCCACAGGTATCAAAAAACGAATAGGTTTGATGTTGAAATTGTTGCGCTTCTTTTATTTCAATATGTCCATTGACAGGCATTACAAACTCATACCAAAGATCTAAATTGTCATTTTCAGGATTATCACAGGAAGCATCTATACTTTCAGTAGCAGTTCTAGAATCTGTTGAATACTGTATATAATTTGAAGTTACTACAGTAATAGTCTCTCTATTATCACATTCATCATTTGCTGCTGTCTCAAAAGCTTGAACTGTAAATGATGACGAACCATTAAATTGGTATGAGGTTCTTAAAAGATAAGTATTTCCATTTACTAGATTACCAAAAGACGTATCATCATTACTACAATCTAGTTCTGCTCCTCCGCAGGTACTATAAAGTGTAAAATGATTTAAGCTAGATGCAGCGTTGATAAATACATTGCCATCAACAGGCATTACAAATTGATACCATAAGTCTTTATTATCTAAAGTTGCAGTATTACACGATGCATCTAAACTCTCGGTAGCCTCTGTAAAATTAGCAGCAATTGAAAGTGGTGCTCCAGTAGATACTACAATAACCTCTGCGTTTGCACATTCATTATTTGTAGGTATTTGTGCAAATACTGAAGTTGCACATAAAAAAAAGAGTAATTTTAAAGATTTCATAAGCATCGATTTTAATTAATAATTAACTGACTGCAAGCTAATTACAATTAAAACCAAATACATAAGGGCATTCTCTAAGTTTGAAAACTTAGGGAATACCCTTAGAAAAATTTATGTATCGATTACTTCTAAAATGCGTTTACAATCGTATAAAAATCTTCAGCTTTAAGTGCTGCTCCTCCAATTAATCCACCATCAACATCTGGCTTACCAAAAATCTCTTTAGCGTTGGCAGGTTTTACACTACCACCATAAAGAATGGTCATATCATCTGCAACAACGTTACCATATTTACTTTCTAAAGTTTTTCTAATAAATGCGTGCATGTCTTGCGCTTGCTCTGGACTTGCAGTTTCTCCTGTACCAATTGCCCAAACAGGCTCATAGGCTAAAACGATATTTTTAAATGCTGAAGCTTCTAAATGAAATAAAGCATTCTTAATTTGAGATTCCACAACTTGCTCCTCTTTTCCTGCTTTGCGATCTGCTAATTCTTCTCCAAAACAGAAAATTATACGCATATCATGAGCTAAAGCTGCATCTACTTTTTTTGCTAAAGACTCGTCTGTTTCATTGTAATAAGCGCGACGCTCACTATGTCCTAAAATAACGGTTTGAATACCAACGCTTTTTAGCATACTTGCACTAACCTCTCCAGTATATGCTCCATTTTCTGCAAAGTGCATGTTTTGAGCAACAACTTCAATATCGTCTTGTCTAGTAGCTTCAAAAGTATGCCATAAATTAGTAAATGAAGGCGCAATCATCACTTCTGCATCAGAAGTTTTAGTTTGTTTTTTTAATTCTGAAATTAATGTTTCAGTTTGTGCTAAATCATTATTCATTTTCCAGTTACCTGCTACAATATGTTTTCTCATGTGTGTTGTGTGTTACGTTTCCGAATAAACTTAAATTATATTATAAATGTTCTTTAATTTTTGGATCACTTGCTTTTATAGCTCTAAATAATTTGATATTACTTTCTGCATCTATGACCATATATCTAGGTACCCAATCTAAATCTACAAAATCACTAAAAGCCCCTTTCCAACCTGAAGGCATAAAATAATGCTCTCCAATCATATCATACTTTTTAATGCTATTTTTCCAGCTCGTTTGCGTTTTATCCATAGATAAAAACACATAAGTTACGTCTTTGTATTGGTCTTGTAATGCTTTTAAGTCTGGTAAACCTACAATACAATCCCTACACCAACTAGCCCAAATGTCTATTAAAACTGTTTTGCCTTTACTGGCTTCTAATATCTTCTGAAATGTAACAGACTCGTTTTCTAGATCTATAAAAGTAGTATTAAGTGCTTCTTGAGAAAACTGTGTTGGCTCAGGTTGTGCTTCGCAACTTGTGATGCAAAGGCAAATGAATGCAATATATATTATTTTTTTAATCATTATCTAAATTTCATTTTTGACTATTAACCCTTCCGTCTTTCAATTTAAAAAAATTGAAATCCACCTTCCCTAAAATAGAGAAGGAATTTTTCCTCTGTTTTACTCTAACTTCACTTTAGGATCGAGCCAACCATAAATGACATCTACAAAGATATTAATGATAATAAACAAAACCGCAATTATTAGTACAGATCCCATAATTACTGGCAAATCTAGTGTATTTAATGCGTTTACGATTTCTTTCCCTAATCCGTTCCAGCCAAAAATATACTCTACAAATACAGCACCTGCTAACATAGATGCAAACCAACCTGATATTGCTGTAACCACTGGATTTAATGCGTTTTTTATAGCGTGCTTTTTTATAATCTGAAATTCGCTAAGCCCTTTTGCTCTCGCTGTTCTAATATAATCTTGATTGAATACTTCTAACAATGAATTTCGCATCAACTGAATGACAACTGCCAAGGGACGAATTCCTAAAACAATAGCAGGAAGTATTAAATTCTTCCACTGAATATTAACTTTTTCTCCAAAATCATCGAGTTCGTACAAGCTACCTGTCATTTCTAAATTGGTATATTTATGTAATACAAAACCAAAAAACCATGCGAAAAGTATGGCACTAAAAAATGAAGGCACACTCATTCCTAAAGTACTAAAAATTTGAATGGTTTTATCAACCCAAGTGTCTTTATAAAGCGCAGATAGGATTCCGAAGAAAATACCAAGAACAATAGCAATGACAATTGCTGAGACTGCTAAAACTGCTGTATTAGGCAATGTTTCTCCTATCACTTGAGAGACCTTTTTACCTTGCTTAGTAAAGGATTCTCTTAAATAAGGAAACTTAATTACGGTTGTTACATTTCCGAAGGAAAACACATTGGTTGCCGAATATTTACCGTCTTTCAAAAATGTATAATCCTCCTGTTTTTTAGAGTGAAATGAGATTGGTGACAAATCATTTAAATAATACAAATACTGGGTTGAAATGGGTTTATCAAATCCGTATTTTGCTTTTACTGCTGCGATTTGCTCACTGTCTTCATTTTGCCCAAGCATCATTTGTGCAGGATCTCCAGGTAAAATATTGAATAAATAAAATATAACCGTTATAACTCCTAAAAGGGTTAGTAAGGCGTAAAAGGTTTTATTTAGGATGTATCTTATCAGTTTATTGTTCTTTGTTGAGTTGTTTGGTGTAGAGTTGTACCTACTGTACTTTGTTTACCCTTATATTATTTAACACTGTAAACTGTGTATGTGACTGAAAACTAGTTTTTAAACTCCAAATCATCAACATCATTCCAGTGTACTTTTTGAGTCACGGTTCCTTTTTCTAAAACAACAATTCCTGGATTTGATCTCACAACCGTTTTTAATACTTTTTCATCACAGAGATAAAAATCAAAATCTAAATTATAAGTATTTTTCACTTCTTTTTTCTTGTCTTCTCCAGAGGCTGTTAAACCAATAACTGTGTACCCTTTTTTCTGAGCTTCGTCTGCCATGGCTTTAAGAGCTTTCATCCCGTTAGGATCAGATTTCTCTAAACTGTAAGACACAATCATGACTAATTTTTCAACTTCTAAAAATTGTTGCGTTAAATCTTCATCTTCAGATTCTATAGTGAAATCTTGAATTTTAGGCTCATCACCTTCTTTAATGACGATAGTTTCAACACCAACAATTTCATCGTATTTTTCTGGTCCACGACCTCTATCTGTAATGGTTTGCTCTTTTCCGTCTAACTTATATGTCCAAATATAATCGGTTACAGCTTTTTGAGCATCTGCAGGTAACGTCATATTCTCTTGAAAGTTATCGCCTATTTTATAAGCTCTAAAATCTTTTAATGGTAAATTTTCTAAGCAATAATAAGTGAATCCTAAACAAATGACATAAGCAGCTAACAATGATAACCAATCGCCTTTAGTGTTGTTTTTTATAAGATAAACAACTGCATATAATACAATTGAAAATAGAACTGTAAACCACCAACCGATGACTAAAACTCCAAACGCGAAGATGAGAACTAAAGATGTTATCATGTAAAACCAATCTTCGGTCTTCGTATTTTTTTGGATTTTATTTTTAAAAGCAAAAATGAATAATGGGATTGTAAAAATCAACAAAAAGAGATCTTTATAAAAGGACTCTTTAGGTGCTAATTTTAAAGCATCACCAAAGCAACCACAATCTGTTACACAATTTTGCGTGAACTCTTGTCCTAATCTTCCTGCAGTTTCTTGAGCTACTAAGCAACTAGATGTGTACCAAGTAAGCCATGTAAAAAACAGCATCATTAACAAAATTAATGTTGATGACAGTTTACTCTTTAATCCAAAAATAACTGCGACACCTAATACAATTTCAACGACACAAATACTGACTGCGATTAATAATGAATATGGAATTAAAAATTCTAGATTTAAAACATCTTGAGCAAAATAATCATTCAGTTTATATGAAAAACCTATGGTATCATTACATTTAATTAAACCAGAAACGATAAATAAACTTCCAACAATAAGTCTTGAAATGGTGATAAATATTTTCATGTGTACTATGGTGATTTAAGAAACTATTATTTATTTATTTATTATCTAAATGAATCAAAGCAAATACCGAATAATTAATCATATCCTGATAATTGGCATCAATACCTTCACTTACTAATGTTTTTCCTGCGTTATCTTCAATTTGTTTTACGCGTAATAATTTTTGCAAAATCAAATCGGTTAAACTACTCACACGCATCTCTCTCCAAGCTTCTCCATAATCATGGTTCTTGTCCATCATGAGTTGTTTTGTAAATGCAATTTTATCATCATACAACTCAATCGCTTCTTCTAAAGATAAATCTGGTTGTTCTACCACACCTTTCTCTAATTGTATTAAAGCCATTGTACAATAATTGATAATCCCAATAAACTCGCTAACTTCGCCTTCATCAACTTTACGTTCGTTGTTTTGTTGTAAACCTCTAATGCGTTGTGCTTTAATAAAAATTTGATCGGTTAGTGATGGTAGTCTTAGAATTCGCCAAGCGCTTCCGTAGTCTTTCATTTTATTTATAAAAAGACTTCGGCATGTTGAAATTACACCATCATATTGTTTTGAAGTATCTTGCATTTAAAACATTTAAATTTCCGTAAATTTCGCATAAATTAATCAGATTTGAAAACTTTAACCATACTATATAGCTTTGAGTAAAACCATTAACTGTAACAGTCAATTAATAGACCTCTCACAACCTAAAGTTATGGGAATTCTAAACGTCACACCAGATTCTTTTTACGATGGTGGTAACTACACTAATAAAACGGCTATCATGAGTCAGGTAAAAACCATGATAGATCAAGGCGCTTCCTTTATTGATGTTGGTGGTTACAGTTCTAGACCAAATGCAGATGATGTTTCCGTAGAAGAAGAATTAAAACGAGTTATTCCAATTATTGAATTGATTGGTAACGAGTTTCCAGAAACGCTCATTTCCGTAGATACATTTAGAAGTCAAGTCGCAGAGCAAGCTATTGAAGCTGGTGCTTGTATGATTAATGATATTTCTGCTGGACATTTGGACGACAATATGCTTAAAACGGTTGCCAAATTAAAAGTTCCTTACATAATGATGCACATGAAAGGCACTCCAAAAACGATGAAAACCCTTACCAATTATGATGATTTGGTTAAGGATATTCTCTTTTATTTTTCTGAACGTATTGCAGAAGCTAGAGATTTAGGTATCGTTGATATAATTATTGATCCTGGTTTTGGATTTGCAAAAACGGTTGAGCAAAATTTCGAGCTACTCAACAAATTTGAGCTTTTAAAAATGACCGATTTACCTATTCTCGCCGGATTGTCTAGAAAATCTATGATTTACAAAACTTTGAATAGTTCTCAAGAAGAAGCGCTAAACGGAACCACAATTCTCAACACAATAGCCTTGCAAAAAGGTGCAACTATTTTGAGAGTTCATGACGTTAAAGAAGCAATGGAATGTATTAAACTAACCCAACAACTTCACTAATGAATTAAAAATGAAACACTTATATCTACTACTAATTTTTATCCTTCTTTTTTCCTGCGGAAATGAGCGTGTTCTACAACTCCCTGAAATTGAAAATGCAAAAATCACCGAAATACGCGATGTGTCTCACGCCTATTTATTTTATGATGAGACCAAAGAAGATAGCGTTGAAATCAATCGAAAAAACCTGATTATCACCACAAATTGGTTAGTTAATGTTGATAAACGATTGACACTTGCTCAAGCTATTCCGAAGATAAAATTCTTACAAGACAAAAAGCGAAATGCAGAACTTCATAAAAATGAAGATGCAAAGAATTACTTTACTTGTAATGATACGAGTATAAAGAATTTAGGTTTTTTGGAGTTTACGGATGTGTACTATGTAGACGAAATCGATTCGTATAATTTAGATAATTCCCTAAAAGATAATGTAAAAACAATCATAGTTCATTTCTATTCAATTGACAAAATAATTATTGATGATAACTTCAAGAACGAAAGTGAAATAAAATTAATAAACACAATTTCTGCTCTTGGAGCTAAGCTTGATGAATTGAAAAATGAAAATGGAAATATTGAAATATGTTTAATGTTTAACCCAAAACTTACTTTTCAAGACTACATTACAGTTAAATCTCAAATTTTAAAATTAGAATCAGAAGATTTTGCAATCGACAAAAATGAAATTGTTATTGATTATGACTAATTCATATATTAACCAATAATTATTACATTTACAGAAACACACTAACCATTGGAAAAATTCAAATTTTGGGATTTTGGAATTATAGACTTTATCGACGTTTTTCTCGTCGCTATTCTACTTTACTATGTCTATAAATTGGTTAAAGGCACAGTTGCTGTCAATATTTTTATTGGAATTATCATTATCTATCTCGTTTGGAGAGTGACTGAATTTCTAGACATGTACATGCTGCATCGCATCTTTGATGGTTTTATTAAAGTTGGGATTATTGCACTTATTGTTGTGTTTCAACCCGAAATACGAAAGTTTTTATTAATGGTTGGGTCTACCAATTTAAGTGGTAGTGGTAAGTTTTTCAAGAAAATGAAATTCTTAAAAACCGAAGTAGAAACAGAAACCGATATCAATGCTATTGTAAATGCCTGTGATAAAATGTCACAATCAAAAACTGGTGCGCTCATTGTTATAGAGCGCAATAATAATCTTGACTTTTTGACCAATACTGGTGATGCCATGAATATTAAAGTGACGCAACCCATTATTGAAAGTATTTTTTTTAAAAACAGTCCGTTGCATGATGGTGCCATTATTATAGAGAATAATGTAGTAAAAGCAACACGTGTTATTTTACCGGTTAGTAGTGAGCAAAATATTCCACAACGTTTTGGTTTGCGTCATCGTGCTGCAGTAGGTATTACTGAAAAGACTGATGCTGTTGCAATTGCAGTTAGTGAAGAAACTGGTCAAATCTCATACATAAAAAATGGAGAGTTTGTGATGTTTGAAACCATACAAGATTTAACTGCCCTATTATATAACGACCTCACGTAAATGAATTGTAAAAACTGTGAAATAGCTTTAAAAGACACCATAAACTTTTGTCCTAATTGTGGTGCAAAAGTTGTAAGAAAACGTCTTACAATGAAAAATCTTTGGCAAGATATCAGTTTACAATTCATAAATATTGATAATAAATTTCTCAAAACATTTACTCACCTTTTTACACAACCAGAAAACGTCATTAGTGGTTTTATTGATGGAACTCGTAAAAAGTATATTAATGTTATTCAATACTTTGCTATTTCTTTAACGCTTGTTGGGATTCAAGTATTTTTAATGAATACTTTTTTTAGTGATGATTTGGCTCATGCTATGGATTTTATGAAACCTTTTGAAAAAGCTACAGGAGGTAAAAACAATCCATTTAATTCTAGCTTAGGAAATCTTGAAGAAATTAATAACTACCAAAGTATTATATACATCTGTACGGTACCTTTATATACTTTAGCAACATGGTTATCTTACAAAATAATTAAACCTGTAAAACGATATAACTTCACAGAGCATTTAGTTTTAAACCTTTACTATAATGCGCAAGTCATTATAATTACTGCTGTATTGAGCATTCTTTTTTTATGTTTTGGCTTTAATTATTTACTAATTTCTGGTGTTGTATCATTTCTTGTCTTTATATATCTATTCTATGTTTTAAAGCGTGTTTTTAATGTTTCCTTTTTAGAAGCTTTTGCTCATTTTTTACTAGTTATGAGTATGTTTATTGCTATTTCCTTGACCTTAGGAGTCTTAATTGGACTAGTAGCTTTAGGATTTACAATTGCTACCAAAGCTTAATATTTTTATGTGATGAACTGTAAAAACTGTAACAATCAATTACCAACTGAAAGTGAATTTTGCAATATTTGTGGAGGAAAAGTTATTAGAAACCGACTCACATTCAAAAATATTTTTGAGCATATTAGTGAAACATTTTTCAATTATGACAATAAGCTTCTAAGAACATGTATTGATTTGTTTAGAAAGCCAGAATTAGTAATTGATGGCTATATAGAAGGTATTAGAAAAAGATATGTTAATCCAATTAGTTTCTTTGGAATTTCACTAACACTTAGTGGATTATCTATTTTCATTATAAAAAAATACTACTTAGAATATCTCGATTTTTCAAATCTATTTAAAGGTGAATACTTAAACAACCCAATGTCTCAGCAAATGATGCAAAACTCATCAAGCACTTCATTTGAGTATGGTTCTTTAATTTTATCAGCAATGATTCCTTTAATGGCACTTGTTTCTGTGATTGTATTCTATGATAAACGTTATAATTTCACCGAACATATCATCGTTTATTTATATAGTATGTCTGCACTCACAATTGTATCAATTTTTGCAGGACAAATTATACTACTAATAGCTCCTACATATTATTTATTGTTTGCTATGTTACTATACTTAGCACTGTTCATATATCATTGCTATGCGTTCAAACGTATTTTTAAACTGAGTGTTGGAGATTTAATATTAAAAATATTAATATTTGTTATTGTCTTTTTTGTGTTTTATATAATATTCGGAATCATAATGGCAGTCATCATGTATTTAAATGGAGATTTTGACCAAATGTTTCAAGCAAAAGAAGCTGCAAAAGAAATTACTTCCCTATGGCATTAACTTGCCTCAGCTTTTAAAAACTGAACCTCATACAAATTACGATAATACCCATTTTCAACTTTTAGAAGTTCGTTGTGCGTTCCCTTTTCTACAATTTTACCAGCATCCATAACGATAATCTGATCTGCTTGTTGGATGGTTGCTAAGCGATGCGCAATAACTATAGAAGTACGACCTTTAGTAATTTTATCTGTTGCATCTTGTATCAATTGCTCTGAGTAAGAATCCACAGAAGACGTCGCTTCATCTAACACCAAAATACTAGGGTTAGTCACATAAGCTCTTAAAAATGAAATTAATTGTCGTTGACCAGAAGACAACATCGCACCACGTTCTTTTACATTATAATGATAGCCGTTTGGCAAACTAGAAATAAAATCATGAATCCCAATATCTTTTGCTGCTTGTATTACTTTTTCTTCGGAAATCGTCTCGTCTTTAAGCGTGATATTATTCAAAATAGTATCTGCAAATAAGAACACATCTTGCAATACTACTGCTATTTGAGAACGTAGTGATTTTAAAGTCAAGCTTTTTATATCAATTCCGTCAATACAAATCGTACCATTATTAATATCATAAAACCTGTTTAACAAATTGATAATGGTGGACTTACCGGCACCTGTAGAACCAACAATAGCAATTGTTTGTCCTGCTTTAACCTCTAATGAAATTCCTTGAAGCACTTCTTCATCTTGCACATAAGAAAACCACACATCCTTAAATGAAATATCGCCTTTAAATTCTGTGGCTATCGCAGTACCAGAATCATCTATTTGTGACGTTGTATCCAAAACTCTAAACACACGATCTGCAGCAACCATTCCCATTTGGAGCGTATTAAACTTGTTAGCTATCTGGTTTAAAGGTCTAAATAACATTGGCACGAACATGATAAAAGCGAATAATTCACCTTCGGTAGCTGTACCACTATAGACAACGCTTAATCCTCCAACCCAAATAATGGTTCCTAAAGTTATAGAAGATAATAAATCTGCAATTGGAAAAAACACAGAGTTATACCAAACTGTTTTTAACCAACCTCTTTTATGACGTTCATTAATAGCTTTAAATTTCTTAAACTCAGTATCTTCTCTAGTGAAAAGTTGAAGAATTTTCATTCCTGTTACACGTTCTTGCACAAAAGAATTAAGGTTGGACACTTCATTTCGTACTTCCTCAAAAGCACGTTTCATATATTTCTGAAAAATCTTAGTAGCGAATAAAACAATTGGCATCGTCACGAATGCAATGAGACTTAACTTCCAATTCATATAAAACATCATGCCACCAACAACGAGCATTTTGAGCAAATCACTAAAAATCATGAATAACCCTTCTCCAAAAATAGCTGCAATTCGTTCCATATCTGTCACTGTTCTCGTAATCAAAACACCTACAGATGAATTATCATAATACTTCATTCTAAAACTAAGTACATGATTATATAATTTCACTCTAATATCCTTAACTATAGATTGCCCAAGCCAATTTGCGTAGTAGATAAAAAACAACTGACTAACAACTTCAAGTATTAACAAAACAAGCATCAAGATGATATAAAACAAGAAACCGTTATATTGTTTTAGAGCCACATGCTCATCAATTGCTTTTTGCAACACCAAAGGTCTCAAAGCTCCAAAAACGGCAAGTCCAACAACACAAACTAATGAGACAATAAACACAGACCTGTAGGGCTTTATGTATTGAAGCAATCGCTTAAACAATGTTATATCAAAGACTTTAGTTTTTTTGTTTTCCATGTATTAATTAGTGATTTTTATAGTGTCTGGATACTCAACATTTACAAGATACAATCCATGAGCAGGAACCGAAAACCCAGCCTCTCCTCTATCTTTAGATTCTAAAATATCATGCAATTTTTCAACTTCCAATTTACCTAATCCAATATTAATTAAGGTTCCCACGATAGCTCTTACCATATTTCTTAAAAACCGATCAGCTTGTATTGTGAAAATTAATTCGTCTTTTTCAACAGTCCAAAACGCTTGCATGAGTTTACAATTATACGTTTTTACGTCTGTATTCACTTTAGAGAAGCATTGAAAATTATTATACTGCAATAGAATTTCACAAGCTTTATTCATCAAATCTACATCTAATGATTTCTGCAAAGCATATGCATAATCATAGTTAAACACGTTTTTACTCGTAGAAATCCTATAATTATAAGTTCTACTCACAGCATGAAAACGTGCATGAACATCATCTTTGACTTCAAAAACAGTTGTAATTGCTATATCCTTAGGAAGAAAAGAATTCAGTTTAAAAATAATATTATTTGGTAATTGATCATCAAAATCAAAATGTGCAAACATCTGTGACGCATGAACTCCAGTATCTGTTCTACCAGCTCCCATTGCAGAAATTTTTTGTTTTAATAGTGTTGATAAAGCATTTTCTAAAACCTCTTGTACAGAAATGGCGTCTGGTTGATTTTGCCAACCATGATATGCTTTTCCGTTATATGATAATTCGATAAAAAAACGCAATAGAAATGTTACTTTTGTGAACAAGCAAAGATAATTAGATTTGATGGTTATCAACTTACATTAACACAATTAAAAGTTTTTCTTCGGAAATTTTAATGAATAAGAACTCTAGATATTAATAAAAAAGATTTCCGTTTCTACGGAAAGTGAACATGACAAAAATCTTACTCCTTTCTGACACACATAGCTACATAGATGAAGCCATATTAAAACATGTTAAAAAAGCTGACGAAGTGTGGCATGCTGGAGATATTGGAGATTTAGAAGTAACCGATAAAATAAAAGCTCTTAAACCCTTACGAGCAGTTTACGGCAATATTGATGATGCTAAAGCGCGATTAGAATTTCCAGAAAACAATCGTTTTATGTGTGAAGATGTTGATGTTTTTATGACTCATATTGGAGGTTATCCTCCAAAATATAATATGAGAACTCGTGATTTGATTAAAGAAAATCCGCCTCGTATTTTTATCTGCGGACATTCGCACATATTAAAAGTGATGCCAGATAAACGCTATAATTTAATTCATATGAATCCTGGAGCAGTAGGCAAACATGGATTTCACAATGTGAGAACAATGCTTCGCTTTACAATAGATGGTACTAAAATTGAAAATCTTGAAGTTATAGAATTTCCGAAGCGCTATTAATTAAGTTTTATCGCGATAGTTATCGGGAACGAAGAAAAAAAATATAATAAAAAAATGAGATCCCGTTGCAAAAAAAAACGGGATTAGTTCAACCAGCATTATTGAATGCGCTTCCAGTTTTTCAATAATGGGTTTCAATAAAAAAACCCAAGATCTTCACCTTGGGTTTACGCACTAAGATAATAGGGTTTATCGTAATCTATCAACAGATTTTACGAGATCTTCATCCTTTTTTATGGCTTTATTGGCCAAGACCAATAATACGATAGATAAAATAGGTATGAATATCCCAACACCTTTCTCTGAAATGTGACTCTCTCCAGGTGGTATTAGTAATTGATACACAAAAAATCCTAATAAAATAAAGTTTAATATGATATTGAGTCGTCCCAAAACAAATTGAAACTTCCTATTTTTAAAACTAAAAATCGAAATTAAAGATAATAAAGCAGAACCCAAAAATAAACCTAAATATAAATAGTCATCTTTTGCAAAAACAGGAACTTCCTCACTGTTTGTCCATAAGTGAAATACAAATATCAAGCCTGCAGACACTGCTGCAGATAATAAAAGGTATATTGTTTGTATGCGTTGTATCATTTATAATTATCTATAACGAAGCACAAAATTACTAGTTTCTTTTTAAAAGTAGTATTAAATTCTAAAAATAAAATTGTATTATTGCAATAACAATGTGCTATACACAGAGTAGCAGTTGTTTAAATCTTCAGATTTTTTTCAAATTTTTCCCATTATTATATTTTTTCAGAAAAAGAAAAGTAAGAAATTAATCCATTTCAAAGAATAAACTTAATTAGTATACATATACATGTTCGAAATTTCCGAATTAAAAGCAAAGAAGCTTCCTGAACTTCAGGAATTAGCCCAAAAATTAAACGTACCAAAATTCCGTTCGTTAAAAAAATTAGATCTCGTTTACCAAATATTAGATCTACAAGCAGCCAATCCTGATGTTGTAAAGAAAGAAGTTGTTACTCCTGTTAGTACTCCTGCTCCAAAAGCAGAAGACAAGAAACCAGTTCAACCTCGTAAACCTAGAGCTCGTGTTGAGAAAAAGAAAGATGTGAGTCCTACTCCTACTCAACAAAAGATGGAATTAGATGAGAAAAAGGATGACAACTCTTCTAAAGATCAAATCAAAGGAAAAGAATCTAAACCTCACACTAATGAGAAAAAAGATTCTAATACTGATAATCAAAGCAACGATAAACGATCTAACGAGAATAAACCTAACCCTCGTCAAAAAGACGAAAACAAGCCTAATCCTCGCCAAAAAGAAGATAAGAAACCTAATCCTCGTCAAAAGGATGACAAGAAACCAAATCCTCGTCAAAAGGATGGTAATAGACCAAATCCTCGTCACAAAGATGGTAACGTACATAAAAATAATGGTAACAAAGATAGTCGTAACCGTTACAGAGAACCTGACTTTGAATTTGATGCTATCATAGAAAGTGAAGGTGTTTTAGATGTTATGCAAGATGGTTATGGTTTTTTAAGATCATCTGATTATAATTATTTATCGTCACCAGATGATATATATGTATCACAATCTCAAATTAGATTATTTGGATTAAAAGTTGGAGATACTGTTTTAGGAAATGTTCGTCCGCCAAAAGAAGGTGAAAAATATTTCCCTTTAATAAAAGTGAATAAAATAAATGGTCAAAATCCTAATGTTGTTAGAGATCGTGTTGCTTTTGAACACCTAACACCATTGTTTCCACAAGAGAAATTTAATATTGCTGAAAAACAAGCAACTATTTCTACTCGTATAATGGATTTGTTCGCACCAATTGGTAAAGGACAACGTGGTATGATTGTATCACAACCTAAAACTGGTAAAACGATGTTATTAAAGGATGTTGCAAATGCAATTGCAGCTAATCATCCTGAAGTTTATCAAATGATTTTATTAATTGATGAGCGTCCTGAAGAAGTTACAGACATGCAACGTAATGTACGTGGTGAAGTTATTGCTTCTACATTTGATAAAGAAGCTCATGAACACGTAAAGATTGCTAATATCGTTTTAGAAAAAGCAAAACGCTTGGTAGAATGCGGACATGATGTGGTTATTTTATTGGATTCTATAACACGTTTAGCAAGAGCATATAACTCTGTACAACCAGCATCTGGAAAGATTCTTTCTGGAGGTGTTGATGCAAATGCTCTACACAAACCAAAACGTTTCTTTGGAGCTGCACGTAATATTGAAAATGGAGGATCTCTTACCATTATCGCTACAGCATTAACTGAAACAGGTTCTAAAATGGATGAAGTAATATTCGAAGAATTTAAAGGAACTGGTAACATGGAATTACAATTAGATCGTAAGATTTCTAATCGTCGTATTTTCCCTGCTATTGATTTAACATCTTCAAGCACGCGTCGTGATGACATATTATTAGATGCGACAACGATTCAAAGAATGTGGGTTATGCGTAAATATCTTGCAGATATGAATCCTGTAGAAGCTATGGAGTTTATTAATGACAGATTTAAACAAACAAGAAATAATGAAGAGTTTTTAGTATCTATGAACGGATAATTAAACTCATTAATACATATTAAAAAAGCCTTGATTGAATCAAGGCTTTTTTTGTATGTTTTTGATAATGATGTTTACTTTAAATCTAAAATAGTGTCCATACTACTTTTAAACAAAGCAATAGACATAATTAATAGGCCATTAGAAGGGCTTTGTATTCTTGTAAGTCAGATATGTTACCTTTATTATTAAGATTTCCTGCAAGTGCTAATAAATACTTAAGGCTTTCTACAGGAGAAGCATCTTCTGTATTTTCAAAATCATCATCACCTTCTTCTAACGGTTCATCGTCAAGAATAGGGATAAGAAATGATTGGTGCTCTTCTATATGCTCATAAGTATATCTAAGTACTTTTACTAATAATGGTACTTTTTGCTCTATTGCATAGCCTCTTAATTCTTTGATATCGTTGATTAATGAATCTGTATTAATTCCTGTTTCATCAAGATTTTTAAGAATTTTCTCAATAAGTTGAATTGCTTTTGTGTTTTCCAAAGTGGATGATTATTTGAGTAGTTAATTATATAATTGCAAATTTATATCTTTTTAAATCAAGTACAATTCAATTTAAAACTTTATTCTAATTAATTTAAGTCATTAATTTTGATTCATAAAAAAAGCCTCTCGTTAGAGAAGCTTTTCTTTATGTGTTTTAAAAACTGAATAAGCTTAGCTTAAAGAAGCTACAAACTTAGTCAAGTTTGATTTGATATTAGCTGCTTTGTTATCGTGGATAACGTTGTTCTTAGCTAATTTATCAACCATTGAAATAACTACAGGCAAGTACTCACTTGCTTCTTTAGCTTTCTCCATATCACGCAATCTCTTGATAGCACCACGAGTTGTTTTGTGTTGGTATCTGTTACGTAAACGTTTTGCTTCGTTACTTCTAATTCTCTTTAATGCTGACTTATGATTTGCCATTGTTTTTTCTTTCTTGTTAAAAAATTGTAGCCCGTAGGGGAATCGAACCCCTCTTACATGGATGAAAACCATGCGTCCTAGCCGATAGACGAACGGGCCATTTTAGTTATTTCAGTAGCAATTTAATAAATTAAAGTGCTTTTCAAATGAACATGCAATTACTCATTGCGGATGCAAAAATACAACTATTTTTAAATGTTGCAATACCTAGGCAAAGTTTTTTGAAAAAAATTTAATATGCCTTAGCAAATAATACTCTATTTGTTGATGGTTTACCAGTGTAAACGCAGTGTCCTGCTACTTTTTCAACATCCATAGGAATACATCTAATTGTTGCTTTTGTAAGCTCTTTTATTTTTTGTTCAGTTTCTGCTGTACCATCCCAATGTGCAGAAATAAACCCTGTTTTATTCTCTAAAACTGTTTTAAATGACTCAAAATCATCAACTTCTGTGATATGAGTATCTCTGTAATTAAGTGCTTTGGCAAATAATTCATCTTGAATTGTTTTTAACAATGAATTAACTGTAGCAACTAAATTAGACATTTCAACAACTTCTTTTGTCAAAGTATCACGTCTTGCCAATTCAACTGTTTGATTATCTAAATCTCTTTGTCCAATGGCTATTCTTAATGGCACACCTTGTAATTCATGCTGAGCAAACTTAGCTCCTGGCCTATGTGTTGTTCTCGCATCAAGTTTACATGAAACACCAAGTGTTTTTAATTCTTTTATAATGCTATTAGCCTTCTCAGTAATAACTTCTAATTGTTCGTCTGTTTTGTATATTGGAACTATAACAACTTGCGATGGTGCTAAATTTGGTGGTAATACTAAACCTTTATCATCACTATGCGTCATTATCAATGCTCCCATCAATCTCGTAGAAACTCCCCAAGAAGTTGCCCATACATAATCGAGTTTACCTTCGTTGTTTGTAAACTTAACATCAAAAGCTTTAGCAAAATTTTGACCTAGAAAGTGAGAGGTTCCAGCTTGAAGTGCTTTTCCATCTTGCATTAATGCTTCTATACAATACGTATCAATAGCTCCTGCAAAACGCTCACTTTCAGTTTTAACACCTTTTATAACTGGTATTGCCATAAAGTTTTCAGCAAATTCGGCATATACATCATTCATTTGTTCTGCTTCTGCAACAGCTTCTACTTTTGTTGCATGCGCTGTATGTCCCTCTTGCCATAAAAATTCCGCAGTACGTAAAAATAAACGAGTTCTCATTTCCCAACGAACCACATTAGCCCATTGGTTAATTAATATTGGTAAATCTCTATAACTTTGTATCCAACCTTTATATGTATTCCAAATAATGGCTTCACTTGTAGGTCTAACAATGAGTTCTTCTTCTAATTTTGCATCAGGATCTACTCTAAGTTTCCCTGGATTATCAGGATCATTCTGTAATCTATAATGTGTAACAATAGCACATTCTTTTGCAAAGCCTTCAGCATTTTTTTCTTCTGCTTCAAACAAGCTTTTAGGAACAAAAAGTGGGAAATATGCGTTTTGGTGACCTGTTTCTTTAAACATTCGATCTAATTCTGCCTGCATTTTCTCCCAAATTGCGTATCCATATGGCTTTATGACCATACAACCTCTAACAGCAGAATTCTCTGCTAAATCAGCCTTTACAACTAATTCGTTATACCATTTTGAATAGTCTTCTGCTCTACTTGTAAGATTTTTACTCATTTTCAGTGTTTTGGCACAAAATTTGTGATTATGTTAAAAAAAGAAATAGTTCAGCAAAACTAACTATTTTTGTAATGTTCAACAATAAAAATCAATAGATATGCAATTAAACAATTACATACAGACCAAAATTCCATTTTTTGTTGCACTAAGCCTAACGTTCTTGTTAGCTTCTTGTGGTTCATACCAATATGTTGGTTATGATAATGATGGTATATACAGCGATAACCAAGAAGTTGTATACGAAGAAGCAAGAACTATTCCTGCCGAAGACCAAAGTGTCTATAAAGACTATTTTACAGAAAAATCTTTACAGTACAGCGACATACCAGATGATGGTAGTGCTATATTTACGGATATAGATTCATATGAAGGTAATTATAATAACGAACCTATTGAAGACATTCAAACAGGTTATGCTGGTTGGGGACAAGAAAGTTCTGATGTCACTATAAATGTTTATAATTCAGGATGGAATTCACCATATTGGGGAAATGGATTCGGTTATGGATGGTATAGACCTTGGGGATTAAATAATTGGGCTTGGAACAATCCTTATGGGTATAATTGGGGTTGGAATAATTGGGGCTGGAATTCAGGATTTGGATTCGGTTATGGATATGGTTATGGATATGGATATGGTTATGGTTGGAATAACAATTTTTGGTGTCCTCCATACTATAGAAACTACTATAATAGAGGAAACAGTTATGCATATGTATCTGGTAGAAGAGGTGTTACAACATCAAATCTAAATAGGAACAGTAATTACTCTAGACGAAGTGTATCAAGAAGTACGTCGTCATCAATTAGAAATAATTCTATTGTACGACCTAGAAGTACAAATTCTTCTATAAGACCAAGAACATCAACACCAAGAACTAATAACTCAAGTGTTAGGCCAAGAAACTCTACACCTAGAACTAATAACTCAAGTGTAAGACCAAGAAATTCTACACCTAGGGCTAACAACTCAAGTGTAAGACCTAGAAATTCTACACCTAGAAGTTCAAATTCTTCTGTAAGACCGAGAAGAAGTTCTAGTTCATCATCTTCTACACCAAGAGCATCAACATCAAGAAGAAGTAGCAGTAGCTCTTCATCTGTTAGAAGTTCTAGTAGCAGTTCTAGCAGATCTTCAGGATCATCTAGTTCTTCTAGAGGGAGTTCTGGACGTAGAGGAAACTAAGGTTTATTAAATTATTAATTTCGTAAAATTTCAATATGAAAAAATTAACTATACTAGTCATAGGTGTACTATCTATGTCTAATATTATGGCTCAAGATATATCTGATGCACTCAGATATTCTCAAGATGAAATTCAGGGATCCGCTCGTTTTAGAGCACTAAGTGGTGCTTTTGGAGCCTTAGGAGGAGACATGTCTGCAGTAAGTGTAAATCCTGCAGGTTCAGCTGTATTTACCAGAAGTCATGCTTCATTATCACTGTCTAGCTTAAGTATCAACAATGATGTATCCTACTTTAATGGTAGAAGTACATCTTCAGATTCAAAAATAGATTTACACCAAGCAGGTGCAGCATTTGTATTTCAAAACACAGATGATTCTTCCTCTTGGAAAAAATTTGTTCTAAGTGTTGCCTATGATAAGACAGCTAATTATGATGATCAATGGTATGCATCTGGAACAAATACAAATTCGATAGACAATTATTTTCTATCCTATGCACAAGGTCTTAGACTAGTTAATATTTCTGCATTTCCTGGTGAATCCTATTCTGAAGCTTATTCTGAAATTGGATCATTTTATGGCTATGGAAACCAACAAGCTTTCTTAGGCTATGAATCTTATATTTTAGAACCAGGAAGTAATACAGATGATAATACTGTTTACACGTCCAATATAGCATCTGGAACATTCAATCAAGCATATGATTATATAGCTACAGGTTATAACGGAAAGTTTAGCTTTAATGCAGCTGCCCAATATGAAGATAAATTATATTTAGGAATAAACTTAAACACTCACTTCATTAATTATGAAAGATCTACATATTTGAATGAATCTAATTCAAATGATGGTTCTCTAGTAACAAATGTAGGTTTTGCGAACAATCTCTTAACTACAGGTAATGGATTTTCATTTCAATTGGGAGCAATTTTAAAATTAACTAATGAGCTTAGAGCTGGTCTTACTTATAATTCTCCAACATGGTATACAATAACAGAAGAAACTACTCAAGGCATTTCAACATTTGCTACAGATGATGAAGGTTCTTTTAGCACTAACATTCCGTTAAATATTATAAATATTTTTCCTGATTACAATCTTCAATCTCCTGGAAAAATCACTGGAAGTTTAGCTTATGTTTTTGGAGAACAAGGTTTAATAAGTTTTGATTATTCTAGAAGAGATCATACTAAAACTAAATTTAAGCCAACTTCTGACGCCTATTTTGCATCTCAAAATAGTACAATGAATTCACTATTCACAACGGCAAATACATATAGAGTTGGTGGAGAATATAAAATTAAACAAATTAGCCTTAGAGGTGGATATAGATTAGAAGAAAGCCCTTATAAAGACGATTCTTTTTATGGTGACTTAACTGGCTATTCTCTTGGTTTTGGCTATAATTTTGGTAATACAAAATTAGATTTAACCTATGATCATGCTCAAAGAACTACAAATAATCAATTGTATTCTGTAGGTCTAATAGATGCTGCAATATTAGATACTAACAACTCTAATATTACATTATCATTAGGTTTTAATTTATAAGACAATACAATCATTTTCTTCGGAAAAGTGCTTGACTCAGGTTTAGCACTTTTTTTTATTTTCAATCCTTAATAATATAGATTTAAACTCAATTTACTAGAAGTCAATATAAACCCAAACAGAATAACCAAAACTGTAAAATCACTATCTAAACTATGAACTATTAGATAAACAGTTTCACGTTATTAACCCATAAATAATCCTAACTAACACTTATTTACTACTATTTCAGCTTAAAATTTAAGGTTAACTTTCTAGTTTTACATGAACACTATTCTAACCATATTTATAGATACTCTAGAATAAATTTAATCCTTTAAATACAAAAAGGCTACGTCAATGACGTAACCTTTTATTATTTATGATATTTATATTCCCTTTATCTCTTCAGGGTAAAATGGGCTTTAAATTCTTTACGGTCACCTGTATTAGGCTCATTGTACTCTACTACAAACCAATAGTCGCTTGATGGCAGTTGGTTACCATTGTAGGTACCATTCCAGCCTGCTCCTGTTGGACTGAGTTGTTTGAGTAACTTTCCGTATCT
>NZ_JBBMRC010000011.1:0-139456 GCF_038900375.1 Psychroserpens sp. AS72 | reverse complement strand
TCTTCCAAGGTTTCGTGATAGGTCACTGCTGTGCTTAACTCTCCTCCTATAATTTCTAGAGTTCTATCTTCTAAATTGAAACTTGCAAATCCATCGTTATCTTCATCACATTCTTCTAAATCTGTTGGTGCTGTTGGTGATGGGATTGGGTTAACTCTTAATAATATCGTTGCGGTTGTGCTTACAAAGCAACCTGTCACATCATTGGTTGCCACCACGAAAATTGTTTGTGGATTAACCGTGTTTGTGTATGGACTCGATATTGGATTGGTTTGGTTATCTGCGTCTGCTTGTGTTATGTAATACGTTAAACTGATGCCTGTTTGTCCGTTGAGGATCTCATCGGTAGCATCTTCTAGCATGAAGGATTCCATCTCATCGCCTGGATTGTTGTCATCACATAATTCTAATGGTGCTGGCTGAACCAATACTGGTAACGCATTAACAATTAACTCTAATGTGGTGAGTTTGTAACATCCTGTTATATTATCTTCTACACGTACCCAAAGGATTTGATTGAATGCTGTGGTATTGGTATAATTGGTTGGGTTGGCAATTGGATTGTTTGGTAATCCTGCATTGACTTCATTTTCATAATAGCTTACCGTATATAATGTTGGATCTGCTAAGTTTTGAAGGATCTCTGCATTTTTACTGGTTAAATCAAATTGGGCAAATCCGTCTGCTGATAAATCATCACAAACTTCTAAGGCAGTTGGTGCTGCACCTAATTGTGGTGTTGGATTAACAATTAATATTAACTCTACTATCGTTGCACAGTTGGTAGCGATTGTTGAGCTTTCCACACGTGCAAATACCGTTTGCTGATTCACAACAATGTTGTTATAAAGACTTATTAGTGCGTTTACATTATTGTTAGCATCTGCCATGGTCTCATGGTAACTTACCGTTAATGTTGGATCGCCTCCTGTGATTTCATTTACTGTACTTGCTAAATCAAACTCCCCAAAACCATCACTATCTGGATCGCAATACTCTAATGGTAATGGTGTATTAGCGATTGGTGCTTGTTGTACGTTTAATATTAAAGTAGTTGTATCATAACAACCTGTATTAATGTCTTGTACTCTAATAAATATGATTTGACCATTGACTAAATTTGTGTAAGGTATTGGTAATGGGTTGGCATTTGCTTCTGCATCTGCTAAATCAATATGGTAGCTAACTGAATAATTTGGATTATTATCTGTGATTTCAACGTTTTTTATCGTTAAATCGATACTCGTAATACCATCTGGTGTTCCATCATCACAAACTTCTAATGGTGTTGGGTCTATTAAAGCTGGTAATGGGTTTACGATTAAATCAAAATTTCCAACATTGACACAACCTGTTGTTGTATTTGTAATATTCACAAAAATGGTTTGTGGATTACTCGTATTACTATAAAGATTTGCTAATGGATTTAATCCGTCTACAGCATCAGAAAGTGTATCGTGGTATGTTACTGTAACTCCTGTTTGTCCATCAATAGCTTCTGTATCTTTTGTTGAAAGATCAAATACTTCAGTTTCATCACCTGGTAAATTGTCATCACACAGTTGGTAATTTGATATTGTACCAACAGAAGGGATAGGATTTACAAACAACGTTAACTCAACAGTGTCTGAACAACCAGTTACATCGTCTGTAACTCTAACAACCATTGTTTGAGAACCTGCAGATATATTACTATATGGACTAGCTTGAGCATTTACTCCATCAATAGCTTCGACAAGAGTTTCATGATACGTTACTGTCATTCCTGTTTGAGCACCTAATATTTCAGCATCTTTGGTTGTTAAATCAAACATAGAGAAGCCATCGTTATCATCGTCACAAACTGCGTATTGAGTAGGAGCAATAGGAACTGGTAATGGGTTTACGATTAAATTTAGTGATGTTGTGTTGTAGCAATCTGCGCTAAGATTAGATTGAACTCTTACAAATATTGTTTGATTAAACATCATTACATTTGTGTAAGAAACTGGTAAAGGGTTTATTCCACTTACAGCATCATTAGAAGAAAAATGATACGATACAGAAACAGTTCCTGGATCTAAAACATCTATGACTTCTAGATTAGCATCTGTTAATGTGAACATTGCAAAACCATCAGTATTATCATCACACACTTGTAAAGGAGTAAGCGCTGTATTAATATTTAAATTGGTAAACTCCAGGTTAAAAAATGTTGTATCAAAACACTCCTGAGATAATTCTGCCATACGAGCAAAAATTGTTTGAGGGTTCGAAACATTTGTATATGGAATTGGTAGAGGATTGATATTATCAATCGCATCTTGTTCTGAAAAGTGGTAGCTTATAACAAAATCTAAAGGATCTTGAGTCCCTAAAATTTCAGTATCATTGTCTGTAAGCGTAAATTCACCAATTCCATCAGTACTACAA
Organism: Psychroserpens sp. AS72; assembly: GCF_038900375.1. NCBI lineage: Bacteria > Pseudomonadati > Bacteroidota > Flavobacteriia > Flavobacteriales > Flavobacteriaceae > Psychroserpens > Psychroserpens sp. AS72. The sequence continues at coordinate 137,044 of NZ_JBBMRC010000011.1, read as the reverse complement.
ATACTTATGTTTGGAGGCGTATTTGCTATTGGAATTGGTTTAAATTCAACTATAACCGAATCATTAGCTTGACAAATCCCAGAAAATACAACATCCACAGCATATACTCCAGACTCAGTTACATTTAACGTAGATCCTGTTTCACCAGGAATTATAACTCCATCCTTATACCAAACATGAGCTGCAGTTGGCGTTTGAGTATCTAAAACAATGACTTCTCCATCACACTCTGCAGTACCAGCAGCAATTGTAATATCATCCCCTAAATCTCCACCTAAATCAAAACTTCCAGCTTTTAAAAATACTCCAGAGTCTAAAGAGGCATCAGATGCATCTGCAACAACCAATTTTATATGATATGTATCTCCTGGAATTACAGGTGATTGGGCTGTAAAAACAGCAGTACGACCATCAAAGCTCATTGGTGCTTGAGGAGGAGTAGACGTATCGTAAGGTACTGACATATCTGGCCATTGTGTATAACCTCCAAAATATTGTTCGTTTATGGCATTACAACCTGAATTATTTGGATGTATATTGGTTACTAATATTGGAGTGTTTGTTGCTGGTAAGACAGCTAAATTTGTAACATTACCAAGAGCATCTGTTAGTAAAAAAGCAAACGCATCTGAATAAGTACATTCAAAAGATCCACCATTAAATCCATTGTATTCTTCTGAAGCCATCAAAAAGTCAAAACTGATACTATCTGCAAGTGGCACAAAGTCAAATTCTATAATTGAGGCATTATTTGATGCGATACCTACTGCTGTATCTAAACCTGGATCACCAAGCCAATTAAAACCTCCATCACTTAAAGCATTATCGTTTGGACCTCTAACCTTACTTGCGTCTCCAGAAGTTAATAATATACCATCTGTAAACGGAAACAACGTTCCATCATTTATAAAATACCCAATACCATCAACATCTCCATAGTTAGTTCCGGTTGAAGATGTAATATTACTAATTTGAGCACAATCACTATTTATAAGTACGTCTTCAACTAGTTCTTCTATAGTATAAGTAGTTTGATCAACAACAATATTCTCACCAACGATAAATACTGATATTGTAGTGGTCTCTGTACAACCTATTGGATTATCATCAGTTACAATTAATGTCACAGTATAAGTGCCTGGAGCTGTATAGGTGTTTGTAACTGTATTACCAGTGTCTGTATTGGTATCTCCAAAATTCCATTCATAAGTTGCTCCTGTGCCAGATGTAGAAAAGTTTGCACTACCATTAAATGTAATGACTTCACCAACATTTGCTTGTACAGAACCTGAAGAATTCATAGCAGGTGTTGTACTGTCTATTGATGGTGTTATAGTTTGACAAGGTACTGCACAAATAATATCTGCTTCCCAACCCGTTGTTGTACCTGTAGCATTTGACACAAACTCTATGGTAATACAACCACTTGTATTTGTGTCTGAAGCAACTATAGTTCCTGGATTATTAGCTCCATTATAAGAACCAATTACTGGCGCTGAAGTATCATCTCCATCATAAATAGTTAATATGTCAACATTGAGTTGTGTACTAAAAGACAAGAAGTCTAAAATTATAAATTCTCCAGCATTAGGTGAACAAATAGTAGTAACAAGATTTTCATTACTTCCATAGGCACCTCCAGCTCCTCCTGAATCATAAAATTTATCTGGTGCACATCTATCGAAACTTCCATTTTGCATATTTAAGTCTTGTGCAAAGGAAAAATAAGAAAATAAGACAAGTAGTAAGTAAAGCTTTTTCATAGTGTTTGAAAATAGTTTTAAACTTATTATTTAACTTACAATCACCATATTAAATTAAATAGATGAAATCTATATCTTAAAATAAAATCACTTAAAAAAAGCAAAAGCTATCAAGTTATAGGTAGAGGTTTTAATAATAAGAGCGAAATTTAATAAAAATTAAAGGAATCACAATTGTTAAATCGTTATAATAATAACAGTTTAACAGTTTAATTTCCCAGCACTCTTTATAAAATAACTCTTGATATTGATTTTTATTTTAATCTTACAGTCAATTTTAAAAAGTTATGATAATCTTAAAATAGTATTAATTGAATATCTAGTTGCTTATTTTTGCAGAAACAAATTCAATGAATACGTATTCAATCTCCATAAAAGAAACTACAAACCCTTCAATTATTAAATTTGAAACCAATCAATTTATAACTCAACATGAGAGTTTTGAATTTAATAATATTGATGAGGCAAGTTCGTCTCCATTAGCTCAACAACTATTTTATCTTCCATTTGTAAAGAAAGTATATATATCAAGTAATTTTATTGCAATTGAAAGATATAACATTGTTGAATGGGTAGATGTTCAAAATGAAGTTGCAGCACAGATTGAGACCTATCTAAACTCAGGTGATGTGATTGTTAAAGTTTCCGCAGAAAAAAAGAAAACACCAGTAACCATATATGCTGAAAGCACGCCAAACCCATCTGTATTAAAGTTTGTAGCTAATAAAAAACTGGTTACAACTACACATGAGTTTACATCTATAGATGACACAAAATTTGCGCCTTTGGCAGCAGAACTTTTTCACTTTCCGTTTGTAAAAAGCGTTTTTATTGATGAAAACTTTGTGTCTATTACTAAGTTTGATGTTGCTGAATGGAATGATATAACAATGGAGCTAAGGGAGTTTTTAAGAAGCTATGTTGAAAACGGAAAAACAATTATTGATCCAAATGCTCCTGAAACCAAATCAAAACAAAGCGACCAATTAGATAATGATTATGAGTCTAGAGATGATATATCTAAAGAAATAATAAATATTTTAGAGGAATACGTAAAACCAGCAGTTGCTAGTGATGGTGGTAATATAGAATTTCAATCTTATGATCCAATAGAAAAAAAGGTGAAAGTAATTTTACAAGGTGCTTGTAGTGGTTGTCCATCTTCCACTTTTACTTTAAAAAATGGAATTGAAAACATGCTAAAAGAAATGATGAAAGATAAGGTTGAAACCGTTGAAGCTATTAACGGATAAATTTCACACCTTTATTATATAATTTTTAATTTAAAACAAAATCAAATGGCAGTATTAAAAGTAATTGAAGTATTATCAAATTCTGAAACAAGTTGGGAAGACGCAACTAAAAAAGCAGTAAAACAAGCTTCAAAAAGTGTAAAAAACATCAAATCTGTTTATGTACAGGAACAGAGTGCAATCGTTAAAGGTGATGATGTTACTGAATTTAGAGTTAATTTAAAATTAACATTTGAAGTAAAATAAAATCTAGATAATTATGCCTTATATGTATCCATATACCTAAAAGGCATAATTTTTGATATTAATTAAAAAACATATTTAAAAAATATTATGACAAAATCAACATTATTATCTCTATCACTAAGTCTTATAATGACTTTTAGTTTCAACTTCACTCAAGCCCAAGATGAAAATGGCGTAGGATCTAATTTAGCACTACCTTTATTCGATAATATTGGTGGAAATTCGATAGTAACTATTAATAATAAAAATAAAAAAGCAATAGGCTCTCCTTACCTCTATGAAAATTTTACAGTTGCAAAAATATCTGCAACACCTACAGAGGTTTATAACATAAGATATAATGCTTATACAGATGAAGTTGAAGTTAAAGTTAGTGAAGATAATGTGCAAAACTTCAATAAAAGTATAAGTAATGTTGTGATTACTTTTCTTACTGATGATTTAAAATTAACTCCTTTAAACTATATAGATTCTGATGATGGTATGCAAAGAGGATATTTTGTTCCTTTAACAGATTACAACGATAAAGTTAAGCTTTTCTCTAAAAAACAAGTCATTTATTTCAAAGCAAAGCCTGCAGTCACTGGTTATGACAAGGATAAGCCAGCCGAATTTAAAAACATTAGTGACACACACTTTATTTCTATAAATGATGCATATGCTCGTGAGTTACCTAAAAAGAAAAAAGAAATTGTTAAGTTGTTCCCTAAACACTCAAAAGAGATCTTGAGTTTTATCAAAGAGAATAAAATTAAGACATCTCGTGAAGAAGATTTAATACAGTTAATTAATTACGTTAACGCACTTTAATCACACAACATCTAATTCAAAACCCGAACGTTTTCATCTAACGTTCGGGTTTTTTCATTAATATTATACTCTAATAAAAAATTATATTATGGATTTACAAAAATGGATAGACAAAGGTTATGAGATCATCATTGATTTTGGACCTAAAATAATAGCAGCTATTGCTATATGGATCATTGGCTCATGGATTATAAAAACTCTTATAAAAGGGGCAAGAAAGACAATGAATAAAAGAGAGTTTGACCCAAGTCTTCAAAAATTTCTTTTGAATTTAGTTGGTTGGATTTTAAAAATAGTTCTCATTATAGTGATTTTAGGCACTCTTGGTATTGAGACAACTTCATTTGCTGCAGTTCTTGCAGCAGCTGGTTTGGCCATTGGATTAGCATTACAAGGTTCTCTTGGTAATTTCGCTGGAGGTGTATTATTAATGATTTTTAAACCAATTAAAATTGGTGATTTAATTGAAGCTCAAGGAGAAATTGGTGTTGTAAAAGAAATAGAAATCTTTACAACAAAACTTACTGGACTTTCAAATAGAGAGATCATTATACCAAATGCAGCACTTTCTAATGGTAATATTATAAATTATACTACCGAAGGAACTCGAAGAGTAGATTTAGTAATTGGTGTTGGTTATGATTCTAATATTAAACAAACAAAAGAAGTCTTTGATAAGGTTTTATCATCTAACCCTAAGATTTTAAAGGATCCTGCTCCAACAATAGCTTTATCTGAATTAGCCGATAGCTCATTAAATTTTGTTGTAAGACCTTGGTGTAAATCTGAAGATTATTGGGATGTATACTTTGGTGTTACCGAAGACATCAAAGAAGCATTAGATGCAGCTGGTATAGAAATACCTTATCCACATTCTGTTGAAATACATAAAGAAGCTTAAGATTTTTTAGGTTTTAATGCTATAAAATCTTTTAAATAAAAAGGTTCAAAATAGGCGACATCTTCGGTGTTGCCTATTTTATATTTATCATAAGCCAAAGCACTCATCTCATTTGCTGAAGGCAATTTATTATCTATGTAGATAGCGTTTTTGTGATTAATGATGGCTTTTGTTTTTTCAGTTCCATTTCCGACGAAAAAAACATTACCGTTTTCTAGTTGTTGCTTAAATGAAAATTCATCAAGTATTTGCGCTTCAATATCACGAAGCACATTAAATTTATGATCATAGATAGCAGAGTATACTTCCATACGTCTTGCATCTAACATAGGTATAATTACACCATTTTGAGCATCAACCTGATGCGCTAAAGCATGAAGTGTTGAGATAGAAATCAATGGCTTATCAAGTGCGTAGCACAATCCTTTAGCAGCAGAAACTCCAATTCGTAAACCTGTATATGAGCCAGGACCTTTGCTCACTGCGATAGCATCAATCTCACTTTTATTTATCTTGGCGGTTTTTAAAACATCATTAATAAAGACATGTAAAGATTCTGCATGAGAATAATTAGCATTATTATCTTCTTTTAAAACTAAAGTCTCTCCTTGTTTTGAAAGAGAGACTGAACAGTTTGTTGTAGATGTTTCTATACTTAATATTATAGGCATTACCTTTTTATTAATTAAATTTTGGCATTACTCTTCAGTAGTTTCTTCTTTTTTAGTCGCTCCACCTTTTTTCTCTATTTTATCTCCAGGCTTGAGGGTTTTTGAAACCATATTATATGGTCCTGTGATAATTTCAACGCCTTCACTCAATCCAGATACAATTTCAATATTTGTATCATCTTGAATTCCTGTCGTTACTTTTTCTAGCTTAGCGACACCATTGTCATTAACGAAAACACATTCAAATTTTTCTTCATCTTCAGCTTTTATTTCTTCGGAATCTGATGTTTTACTACCTGCTTTCTTTTTAGTCATTTCAGACTCTGTTTTAATTACAATTGAGCTAATAGGAACTGCAATAGAGTTATTACGTTTATTTGTAATAATATCTACAGTAGCTGTCATTCCTGGTCTGAATGGCGAATAAGATTCTGGTTTCCCTTCAATTAAATCTGCATAAGATTCTTCTAGAATTCTTACTTTAACTCTAAAGTTTGTAACCTGATCTGCAGTTAATGCACTTGCTGCTGAGTTCGCTATTTCTGTCACAACACCTTTAAATTCCTTTTTTAAATATGCATCTACTTCCACTATTGTAGAATCCCCAATTTGAACTTTTACAATATCATTCTCATTAACATCTACTTCAACTTCCATGTTGTTTAAATTAGCAACTCTCAAAATTTCTGTACCTGCCATTTGTTGTGTACCAACGACACGCTCACCTAACTCAACGTTAAGTAATGAAATTGTACCGCTCATTGGAGCATAAATGGTTGTTCTACCTAAATTATCTTTTGCTTCATTAACGGTTGCTGCTGCACTTTGCACGCTATAATAAGCAGAACTTCGTGATGCTGTTGCAGTTTCAAAACTAGCAATAGCTCTATCCCAATCTGCTTTTGAAATTACACCTCTTTCAAAAAGAGACTTGCTTCTATCATAATTTGATTTTGCTTCTTTTAAAGATGCATCTGCTTGTTCTAATCCAGCTTTTACATTTTGGTAAGATGCTTGAGATCTGCTTACTGCAGATTGTATTAAATCTGGATTTACACGAACCAAAAGATCACCTTTTTTAACTTGCTGTCCTTCTTTAAAAGGAAGATCTAAAATCTCTCCAGAAACCTCACTTGATATTTTAACCTCAACTTCTGGTTGTATTTTACCAGTTGCTGAAACGGTTTCAACAATATCCAATAAAGTAACTTTTTTTAACTCTACTTCTTTTGAATTTCCTTTGTTACCGAACATTCCCATTGATTTTCCTGCAATTAAGGCTATAAGCAATAGTGCAACAATTCCGAGAATAATTTTAGTACTTTTAGTCATGGTTTTTAAAACTTTAATTCTGTAGCTGGTATTCCGAAGTATAATTCGAGAACCTTTAACTTAAATATATAATCGTATTTAGCACGATTAACTTCAATTTTTGCATTATCAAATCTCAATTTAGATTGGCTGAAATCAAACGCATTTGTTAATCCAACATCATAACGTTCTTTCGCATAATCATAAGCCAGTTGCTGAGACTCTAGTGCTGTTGTAGCTGCTTCATAAGATTTCAAAGAACCTTTAGCATCAACATAAGCTTGATATACTGTAGATTCTAAATCTAATTCTGCTTGTTCTAATTGATACTTAGATTGCTCTAAGTTAATCTTATTTCTTTGAACATTTGCTTTTACTGAGAACCCGTTTAAAATAGGAATACTAACACTTAATCCATATCCAACACCATCATTTAAAGAAATCTGTTCTGTAAATGATATTGGATTAGAATCGGTATAACGTGTATCATAACCTAGAAAAGCTCTCAATGACGGCCAATTTGCTCCTTTAGCTATTTGTACATCTTTTTCTGCTAAAGCAACGTTTTGTTCTGCTATTTTAATTTCAGATCTACTCTCTTTTGCTTGTTCAATAATTTCTGTAACGGGTTTACTCGAAATGCCTTCATCAACAATATCATAACCTTCATCCTCAATATCAAAATTCTCATAATCTTTAATTAGGAGTAATTGTGCTAGATTGATTAATGAAATTTGAATTGCATTTTCAGCATTTACAATGGTTTGTTTCTCACTAGCATCTACAGCTTTTATTTCTAACAAATCGCCTCTTGGTAAAGATCCTGCTTCAACCAACTGAGTTGTTCTATCAATTTGCTCCTGAGTAACAGCATTTTGAGATTTTAAAACTTCTAGATTTGCTTTATTTAAAATCACTTGGAGATAACCGTTTGCTACAAAAAGTGAAATATCATCTTTCATTTTAGACAAATTATACTGTGCTGCTAATTTTGAAATTTCCGCACGTTGCACTTGCCTAACGTTTCTTAAACCATCAAATAAATTATAACCTAAATTAATATTTCCTGACGCAGATAAAAACGTTACTGTTGAAGAGTTACCAGTTGTTGGGTCAAAACTCAAACCTGTGTTTTTAGATACACTACCACCTGCATTTACTGTAGGTAGAAATGCACCAACAGCGGTCATTTTTTCTATATCTGTAGCTTTTAGTGATAATTCACTTTGCTTTACTGAAATGTTATTTTCTAAAGCATACTCTACACACTCGATGAGTGTCCATTTTTTATTTTGAGCTTGCGAGCTTATTGTTATAAGAACAATTAATATGCTGACTATTTTTTTCATAATTAATCTATAAGTATCTATATTTCTTAAAGTGTTACACTTATCGTAACATTTTTATTGAGCGAAATTTGGCATCCCTTGTATTTGGTTCCAAACTTTAATTTTATCCTCTTTTTTTATTCCACTTTTTACTTCTACAAATATACCATCACTAATTCCTAATTCCACCTCTCTTCTTTCAAATTGCTGGTCTCCAATTTCAATTTCAACATAAGGTTTTTTAGTCTCATTATCATATTGAACAAGCGCTTCCTTGATTGCTAAAACCTTATCTGCTTTTTCTAATATAATTGATGCGTTAGCACTTAATCCTGCTCTAATAAATGTAGAATCTATATTTTTAAGCGATCCTTTGATTTCAAATTGAATAGCACCATTCTCAGCAACTCCTTTTGGTGCAATATAATCTAATATAGCATCAAATTTTTGATCTTCAATGGCTCCAACTGTAATTTCTAATGGTAAACCTTCTTTAATTTTTCCAACTTCACTCTCATCAACCTTACCTTCAAAAATCATTTGCTTTACATCTGCAAGAGACGCAATAGAAGTTCCTTCATTAAAATTATTAGCTTCAATAACCTGGTTACCAGCTTTAACAGGAACATCTAGAACCATCCCAGAAACTGTAGCTCTAACTTGCGTTTGTGCAATATTTCCTAATCCGCTAGTTGTACCCGTTTTTATGATATCATAATTTTGACTTGCAGAGTTCACATTGATTCTAGCTTGCTCAACAGATTGTTTTGTCTGCAAATAAGTGTTTTTTACATTTTCAAAATCGTTTGCAGAAATCACACCTTTTTCAAACAGCGCTTTTTGTCTATCATAATTAGATTGTTGCGTTTGCAAATTAATTTTAGCGGTTTGATAAGCCGTTTGATTTGACGCAATATTGTTTTTGGCACTTGTTAATGATGACACATTAGGTATTACTCTAATTTGCGCGATCAAATCACCTTGCTTCACATATTCTCCAGCTTCAATATACACCTCTTCTATAACTCCAGAGATGTTTGGTTTTATTAGTATTTCTTCCTTCGGAACAATACTACCAGTTGCCACAGTTTTAACAACTATGGTTTGTTCAGATGGACTTTCAGAAGTATATTTTACTGGATCTTCTTGATTTTTTTGCCATAAATAATACAATGCGCCTCCAAATACGACGACGATAAATATCAATATGATTATAGTTCTTGTTCTTTTCATTGGTTGATGATTATATAATTTATTTTGATTTGATTTGATTTGATTTATTCTATTCTATTCTATTCTATTCTATTCTTAAAGCATCTACAGGCTTCATCTTTGTTGCACTATTTGCTGGAATTAATCCTGCTAAAACTCCAGATACAACTAATATTATTAAAGCAGTAAATACCACTTGCATACTTACACTTGGGTTTGCAAAATTTTCTACAGGTCCACCACTCATATCCAAAAGATAATTTAAGAACCAAATGAGCAAAGCACCAAAGGAGATTCCAACCATTCCTGAAAGAATAGTAAGAATTAAGCTTTCTTGCAAAATTTGTGATTTAATCATCCAAGGTGAAGCGCCAAGTGCTCGTCTCACACCAATTTCTTTAGTGCGTTCTTTAACGACAATCAACATGATATTACTAATCCCAATAATTCCAGACATGAGCACCAATGCACCAACAAAATAACCAACAATAGTTAAAATTGTAAACAACCCATTAACACGTTCAAATTGCTCAGACAAATCAAAATGACCAATAGCACGATCATCTTCAGGATGAATTTTATGTCTTGATTTCATTAAATCAAAAATTTGTTGTTTAAGCGTAGTTATGCTAGTTCCGTCTTCCGCAGTAATAGCCATCCAACCCACATTTTCTCCTCTATTAAATGCTTGACCAAACGTGGTAAATGGTATATAAATTGTACTTGCATCTTGTTCTCCATCACCTTGACTGTTGCTCATTTTAAAGGTCCCAACAACTAAGAAGTTGACACCATTAATCTTGATGTATGTCCCTAAAATATCTTCTCCTTTATCATAAAGTCCACGTTCTACACCTGTTCCAATGACACATATTTTACGTTTAGACTCAATATCTGAATAACTTATAAAACGGCCTTGTAAGATATCCATAGGTTGCTGCTTTATATATTCAGGGTAATCACCATAAATTTCAAAAGCACCTGTTTTAGTTCCTCTTACAACATTATTAGCACCATTATATCCACCTAATTGATTTCTAGGTGATACATATTTAATATTTGGCACTCCAGATTTTATAGCTTCTACATCTCCAATTTTATAATTAAACCAACGTCCTTTAGGCAATCCTTTATATGGTTTAGATGTGCCTTGCGTCCACATAAACATGGAGTTTGTAGCAAAATCGCCAAAATCTGCAGTAACTCCATTTTTAAGTCCATTGGTTAAAGCCAATAAAACTACCAGAATAAAAATTCCCCATGCCACACCAAAAGCTGTCAAAAAAGTTCTGAACTTATTTGCATTTAAAGCTTCTAATATTTCGTCCCAACGGTCTCTACTAAACATACTATTCGTCTCTTAATGCTACAATAGGTTTTATTTTTGCTGCTCGATATGCTGGTATAAATCCTGCTAAGGCTCCAGCAATTACTAATAAAAATACAGTTGTTAATGCTATGTTGAAATCAACTTGAGGATACTTAATGAAATCGCTTTCTATTTGAGGACCGACTAATTCTAGAAGTCCCAATCCAAAAATTAATCCAAACAATCCTGCAAACATAGTTACAAAAACAGCTTCTTGTATAATCATACCAACAATAGACATTGGTAATGCTCCTAAAGCTTTTCTAATTCCAATTTCTTTGGTCCGTTCTTTTACGATGATTAGCATGATATTACCAACGCCAACAATACCTGCGATAATAGTACCAATACCTACAAACCAAAATACGGATTGAATCATACCAATTAAAGAGTAGATTTTTTTGGCTTCTTCTAATGTATTAAATACACGAACTGCACTCGTATCATCTGGAGCCACAGTATGCATTAGCTTTAATTCAGTTTCAACAGCATTAGCCATACTTTGAGATAACGCAACAGCTTCGTCAAAATTATCAGACATTTTTACCGTAAACAACATATTTCTAATGTTATCACCTGCATTAAACACTTTTTGTGATGTGGTTAGAGGAATGTAAGCTTGCTGCTCTTCACGTTCTCCTCCTGGATCTACAAATACACCAATGACTTTAAAGTTCATTCCAAAAATTGAAATATTTTTATCAATTGGATCTTCACCTTTAAATAAATCTTGTTTTAGTTTACGACCAATTACTGCAACTTTTCTGTTGTCACTTAAATCTGATTGATTTACAAATCGTCCAGATTCTATTTCAGCATTTTCAATAAATTGATGATCTGGCATTGCGCCTCTAACTCGATAATTACCTGTTTCATTTTTATAAGCAACTTCTGCTCCCCAAATGGCATACAAAGACGTTTTATACTCAATATTGTCTTCATATTTTTGAGAGATCATTTCGAAGTTATCGTTTTTCATCTGAATATAACGACCAGGATTTAGACCTTTATAGCCTTTTGTAGTTACTCCTGTCCAAACTGTAATTAAATTAGTAGCATCTTGCTCAAATTGAGACTTTACACCGTTTTCAATACCTTTACTAAAACCGAGAAGCACCACCAAAATAAAAATTCCAGAAGCTACTGATAGTCCTGTTAAAAACGTTCGCAATTTATTTTTGCTCAACGTCTCAAAGATTTCTTGCCAACGTTCTATATCAAACATGTAATGAAGCTCTAACTTGTTCTACTGGACTATCGTCAATAATCAATCCATCTTTAAGATTAACAATACGCTTAGTCATTTGTGCTATATCGTGTTCGTGCGTGACGACTAGAATCGTTTTTCCTTCATCATTAATACCTTGAATGAGTTCCATAACTTCATAAGAGGTTTTAGTATCTAAAGCTCCTGTTGGTTCATCTGCTAACAACACTTTTGGATCACTAGCTAATGCTCTTGCAATAGCTACACGCTGTTTTTGACCACCAGATAATTCACTTGGTAAATGATGCGACCATTGTGCCAAACCAACTTTCTCTAAATAGTGCATAGCTCTTTCTGTGCGCTCTTTCCGTTTTACACCTTTATAGTATAATGGCATAGACACATTATCTAAAGCACTTTTATAATTTATAAGATTAAAGGATTGAAAAATAAAACCAAGAAATTCATTTCTGTATTTAGCTGCAATTTTCTCGTTTAAGTTTTTTATTGGCACATTATCAAGAATGTATTGACCTTGATCTGCCTCATCTAACATTCCTAAAATATTAAGTAATGTTGATTTTCCTGATCCAGATGAACCCATGATAGAGACTAATTCCCCTTGTTTTACGTCAAAATTTATACCTTTTAAAACATGAAGCGAGTTGCTTCCCATGTGGTAAGACTTGTGTAAATCCTTGATTTGAATCATAATGTGGTTAGTTAATTCTAACAAACTTAACTAAATCACTAGATGATTTATCCTAAGTATTTGTTAAGAATTAGATTTTTGATTGATATATATAAGACGTTCTAATATCAAAAATGTTACAGTTTTACTGAAAATTATTTAATTTCTTTTTTACTTCGGAAAAATTTCCAGTAAATCATAAATCCAATTCCTGCAACTAAAAGATAAGGAATTGCCATTAAATACATGATGCCATCATTAACACCTTCTGCTGTAGTTTGACCTTCTTCACTTTCTAAGACTGCTCTACACATTGCACATTGTGCGTTACTTTTTAAAGAAAAGAGAAAAGAAAATAGAAAAAGGAGGAGTTTCTGCTTCATGTCTTAATTATAATATGGTGAAATCATCACATACACTATAACACCAGTTACAGCAACATATAACCACAACGGAAATGTAATTTTTGCTATTTTTTTATGACGCTCAAAATTATTTGTAATGGCACGTACATAAGTAATCAACACGAATGGAATAATTACAATTGATAACAAAATGTGAGTTAACAGTATAAAATAGTACACATATTTAATCGTGCCTTCACCACCAAATTTTGTAGAATCACTTGTCATGTGATAGGCAACATACATCACCAAAAATGCAACTGATAATATAATTGCAGTTTTCATTAAACGTTCATGTAACTTTCTGTTTTTCTTTTTAATAGCAATTACTGCAAAGATTAAAACAAAAGCAGTTAGTCCATTAATTGTAGCATAAATTGGAGGTAAGAATGTTAATGGTTCTACTTCAATTCCAAAATCTTGTAGTTTCATTCTTGATAAAATTGCAACCACAACAGGAATCACGATAGCCAGAACAACAATCCATTTGTTATATTTTTTTTCTTCGGAAGTATTTTCTAAACTACTCATAATATTAATCTTCTTTTAAAAGTTTAGCAATATCTGCTTTAAGCATACTTATTTCTTCGGTTTCTCCATCGTCATCAACTTTCTCTTCTTCGGAAATGATGCCTTTATAGAAAATTTTGGGGTTTCCAAAGTTATCTTGTCTTGATCGCATAAACCCGTTTTTATCTATGAGTGCAAAATTTCCTGAATGTTCAAATCCGTCTTCAACATTTGGATTTTCTCCAGCATAGATATTGAAACCAATATTTGCCAACTCATAAATAGCATCCTTATCACCAGTCATAAAATGCCAGTTTGGATTAGTTACCTTATGATTTTGAGCATATTTATTTAAAACTTCTTGCGTATCATATTCTGGATTTATTGTAAAAGAAGCAACACCAAAATCTTTAGAGTCTGTAAACGTATTTTGAATTTCTACTAAGTTTCGATTCATCTTAGGACAAATTGATCCGCAGGTTGTAAAGAAAAATTCTACCAAGTATACTTTACCTTCATAATCTTTGTTAGTAATCGTATTTCCGTGGTGATCAACAAAGGAGAAAGGCGGCACTTTTTTAGCTTCGCCATTAATCTCTAAAAACATTAAATCTGACACAAAACCTTCAGCATTTGCTGACACATTTTTTGATCTACTTTCAGTTCTAGTGATATCTCCACCTTTAATTCTATCCACAATTTTAGGAACAAAAATAATTCCGAAGACCAAAAGAATAAAGGCGATCCCAACGTATGAATAGTTTGTTTTTTTTGTACTCATAATGTTATATATAAATTCAAATCACCATTTAGAACATGGTGAATTTGATTAATTAGTTTCTATTAAATCTTGTGCTCTTCGTGATGCAGAATCAAATTCACCTTTACGTTTTTGACGATACTCTGTAAATAAAATTCTTAAATCATCACTCATTTTATTTTTTATTTCGGCAACTTCAATACAATCGTAAGAATACAAAGGATACGCTGACTCCTTTTGTTCTTTCTCTTTATCTGTTCTATCATCCAATCTACCACGTTGTTTTAAATCTTGATCTATTATAAACACATGATCTGAAAACAGATTATCGTCTAAAGACTCTTCTGTTTTAAGACTATCAAAAATTCTTTTAATATCATTTGGTTGTCCAAAAACATAATGCCAAAAACGCATGTCATCGTAATTATTTATTTCGCTTTGAAGCTGCTCTGCTTTGTCTTCAGAGCCTTTTGGCAATACAATTACAATTTGAAATTTTTTAAAGCCTTTAAACTTATCATAAACAAGTTCTTTAAGGTTTGAAGCTGCAATGACTTGGTTTTCTGGCTCATTTCCGAAGAAAGCAATAATAGAAATATGGTCTTTAAAGAGGATTTCAGCTTCAGAATTTGATGTAAACAATTCTATATCTGCTACATTTTCATCTACTATATTTAAAGGATCATAATTGTGTGTAGATGGATAAAGCATCAACAAAAATGCGACTGGCAAAAAGAATAAAATGCCTAGTACTATATAACGTTTAATTTTGCTTTTTTCCATAGTGCAAAAATAAAAAAAGACGGTTTAAAAACCGTCTTTTCGTATACTTTATAATGATGGTAATGTGTTAAAAATCTTTTTTAACATAACCATTAGAGTAAACACTTTCTATATAACCACCTTCTTGTAATAAGATAAAGATTAAATAGCAAATTAAGAATATAGCAGTCCAAACCACCATACGTCTCAATGCTTTAGTTTCATCTCTCATGTGCATAAAATCCCAAGTAATATAATATGCTTTTACAAGAGTTAATATAATGAAAATCCAGTTTAAAATCTTCATCCCTAGAACTTTTCCCATCAAAGACTCTGGCTTATAAATACCTAAAATAACTTCAATACCTGTAACTATTGTCAAGAAAATTAGTACACCCCAAATTTTTTGGGTGTTAGATTTAAACTTAACTAAACCTCTAAATATTTCTAATTTATGTGCGTGTGCCATGTGTGTTTTATTCTATTTTATAAATTTAAACTAGGTAGAAGAATGTAAATACAAATACCCATACTAAATCGACAAAGTGCCAATATAAACCAACTTTTTCCACCATTTCGTAGCTTCCACGTCTCTCATAAGTACCAAGTATAACGTTAAAGAAAATGATGATATTTATTATAACTCCAGATAATACGTGAAAACCGTGAAAACCTGTAATAAAGAAAAAGAAATCTGCAAATAATGATGTTCCATATTCGTTAACCTTAAGATTAGCGCCTTGTACAACCAATACACCTTCTTTCTTTAACTTAGCAAGTGATTCTTCTCTTGTTAATACTGTTTTATGACCTTCTTCATTGATAATTTGAGTTCTCACAACAACATCAGGATTGGCTACTAAACCATTGTAAACTTCATCAACAGTGTATGCAGGTAATGTCCCTTCATCCACGAACCAAAGTCCATTTTTACGTTCATGTGCTACACGTTCTCCATGCGCATCTATTGCAATATCGCTAATAGCAACTCTATGACCAGTATTATCTACTAATTGAAGAATATTTCCTCCTTTAGTTTGTACTGCACCATAATCACCTTTAATAAATGTTCCCCATTCCCAAGCTTGTGAACCTACGAATATTAAACCACCAATTATAGTTAAGAACATGTACCATGTTACTTTGGTTTTGTTCATGTGATGTCCAGCATCAACAGCTAATACCATTGTTACAGATGACATAATTAAGACAAATGTCATAAAAGCCACATATATCATTGGATAGTTTCCGTGAAAAAACGGAACGTGCGTAAACACCTCATCTGCTATTGGCCAAGAACCAATGTATTTAAAACGTGAAAATCCGTAAGCCGCTAAAAATCCAGAAAACGTTAAGGCATCAGATACGATAAAAAACCACATCATCATTTTACCATAACTTGCTTTTAGTGGTTGATTTCCTCCACCCCAAGTTTTGCCTTCTGCACCAGTATTTGCTACTGTAGTATCCATATAAAGCATTTAGTTATTAAAAGTTGCACAAAAATAATCATTTTATCTATGTAAAAAAACATCCGATTCTAAAAATTCAAAACATAGGTCTTTACTAGACTAAATCATGAGTTCTACACTATAAAAATGATTGAAAAATTAAACGAAATATGTTAAAAATAAAAACAAGAATAACCACAGTATATCTACAAAATGCCAAAAGGTAGCAGAAAGCTCCATACCTAGCATTTTGGTGGCTGTATATTTTTGTTTAAAATGATTATAAATTACAACCAATATAGAGATTAATCCTACTGCAACGTGTAAAATGTGAACGAATGCAATAACATAGATAAAACTCATGGTCACATTAGAAGTTTCTCCTGTGAAATAATAACCAGAAGCTACAATTTGTTTGAAACCTTCAAATTGACAAATTATAAATGCAACTCCAAGGCTAAAAGTGACAAGTAACATTACTGTTGCTAAACTTCTATTACTATTTTTTATAGCTTTTTTTGCTAGAATATAAGTGATACTACTAATAATAATTAAAATACAACTAATTAAAAATGCTTGAGGCAATTCAAAATTATGCATCCAATCTTCACGCTTTCTACTTACTAAGACTGCACTTGTTAATCCTGCAAACGACATAATTAACGAGCCAATACCAAAGATTAGCATCATACGTTTAGCTCTATCGTTTTTTTCTTCTAATGATCCTTGTGTTAAATCCATTCTATCTTATAAATTTATCTGCAACGTAAACAATTTGTATTAGTGATATATATATTACACTAGAAAGCATCAATTGTTTGGCTGCTATTGCAGTTCTCTTTTTAAATAATTCAAAGGCATAATACAACATTACTAATCCTAAAAGCAAGACAATTACAGCTGCTACTATAGACAATTTTAAATCTCCAGTGACACCAAAAACGGGTACTATAGATATGAGTATCATCCAAATAGTGTACATAATCGTTTGTACTGCTGTACCTTTATCTCTTTTTCGGGTTGGTAACATATAGAAACCTCCTTTTGCATAATCATCAAATAAAAACCAGCCAATAGCCCAAAAGTGTGGGAATTGCCAAAAAAACTGTAAAGCGAACAAGGTTCCAGGTTCAATACCAAATTCATTTCTTGCTGCAACCCAACCTAACATAAACGGAATAGCACCAGGAATAGCACCAACAAAAACAGATAATGGTGTTTTGGTTTTTAAAGGTGTATAAACACACGTGTAAATAAAAATCGATATAGCACCATACATCGCAGTTCTTTCATTGATGATATAAAGTACAGTAATCCCTAAAACAGTGAAGATTGTTGCGATTATAAATGCAGAGCGCACACTCATTCTACCAGCAGGTATCGGACGATTTTTTGTACGATCCATCAGCACATCCAAATCTTTTTCTATAATTTGATTAAATGCGTTAGAAGCGCCAACCATAAAATAACCACCAAAAGCTAACAAAGTCAATGTATAGAAATCCACTTCAATAGCACCAAGTAAATAACCAGAAAGCGCAGAAAACACGACACTTAAGGATAGTCTCATTTTAGTAATTTCCTTAAAATCGGAAATTAAAGACACTTGGTTTACAGATGATTTTACAGTACTCAATTTGAGATATTTTATTGCGTTTGCAAAGATACTTTTAAAAAAGGTTTTGGACAATTCAAAACATAATTAATTAAAAGCCAATGTAAGTTTAACTATCTTTATAAGACTTTATACTCAAAACGCACAACTATGAAACATTTATCTGCAATCGCATTGATTCTCTTTTTTATCTTCGGAAATCTTGCCAACGCACAACGCTTTGATAAAGTAGAAATTGAAACTATAAAAGTTTCAGATCATGTATTCATGCTTATTGGTGCTGGTGGAAATATTGGAGTTTCTATAGGTGACGATGGAGTTTTTCTAATTGATGACCAATTTGCGCCACTTTCAGAAAAAATACATACAGCAATTAAAGCGTTAAGCGAAAAAGACATCAAATTTTTAGTTAATACGCATCATCATGGTGATCATACAGGCGGAAATGAGAACATGCAAAAACTAGGTGCTACCATTATTGCTCATGATAATGTAAGACAACGTATGGAATCAACTCCAAAGCGTGATGGTTCTTCGGAAGCTAAAGCAGCTTTGCCAATTATCACCTTTAACGATGAGATGAGCTTACATATCAATGGAGAGAAAATTGGAGTTTTTCATGTAGAACACGCACATACCGATGGTGACGCATTGCTATATTTCACAAAAAGTAATGTTTTACATACAGGTGACACTTTTTTTAATGGTCGCTATCCTTATATTGATTTAGACTCAGGAGGCAGTGTTGATGGTTATATTAATGCTGTGAAATTAGGACTTCAACTTATAGATGATGATACTAAAGTGATTCCTGGACATGGGAATTTATCAAATAAAGAAGCGTATCAAACCTTTCTAAAAATGCTAGAGTATTTAAGAACTAAAATTTCCGAAGAGATAAAAGCAGGAAAAACCGAAGACGAGGTTGCAAAAAACGAAGCCATAACCAAAATGTATGACGATTTGGATTATGGCACTGGGTTTATTAACTCTGAAAAGATTAGACGTACTTTTTATTTGAGTTTGAAAAATTAAACATGTTCAAACTCGTATCAAACCTATTTACAAACAGAGTTATACAAATTTATCATTTCAATGAAAGAATCCTTTTCATTACTATAATCTCCTGCATACTGACTTTTAAACGCTTCACATTCTTGTAAGTAAGGAACAATATATTTCTTCATATTCTTCTTACTGTTTATTTTATAATAAGTCCCATCAGGAAGTTTTAAAAAGAACTTGTAAACTCCACCTGGACCACTCATCGTATGAGTAGAGCCAGAAGCTCGTCCAGACACTGTGCCATTATTCATCGTCAAAGGGTTTGGAGCGTTAGAATGAATGGTTGATGTACCTAAATTACCTCCAGGATATCTAACATACACTTTTAATGTTCCATCTACAGTTCGTTCAGTATATCTCACATAACTATCAGGCTTATCGGCTTTTTGAGGAATTTTATCAATTGTAATCTTTTGTCTGTAAAAAGTAGACACATCTGGCACAACTTTGCGACCTTCAATAACAATAGCTTTTCCATTTTTGTCTGTGTATCGTACAGATTTCAGATACCCTTGAGCTGTCGTTCCATATTCTAGGTTACTGCAAAAGGTTGTATCGGCTTCAACTACGAAATAATCTTGTCCATAACATAGTGCACTAGATATTAATAAGACACTTGCAAAGAGTAGTTTTTGTAAATTCATTGTGCTTAGATTTATTGTGTTTTTAATACCTGCAATAACTGTAAGTTACTAGTGATAAGACTTATTATGAGCTAAAGTTTCTCCACAAGTACCACAAGCTACAGCAGATCCAGCGCCTCCAGCATGTCCCTTTGCACATGTGTAATGCCATACTCCAGCAGCATTTTGAGCTGGCTCAGGAGGAGTAGTAGCTGCACTTGTTGAAGGATTAGCAAAAGGGGCAGATGTTGGTGAACTATTTGTGTTTGTATTGGCATGATACGTTGTATTATGCACTAAAGTATTACCACATGTTTCACACTTTGAAGTTAATCCAGCACCTCCTGGACAACCTAGTCTACAGGTATAATGCCAAACACCACTCGCATTTTGAGCAGGCTCTTTAAGTGGAGGAGTTACTTTTGCAGCTTCTGTTGTAGTTGGTTTTTCAGCTTCAACTGTTTTTACAGCTTCTTGTTCTGGTGCTTTTTTGTCTTCATTACAGTTATAAAAAAATAGGACTGTAGTACAAAACAGAATTGGAAGTATTTTAAAGTATTTCATGTGTTTATATTTATTGTTTGTTAATAGTCACATGTTGTTCGCAATTAATCATTCCTTTGGGTGATAATATTTTTAACATGCTCGTTTCTAAATTGGGTTATTTTTCTAAATGTAAACTTACATTAATTTTTATTCAACTTTATATTAATAGGAATATCAATTTCGGAGACTAGTATCCTTAAAAATCATTATACCAATTAAACAAATCTGTTCTCACTCCAACAGTAAACCAAGCTGTACTTGTACTTAATGCTGCAGCAGTATCTGCTTCTGGGTTATAATTTCTAAACGTAATATTGGTAAATAATCTCAAGTTAGTTGCAGGATTGATGATGTAACCACCTCCTAAGTCTGCTTGAAAGACATTTGTTGTATTACCTTGTCCGACGGTTATTCCTGTGTTTGCATTACGATCAACTTCAGTTCTAAAAATATTGCTTCCGTAGTTAAAATTATCAGCACCATCATTGAAATCAAAGCCTCGTTTTCCGAAGATAAATTTAGCATCACCAAACCAGCGTTTATAATTATAACGACCTATAACAATTGCTTCGCTAAAATTCGCTCCCCAAAGATGTGCCATTGGTTGGTTGTTGTGTGCATAATTTAATACAATAGAATTGTGAGAGTATGTGTAAGGTCGTACTCTGTTGTATTCAAATTGCAGCAATAAGTTGTCAACTTTAAAGGCATCAAAATATTTAACACCTAATTGGTAGCCAAACTTATTTCTCCAACTCTTGTTGCCTGCAGTAACATCATTAATCGCAAATTCATCTAAAATGAATTGTGAATAGATATTGACTTTATTATTCCATTTGTACTTAGCTGAGGCTCCTAAAATAGCATTTCCTGCATCTTGTCCTGTAGAAAACTCAATGGCTCTGTAAAAAATAACTGGATTTAAATAATTAATATCAAACCCTCTATTGTTATCATTAGCCCAAAGTACAGATTCAAATAAACCTATGTTTAAACGTTTGGTGACATTCCAACTTAAATAGTGATTTGCCATGTATTTAGTTAAAAATGCACCATCTTCTGTTACTTCTGGCCTTACATCTTTTAACCACATCCAAGTATTGGTATATTTTATTTTCCAGAATTTTGTATTCAACTTTAAAAATGGATAAGGACTTGTTGCATCACCTTGAAATAAAGACCTATAACCTTCACCTATAAAATTCTTTCCATGACCAAATTGAATATTAAGAAATTTTGCTGGAGAATAAGACAAGTAAGCTTCTGCGACAGGATAGTCAAAACCACCATCTTTAAATAATTTTGATAATCCTCTTCCAGGAACAATTGGCTCGTTTCCTTCTGCTCTTATACTTACAGCATATTCATTAAAATATTGAGCAAATCGGCCTTGACTCTCGTAAATTGATGTCGTGAAATTGAATTTTTTACCCAAACCTCCTTGAATGAAAATTCCTCTCGTATTATTATAAGTAGAGCTAAAATCTGCTTCGGTATCTTTACCAACTTGCAAATCAAAAATTGGATCTACTGTAAACCAATAGTCTTTTCCTTGAATTTCTACTAAGTGTTCATTCCATAATTTTCTGCTCCACCAACTGTCGCTGCCTTTTACTAAAGCTTCTTTCTCAGCTTTAAAATCATAATATGCCGAAACTTCATCGTAAGTAAATGGTTTTGCTGCTGTATGACTATTGGTTCCAAGACCATTCATTTCTTGGTCAAATCTCGAATAATAGTTATGTGTAAATGGAATATTTAACTGACTACTATATTCTAGTTTTTCGTATTTAACAATGCTATCAGCAACGTTCTTATATTCATCACTTACATCTGCGTTTAAATCTTCAGGAGTTGATAAATCTATTGTTTTAGCTTTTGCTTGTTGTGTTTGAATTTCCGAAGGATCAACCAAAGGTATTTTTATACCTAATGAATATTGATAAAAGGTTGGTTTCCCGTTATAGGTTCCTGGAGTTACTTTTGGTAAAGAATCAAAAACACGTTTTGTTTCATCTTTGAGCTCATCGTAAACTGCATCTATATACAAAACAGAAATCTCACCTTCTTTATCCACTTCAAAAAGTACTTTGATTTCACCTTTATAACTCTCATCATTGACTATTTCTGGAACTTTAAATTCCTTAAAAATAAACGCATTGATTTTATTATTAAAGCAGACTTTTAATTCGTCTATAGGTTGCGATTCGCACTCAGGAAATACTGGTGATTTTTCAAAATTAGAAACCTCTTGCGCAGTTATAAAACCAAAAGCGAATAATAACACAAGTAAGAAACGATTCTTCATATAGCAAGTACAACATTAATTGCCCGAAAGATACTGTTTTTTTCAAAAAATAAGTAATACCATTTCTTATTAAAAAAACGATCTAAAACTATAGTTAGTTCTAGATCGTTTTATTTTTTTCTTCGGAAATGTAACGTTTTAATTCACTTTAAATACAATTGGAAGATTGTAAAGTACAGATACTGGTTGTTCTCTTTGTAAACCAGGTTCCATTTGAGGTATTTTATTAGTTACACGCGCTGCCTCTTTTTCTAAACTTGGATGTGGTGCTCTGGTTAAGATTTCTGTAACGTTACCGTTTTTATCAATTTTAAACTGAACATTGATACGTTGTGTACCAGACAATCCTAATTCACTAGCTAGATCTGTATCGAATTTTCGTTGAACCAATTTTGTGATTTTTTCGTTCATACATTTGATACGCTCTCCATTGGTTGTCTTTTTCTCACATCCTGGATATACTGGAACGACTTCAACACCAGTAAGATCAAAAGGCGTTTCAATTTTAATATCTTTTCCTGGATCTACTGGATCTTTAAATTTCCTTGGATCCATCGGTTTATCTGTCGTTGGAGGATCTGTTACGATATTTGGTGTTTCAACAACATCAGGTGTATCATTATCTACAATTTTCGGATCATTAATTAAACGCTTTTCCTTTGGTCTCTTAATTGGATCTGCTTTTGGAGGCACATTAGGTTCAACAATAATTGTAGGTATAAAATAAGGGTTGTCATCAAAATCTACAATAACAAAATCTTGCTTAGGTGCTTTGTTTTCAAACTTCATCTCAAATAAGGCATAAGTACCTAAAAGACAAAGAATGAGTCCGATTTGGAAATACAGCGATGAGTTTTTTTGTAAATTTGCATCATGCTTGTGTGATTTTTGCACAATTTTATTGCTCTGACCAGCAATATCGTGCGATTTTTTAAAATCTTTCATAATATTTGATTTATAATGTTAATATTATGTTTAAATCACAATAAGCATACCAAAGTAAAAATCCCATCTAACTAATTAGATGGGATTTTGAAATTTTATGATATGGTATTTATATCTAGTCTTGTACTTGAAATAAAATTGGTAATGAGTAAGGTACATTTACTGGCTTACCTCTTTGCTTACCTGGTTTCATTTTAGGTAATAAGTTGATTACTCGCTTAGCTTCTTTTTCAAGACCTGGATGTGGAGCTCTTGCTTGCACACCAACAATGTTACCAGTTTTATCAATTTTAAAGATCACGTTGATACGTTGTCTTCCTGATAATCCTAATTCACTAGCTAAATCTGTATCAAATTTTTTGTTTACGAATTTGCTAATTTTATCAGACATACATTGCTTTTTAGCATTGTTACCTTTTTCATTTTCGCAACCTGGAAATACTGGTACGTTCTCAATAACATTAAAAGGTACATCTATATCTTCTTCTACTTCTTCAACCTCAATTTCTTCAACCTCAACAATTTCTTCTGTTTGGTCAGTTTCAGTAGATTCAATTACTGTTTCTTCAATTTCTTTTTCATCTTCCACAATTTCAATCTCCTCTGGCACAACTGGTGGTGGAGGTGGTGGTGGTGGTGGAACTATTTTTTGATCTGTAATTGGGATATCCTCTTCTTCAAGAGCATCTAAGTCTAGTTGTCCAATATCAATAACTTCTTTCTCATAAGACCTATAATTAATAGTCAAATAAGTTAGAGCCATCATTAATACCATTCCTACTGCAAAATACAGCGAACTGTTTCTGCTTACATCCGATTTAATATTCTTTTTAGGTTCCATGTGCTTAAAAGGTTTTCTGAATGCTAAATTAACCAAATTTTTGACAAAATAGCAAGCTATTAATTCATTTTAACTTTGTTTATTTCTAAAACTAATAATGAGTGTTGCAAAGACAACACCTAATGCATTAGCTAAAGCATCATAAATATCTAATGTTCTATATGATGTCATAACGTGTTGTAATACCTCAATAATAATGCCATAAACAATGACACTTATAGCTGATATAAGTATGATGTGCTTTCCTTTTTTTTCTCTACAGTAATTATATACTAAAACTGTAAATAAAAAATAAGCTACAAAGTGATAAATCTTATCATCAAAAGAAGAGCCTAAACTAGGAATACCTCCAACATGAGCTAAACTACCAATAGTTAATGCTAAAGCGTATACTATTAAAATAGGCAATGCCCATTTTTTAAGCGCCAATAAGAGCTTTGTAATCATCGGCAGATAATAGATTATCTATTTCTGAAGCATCAGAAAATTTAATTTTAATCATCCAACCGTCACCATAAGGATCTGTGTTTACTTTCTCTGGTTCGTCTTCTAAACTCTCGTTAAACTCAGTTATCTCACCAGATAATGGTAAGAACAAATCTGAAACGGTTTTAACTGCCTCAACGGTACCAAAAACTTCTTCGATATCTAACGTTTCATCTAAAGTTTCTACTTCTACATAAACGATATCACCAAGTTCTCCTTGTGCAAAATCTGTGATTCCTACTGTAGCTGTGTCACCTTCTATTTTGATCCATTCGTGATCTTTGGTGTATTTTAAATCTGATGGTATATTCATGTTCTAATCTAATATTTTGTATTGTTACAAATGTAATTTTTTTAGATATTATTTACTACTAATTTCCAAAATTGTAACGCAAAGTAAATCCTGATCTAATTGTCGTTTGCGGAAATGCCGTTGATATTTCATACTCTGAGAATGTATAATCAAAGTAGAATATTGCCGTCAAGTTTTTAGAGAACGCATAATCTGCTGTATACTTTAAGCCCCAAATAGTTTGACCTTGTGTGATTTGATTATTTTCTATGTCCAAATATCTAATAATGGTTTTATTGTTTCGTACTGAAACATCTGCCTTCATATTTAAATCACTTTTAATCACTTGCTTTGGTCCTGCTAATTTAGAACGTATACGCAAATCTTTGATACGATAACCTAAACCTAATATGTACTCATGACCTTGAATTTCTGTCAATAAGTTATTATCAAAACTCATAGACAAGATTCGGTCTTTTTTCATTTCGGCTAGAATCTTAACTGAATTTTTCATTTCAAAGTCAATTCTGAATAACGGACTAAATTGTTCCTCTAAATTGATGTTACTAAAAATAGTTTGGTTTTTAAAATTTCCCGATTGATCTACAACATCATTAAAATTAGGTTGATCTTCGTAAGCCACTCCTGGTTGCAAATCTCCTGGTTTTAAATCTAAGTTGGTTCTAAATTGATTTATTGTATAACTAGAACGGTAACCATGTGTGATTGAAAAACGCTTAAATCGTTTTTTAAACCACTTCATTTTCATGAAACCTGTATATTTTAATTGCCAATTAGGAATTGGAATATCTCTAAAAGCAGATAAACTAATCTTATCTGGATTTGTGCCTTTATAAGCGGCTAAAAATGATGGTAACAATACAGCCTGACTGTTTTTTCCAAACCCTAAAGGGTAGCCTTCTGCATCCACAGAGAAGTTATCATTACCATAAAACTCTCGTGCTAAACGTCTAGCAACTACTAATCTGTTTGTTCTAAAATCATCAAATGCTGCAGATTGATTTTCGTCACTCTTACTAAATGATGTTTTAATTAAAGCTGTTGAAATATTAAAATTTCCGAAGGAATTAGTAATCAATGGGTTATAATCTAACACACCATCTGATCCCAAGTTACCATTGGCGTCTACAAAATCTTCAACTCTAAAGTTTTGAGTCATATTTTCAGAATAGGTACGTCCTCCAGTGATATCTATATTTAAATCTGGAATCAACTCAATATCTGCAGAGATATCTAAAATACGATTTGTTGTCTCACTATATTGTTGGTTGAAATCTGGGAATACGGTTAGCCAACCATTTCTGGCAGCTAAATTTCTAATATCACTTTGACTACCAAAAGTATAACCTAACGTAGGTTTAAATGTGCCTATAAATCCTGGAGTTCTTAAATAACCTGGTAATAATGAACCATTATTTTCGGTATAATTTATTTGAATTCGTTTTACTGCAGTCAATAAATCTATACCAGCATTTAATATTTTAGAGCCTGCTCCTTTTTTAGCTGGTCCGTTTTCTGCAGCAGCAGGAGTTGTAGATTTTCCATCTTTATCTAAAGCACCTGGAGTTGCTCTTTTAGGTGTTCTAGCTCCTCTTGTTTTCTTTTTAGTAAGACCTACATGCTTATACAACGTCTCCATATTAAATGTGGAGTTGATATTATGTGTATTTGCATTTTGAATAGAGTTACCCAAATTGTAAGTTGTAAATGATCCATCTTCATTTTGAATAGGTAGATTAGTATTTAAATCTGACCCTTTTTGCCATTGAAAATCTCCAGTGTATGAATACGTCGCTCTCATAAAACTCAACGTAGGAATCTTATATAATGGGATTTCATAATTAACTTGTAATTGTTGATTTTGAATATTAGGATCACCTAAATCAAAAAAGCCATCCCAAACATCTAAGTCTGGATTTTGTCGTCCATTAATTACATCATCAACAAAATAATTTCTAACAATATTTGTATTTGCAGCAGTGAAGTTTAAACTCAACGCTTTGGTTAAGTTATAATTAATAGCATATTGGGTATTGAAATTATAATTTCTTCGGAATAATTCTTCTAAACCAATATTATCTCCTGTTAAATCTACTTCTCTAAATTTTTGCTTATTAAATTGACGTAAAATATCTGTATTCACCGTAAAACTTGTAGGTACAGGATTAAAATTAAAGTCTTTTAAAATCTTCCAGTATTTTCCTGTAAACAGCGAATCGTTTTTCTTAAATGGTTCAATAGGTTTGGCATCAAAACTGTATGCGTAATTAACTCCAGCTCTAACCTGCTGACTTAAGGCACGCTCAATTTCAAAATCACGACGCTCCTCTTTATTATAAGAATAATTAAATGTCAGGTTTTCTACATCATAAAAACGTGGTTTTGAATCCCCTGTTCTATTTTTTCTTACTCCAATAAAATTGATACTCTTACGTTTGGTATAATTCTCGTTAACTTTTAAGATTGAATCACGATTAGTTGTGTTATCCAACTGCGTTTGTAATTTTATATCTCTATAAAACTCATCATACTCTGGTGTTATAATTTGTTCACCAACAGCGTAATTGAATGGTAATTGAATTCCCCATTTTTTTGGTAGTAACTGACCTAAATTTAAATTAGTGACTACATCGTACTGCTCAACATCTTCTCTACTTCTCTCATTTGGTCTTTGCTCTACAGAACCAAAACCAATAGTACTTTTACGTCCAGTAGCACTTATGTTAGCAAAATCTGCAAAATTAGCATCCACTGCTGCTACAGCAGCCCATCCACCTTCGTTATCTAAATCTGCTAATCGAAGTTCATTAAACCAAATTTCACCACAGGCATCCATTCCACTTTGACCAGAATTTTTAACACCTACCATTAAAACTCTTACATCTCCAAAGTTTGGATTTCCTTTAATACCAATTCTATGCTGACCAGGAACTACTGGTAAAGCAAATTCAGTTGTTGCTGTTAATTCACCACCAATCAAATCATAAAATGTTGGCTCTAAGTTCGCTAGAGAACCATCTGCAATTCCTAATGATTTTACTTGTTCTAATACATCTAGATCAATATTAATCTCATTGACTTCAGGCCAAACAGATTCAGCAGTTGACGTTCCAGTTGAGACTTGTAGAGGTACTTCAATTTGATAATAATTTTGAGTAAAGTCATTACCCATTCTAATAAAACCAATTAAATCACCATCACTAAGCATAGTTGTAGACTCACCTTCATCTGCGTGAATAAACATCCGCAGTTTATTATATTGCCTCATATCTACATTAATATTTTTAAACACACCACGTGAATCTTGTGGTTCTAAATCACAAACCTCTAATTGTAAGGATTGCTCATTTTGTCTAATAATATTATTGTTGTTATTTAATTGCTCTAATACAACTCCTGGTGGTAAGAAATAATTTCCTTCATTTTGCTGAAGACCAACAACACCAACAGTAAAATCTGTAGTATCATTATCATTATTTGCTTCATCATCAAGCGTTAATTTATAACGTCTCCAATCACTACGCACTAAATCTAAAGTCGCAAAACGCATGACTGTTTTTTCTTCAAAATCTTTTAAAAACAAACGAGCAAAACGAACGGATCTAATATCTGAAATACCACCAATTGCTTCAGTAGGTTCAGAAATTGGAATTCTAAATTGGTAGTAAGTGACATCTGCAGTTTGACCATTAGGTAATGTAACTGGCCTTTGTTTTATATCATTAATTTGAGGGTTATTCGCATTTAATGTCGTAGGATCAATTTTTACTTCATATTGAAAATAACTATCAATAGTATTCATTGTATTATCTCTATTGATATCCTCTACATCAGGTTGTACAGTAGAACCTCTATTAGTATCTGTAAATACATCTGGAGAGTTACCTTGTTGACCGTTGTATTTTTTGTAGCGATCAAAAATATCACCTTCAGTATTTAAGTAATAGGTATAATTATCTTTTGATGGATCTGGTCCAAATTGTGCTCCAAATTGTGCTAATTCTTGAGCATCATCATACCCATCATAACCAGCATCTTGATTAGCACGTTCTTCTCCACCAGTAGAGAATGTATAAATTAATGATTGATTTCTAGGTACAACCGTTTGATATGCTGTTACAGGCAATAAAGGCGTTATATCTCCATCTTCTGGCAAACCATTTTCATATTGTTTTTTACCATCTTTTATGACATCTTCGGAAATGTTACCCAAATTAATAAACAGGCTTCCTGGAGAAGAACTCAAAATAGTATTCCCACTATCATCCATAAAAGGATTCATTAACCAAAATTCAATATACTCTACATTAGCTTGTTCAAAATCTGTAGACGTTATTTGTCTTGTAATTCCTGCCCAACTATTATTTGGATCTATAGTATCTCCATCTGCATCTGGATCAAAATTGTATGGACCTCTTTCCGAAGGGTAATACACTAAATCTAAAGTGTTTATCACTGTACTCTGACCTTGAGCAACATCAATTTCTGGAAAAACCTCATCAATAAATACTCGTCTTGTATAAAGGTCAGAAACATCTTCATCACTAATATCACCTGGACGTTGATTACTATAAAAAATAGGGTCAATTGTATACCAGTTTAATAATGCTCTATCAAAACCATTTTGAATACCATTTTCATCTTCACCACCAAAACCTGCATAAACTTTTCCTAAACCTCTTGGTCTACTTGATAAAAACCAAGATTGAGGAGATAATAAATCTATAGCACCTTGAGTTCCCTCAAAATCATCTACATAAGCTGTGGCTTCGTTATCAAAGTCTGTTCCTTTAGGTGCTCCAGGTGCTAAATAAGCAAACTCACCTCTAACTGATAAGTTTGAAGGCGCATCTGTATCAATATTTGGAAGTTTATTAACCAATCTTGTAAAAAATGGCACCTCAGTTGAGTAATTACCATTAAAACCGAATATTGTATTATTAATTGGCTCAGTATTATAGTTTGCTTTTTGTGTGATTGGACGTTCATTAAGGTTTAATAGCGTCGCACCTAATACAAAGTTTTCATTAATTTGATGCTCTACATTTACACCAGTAAAACGTCTTGTTTGCTGTCCAAATACGGCATTATTTTCTACAGAAACATTAATAGGAATATTGGATGATTTTAAAGCTTCATCAATAATATAAACGCGACCAATTTGATAATTAACTGTATAATCTTGACCTTCAACTAATGTTCGTCCACCAGCAGTAACAACCACAGAACCTCTAGGCACATTAAAAGCTCCTAATGGAATCCCATCACCTCCTGAAGACTTATAACGTCCTTTTATTTGAAATTTATTTTTCTCAGCTTCATCTAAAGCCGCAGTTTTTGTTTGCTTATAGAGTATATCGTAAACGTATTTAAGTTGGTTTAAGTTATATGGATCTGGACCAGCATCACCTTCGTTATACTCATAATCTGCCTCATTATCAAAATCATTACCATCATCATCAAGAATATCAAAGAGATAACGACCAAAAGGTTCTGCTTTTGTAAATATAATTTTCCCATTTTGTGTCAACACAGTCAAGCCTGGCACAAAATCAAAGAAACCGTCTCCACCTGCTTGTGGATCGTTGTTATAGTTTAATCTATCTAAATGAAATAATCTAATTAAAGGTGTATCTATAATTTCGCCATCATCAGATGTATCAAAAGGTGTATTATTGTCAAATGCAGGGAAAGTTGAACCTTCCACTGGAGAGATATAGTTTAATGGCGAAGCTTCAGTATAAAAAATGTTAAGTCTAAAATCTTCTTTATCTAATTGAAAAGCGCCAGTATCATAGATGTTTTTCATCATCAAATCCCAAATTGGCTGATTGACATCTGTTATTGGACTCTTCAACATTTTAACTATTAAACTTTGTGTAGAACCTTCTTGAACAGTTACGAAACTATCATTAATCCCATCAAAATTGGCATCTGGTCCATTATCGATTGTTCCGTCACCATTAACATCTGCATCACCAGTATCATTAATACCATCACCATCTGTATCTGGTCCATTATCTTCAGTACCATCACCATTAACATCTGAATCAATAGAATCTGGAATCCCATCACTATCTGTATCATTTCCTGATGCTGTTGAATTTACACCATCATTAGCAAATTCACCTACTTGATAGACTTCGCCTCCAATTGTATATTGAAATGCAACTGCAAGGATTTCATCATTAAGTAATCTTTGATTTAACGAAATATATCCTAATTGTTGGCTTAGCTCATAATCTCTTCCTTGTTCTAATTTTCTTGCATTCTCAAGTTTTCCGAAGTCAAAACCTTCATTCGCAGGTGTTAAAATCCCTTGTTCTGCAGTTGTAATATCTCTAACTGCAGACGACAAGAATGAACCTGCACCACCAATATTTGTTGGATCAAAAGCATTATTCTCATTATCTGGAAATTGAGAACCAGCAGCATTTATAAATCCTCCAGGTGGTATTCCTCCATTTAAACCAACAGTTTCAAATTCTCCAATATCTTGTAAGGCAACAACATTTCTAACATTATCTGTTTGATTGCTTCTATTAGTCACCCAAACTTCAATTCTTGTTACCTGTACGTTGTTAGCGATGTACGGATAACGCAGCATAGATTCATCATAAGTATCTCTAAAATATTGTGCTAAGAAATAGTGTCTATTCTCATCATAATCTCTAGCAAAGAATTCAAATTCTTCAACGGTTCCTCCACCTTGAGCAACAACAGATTGTGATTGTGATTTTTGTTCAGAGAAAATTGCTGTGACTCTAGTTTTACCAAATTGTAATTCGGTTTTAACACCAAATAGACTCTGTGCACCTGTAATTAATGAACTATTGAGAGGCATACTTACGTTACCTACTTCAATTTTTCTAACGATATCATCTTCTGTTGGTGTGTATTCTAATTTTGTTAATTGTTGAAAATCAAATGTAGATTCTGTATCATAATTAACAGTTACTTGTAAACGCGTACCTACTTTACCTAATAAACTTAAACTAATACGTTGATCAAAGTCAAATGTAAAATTGCTTCGATTTCTAGGAGAGAATGTTGGATTATCTTGTTTTGTGAATAAAACTCCTAGATCAACTTCTGCAGATCCTTGTGGTATAACTTCAATGGTGTTACCTCCAAAAATAGTTTCAAAAAACCCTGAATTGACATAAAATTCTGGTAAAAGATTTTTTTGCTCATCTTCTGCGCCTTCTTTTTGTCCGGCTGCAGCATCAATTTTTTGTTTGTAATATTTTTGTTGTTGCTCAAGTAAAACGAGTCTTTGAAATTCCGCAGGTGTTAAAATTATTGGATAATTGATATTAAAATTTCCAACTGTTTCTGTATAAATGTATCTATCTGTAATAGGATCATAAGTATATTTTGAAACAATACTTTGTGGATTAGGGATGCTCAATCTACCTAAAGAAAATCCTGTTTTAGTTGAGTCTTGTTCAACAGGGTCTGTTTGTGCATGACTAAAACCGCTAAACAATAATGAAGCAATTACAAAAAGTAGTTGATATGATTTTGAAAAAGTAAAGTTAGTTGTACTCAAATTTCTATAAATTTTTTAACGCTTCTTTAATAATGTTTTCTACTGTTGCATCTGGTTGTTTTGATACAATTTTATCCAAAACACGTTCTGCTTGTTTTTTAGCAAATCCTAAAACTTCTAAAGCAGATAACGCTTCATCTTTATTCGTATTGTTTTTATTAACAGAAACTTCGTCAATATCGTACACTTTAAGTACTTTATCTTTTAAATCTAATATGACTCGTGCTGCTGTTTTGGCTCCAATACCCTTAATAGACTGGATTAGTGCAACATCACCATGTGCAATACCTTCTTTAACTTGTTGTGGTGATAAAGATGACAACATCATTCTTGCCGTATTTGCTCCAATTCCGCTTACAGACAATAATAATTTAAAAATTTCACGTTCTGAAACAGATGAGAAACCAAAAAGTGTATGAGAATCCTCTCTAACAATTAAATGTGTAAATAATTTGAGAGCCTCTTGATCAGGGATTTGAGAAAATGTATGCAATGATATATTTAAAAGATATCCAACACCATTGCAGTCTATGACAACATCTGTTGGGTTCTTCTCTACTAATTTACCTTGAATATGCGTTATCATTACTCAATTGGGTTTGATCCAAATCATGAGATAGCGTTAACTATTTCACAATTAAAATTGAAAACTCAAATGTAATAAAATTATTTGCATTACAAAGGCGATTAGTTTGGTATTACGCTCTGCTTAATTACTAGTTAACTTCGCTTTTTGTTGCGCATCAATTACTGCAATGGCAGTCATATTTACAATTTCATCTACACTAGCATGTAATTGTAAGATATGAACAGGTTTTTTCATACCCATCATAATAGGTCCAATTGAGTCTGCTTTATTGAGTTCCTTTAATAATTTGTAGGTGATATTAGCCGATTCTAAATTAGGAAAAATTAGAGTATTCACCTTATTTCCTGCTAGTTTTGAGAATGGGAAAGTCTCTTCTAGCAAATCTCGATTGAGCGCAAAATCGGTTTGCAATTCACCATCAACAAGTAAATCTGGATGTCTTTTATGTAGATACTCAACAGCTTCTCTAACCTTTACTGCTGTTTGATTTTTAGAAGATCCAAAATTTGAATACGAAATCATTGCCATAACAGGCTCCATACCAAACATTTTAACAACACCTGCAGTCATTTGAGCAATTCTCGTTAAATCTTCTGCTGATGGATTAATATTAATAGACGTATCACTTAAAAACATTGGTCCACGTTGAGTCATCATAACATTAGTAGTTGCTGCCCTTGTAGAACCTGTAGCCAAACCAATAAGCTCTAACATTGGTTTTAATACTAATGGATAACTTCTAGAATATCCAGAAACCAAAGCATCTGCATCACCTATATTTACCATCATTGCAGCATAATAGTTACGCTCTCTCATTATCTTTTCTGCAGAATAAAGCGTTACACCTTTGCGTTTTCGTTGATCCCAATATACTTTTGCATATTGATTTTTTCGTGCTTCTTCTTCGTCAGATTTAGGATCAATAATTTGTATATCTGCATCAAATTCAATCTCTTCCATTAATTTAAGGATTGTTTGACGTCTCCCTAATAATATTGGTATCGCAATCCCTTCATCATGAACAATTTGAGCCGCTTTCAAAACATCCAACTGATCTGCTTCTGCAAAAACCACTCGTTTTGGGTTCATTTTTGCTCTATTTATAAGCAATCTCACAATTTTATTATCAGATCCTAATCGTTCTAAAAGCTCATTTTTATATTTTTCCCAATCCAGAATTGGTTCTGTTGCCACACCACTTTCCATTGCTGCTTTTGCTACTGCTGGAGGAACTTCTGCAATTAATCTTGGGTCAAAAGGTTTTGGTATAATATAATCACGTCCAAAGGTCAAACGTGTTTCGCCATAAGCGATATTGACTTGTTCTGGCACTGGTTCTTTAGCTAAATTTGCTAACGCATGTACAGCTGCCATTTTCATAGCTTCATTTATTTTTGTAGAGCGTACATCAAGAGCACCTCTAAAAATAAACGGAAACCCAAGCACATTATTTACTTGATTAGGATGGTCACTTCGTCCTGTAGCCATAATAATATCCTTACGTGTTGCAATTGCAATATCATATGGGATTTCTGGATCAGGATTTGCCATAGCAAAAACAATAGGATTTTTAGCCATAGCTAAAAGCATATCTGAAGTCACAATATCTGCCTTTGATAAGCCAATAAAGACATCGGCATTTTTCATAGCTTCGAGTAATGTGTCAATTTTTCTATGCGTTGCAAATTCAGCTTTTTCAGTAGTCAAATCATCACGATCATCTCTAATCACACCTTTACTATCACACATGACCATGTTCTCTCGTTTTGCTCCACAGGCTTGATATAATCGAGAACAAGAAATTGCAGCAGCACCTGCTCCACTAATCACAATCTTTACCTCATCTATTTTCTTTCCGGCAATTTCTAAAGCATTTAATAATGCAGCTGCAGAAATAATAGCAGTACCATGTTGATCATCATGCATCACAGGAATATCTAATTCCTCTTTTAGTCGACGTTCTATTTCAAAAGCCTCAGGAGCTTTAATATCTTCAAGATTAATACCACCAAACGTTGGTGCAATCATCTTTACGGTTTGAATAAATTCTTCAATATTTTCAGTACCAACCTCAATATCAAACACATCTATATCTGCGAATATTTTAAAAAGTAAGCCTTTACCTTCCATTACTGGTTTAGATGCTTCTGGACCAATATTACCTAGACCTAAAACAGCTGTTCCGTTCGATATTACAGCAACAAGATTTCCTTTTGCTGTATATTTATAAACGTTCTTTATATCTTTTTCAATCTCTAAACAAGGTTCTGCAACTCCTGGTGAATACGCTAAAGACAAATCTCTTTGTGTAGCATATTTTTTGGTAGGAACAACTTGTATTTTTCCTGGAGTTGGTTTTGCGTGATATACTAAAGCTTCTCTGCGTTTACTTTGCTTGCTCATATTTGCTATGTGAATTAATCAATTTGTAATTATCGTTGGCGACAAACCGAATTACAAATGTAACTCTTTTAGGAGTAACTTAAACTGAGAATTATTTAGTTTTCTTCGGAAATGAACCTTAAGATTTAGAGTCTAAAAAACTCTGGACATCTTTAGTAGTAATCTTCGGATTTGCACCTTCATGTTGTGTTACGATTGCTCCAACAGCACAAGCAATATCAATAGCATTTTGTGGATGTTTATTTTTCAACAAGCCATTTATCAACGTAGCTAAAAAAGAATCTCCAGCTCCTACTGTATCAATGACATTAACCGAATACCCTTCATTATAGTATAAATTCTCATTGTAGAATAAAACAGCTCCATCTTTACCTCTTGTTACGCAAATATGTGCAGTATTTGTTTTATTTGCTATAAACTTAATATTTTGCTCTATAGACCTATGTTGAGATCCTAAACAAATACTTATTTCCTGTAATTCATCATCATTGAATTTAATAAAATTAGCCTGATTCATAAATTCCACTAAAAGTTCAATAGAATAATATGGTGCTCTTAAGTTAACGTCAAATATTTTATAGTTTGCCATTTCAAGTAAACTACTTAAAGTGTTTTTAGAAGTGTTATGTCTTCCTATTAAGCTACCAAAAATAAATGCATCTGATTTTTTTACTAATTCTTTATCTGAATCTGTAATTTCTATTTGATCCCAAGCTCTTGGAAAGCTAATTTCATAAGAAGCTGAACCTTTATCGTCAAGCATCACTTTTACTTCTCCTGTTTTCAATTTTGGATCAGCTTGAACGTTATTAATATTCACACCTTTTTCATCTATAAATTCTAATAGAGAAGATCCTAAATCATCTTTTCCAACCCTACTAATAATAGAAACATTATTGTTTAAAGATTTTAATCTTATGGCAACATTTAAAGGTGCTCCTCCAATTTTTTTATGAGTAGGGAATATGTCCCAAAGCACTTCGCCAAAACAGGCTATTGTCAATTCTTTCATGCATTCAAAATATTTGAATCGGTTAAAAAACTAGTTTATTTTTGATTTAAAAACTCAACTCTAAGTTCATCTAAATAAATATAAAATGTTGGAGCAAACGTGAGCATTAAATTATTACTTGCAGCTTCAGTATAAGGTGCAATACAAAGTAAACGGTTATTTTTAAAATCTGTTTTTAAGATAGTAACACCGAATAGACACTCTTTACTAAGAATTTTATCACCTAGAGATTCCCATGGACCATCAATACATTTTGATGCGTAAACCCTTACTGCTTTATTAATTTCAGAATCTGGTTGATTTTCATATAAACGATTACAGCTTGCGATAACCAGATAGTATTTATCTTGCACATCATCATATACTATTTTTGGAACTTCAATCTGCGTAAATTCACCTATATCTGGAACAGTAACTGGAGGATGAAGTTCTTCAATTTCAAAAAATTCACCTTTAGGTTTTAAAGTGACTCTTGCCATAGCTCCAGTTCTTGGGTGTGTTTTTGCAGCCCAAAATAAGTTTAGTTTCTCATTTTTATCGTAAAAAACAAATGGGTCACGCCAAGATAAGATTGGACCATCTTCTTCACCATTGTTGCTCCCTAAATGATCTACAACATCAATATAATATCCTCTTTCTGTTATACTTTTCCAATCTCGCAAAGGTGAGGATAAAACTTCATCATCTATATGGTTTACAGTATAGCCATCTTCGGAAATTCCTAAAGCAATACTTTGAAGAAAACAATGATTTGAATCTATATTTTCAAGACCAGTATAAGCTACTAATTTTTTGCCATTAGGCATAAGTTTAACACTACCACTCCAAATAGTCTTAAAATTATGTTTTGAAGTGTCCTTTATATTTAAAAAACATCCTTGATCTTTCCAACTAACACCATTATCCACAGAAGTAAAATGTCTTATATGAAAAGGAAAATCATTACGATCGTTGGGATGCAATTCTGTTCCATCTGGTTTTAAACGTGAAACTGCTAAACTATATAAATGAATAGTATCGTCTTCGACATAAGACCAAGCATCCCATATATATAAATGAGGATGTTGAATACCATTTACAAATTTCTTTCCATAAACGTCAGGAATTTGATTAATCATAGCTACTACTCTTTTTGTTAATTAAAAATTGTTAAAATAATATTGGATTTAATTTATTTCTAAAAATCTAAGTTTACGGTTCTATCCACTTTCTTAGTTTTTATAAGCAATGTGCAAACAGTAGCTATAAGTAGCAATACACCTGCAAATGTTATGGCTTGACGAGGATCATTATTTAAGAAGTTTTTCAGAATATATCCAAAAGTTAAGGTTTGAAAAATCATAGGAATGACAATCATCATATTTATAATTCCCATATAAACACCATAGCGTTCTTTAGGAATATCTGCTACAACCATTAAATATGGAATTCCCATCATACTTGCCCAACCAATACCAAAACCGGTTATGGCGAAAAATAGTAGGTTTTTATTTTCTATATGCGGAAATGCTAAAAATCCAAGTGCAGCTATTACTAAACAAAAAGCATGTACTTTTTTGGCACTATATTTTTTTGCAAAACCAACCAATGCAAAGGCTACTAAAAATGTGACTACATTATACCAACCGTTTACTAAACCAGTCCAACTTACAGCTTCACTATAAGCTTCTTTATTATCTGGTGTTGCATTCCAAACAGAAAGCGCAACGCTTTTAGAAGAATTTTGCCAATAACAAAACAATGCATACCATTGAAACAAATACACTAATGCCAATTGCCACATTACTTTTGGCATGTCTTTTATAGCTGATAAAATTTCTATTAAAGGTCCAATAACACTTCTTTTCTCACTCCTAAGTTTTGCTAATTCTTCTGCTGTTGGAGGGATTTCTTTTGTTTTACTAATACTCCATAGTATTGTTCCAATTGAACAAGCTGCTCCTAAGAAAAAAGAGGCGTAAACCCATGTTGGCAAAGCACCTGTGGTTCCTATAAAAATTAAAGGAAAAATAAATAATGATAAATTAGCTAATACTTGACCTAACCCTGTAAAGAAACTTTGCATTTGAAAACCTAGTGGTTGTTGCTCATCATCTAACTTATCTGCAATAAGTGCTCTATAAGGCTCCATTGCAGTATTGTTTCCTGCATCTAGAATCCATAATAAACCAGCAGCCATCCATAATGAACTACTAAAAGGAAATGCTAATAAAGTTAAACTACATAGAATTGCACCTATTAAAAAAAATGGTTTTCTTCTTCCAAATTTAGGACTCCAAGTTTTATCACTTAATGCTCCAACAAGAGGCTGTACTAATAAACCTGTTACAGGACCAGCAAGGTGTAACAACGGAATTTGATCTGGACTAGCGCCTAAAAAATCATAAATTGGTGTTACTGCACTTTGTTGCAAACCAAAACTATATTGAATACCAAAGAATCCAACATTCATGTTAAGGATTTGCCAGAAAGTTAATTTTGGTTTTTTTAACATAGCACCTTTATTCTAGATTAATATATAGTACTTAAATGTACTTCGTTTTAGTAAAAAAAGAGTCAATGCTATGAAAAACATTGACTCTTTCAACTCAAATCAATTTAAAAAACTCAATAAATTTAGTTAACACTTAAAATTTATTAAAAACTATATTTAAGTCCAAGAGAGATTGATCTTCCTGGAACTGGCCTAACTCTTAAATAATTTGTTTGACCTTCAGTAATACTACCCTCTTCAGATTCTGTAATTCCTAAAGAATCAAACAGGTTGTTTGCTGAAAGGTTTGCATTTAAATTATCAGTAATTCCGAAGTTTATAAAACTATTTACAATTACAAATCCTGGTAATACTAACTCGTTAGAATCTTGAGCAAATGCTTTACTCTGTCCAATGAAACTAAAACCAAATGAGTTCTGGTTTGTTTTTCCAAAGTTATACGCTGGAATAAAATTATAAATGAAATCTGGTTGTCTTCTTGGCGTATTTCCTGCATTATCACCTGAATCAATTTCAGCATCTGTGAATGTTAATCCACCACGTACATCAAAATCATCGTTAAATCTATAAGAACCTTCAACTTCTATACCAACAGATTTATAATCATTTTCAATTATACTATTTGAAGTGGCTTCAAAACCACCTTCTTCGATTGTTTTAGCAAAAAATAATGTTGCATATAGTGCTCCTTTTTCAAATCCTCTTTTGTATCCTATTTCAGCTTGATTAATAAAATCTAATGCATTTATTCCATCACTATTCGTGTAATCCAAACCTGCAAATAAAATACGATCTGCTTTTGCTGATCCACCTCTACTGTAACGTGCAAATATTGCTTCGTTATCTTTAATTAAATAGTTAGCACCTAAAGAGAATGACACATAATCATAATCATAATTAACTATAGTTGGGTTTGCTAAATCTATAGATTGTACTGTTTGCTCTGGTAAAGAAATCTCACCATCATTATTAATATCAAATTCAGACGTTACTGGTCCAGAAAAAGAACCATCTACTTGACCTTTATCATACCGAATACTCGCATCAAAATTTAATTTATCTGAAGCCTCAAAAGCTAAAGCTAAATATGGAGCAGAAGTATTGTATCTGGTATCATAGCTACGTTGGCAACAGTTACCAAAAAATGCTGCACCATAACCTACTAGACCATTTACAGAAAGTGGATTTCCACCAGCATCTAGCGCATCAATCAATCTTGCATCTTCACCTGAAGCCTCTAGTAAATATGAGTTCCATAACCATGACATAGAAACATTTTGTATGCCTTTAAAGTAACCAACAGTAACATCTAAGTTATCAAAGCTTTTGGTTAAACGTATATCATTCATAAAATTATTAAAGTTGTTTAATTGTGTATCAAACAAAACAACTGGTGTTAATAAAGACGTACCACTCACTGCACCATCTCCATTTGCATATACTAATGAATCATACCCATTATCTGTTGCAAAATCACCAGCTAAAAAATCACTTGCTGTTGAAACACTTGCTGGAAAAGGAGAATTAAATCCACCTTTATTAGATGAGAATCTACCATTATTTGTGATTTTGAAATCATCTCCTAAATCAAAAGATGCTTGAATTCCAAATGATGTAGAAATTGGATTCATACCATCACTTACATTTGATCGTCTTAACTCTCCATTAGCTCCTAGACCAACATTTTGATCTAAATAAGGTGTATGTAGTGTTTGACTATTTGCGTCAAAATTAGGAATATCTTCAAATGTAGGATCTGCATTTGTTCCTGTAACTTTAATTGGGTTTGGTAAATATGCAATCGCTTTGTCATTTAAATATTTAGCATAAAGTCTAACATAACCTTTATCAAATTCTTTAGTTAAGTTGAATTTAAACTGTCCACCATTGTTTGCAGTATATCCAGCATCTCTAATACCTTCACCTACTCTATAAAATCCACCCATATGAAAATAAAGTCCATTTGTTATAGGAGCTCCATAATCAAAATCTGTTCTAAAATTACCGTAATCTAATCCAAAAGATGTAGCGAGTGAACCACCTTCAACTTTTCCCGTTTTGCTAATTAAGTTAATAATTGCACCAGGAGAGTTTGAAGACAATGTAGAAGCAGATCCACCTCTAATTGCTTCTATTCTTCCAATATTAGCATCATATCTTGTAAAAATATCTGCAGTTGCAAATGACATATCACCAAATAATAAAACAGGTAATCCATCTTCTTGCAATTGTACATATTTAGATCCACCAGAAGAAACTGGCACACCACGAACTGCTATATTTGAGTTTCCTTCACCACCAGAGGACTCAGATCGAATACCAGGAATTGTTCTAAAAATTTCAGCTGTAGTCCTTGGTGCAGACTGTTGAATTACTTCAGGACGCATAGTTGTTACAGACACACTAGATTCTATTCTAGATTTCGGATTAGTAACACCTGTTATAATCACTTGGTCTAAAGATTCTGCATCTTCACTCATTATAATATCAACAATAATATCTGATCCATCGACAGAAACACTTTTATTAAATTTTGAAAATCCTAAATATGTAGCATTTAATGTATAGGTTCCGTTTTCAACA
The DNA here is from genome assembly GCF_038900375.1 of Psychroserpens sp. AS72. NCBI lineage: Bacteria > Pseudomonadati > Bacteroidota > Flavobacteriia > Flavobacteriales > Flavobacteriaceae > Psychroserpens > Psychroserpens sp. AS72. The sequence continues at coordinate 95,020 of NZ_JBBMRC010000011.1, read as the reverse complement.
TTGGAAATTGTATAATTTCCATCAAAATCTGAAACTGCTCCTTGAGTTGTACCATTAAGAATAACATTAACTCCACCTAAAGGTACACCAGCATTATCTGATACATTACCTGATATTGTTGATTGTGCCACTAAAGCCGACACCGACATTAGGAATAGAATTAATAAACTGTAACATTTTTTTGTTGTGATCATTTTTAGTTTATTTTAATAATTTGATAATTATTTCGGTTAATTACTGTCAAATCTATATTTATTATCATCTAAAAATGTCAAATAATTAATCGAAAACGTTTTCGATTTTACCGAAAACGTTTTCGATTTATAATAATTACGTATTTTTAAGCTAAACATTTTCAAATATGAAGCCAGTAACTCTTAAACAGATTGCCGAAACATTGGGTATATCCATTACCACAGTTTCAAAAGCTCTAAAAGATTATCCAGATGTGAGCAAAAAAACAAAGCGATTAGTTAAAGAACTTGCAAAAACTCTAAATTATAAACCCAATGCTTTTGCAGTGAATTTACGTAGGAGTGAGTCCAAAACTATTGGTTTAATCATACCAGAAGTTGTTCATCATTTTTTCTCTAGTGTTATTAAAGGTATTATTAGTCAAGCTGAAACTAAAGGATACCTCGTGATTATTCTACAATCAAATGAGTCTTACGAATTAGAAAAAAAACAACTAGATCTTTTAATTAGTCAAAGGGTTGACGGCATTTTGATATCACTCGCTAATGGTACTGCAGATTTTAAACATCTTGAAAACTTAATGATTCAAGAGGTTCCTTTAGTCATGTTTGATAAAATCGCTAAAATTGTCAATTGCTCGAAAGTGATCATTAATGATAGAAAAGCAGCTTATATCGCAACCCAACATTTAATTGATATTGGGTGTAAACGAATTGCTCATTTTAGAGGACCATTACTACCGCAAAATTCTATTGATCGTTTTTTAGGTTATAAAAAAGCATTAACAGATAATAACATTCCTTATGATCCATCATTAGTTTATATTTTAAATGATATGAGTTTTGATGAAGGCACTTTTTACGCTAATCAACTTTTAAAAGACCATACAGATGTAGATGGTATTTTTATTAATACAGATTTAGTTGCCATAGGTGCTATTACCGCATTTAATAAACGAGGCATTAAAGTTCCAGAGGATATAGCAATAATAGGTTTTAGTAATTGGTTTATGTCTTCTGTGATATCACCAACACTTTCTACAATAGATCAACCTGGTTTTTTGATGGGAAAAACAGCGTTTAAATTACTGTATAAAGAAATTAAAAAGCGAAAAAAGAAAGAACCTATCACCTTTAAAACTGTTGAATTAGAAACAAAATTGATTGTTCGTGAATCCTCTAAAACTGAAATTTGATTTTTCTTCGGAAATGTTAACGCTTTAAAATTTAATCTTCATTCAGAATTAAATCTAGCGTAATAGTTGTATTCTCAATAGTCATGAATTTAAGCTGTATAAAACCATAAGTCTCATTAAACAGAAAATTAGATGTGGTTGTACCTAAATAACTTTTAGAAGTTGCATATATAGGAGTACAGACTATATTACCCAAATCATTTTGATAATTTATAGATTTTCCTTTTTTATAATTATGTGTTAGATGAACATCTTGATAATTTTGAAATGCAGCATCCAATTTCCATTGCCATCTTTTAGTAGCATCTAATTTAATGTATGGGAAAGCTGATAATTGTAAAATCCCAACATCATCACTTCTTGGTGGATGCATCCAAATATTTTTATCATTTTCTATTAACCCTGTACGTTCTGAAGTTATTACTTTGAAGTCTTTATCTAAATACTTAAACTGAATGACTGTCTGACTATAATCTGGATGAAAATTAGAGAACGGTTTTGTTGTTCCCTGAATTGTCATTTTGATGTATCTTAATTCTATTTCTAAAATTTTTTGATCTTTCTCAATGGTGCAACGATATAAAACTTCTCTATTAACTGGATAGACTTTATTATCTAAATCAAACCTATTTTCATTTGATAATAATTGATCAGGAATAATTTCTACATATATTTCATTATTCTTTTTAGACGCACAACTCAATAAGACAAACATTATGATTAGTACATATTTTCTCATCGTGACTTTTATTCTAAAAATTTAATATTACGTTGTAAACCTTCAAATTTGGTTCGCTTTACTGCAGATTTCTGAAACACTTTATTAAAGGTATCTTTAGTAATCTCTTCCCAATCTTTTTTGGTCATATCTAATAATTCGGGATGCGGATTAAATAGTGGTTCGCTATGTGCTTTTGAAAAGCGATTCCATGGACACACGTCTTGACAGATATCGCAACCAAACATCCAATCGTTAAATTTTCCTTTGACTTCGGAAGGAATATTCTCTTTAAGTTCTATGGTAAAATATGAAATACATTTACTGCCATCTACAACATAAGGCTCTGTGATGGCTTCTGTAGGACATGCATCAATGCAAGCTGTACAGTTACCGCAATGATCTGTGGTAGCATGGTCGTATTCTAACTCTAAATCAATAATCAATTCTGCAATAAAATAGAATGAACCAATTTGTTGGGTTAATAGATTACTGTGTTTTCCAATCCATCCCAAACCTGATTTTGCTGCCCAAGCTTTATCTAACACTGGTGCAGAATCTACAAATGCTCGTCCGTGAACATCTCCAATTTCTTCTTGAATAGAATGTAATAACGCTTTCAATTTGTCTTTGATGACGAAGTGATAATCGGTCCCGTAAGCATATTTAGAGAGTTGATAACTTTCAGGGTTTTGAATTTCCGAAGGAAAATAATTTAAGAGTAATGACACCACACTTTTTGAACCTTCAACCAGTTTTGTTGGGTCGAGACGTTTGTCAAAATGGTTTTCCATATAACGCATTTTGCCATGTGCATTATTCTTTAACCATTTTTCTAGTCGAGGTGCTTCTTCTTCTAAAAAACCAGCTTTACTGATTCCGCAAGACAAAAACCCGAGACGTTTGGCTTCGGATTTTATAAATTGGGAATGTTTCGATTTGTTCACCTTCAAATTTAAAACTTATAAAGTTTATTTGAAGCCTTTTTCAGCAAGTAAAATTTATTTCATTAATCACACCCCATATCTTGAGATGACATAGGATCTGCATTAGGAAAACAATAACCTGTTGGCAATTCTTCTGGAACATAACGTTGCAAGTTATTATCATAAAGTGCATTTTCTAGAAATGCAGTAATAGCATCAATCTCATCATTTGTTAAATTAAGAGAGATAAAGAGAGGTGAAATTTGACTAGACGGAACGTTTTGGTTTTCTATTTCAGCATTATTTTTATAGCGAATGATATCTTCAATAGATTGAAAACTCCCTCCATGACCAAAGAATGTCACATCCTTTAGATTGTATAATTGAGGTGTTTTAAACTTATAATCATCCTCGGGATTATTTGTAAAACCACCTCTACCTCGTTTAGTAGCATCGTCTATTACTGTTAATATATTATCTCCTTCTAAATCTTTCATACCTAAAGCATAAAAATCCATACCGTTTAATGCTGGACCAGAATGACATGAAAAACATTGAGCATCATCAAAAAACAAAAGGGCTCCTTCTGTTTCTTGTTCATTCATAGCATTTTCGTTACCATTTAACCATTGCTGAAATGGTGCTTGGTTTGGTAATAATGTACGCTCATAAGCTGCGATTGCCAAACCTGCATTTAACTTAGAATAACGACTTGAGACATCACTATTTGGGAATGCTTCATCAAACATATCTTTGTAGGGAGAATTAAGAATAAAATCCTGATCCATGACCAATCTATGTACGTCTAAACCAGCAATAGCTTGAGTTTCTACACCTTCAAAACCTAAGTTATTAACCTCTTTTGGAGTACCAACTGTCCAATTTGTTTCGGTACCTTGATTTGTTCCTGTACCACCAAATTGACCATTCCAAAGCATTACATCTTGGTAGGCTACATTTAATGCACTTGGTGTTCTAATGGGTTGAACATCTATATCAGATTCTAAGTACATCGCATTTTTAAACCGACCTTCACCATGTAATCCAAAACCATTTCCGCCTTCTCCAATACCTTGCAAAATTCCACTTTGAAAACCAGCTTCAGCATGATGACAACTTGCACATGAATACATGTACATGCTTTCTTCCATATTTGGATTCATAGCGATTCCTGTTTCATGAAAAAGCATTTTACCTAGTTCTACTTTTGCAGAAGTTATTGGGTTATTAGGGTCGTTTGGAATGAGGTTAAAATCTGTTGCTAATGGTTGAATTAAAATATCTTTAGAACCGTAAAGCTCAATAATCCTACTTTCTAAAATACTCTGTGAAGGTATTGAAACGTAATTGTCATCATCTGATGCACAAGAAACCAAAAATGTTGTAAATCCTACCAATGACAGAATATAAAATCGTAAACTTTTCATTGTGATTGATTTAATAGCTTCTGAAAAGTAAAATAAAATAAATAACGAGCTGAATAAATTAGATTAAAGTCTTGTTTTATACTACATATAACGTTATTGAAGATAAACTACTGATTTTCATCTACTAAGTGATGCTATAAATTTTAAACTTTCTTTTCAAATCTTAAAAACACAATTTTAGGTTTCAAGGTAATTAAAAGTGTGATGTCTATCTCATCAAATTCTTAATGAATTTTATCAATTGCGTGTATTGCTGTTTATTATTCTCAGCATAAAGTTAACACTATCTAATTGTCTCAGTTTTGATTTTTAAAATACATCTCCTTCAAATAGTCATTTCGTAAATCATATACGTTGTGACAAACTGGTTTTATTCCTTAATCGACTTTTGCAGGTTTAAGAATTAAGTCGTGTTCAGTCGCTATTTTTCCAAATTCTTCTGGGCTAAAAACTGTAGCATCTTTTCCAGGTTCTGCTCCAACTTTTTTAAAGAAAGAGAGTAAGCCATCTTTATCATTTGGGATGATTGCGAAAATTAATTTTAAAGGTTCGTTCCCTGTATTTTTAAATGAATGGTATTCTCCAGGAGCAGTATACCATACATAACCTTCTTTTACTGGAGTTTCAATACGTTTCTCATTCTCATAGGTTATAACGATTCCTTCTCCTGATAAAAAGTAGGCAATTTCTTCAGTTATATTATGTTTATGTTCTGGCAATGCTCCACCAACTCCTAATTCATATTTCGCAAAACTTGCAGATGCGTGAGGATGAGTATTTGCATCCATAAATATTTGAAGTTTACCACCAGACCCTAATGTGTCTTTATTTTTAGGAAAAACCCATAAATGTTCTCCTGCATTAGGTTCCATAATACTACCTACAGATTTTTGAGTTTTGGTAGTTATGTCTGTTTTTTGTGATTCTGCTACGCTTTCAGTTTTCGCTTCTTTGTTTCCGCAACTTTGCAATAAAATTGTTACGCTTAAAAGAGCAAATAATAATAGTCTTTCACTTGATTTCAGATATTCTTTTTTGTTAATCATAAGTTTAGTATTTGTTGGTTGCTTCTATTTGTTCTATTCGTATTAGTAGTTTTTGATAATTACTATTTTGTTTTTCTTTAGTCTCAACTAACTCTGCAGTTAAAGATTTGATATCGTTATTTTGACGATCAATTATCTCTTGTTGCTCTTGTATGGCTTTAGTGAGCAGCGCAATAAAATCGTTATAACGCAAACTCATAAAACCATTGTCATCTTTATGCAAAAAACCTTGATCTGTATAACCCTCTTTCAATAATAATGCTTCAACATCTTGGGCAATAAAACCCATTTCTCGAGTTTTAGTATCATTATTCTTACGTATATAATCTACAGGTCTAAGTGCTTTCACAACATCTAAACCATATGGTAATCTTCTAATATTGTCTTTCCAGCGTTTATCAGAAGTTGCACTCCAATTTACCTGAATACCAGCATAACTAATTTGGGTATTACCTATTCGTATTTGGTTAGATCCTGTAGCGTTTGGAACTTGAGCATTTTTTCCAATACCTATATTATTATTTCCCGTCGTAACATTTCCGAGGGCATCCGCTCCTATCGCTGTGTTACTAACACCTGAAGTATTTTCAACAAGAGCCCAATAACCAAGCGCTGTATTTGATCCACCATTGATGTTTTTTAAAAGTGCATTATAACCTACAGCTACATTTGAACCTCCTGTAGTATTTAATAAAAGTGCTCTGGACCCAATGGCTGTATTTCTTATCCCTACTGTGTTACTTAAAAGTGTTGTAAACCCAACTGCTGTATTTGTGTTTCCAGACGTATTGGAAAGAAGTGCTTGATGACCAATGGCAGTATTCTCTGTTCCATTTGTGTTATCCATTAGAGCAAAACAACCAATTCCCATATTAAAGAAACCCGTATTACTATAAAGCGCTTTATATCCGAATGCACTATTAAAATTTCCAAGGATATTGCTAAAGAGTGCTTCGTCACCTATAGCTGTATTTTGCGAACCAGTAGTATTGTTTTGAAGTGCTTTATGTCCAACTGCTGTATTCTCTGCACCAGTAGTATTATAATACATTGCGCTTTTGCCATTGGCAGTATTATAATTTCCTGTAGTATTACTATAGAGTGAAGTTCTACCAATTGCTGTATTATCATTTCCAGAAGTATTATATACAAGCGACGTAAAACCAATTGCTGTATTATTATTACCTGAAATATTGTTTTGAAGTGCTCCAGTCCCAACAGAAGTATTTTGTTGGCCGTTAACATTGTTTTCACCTGCAAGTTTACCTATTGCTGTATTGTTATTTCCGGTTGTATTTTCCGCTAGCGCTCTATAACCAATTCCAGTATTCGAAACTCCAATTGTATTATTTAAAAGTGCATAAGATCCCGTTGCAGTATTATCTACTCCTGTTGTGTTAGAAGAAAGCGTTTGATTCCCTATTCCAACATTTTTATTATCTGTACCATCGTCGTTAAGTCCAGCATCTATACCTAAAAATAATGAAGAACCATCGACATCAGATTTACCATCATGTAATTCGTTTATTTTAGTCGCTGCATTAGCAGCAGTTAACGCATAAGGTACAGCCATAAACTGTGTTGTACCTAAATCAATTAAACCACTCCCTGTATTTATTTGTACGTTTAAAAAATGATCATCATTTCTCCAATCTATATCTGCAAATACATCACTTGTTGTACCAGTACCAATATTTACAAAAGCTATACCATTGATATCTGTAGTTGGCGTATGATATTCTTGATAAACATTAGTCATACCTTCACCTTTAAGGATTTGAAACTGAATTGTAATAGTTTGATTAGCGAGCACGTTTCCGATAGCATCTTTAATAACTGCCTTATAATTAATACCTTGTTGAGCTTGCATAGTCAATAAAAGTAACATACAAGTCAGTATTAAAATACTCTTTTTATGAGTTTTCATAGGTTTCGTCTTTATATTAGATTTCTTAAAGTCTCGCCTCTAGTATGAGGTTAAAAGGTGTTTCTGTAGCTCTTCTAAAGTGATTAAACCCTCCTTTAAGCGCCACTTCACCTAATCTTTTTTCTCCTGCTTGTGCACCTAATGCTAAACCAACTTCTTGACTCATCGAACTTGGAGTGCATAATAATGTAGAAAAGGAATAGAATGCTCGACCAACAGGATTCATGTTATCTTTTAAAGTATCGTTTGCAAATGGTTCAACAATCATACAAGTGCCATCTGGTTTTAATGCCTTTTTAGTATGTGAACAAGCTCCAACAGGATCTCCCATATCATGGAGACAATCAAAAAAAGCAACAAGATCATAATCCTTTCCAGGAAAGTCCTTAGCAGTTGCTAATTGAAATGAAATATTATTAAGACCTTGTTCTTGAGCATGCATTTTAGCATGATCTATGGAACCTTGATGAAAATCGAAACCTATAAACTCTGAGTTAGGAAATGCCTTTGCCATAATCATAGTTGATGCTGCATGACCACAGCCAACATCGGCTACTTTTGCTCCTTTTTGTAATTTTTCTACAACACCATCTAAAGCAGGTAACCAGGTTTGCACTAAACTTGTCGTGTAAGATGGTCTGAAGAATTTTTCTGTACCACAGAATAAACAGCTGTGATGATTTCCCCAAGACACACCTTCTCCAGATTGAAAAGCTTTTTCCATGGTTGGAACATCATGATACATTGAAGATATAGCATAATAAGCACCAGTCATTAATACAGGACTATCTGGATTACTAAACACAAAAGCTTGTTCTGGTGACAAAGCAAATGTTTGATTACTATCATCATAATCTACATATCCAGAAGCTGCATGAGCAGATAACCATTCTCTTAAATAGCGTTCATTTACGCCTGCTGCTTCGGAAAGTTCGGCTGAAGTTGCTTTACCTTTAGCTTCCATCGCTTTATAAATTCCTAGTTTATCACCAATAATAATAAGTGGACCAATTGCTGCTGCTCCCATTTCTGTAACCATTTTACCTAACAGTGTGTTCAATTTGTTTTCGTTAATTTCCATGATTTTAAGTTTTTAGATTAGTAACGATGGCAAGCTAGTCATGAAGAGAAAAGATGACTTTTACTATATTATAAATATGTTGACTTATTTAAGCAAGTACATAAAATGCTAGCACTATGTTGTCAAAAACACAATGGAAATGATTTTAATAAATTGATTTTCAGTTATTTATATATTGCGCTAGGCGTGTGACCAAATTCTTCTTTAAACGCTCTACTAAACCAAGAAGGATCATTAAAACCAACTTGATATGCAATTTCTGAAACGGATTTATCTGTAGTTTGAATAAGGTCCTTTGCTTTTTCTAGACGGACAGAACGAATGAAAACAGCTGTAGACTTTCCTGTAATGGCTTTTAATTTCCTATAAATTTGGGACTCACTTAGGTGCATTTTTTGTGCAATATGTCTAGAACCTAAGTTAGAATTATCAATATTATCTTGAATGATACTAATAATCTTTTGAAGAAATTTTAACTCAGGGTTATTATCTTTTGAATCTAATATTTGAGATATTTTATCTTTTGAAAACGACTGTATCATGCGTTGTCTTAAAAGCACTAATTGATCTAGTCTAGTCAACAACTCAGTCTTTAAAAAAGGTTTGTTTAAATATGCATCTGCACCATGCTGAAGACCTTTAAGTCGGTCTTTTTCCGAAGTTTTAGCAGTTAGCATAATAACAGGAATATGATCTGTACGTACATCTGTTTTGAGAATTTTACAAACTTCAAAACCATCTCGTCCTGGCATCATCACATCACAAATAATAATATCTGGAATTTTATCAAAAGCCTTTTCCAAGCCTAAATCTCCATTATTAGCAAAAAGACAAAGATACTTGTGCAGTAAACAAATCTTTAAATAAAAAGCAACATCTTTATTGTCCTCTATAATTAAAGCCTTTGGCAAATTGGTACTGCTATCATAAAGTTGTAATGACCATTCTTGTTCTACACCAATATCATCAATTATATCAATTGAATTTGTAATTAGTTTAGTTGATATAGATGAATTTTTGGTTACAGGAATTATTACTGTAAACTCTGTACCTTTATTTTCGGTACTTTTTACACTTATTTTGCCATTTAAAAGCTCTACTATTTTTTTAGTTAATGCTAAACCAATACCAACACCTTTTCCTGCTTTAGACAATGAGTTTTCAACTTGATAGAATCTATCAAAAATATGTGGTAATGCTTTTTCAGGAATACCAATACCATTGTCTTTTACTTTTATAACAAGATATTCTTCGTCGTTAATAACATCATTCTTTACATGAAAAATTATGCTGTTACCTACATGAGAAAACTTGATTGCATTAGACAATAAATTAGAAATGATGATTTGCAATTTTCCGTCATCAAAATCCATAATAAGACTTTCCGTTTCAAAATAAGAAGTCATTTCTAAATTTGAAGTTTTAGCTAAAGACTGAAAACTTTCTCCTATATATCTTAAAAAAGGGATAACATCTGCCTGAATAAGGTTGAGTTCCATAGTACCACTTTCAGCTTTACTTACACCTAGGAGTTGATTAACAAGTAAGAGTAAATCTTTACCATTTCTTTCTATTATATCTACAGCTTCGGTTGTTGTGTCATGATTTTGCAATTTAGGATCTTTTTTTATGGTATCTGCTAAACCTAAAATTACAGTTAATGGTGTTCTAAATTCGTGAGTAATATTTGTATATAAGTCACTTTTAAGCGTACTGAGTTCTTTAAGTTTTTGATGTTCAGCATTGGCTAATTTTTTTGATAGTTTGAAATTATAAAACCAATAAAAAAAGTAACCTAAAACTAAAACATATAAACCATAAGCCCACCAAGTTGCCCAAAGTGGTGGTAAGATTGTTATACTCATTTCCAAAGGACTTTGGTTCCATATTTTCCCTCTTGAAAAGCCGTTAACCTGAAGTTTATAATCTCCAGAAGGTAAATTTAAAAACTGTATTTCATTATCTTTAAGTCTAATCCAATCTTGATTATCTGGAAGTAAACGGTAGGCAAACTCTACATTTTTATCGAGTCTGTAATCTATTGAAGATATATCTAAATAAAATGGAAATTGATTGTGTTTAAATTCTAAATAATTTGAATTTATAATGGGTTTAGTTAATATTTCATCTTCTATTCCGTTAGGCTTTACTGCATAGTCTTTTACTCGTAACTCTGAAAAATAGATTCTTTTAGGTTGGTCAATATTCTTAATATCATCTGGATTAAAATATGTGACTCCTCCTATTCCTCCCAAATAAATAATACCATCGTTATCTCTAAATTTTGCGTGTATATCAAACTCATTACTTTGTATGCCATCTTCAATATTATATTGTACAAATGTTCTGTTTTTTGTGTTAAAATTAACCAAACCATCATTTGTACCTAACCAAAGGTTTCCTTCCTGGTCATCTTGTATACTATATACTGCGGCATTAGTAAATTGATTTTGTTCCCTCCAAGAGGTAAACGTATTATTACCTAAAAAAAGGTTTAATCCATTACGTGTGCCCACCCAAATACTATCATTTTTATCTATTAATATATCATAAACAGCGTTATGAGAAAGACTTGCATTGTTTTGCTTGTCATTATTATAGTTTGTAAAAATAGGGTTCATATAACCTTCGTCTTCAAAATGTATTTTAGTTAATCCTCCTTGAGTACCAATCCAAGTATTATTGTTTTTATCTACTCTTACACAAGCGGTTACATTGTTCTGTAAAGAGTTTTTATTTTCAGGATTATTTACATACCTAACCACTTTTATTTCACCATTCTCTTCTAATTCTAATCTAAAAACTCCATAACCATAAGTTGCTCCCCAAATGTTACCATTATTATCTAATGCTAATCCTTTTAAAAAATCACCATTAATAGAATTTAAATCGTTAGGATCATACCTAAACATTTTAAATTTTGGTTGGTTAGGATCAAATGTTTTTAAGCTTAGCATGCGTAAACCTCTAGTGGTTGCAAACCAAAGTCTTTGGTTTTTATCATCTTTCACTATTTCTCTTACAGTCCCAAAAGTTCTAATTGAATCGTTTTTAACATTTTCAAAATAGTAAGGCTTACCATTTCTAATTAAATTCAAACCACCATCAGATGTTCCAACCCATAAATCCTCTTCATCTTTTAATATAGAAAATATCACATTGTCATTCAATATATGACTACCGCGTTTGTTTTTTGAAATATTCTTAAAAAAAGGTGGCTTAAAGTTTATTAAATTTAAATTATTTGCTGTGCCTACAAGTATTTTGTCAGTATCTGTTTTAAGTAAAGCTGTAACAGTACTATTGCTCAACCCAGTTTCATTTTCTTTTGATTTTTCTATTTCACGAATGATTTTCATGTTTTTAAAATCCAATAGAAAAAGACCATTTCCTGTACCTACCCATACTGAAGACTCATTCTTTTTTAAAAATGAGGTTATGAATTTTACAGAAATGTGAGATGTTATTTCAAAATCAAATAAATCGAGTTTTTTATTTTGAAAATCATAAACATACAAGCCAAAATCACCTCCTATTAATAATTGTTCTCCCGTATTATAGAATGCACGTACACGGTTATTAACTTTCAGTTCAGGATTAATATTTGTATTATCCTTCTGCGACGGATTAATTTTATAAACATTGCCTTCAAAATCACCAACCCATAAATTTCCATCTTCCGAAATTAATAAAGCACTTAATGACTGATTAGGTAAATAGTTTTTTTGAAGAAAAGTATTATCCGCTAATTCCTTAATCATATGTAAACCAGAAAGTCTTGAAGCAACCCAAATATTTCCTTGAGTATCTAAACTCAAATCTGATATACCTTCATTATCATCTTTGGCAAATTTCAACTTTACTTTATAAAAGCGCTCTTGGTTTTTGTTGTAATAAGAAATACCGCTACCAATTGTCCCAACCCATATATTACCCTTTTTATCCTCAAGTAAGCTATTGGTTAGATTTCCTGAAATTGTTGTAGAATCTGAATCCTTGTGTTTAAATTGTTTAAATTGATTTCCATCAAACCTATTTAATCCATCTTGAGTAGCTATCCATACAAAACCAGAATTATCGAGTAAAAGGTCATTTGTGGTAACTTGTGAAAGTCCATCTTCTAATGTAAAATGTTTAACTCTATAGGAATCATTTATAGACTGAGCAAAACCTGAAGTAAAAGGTTGAATAACTAAAATGAATAGTAATACAATAACAATTTTCAATCTCTTCTTGAAAATATAAATACTATAATTAATAACCACCTTTGATTCAATTGATTAATAAGAATTAAAGTTAGTGATTTTTTAAATAGTAGTTTTAATAAATGTGTTTATCGTTTTTCAAATCTAAGCACAGCATTTTTAGGTTTCAAAGTAATTAAGGGTGTAATTTCAATGTTTTCAAATTTTGAATGTATTTTATACCTAGACACTATTTCTCTTATGGCAATAATCATTTCAAACATTGCAAAATTATTACCTATACATTTTCTAGGTCCTGCTCCAAAAGGAAAATATTGCGATGAGAATTTTCGAGAACCTTCTTCAAAACGCTCTGGCATAAACTCATTTGGTTGTTCCCAAAACTCTGGATGACGATGAATCTCATAAACCGAAAACAATAAATTTGAACCTGCTTCAAAGTCTACATCGTTAAAACTATCATTAACAACATTCACACGATCTATAAAATACGCTGGAGGATATAAACGCATGGATTCTTCAATAACTTGCTGACAAACTTTTGAAGCCATAATACTTTGCATCAAATCGTCTGTCTCTTTTTTTACTTCGGAAATTTCCTTATAAATCTTTTCTTGCCATTCCGGATATTTTGCAAGTAGCTGAAACGTGAATGTCAACGCATTAGATGTAGTCTCATGTCCTGCAGTGAATATGATCAAAATTTCATCAATAAGCTGTTCCTCAGACATGCCAAGTCCGTCATCATATTTAGTTTCAATCAACATATCTAATAAATCACCATAACGTTTACCTGATGATTTTCGTTCGTCAACAATACCTTTCAAAATTACTCTTGCTTCTTTTGAAAGGTTTAAATGTTTTTTAATCGTGCCACTCGCTTTGAACCACCAACCTAGATAAGGTTGACGTAATTCTTTAACTAACATATGTTGATTAGCTTCGGTAACAAACTGTAAACGCTCCATATCATTAGATCTGGCAGCTTTTGTGAATAACGATTTAACAACCGTTTGAAAAGCTAAATCATTTAGTGTTGGAAAAATATCTATAACAGTGTCAACCTCAATCTTTGCATACTCAGCAACGATGGTTTCTTGCATGCCACTCAATAAATTTTCAAGTTGCTTTTTATGAAAAGCAGGCTGCATCATTTTACGTTGTTTTTTCCATTTTTCTCCTTCGGAAGTCAACAAGCCTTCACCAACGTATTTTACTAAATCTTCAGTTTGAATTTTAGATTTCACATAATTCTTTTGATTTTTCTGAAGTACATAAACTGCAAATGCTGCATCTCTACAAAAAATCACACTATTACTGAATCCAATTTTTAATCTAAAAATATCACCTTGTTCATTAAAATTTCTATTATGAAAAGGAAGTGGGTTTTTAAGTATTTCTAATGAATGCTTTATGAATTTTAATAGTGGAACTTCTGGTATTTTTTTCATTTTAGTCTTTTAGATATTCCATACCATTTTTTACAATCTGATAAACTCTAACCCGTTTTGATTTTTTAATCAATTTTTCTATATCTTTTCCTTTAATAAATAAAGTTATTGAATCTTCTTTCTTTAAATTTTCAACTAAACTTCTATTATTTGACAGTAAATCATTTGGATGAATTACAAATTCAACAGGAAAATCAGTAGACCAAAATTTATAGATATAACCATGCGTTGAACCTTTAAATATTTTGATTTCTGTATAAAGCTCAACATTAAATTGATGCAGGTTGCTTTTGTCAACGTTTTCTAAATTAGATGAGTATCTTATTAAAAATACAGCGATTATAAGACCTCCAAATAATTTGGAATACAACTTTAATTTAAAATTTCTCATTTAAAAGCTATTTCAATCAAAACAAGCCACCTTGTGTTGGCCCTTTTATTTTACCTAAATGTTTATAGGCTTGTTCGGTAACTTCACGACCTCTAGGTGTACGCATCAAGAATCCTTGTTGAATTAAAAACGGCTCGTAAACTTCTTCAATGGTTTCTGCACTCTCACTTACAGCAGTTGCAATTGTTGTAATCCCTACTGGTCCGCCTTTAAATTTTTCAATAATAGTTGATAGGATTTTATTATCCATTTCATCTAAGCCATGAGCATCCACATGAAGCGCTTCTAGAGCGAACCTTGCAATTTTTATATCTATACTACCGTTACCCTTTATTTGAGCAAAATCACGAACTCTACGCAATAATGCATTTGCTATTCTTGGCGTACCACGACTTCGTCCAGCAATTTCTACAGCAGCTTCCATAGAAATAGGTACACCTAAAATAGATGCACTACGTTGAACGATTGTGGTCAATAATTCGGTATTATAATACTGCAATCTACTTTGTATCCCAAAACGTGCTCGCATTGGAGATGTTAATAGTCCTGAACGCGTTGTAGCTCCAACTAATGTAAACGGATTTAAATTAATTTGAACCGTTCTTGCATTTGGTCCAGACTCAATCATGATATCAATTTTGTAGTCTTCCATTGCAGAGTATAAATATTCTTCTACAATAGGACTCAATCGATGGATTTCGTCAATGAATAAAACATCTCTTTCGTCTAGATTGGTTAGTAAACCAGCTAAATCTCCTGGTTTGTCTAAAACTGGTCCAGAGGTGACTTTTATAGCCACATTAAGCTCACTTGCTAAAATATGTGCTAAGGTTGTTTTACCTAGTCCTGGAGGTCCATGAAATAACGTATGATCTAAAGCTTCATCTCTACCATTAGCTGCCTGAACAAAAATTTGAAGATTCTCCAACACCTGATCTTGTCCCGTAAAATCATCAAAGGATAAGGGTCTTAACTTTTTTTCAACGTCCAGTTCTTCTGGTGTAAAATTTTCGTCTGTTGGGTCTAGGTTTTCGTTCATGGCACTTCCCACGAAAGTGGGAATCTCTTTAAATTAACAAAGTGGATTCCTGCTTATGCAGGAATGATGGTATAAGCAAATGTAATAATTACATTCGAGTTATCATTTCTATTGAGCCATCTAAATTAATTCTAAATGCTTTTCCTCCTCCAACTTTTCTACTTAATTTCCTCTCTTTATTTGAAAGCAATTTATCCTCGGAAAAAATTATTGGTATATAATATTCTTTAGATAATTTCAGATATCGATTTGTTCGACTCACATAGTCATCAGAGAAATCATCATTTTCATCAAATGTTATGATGTAATATTCACCTTCGCTTCCATAAAATCGGATTTCAGTATATTGTTTTTTTAGATCATAGTTATTACCAGACCTACCATCAGCTGCAAATCGATTATCAAAATATTCAATTATATACTTTGAATATTTATCATCCAGTTCATAAACAATTCGATTTTCTGTTTCAGTTTTAGTTTCGGTTTGACATGATAATAAAACAAAAAACAAAATCAATGATAATTTACATTTCAGCATAATCAAATATATAAAAAAGACCTTTAGAATGATTGCTCAATCTAAAGGTCTTTGATAGTTTATTCTAAGATACTCGCTTTCGCCAGTATATTAGTGTTGTAATTCTTCCTCACCATCCTTTAAAGGAATGTTTTGAGGTACAAAATCGTCATCATGTCCTGGTTTACTATAATCGTATGACCAACGGTAAACATGAGGAATATCTCCTTCCCAGTTACCATGGATATGCTTAACTGGAGCAGTCCATTCTAAGGTTGTAGATCTCCAAGGGTTTTGAACCGTAGGCTTTCCGAAGAAAATAGAATAGAAGAAATTCCATAAATACACCAATTGAAACGCTCCACCAACTATAGCAAATAATGTAATTACGACATTAGCATTAGTTAAATCGTCAAACAATGGGAAATGAGAATTTGTATAATAACGTCTTGGTAAACCTGCCATACCTATAAAGTGCATTGGGAAGAAAACTCCGTAAGCACATATTG
Source organism: Psychroserpens sp. AS72 (assembly GCF_038900375.1). Taxonomy (NCBI): domain Bacteria; kingdom Pseudomonadati; phylum Bacteroidota; class Flavobacteriia; order Flavobacteriales; family Flavobacteriaceae; genus Psychroserpens; species Psychroserpens sp. AS72. The sequence continues at coordinate 78,393 of NZ_JBBMRC010000011.1, read as the reverse complement.
CAGTCACCCAGAAATGTAAATACCCTAAGTTTTTGTTTAGCATACGACCAAACATTTTTGGGAACCAATGGTAAATTCCTGCGAACATACCGTAAAGTGCAGATATACCCATTACCAAGTGAAAATGTGCAATTACAAAATACGTATCATGTACATTAATATCTAAGGCACTATCTCCTAAAATGATTCCTGTTAAACCTCCAGTAATGAAAGTAGAAACAAAACCAATAGAAAACAGCATGGCTGGATTCATTTGTATATTACCTTTCCAAATGGTGGTAATCCAGTTAAAAGCTTTTACTGCGGAAGGTATTGCAATTAATAAAGTCGTGAATGTAAATACAGACCCTAAGAATGGATTCATACCTGAAATAAACATGTGGTGACCCCAAACTATTGTTGAAAGGAATGCAATTGCAAGAATAGACATAATCATCGCTCTGTAACCAAAAATTGGTTTACGAGAGTTAGTTGCCATAATTTCTGAAACCAATCCCATCGCTGGAAGGATTACGATATAAACTTCTGGATGTCCTAAGAACCAGAATAAGTGTTCAAATAATACAGGAGAACCACCTTGATAATGTAAGACTTCACCTTGTATAAATATATCAGATAAGAAGAAGGAAGTACCAAAACTTCTATCCATTATTAATAATAATGCTGCAGATAATAATACTGGGAAAGATACAATACCAATAATAGCAGTTACAAAAAATGCCCAAATTGTTAAAGGAAGTCTTGTCATAGACATTCCTTTTGTACGTAAGTTTATAACAGTTACTACGTAGTTTAATGATCCTAATAATGAAGACGCAATAAATATTGCCATTGACACTAACCATAGTGTCATTCCCATTCCAGAACCTCCTTGTGCCATTGGCAGTGCACTTAAAGGTGGATAAATTGTCCAACCTGCTGCAGCTGGTCCAGCCTCAACAAATAACGAAATAACCATTATTACACTTGAGACAAAAAACAACCAATAAGACACCATGTTTAAGAAACCTGATGCCATATCACGTGCTCCAATTTGCAACGGTATTAATAGATTACTGAATGTACCACTCAGTCCTGCCGTTAATACAAAGAATACCATGATGGTACCATGAATTGTTACTAATGCTAAATAAATATCGGCATCCATAACACCTCCTGGAGCCCATTTACCTAATAATGCTTCAAATAAAACATTAGGTTCTTCTGGCCATGCGATTTGCATACGGAACATCATTGACATTAATACACCAATTACTCCCATAATAGTACCAGTGATTAGGTACTGTTTTGCAATCATTTTATGATCTTGACTAAATATATATTTAGTTACAAAAGTCTCTTTATGATGATGTTCGTGATCGTCGTCGTGTGCGTGAGTATCTGCGTGTGCTGACATAATCTATTTTCTTTTTTAAGTCTTTTTATTTTGTTAAAGAATCTTTGAATAATTTTTGCTCTTTCATCCAAGCATCATATTCTTCTTGAGTTTCTACTATAATCTTCATTTGCATGTTGTAATGTGATTTTCCACAAATCTTATTACATAACAACAAATAATCAAATTCATACATTAACTCTTGACCTCTAGCTTCTATTTCCTCTTTCTTCCCAAGTCTAATAGCATTAATATTTGCCACTTTTTCTTGAATATCTGGATTTTGACGCATGTCTTCGGTAGTCACAGTTGGCGTAAATCCAAACTGAGTAATCATGCCAGGAACACAGTTCATTTGTGCTCTAAAATGTGGCATATATGCTGAGTGCAAAACATCTTGAGAACGCATTTTAAACAGAACTGGTCTACCAACAGGTAGATGTAACTCTGTAGTAATAACATCATCCTGAGCGTTAGGATCTGCTTCATCAAGACCTAAGATATTTGCTCGATCAATATCAATCAATCTTACATTTGCCAAACCTAAGGTATTGTCCTCACCACCATAACGAGCTTTCCAATTAAACTGTTGAGCATATAACTCTACTATTAATGGATCGTCAGATTCGTCTACGTTCATTATTGCTGTCCAAGTAAATAAACCGTAGATAATTAGACCTGCTAAAACTATTACTGGAACAAACGTCCAAATAGCTTCAAGCGTATTATTATCTGCATAGAATAAGGCCTTTTTACCTTTTTCACCTTTATATTTATAGGCAAAGTAATGTAATAAGAATTGAGTTATCGTCTGAACTATGAAAATAACAACCATTGAAATGATCATCAAATTATCTAAACCTGGTCCATGTTCTGAAGCAGAATTAGACATTAATGGTAAATCTCCTAAATACCAAAAACTTGCGATTGTAATGGCATAGATGAAGATTAAGAATCCCATCATTAAATAAGCATTAATTGTGTTGTCTTTATCTGTAGCTACAGGACTCTTTGAAGAGCCTACTTGAGCTAGGTCAAAAATTTTGACCATTTGCCAAATCGCAATAGCTATGAAAAGTACTATTATAAGTGTTAAAAAAGCAGTCATTGTCGTTTCTGTTCTTTATATAATTTATTAATAATGGAAATGTTCACTTTCTTTAATGAAAGGGTTACGTTTAGGCTCTAGTGGTTGTTTTGTTAGTGCAGTAAAGACTATAAAAATAAATAACCCACCAAAAAGAAGTATTGAACTAATTTCTGGAATCCCTATAGACCATTGATCTCCAACTGTAGCTGGCATAATCATATTGAATATATCTATATAGTGACCACATAAGATTATAATACCTGCCATGATAACAAACCAGTTAACACGTTTGAAATCACTATTCATAAGAACCAATAATGGGAACACAAAATTCATAACAACCATACCTAAAAATGGCAATTGGTAATCTTGAAAACGTGTTACAAAGTATGTGACTTCTTCTGGAATGTTAGAATACCAGATTAACATAAATTGAGAGAACCATAAATAAGTCCAGAAAATACTAAATCCGAACATGAATTTAGCTAAATCATGAATATGACTATCATTTACTTTAGGTAAATATCCTCTAGATTTAAGATATATAGTAACCATTGAGATTACAGTGATACCACAAACCATCATACCTGCTAATACGTACCATCCAAATAATGTTGAGAACCAGTGAGGATCTACACTCATAATCCAGTCCCAAGACATTATAGATTCTGTATATAAAAAGAATACTAAAAATGCTGCAGAGATACGAAAAGTTTTTACAAAGTTTTTATTGTCGTCAGCTTCATCTTGAGCTATTGAGAATTTGCGAGAGAAGTGTCTGTATAACCACCAACCAGCAATAAATATGAATCCTCTTACGCCAAACCAGAAGATATTTAACCATCCTGCTTTACCTTGTATTAATTTATCGTGAGCTACAACATCTGGATCCATCCAAACGAATAAATTATAGTGTCCAATTAATCCTGAAGCCAAAGCAATTGATAATACTATTACAGCACCAGGTAACATATAAGCGGTAATTCCTTCCATAACTCTCAGTAGTAATGGAGACCAACCTGCTTGTGATGCATATTGTACAGCATAAAAAGCTAATACACCTAAAGATATCATAAAGAAGAAAAAAGCAGCTACATATAATGCAGACCAAGGTCTATTGTGCATAGCGTGCATGACGTGATTAACGTGTTTTGTGTGTTCATCAACTTCTGCTTGTGGTCCATGTTCACCATGTATTTTAGCTCCTGCATGAGTATCTTCTCCATGTGCTTCTTCTGAAGCATGAGAATCGTCAGCTTTAGTATCATGATGAACTGCTGTTTCTCCATGACTATCACCATGAGATTCGCTAGCTAACATGGTTTCTACTGCAGCAAAATCTTTGTGAGATGTGAAAAAACCATAAGCAACACCAATAGCTCCTAATATCATTAGGCCAATTGCAACTGATTTTAATTTACTTGAAAATGTATACATATCTATATATAATCTTTATCTATCTTATTTTTCTAAGTCTGCCTTCAATTCCATAACGTAATCGACAACTTGCCAACGCTCTTCTTCATTTAACTGATTAGCGTAAGAACCCATTGCGTTTTTTCCGTAGTAAATCGTATGATAAATACTACCTGGTGTAATAGCTCTTCCTGCATCATCATAACTAGGCACTCCTAAAATCTTTTCTCTTTTAACTAATGTTCCTTTACCATCACCTTTTTTACCGTGACAAATTCCACAGTAAATATCATATAACTGTCCTGCTCTTAATCTATCGATTTGAGTAGAATCTAATGGACTACTTAATGTTGTTTTAGCTAGTATGTAACCATCATTGGTATTAGCAATTTCAAAAGGCATGTGCCCTCCTCTAGGGATTGATCCTTCAGCAGGTAATTGAGCTTCCATTCCTCCTGGGAAAGCATGAGAATCCTGATAAGCTTCATAACTTACAGGTTCATACATATTTGGCATAAACTGGTAGTTTGGTCTTGAATTCTTTTGACAAGAAACAACACTGGCCATTACCATTAATACTACTACTATTTTAAAAACACTTTTCATTTGTAGATCTATATTTATCTTTTTATCAAATGGAATTCGCACTATAATTTAATTTTATAAATCAAATTTAAATATGCTCATTTCATCTATATAAATTAATGCGTTTTATCAATTAAATTAATTTCTACTGCTCCAGTTTCTTTCAATAAATTTGTCAATTCATTTTCATTTCCATGAACAGCAATTTCCATTAAAAAATGATCATCTGTTGTTCTTGGATCTGGATTTTCAGCTTTTTTAAATGGCCACATTCTACTTCTTAAATAAAATGTTATTACCATTAAATGCGCTGCAAAGAATACTGTTAACTCAAACATGATCGGTACAAATGCTGGCATGTTCTCGATATAGCTAAAACTAGGTTTACCACCAATATCTTGAGGCCAATCTGATATCATAATAAAATTCATCATTACGATTGCAACAGTTAAACCAACACAACCATACATAAATGATGTTATAGCTATCCTTGTAGGTGCAAGTCCCATCGCTTTGTCTAGTCCGTGAACTGGAAAAGGCGTATATATTTCTTCAATGTGATGTCTTGCTGCCTTAACTTTCTTGACAGCATTCATTAAGACGTCATCATCTGTATAAATAGCGTGAATTACTTTCGAAGCTTCCATGTACTATTTTTAGTTTATTAATTTTTTAGCTTGACCAGACCAATCATCACGTTCTGCTCTTCCTGGGAAGGACTCTGTAATATCGTCTAATAAGTCATATTCTCTTTTTGTCATTTTACTAACTTGAGCGTAAGTAAAAATTCCAATACTATTAAGTACCTCTTCCATTTTTGGACCGATACCGTTTATAACTTGTAAATCATCGGCAGTTTGAACAGTTGAATCAAATGTTCCAACACCTTTTAATAGATTGTCTAACTTTTCAGTTTTATCTTGTTTAGGCTTGATTGCTGTTGTTTCTTCTTCAATTTTCAATACTGAAGTTCTTTCATCAGATCCTGTTCCAACTAAACTATCTCCTCGTTCTCTTATTTTTTTATAACGCTCTCCTGAAGACTTCAAGATGGTCTTAACTTCTGCTTGTGCAATTACTGGGAACGTTCTCGCATATAGTAAAAATAGAACGAAGAAAAACCCAATTGTCCCAATGAATATTCCAATATCAACAAACGTTGGTGAGAACATTGTCCAAGATGATGGTAAGTAATCTCTGTGTAATGAAGTTACAATAATTACAAAACGTTCAAACCACATCCCAACGTTAACAACGATAGAGATAAAGAATGAGAACATAATACTTGTTCTTAATTTTTTAAACCACATAAATTGAGGTGAGAACACATTACAAGACATCATCATCCAGTAAGCCCAAGCATAAGGTCCTGTTGCTCTGTTTAAGAATGCATATTGTTCATATTCTACTCCAGAATACCATGCAATGAATAATTCAGTTATATAAGCTACACCTACTATAGAACCCGTAATCATGATTACAATGTTCATTAACTCTATATGTTGTACAGTGATATAATCTTCTAGGCTACACACTTTTCTCATGATGATAAGAAGTGTATTTACCATGGCAAAACCAGAAAATACTGCTCCAGCAACAAAATAAGGAGGGAAGATCGTGGTATGCCAACCTGGAATTACTGAGGTTGCGAAATCAAATGATACAATAGTGTGTACAGATAATACCAATGGTGTTGCTAAACCTGCAAGTACCAAAGATACTTCTTCAAAACGTTGCCAATCTTTAGCACGTCCAGACCATCCAAAACTTAATAATGAATATATTTTCTTCTGAAAAGGCTTAATGGCACGATCACGTAACATCGCAAAATCAGGTAATAAACCAGTCCACCAGAAAACTAATGATACTGATAAATACGTAGAAATCGCAAATACATCCCAAAGTAATGGTGAGTTAAAGTTTACCCAAAGTGAACCAAATTGATTTGGAATTGGTAAAACCCAGTACCCTAACCATGGACGACCCATGTGAATAATTGGGAACAAACCTGCTTGAACTACTGAGAATATTGTCATTGCTTCTGCAGAACGGTTAATCGCCATTCTCCACTTTTGACGGAACAGTAAAAGTACAGCAGAAATCAATGTTCCTGCGTGACCAATACCAACCCACCAAACGAAGTTAGTAATATCCCAAGCCCAACCCACGGTCTTGTTTAATCCCCAAGTACCAATACCTGTAGATATTGTATAGATAATACACCCAATTCCCCAAAGGAATGCGACTAGTGAGATTGAAAATACAATCCACCAAGCTTTGTTTGCTTTTCCTTCAACAGGTGCAGCCACATCAACGGTTACATCGTGATATGATTTTTCTCCTGTAACTAAGGGTCTTCTAATAGGTGCTTCGTAATGAGACGCCATAATCTATTATAATTGTTTCTTAATTAATTTTCTATGCTTCTGTTATATTTCTCACTTTAGTATGATACTGAACATTTGGTTTAGTACCTACTGTTTCTAATAAGTGATACATACGATCATCTTCTTTAAGTTTTGCAACTTCACTTTCTTTATCATTGATGTCTCCAAATTTCATTGCTCCACTACTACATGCTGCAGAACAAGCTGTTTGGAATTCACCATCTTTAATAACACGTCCATCACGTTTTGCATCAAGAATCGTTTTTTGTGTCATTTGTATACACATAGAACATTTTTCCATCACACCACGAGAACGTACTGTTACATCTGGGTTTAATACCATACGACCTAAATCATCGTTCATGTGGTAATCAAACTCATCATTTTTATTATATAAGAACCAGTTGAAACGTCTTACTTTATAAGGACAGTTGTTTGCACAATATCTTGTACCTACACAACGGTTATATGCCATATGGTTTTGACCTTGACGTCCATGTGATGTTGCTGCCACAGGGCATACTGTTTCACAAGGTGCATGATTACAATGCTGACACATTACTGGTTGGAAAGCAACTTGAGGATTATCTGCTGGATTTTCTAATCTACTAAATGTAGAAAGTGAACCATCTCCTTCTCCATCACCAAATAGATAATTACCTAATCCTAAACCATCAGCATCTTCTTTTTCAGAATCATCTCCTGCGAAAGTATCATTAGAAGAATAATATCTATCAATACGTAACCAGTGCATATCACGACTACGTCTAATTTCTTCTTTACCTACTACAGGTACATTATTTTCTGCGTGACATGCTATTACACAAGCTCCACAACCTGTACAAGAATTTAAGTCAATAGATAAGTTAAAGTGATGACCAATTGAACGATCAAACTCATCCCATAAATCCACTTCTGGAGATGTTACTTCAACTTCTTCATGGTTTAAAGATACCGTTGGCACTTTATTCCATACGTTTCTATCTTTAGTATTGAAGATTTCTAAGGTAGTTTCCTTTATAATGTCTCCACGACCCATTAAAGTATTTTGCAACTGTACACATGCAAATTCATGCATTCCTGCTGCTTTCTTAATAGATACGTTTTGAGTTGTATTAAAATCTTGGTATAACGGGTAAGCGTTAACACCAGTCATCATTTCTTCTTTTAAACCTGCTGTTCTACCATAACCTAATGATAAACCAATAGACCCTTTAGCTTGACCTGGTTGAATAATTACTGGTACATTTTTAACAGTGACTCCATTTACTGTTACATCTGCATAACTTCCATCTAATGCTCCTGTTGCGACATGATTATTTTCTAAGCCTGAAGCTTTTGCATCTGCAGCAGAAATAGTTAGGTAATTGTCCCAAGATGTTCTTGTGATTGGATCAGGGAATTCTTGTAACCAAGGGTTATTAGCATCCTGTCCGTCACCCATACCAACTTTAGTATATAATGACAACTCCATTCCTTCTGACTTAGCAGAAGATGCTAAATTTCTTGCTGCACTTCCTGCATTAATTGCAGCAACTCCAGATGTACTATTTGAACCTCCAGTTATAGTAGTTGAAGATGATGTATTTGTTACAAATTCATCTTTATCTTCATCTTTAATACCTACTCCTACAGCAACGTCATGAATAACGCCTCCTAAGAATGTTCTATCTTTTTTATCTTTTAATTCAGTTGATGTTTCTGTAGTGGTCGTTGACGATCCATTTGGTGCACTAGAAAATGTACCTGAAACGTAAACACCATCCTGCAAAGCTTTATTGAAAGATCCACCAGACCATCCTGATTTAATATATTCTCTATATGTTTTATCATTTCCAGTCCACTTTAATAGAGCGTCTTGAAATTGACGTGTATCAAACAACGGACGAATAGTTGGTTGCATTAAGCTGAAATGTCCTTTCTTGATTTCTACGTCTCCCCAAGATTCTAAGTAATGAGGTGCGGCAGCAATATATTCAGCATTTATAGCTGTTTCATCAGCTTTCATAGAGAAAGCTATAGATAATTCTGTTTTTTCAAGACCTTCAGCAAAGTCAGAAGCATTAGGCAATGTGTACATTGGGTTAACACCACTCATGATGATACCACCAACACGTCCAGCTTTCATATCTGCTACTAATTTAGTAACAGCTGCATTACTTCCTTGTCTTGTTAATATAGGTGTAGAAGGATCAAAAGCTTTACTATTCAGTTTCTCATTGATTGCTAATGCGACTGTTTGTGCATTTACATCTTGAATTCCTGTTACTAAAACTCCGTTACTTCCTGCTTTACTTAATTCTGAAGCAGCATTTTGAACTGCTTTATTTATGTGCTCTGGTAAATCTGTAGATACAGATCCACCTACTACTAAACTATATAATTTAGCTAATACTTGTTTTTGTTGACTTGGCGTTAATGGTACACGCTTGTCTGCATTTGCACCAGTTAATGACATATTTGATTCAAACTGAACATGTCTAGACATTTTTCCGTTCTTTGGAACACGTCCTTGTGCATATCCTGAATCAAATCCACCACCTTGCCAATCTCCTAAGAAATCTGCTCCAACTGAAACAATTGTCATAGCTTTAGAGAAATCATAACTCGCTAAACCACGAGTCCCATAATTCCCTTCAAAAGCATCTAATGCTGCAGATTCTGAAACCGCATCATAAACGACATGACTTACATTACCGTATTTAGATTTGAATTCTGAAATTAATCTAGATGTAGATGGGCTAGCGTATGTTTGTGTTAATAACACAATCTGCTTACCAGCTGCCTTAAGATCAGTTAATTTCTGATTAGTTTCCGTATCAAAAGCAGACCATAAGATGTCTTGACCACCTTTCATAGCACTTTTCACTCTTAAACTATCGTATAATCCTAAAACAGAAGCGTTAACTCTTGCATTAGCACCATTATGTGTTTTTGCTAAGTCGTTGTTTTCAATTTTGATGGGACGACCTTCACGTGTTTTAACTAAAACAGATGCAAAATCAAATCCATTAGCTATTGTCGTTGCATAATAATTAGCAACACCAGGAACAATAGATTCTGGCTGAACAACGTAAGGAATTGCTTTAATCACTGGCCCTTCACAAGCAGCAAGTGATGCTGCTGCAGTACTAAAACCAACATACTTTAAAAAGTCACGACGCGTAGTAGAAGACGACTCTAAAGTCTCTTTGTCTCCTAAAAATTCATCCGTAGGTATTTCGTTTACGAATTCATTTTGTTTTAGCGTCTCAACAATAGAGCTATTATCTTTTAGCTCTTCAACACTTTTCCAGTATTTCTTGTTTGATGACATATTATATAATTGAATTACTTCTTATTAAATTTATTGTTTTAAATCCTATTTCTAAGATTACCTTTTTAAAGGTTACTAATATTCTTTAGATTAATAGTGACACTTACCACATTCTAATCCACCCATTTGAGCAGCTGTAAGCTTATCTACACCATATTTCTTAGATAACTCATCATGTATTTTTGTATAATACTCGTTACCTTCAACATTCACATTTGTTTCTCTGTGACAGTTAATACACCAACCCATTGTTAAAGGCGCATGTTGGTACATTACCTCCATCTCCTCAACAGGACCATGACAAGTTTGACACTGAACACCTGCAACTTCAACGTGTTGAGAGTGATTAAAATAAGCGAAATCTGGAAGGTTATGTATTCTAATCCATTTTACTGGCTCAGTTACTCCTGTATAAGCTTGCTCTGCTTCATCCCAACCTACAGCTTTGTATAGTTTTTGAATTTCAGAATTATAATCAACATTATACTCATCTATTCCCATTTGCTGAGTTTCATCTGCTACTTGGTAAATAGATTTATGACAGTTCATACAGATATTCAATGAAGGGATACCTGAATGCTTACTTACTCTTGCAGATGAATGACAATATTTACAATCAATACCATTGTCACCTGCGTGAATTTTGTGCGAATAATGAATAGGTTGAACTGGCTGATACCCTTGATCTACACCAACTTGTGACAAATAACCATAAACGAAATATGCACTTGCTAATAAAAAGAATATTACTGTCACTAAAACCAAGAATTGATTTTGAACAAATGCCTTCCAAATTGGAAGACTCTTATCTTTGTGAGCTGCTTCAATACCTTTTTCCTCAGCAAAACGATTTAATGTTTTTCTAACAAGCACTAATGCAATGGCTAATAAAGCAAATAAGATTGCTAAAGCTCCTAAGATTAATTTACTTGAGATACCACCTTCTGACGAACCTTCTCCTCCATCTGCATTTACTACAGGAGCCTCAACTACTTTTGCAGGCTCTGCGGTATACGCTAAAATATCAGTAATATCCTGATCTTCTAGTTGCGGGAATGCAGTCATTGCAGTTCCGTTATACTCATTGTAAATCTGATTAGCGTAAGCATCTCCAGATTTAACTAATCCTGCACTGTTACGAATCCACTTATCTAACCACTCTCTACCTAAACCTTGCTCTTCTTCTAAACGCGTTTCTACATTTCGAAGTGCTGGACCTGTCATCTTTCTATCAAGATTATGACATGATGCACAATTGGTGTTGAATAAAGTTTTCCCTTTAGCAGGATCGCCTTCTTGAGCGTTAAGTGAAGTAGAAAATGTAAGTAAAATAACCAATCCTAAGTAAGGAATCTTTGAGGCTAAATGTCGGTAAATCACCTGTATCATATTGTTAGTTGAATTATCTTCTAAACTTTGGTACGGTTTTTTCATTAATACTCTTGAAAAAAGCGTGTGTAAAATCTCATGCAAAAATAATACTTATAGTCCATTTTTTAAATGTTACAGAAGTGTTAATTGATAATTTATATGGATTCTAAATAATATTTCAGGGTCTAAAATAGTTATTATTTTCAAGTAATAAAACAACACTTAAAAAAAAACGTTTTCTTTGTACCAGATTTCAATTTATATGAAACTTACAAAGTAAATTTTTAACCACCTAATAAGATGATTAATAGCCATCTGTATTAGATTATAAAAAAGAATAAAATAAAAAAACATGAAAATCAATAATCTAAAAATAGCATTTTCGTTACTTCTCGTTTTAGTGTTTTCTAACCAACTAGCTGCACAAGAAGGTGTGGTCACTATTGATCAAGATAGTGATATTACTAAGTTATTGGAATATAAGAAAGATGTTAAAACAGTTGATTTATATAAGATTCAATTAGATTTCGGATCTCGCTCTGAAGCAGAATCACTTAAACGAAAGTTTCAAAATACTTTTGCACAATGGCCAGCCGAAATGGTCTACGAAACACCTAACTACAAAGTATGGGTTGGCAATTTCAGCACACGCTTAGAAGCTGATATTGCTTTATTAGAAATCAAAAAGAAGTTTTCTAAAGCTATGGTTTTTGAACCTAAGAAAGAGGATTAAACTTTTCTAGTATATACAAAATAAAAAATGCGACTCTTTCGAGTCGCATTTTTCTTGTTTTAATATTTCCGAAGTCATTCCGTAGAAAAAAAACAGAATGAACTTGAGTATTATTTACTCTTCAATTTCTTTTTAACTTCTACTTCTTGGAATGCTTCTATAACGTCATCAATTTGAATATCGTTATAATTCTTTAATTGAATACCACAGTCATAACCTTTTGCTACTTCTTTAGCATCATCTTTAAATCGTTTTAATGATGTTAATTCTCCTGTGTGAATCACAACACCATCTCTAATTAGACGAATACCTGAGCTTCTGTAGATTTTTCCGTTTGTAACCATACAACCAGCAATTGTACCAACTTTAGAGATTTTGAATGTCTCTCTAATTTCAGCAGTACCAGTAATCTCTTCTTTAAGTTCTGGAGATAACATACCTTCCATTGCATCTTTAAGATCGTTGATTGCATCATAGATAATTGAGTACATACGTACATCGATTTCTTCCTTATCTGCAATTTGACGAGCATTACCCATTGGTCTCACGTTAAATCCGATAATAATCGCATCTGATGCAGTTGCTAGTAACACATCACTTTCTGTAATGGCACCAACACCTTTATGTATGATGTTAACTTGAATTTCTTCAGTAGATAATTTCTGGAACGAATCTGTTAATGCTTCAACAGAACCATCCACATCACCTTTAATAATAATATTTAATTCTTTAAATGTACCTAATGCAATACGACGACCAATTTCTGCAAGGGTTAATTTCTTCGTGGTACGAACATCTTGCTCACGTTGTAATTGCATACGCTTGGTTGCAATTTGTTTTGCTTCACGTTCATCTTCAAATACGTTGAATTTATCACCAGCTTGAGGCGCTCCATCTAATCCTAATATTGACACAGGAATTGATGGTCCAGCAGCTTTTACTTCATGTCCACGTTCATCGTGCATGGCTTTTACTTTTCCACTGTTTTTACCAGCTAAAACGTAATCTCCAATTTTTAAAGTTCCAGCTTGTACTAAAATAGTAGATACATAACCACGACCTTTATCTAAGAATGCTTCAACAACAGTACCTGAGGCTTGTTTATTAGGATTTGCTTTAAGCTCTAATAACTCAGCTTCTAGCAATACTTTTTCTAATAGTTCTTTAACACCTGTTCCGTTTTTAGCTGAAATATCATGAGATTGGATTTTTCCTCCCCAATCTTCAACTAATAAATTCATTTGTGCTAACCCTTCTTTTACTTTTTCAGGATTGGCACCAACTTTATCAATCTTATTTATTGCAAAAACAATTGGTACTCCTGCTGCTTGAGCATGAGCGATTGCTTCTTTAGTTTGTGGCATAATAGAATCATCTGCAGCCACTACAATAATAGCTAAATCTGTTACTTGAGCACCACGAGCACGCATTGCCGTAAAGGCTTCGTGACCTGGAGTATCAAGGAATGCTATTTTTTGTCCACCTTCTAATGTCACACCATATGCACCAATGTGCTGTGTAATTCCACCAGATTCTCCTGCAATAACATTCTCTTTACGTATATAATCTAATAAAGATGTTTTACCATGATCTACGTGACCCATTACTGTAATAATTGGTGCACGAGGTTCTAAATCTTCAGGTTTATCTTCTACTTCTTCTATAGACTCTTCAATATCTGAAGTTACAAAATCAACTTTATAACCAAACTCTTCTGCAACAACAGATAATGTTTCGGCATCTAAACGCTGATTCATTGTCACCATCATACCTAGAGACATACATGCTGAAATAATTTCGGTCACCGAAACATCCATCATAGTAGCAACTTCATTTGCAGTTACAAACTCTGTAACTTTAAGAATTTTGCTTTCTGCATCTTCAATTTGTGCATCAATTTCTGTCTGCTCTCTATGTTGATCTCTTTTATCTCTTCTATATTTTGCGCCTTTTCCTTTACTAGATTTACCTTGAAGTTTTTCTAGTGTTTCACGTACTTGTTTTTGTACTTCTTCTGCACTTGGCTCTACTTTAACAGTCGAAGTGCGTTTACCAGCTTGGTTTTTACCTTTGTAACCACCTCTTTGGTTCCCACCTGTTCTATTGTTTGACCTATTATCACCACCTGTTGATGGCCCTTTGCTAATTCTACGTCTCTTCTTTTTATTATCTGAATCCGACGCTTTTTTGTCTTCTTTCTTTTTAGGCTTTTTAAATTGAGATAAATCAATTTTATCTCCTGCAATTTTAGGACCTGTAAGTTTTTTGTATTGTGTTTTTAAAGTTTCTTCAACAGGCTCTCCATTACTTTGCTTCTCTTCAGTTTTAGGAGTTTCTTTTGTTTCTGCTTTTACTTTTGGCGTATCAGCTTTTTTAGATTCTACTTTTACAGGAGTTTCTTTTACTGATGCCACTTCCTTTTTAGTAGTTTTCTCTTCAACTGGAGCTACTTCTTTAGGAGCAGATGCTTTTGGAGTTTCCTCTTTAGGTGTTTCTACTTTTGGAGTTTCCTTTTTTGGAGCTTCCACTTTTGGAGCTTCCTCTTTTGGAGTTTTACCCTTATTCAAGTCTATTTTACCAACTTGCTTAGGACCACTAAGAGCTGCTTTGGCCTTAACAACTTCACGACTCTTTGCTTCTCTTGCAGCTTCTTTCTCTTCCAATTCACGCTCACGTTGCTCACGTAATTCTTCTTTTTCTTTTAGCTTTGCTTCGCTAACTTCTAAAGAAGCTACTTTTTTATTAGCATCGGTTTGAAATTCTCCAGAAAGAATCCCATAAACCTCTTCTGATATTTTAGTATTAGGGCTCTTCTCTATGTCGACACCTTTTGATTCTAAAAAATCAACAGCACGATCTATAGAGATATTCAATTCCCTTAGTACTTTATTTAATCTAGTTTGAGCCATAAATTGCTTGTAATATAACTTAAAAATCTATTCTACCAAAACCGCCTAATGCAGACTTAATGGCTTAATCTTCGAATTCTTCCTTAAGAATTCTTATAACGTCTAAAATCGTTTCTTCTTCTAAATCTGTTCTTTTCACAAGATCAATAACATCTTGTTCCAAAATACTTTTAGCAGTATCTAAACCTGCTTTACTAAATTCTGCGATGATCCATCCTTCGATTTCATCTGTGAATTCTGATAATTCAACATCTTCTTCAGCACCTTCTCTAAACACATCTATTTCATAACCTGTTAATTTACCAGCTAATCTAATATTGTGACCTCCTCTACCAATTGCTTTAGAAACCTCTTCTGGTTTTAATAAAACTTCGGCACGTTTATTTTCTTCATCTAACTTTACAGAAGTAACTCTTGCTGGACTCAACGCTCTTGTAATAAATAATTGCAAGTTATTAGTATAATTAATAACATCAATATTTTCATTTCCTAATTCACGAACAATCCCGTGAATTCTAGAACCTTTCATACCTACACAAGCACCAACTGGATCAATTCTATCATCATAAGAATCTACTGCTACTTTTGCTTTTTCACCTGGTATTCTAACCACATGTTTAATCGTAATTAAACCATCAAATACTTCAGGAATCTCTTGTTCAAACAACTTCTCCAAAAATACTGGTGACGTTCTTGACATTATAATTGCCGGCTTATTTCCTTTTAATTCAACACTTTCAATAATCCCTCGTACATTTTCTCCTTTTCTAAAAAAGTCTGATGGTATTTGCTTATCCTTTGGAAGTATAATTTCATTTCCATCATCATCTAATAAAATAATTGCTCTGTGACGAATATGGTGAACTTCCGCAGAATAAATCTCTCCTTCAAGTTCTTTAAAGTGCTTATATATGTTTGTATTATCGTGCTCGTGAATCTTAGAAATTAAGTTTTGACGCAATGCTAATATTGAACGACGTCCTAAATCTATTAATTTAACTTCTTCTGCAACATCTTCACCAACTTCAAAATCTGGTTCTATTTTTTGAGCTTCAGACAATGCAATTTCTTGATTTGGTTCTTCAACTTCATCATCAGCAACTACAATCCTGTTTCTCCAAATCTCTAAATCTCCTTTATCTGGATTTATAATAATATCAAAATTATCGTCATCGCCATATTTTTTCTTCAACGCATTTCTTAATACATCTTCCAAAATAGCCATTAGCGTTACACGATCAATTAATTTATCGTCCTTAAATTCTGAAAACGAGTCAATTAACGCAATATTTTCCATAATTATGAATTAAAATTTTATTACCACTTGAGCTTTTGAGATAGCATCATATGCTATTTCTGCTTCCTTCTTTACTGTTACTTTCCCTTTACCAATGGGTTTAGGCTCTCTTGTTTTCCACTCTAAAAGAATTTTTGTCTCATCTACTTGAGTTAAAGTTCCTTCTATAGTTTCATTCTCTTTGGTTTTTACGCTAAGCGTTCTACCAATGTTTTTCATGTATTGTCTCACACTAACCAAAGGTTCTGTTGCTCCAGCAGACAATACTTCTAAAGAAAAATCTTGCTCTTCCCTATCTAAATTATGTTCAATAGCACGACTTATAAATATACAATCCTCAACTACAACACCATTATCACCATCAATAATAATTTTAATTGAATTATCTGGCAATACGTCAAAGCTGATTAAAAACAGGTCTTCACGCTCTTCTAGAGCTTCGTTTAATAAATTATTTACAGTCTCTCTGAACATTTTTAGTATAAAAAGAGCGGACTTTTCGTCCGCTCATTATTCTTTTTTCTTCAAACAACGCTGCAAATATACAATATTTTTATTGATTTTCACAAGTGATTAAGTCTCGATTTTTATTCTTAAATTTATATACTCATAAACACCTCTAACAAGATGAAAAAAATATTAGTTCCCACAGATTTTTCGACAGAAGCAGAAAACGCATTAAAAGTAGCTGCTCAAATAGCTAAAAAACATAATAGCGAAATCTATTTATTGCACATGTTAGAAATTCCACTACAAGAAATTGATGCTGTAAGTACTCAAGCAGATGTACCAGAGGTTATGTTTTTTATGAAAATGGCGCATCAAAAATTTGAAGACATTATGAATAGCGACTATTTAAAAGGGATTACAGTACATGAAGTTGTTAAAGCTGATGGTTCATTCAATGGTATTTCAGAAATCAGCAAAGAACATGGTGTTTCAATGATTGTCATGGGTTCTCATGGCGCAAGTGGTATTAAAGAAATGTTTGTTGGATCAAATGCAGAGAAAGTTGTAAGAAACTCTGATGTTCCTGTTTTGGTGATTAAAAATGGTCATGATGATTTTAGTGTAGATGATATTGTATTTGCATCAGATTTCAAAAATGACAACAAAGAAACTTATCGTCAAGCTACTGAATTTGCGACTGCATTTGGTGCACAGTTACATTTATTAATGGTCAATACTGCTAGTAACTTTACAACAACCAAAATTGCAAATGATAGAATCAATGATTTTATAAATGATTATAGTTTTAAAAATTTTACTATAAATATATATAATGACGAATCTATAGAAAAAGGTGTCCTTAACTTTTCAAAGCATATTGATGCAGATCTAATAGGAATTAGTACTCATGGCAGGCAAGGTATTGCACATTTCTTTAATGGCAGTATAAGTGAAGATCTTGTAAATCACGCTAATAGACCTGTGATTACGTTTAAAATATAATTTTTAAAATTTATCCAAATAAAAAGTCCTTACTAATTTAGTAAGGACTTTTCTGGTTTTTGTTGGCCCACTAGGTTTCGAACCTAGACTCTTCTGCACCAAAAACAGACGTGTTACCAGTTACACCATAGGCCAATCTCTTAAAGAGGGTGCAAATTTAAAACAAAGTTTCATTTGAGCAAACAATTTTTTATAAAAAAATCAAAAAATGGTAACGTTTACTTAAAATGAGTAGTGCTTTTGATATTTATTGTTAATTTCGCTCGCATTAAATAGACTTATTTTATGACACATTTCAATTTCAAGAAATGGAATACCATTTTAGGATGGTTTGCCTTTATCATAGCATTAATAACCTTTGCACTAACTATAGAACCAACAGTTAGCTTTTGGGATGCAGGAGAATATATCTTAACCTCATCAAAATTACAAGTTGGTCATCCACCAGGAGCACCTTTATTTCAAATGTTAGGAGCTTTCTTTTCTATGTTTGCTTTAGAACCTGCTCAAATTGGTGCCATGCTAAATATGATGAGCGCAGTATCAAGCGCATTTACCATATTATTTATGTTTTGGACAATGACTATTTTATTAACAAAACTAGCTAGAGTTGCAAGTCCTAAACAAGAAGATCCAAATAACACTTCTTATGAAAGCTTATCAAAAAACCAATACATTGCTATTTTAGGTAGTGCTTTAGTTGGAAGTTTAGCGTTCACATTTACAGATTCATTTTGGTTTAATGCAGTAGAAACTGAAGTTTATGCAATGGCAACCCTTATTATGGCTATCCTATTTTATTTAGGATTACGCTGGGAAGCAGACATGCACAAACCTAGAGGTCATAGATGGTTAATATTAATTGCATTTGTAATTGGATTATCATTTGGAGTTCACTTTATGGGATTACTAACAATTCCTGCATTAGGTTTACTTTATTATTTTAAAAATTACAAAAAAATTACTGTAGTCAATTTCATCATTGCAAATGTTGTCGCTGCAGCCATTTTACTTTTTATATTCAAGTTATTACTTCCAAATGCACTTCTTCTTTTTAGTGCTTCGGAAATTTTCTTCGTCAACACTATTGGTCTTCCTTTTAATTCTGGATCTATAATTACCGGATTAGTTTTGATTGCTGCGTTCTATTTCGGATTAAAATATACTCGAGACAAAGGATACAAATACGCAAATACATTAACGCTTTGTTTAATTTTCATTTTTATTGGATTCTCATCTTGGATTATGTTACCAATTCGAGCAAATGCTAATGTTATAATCAATGAAAATAATCCATCAAGCGCAAGAGAGTTATTAGCCTATTATAATTTAGAGCAATATCCGGAAACACATTTATTTTATGGACCATTGTTTACTGATCAATATACTGGTCTAGATGAAAACAACCCATATAAAGATGCAAAGCCTAAATATGAAAAGGATTATGATAAAGGCGAATATGTGATTGTTAATGAGTGGAAAAACGCCGAACAACGCTACAACTCAAAACAAGCCTCTATTCTACCAAGAATGTGGAGTACAGAACATGCCGAAAATTATATGATGTTCACAGGTTTATTAGATTTCAGAATTAAACCTGAGTATCAAATGGAAAACCAAGTTCGCCAGCTTGTTAATGAATTTAAAAATGAAGTTGCTCAAGGTAAAGTTGATTATGAAGACTATCATAATTTCTTAAAACAATTTGGTAGAGATTTTCTAGTCATAGAAAAACCATCTTTTGGTGACAACCTCTATTATATGATAGATTACCAATTAGGCTACATGTATTGGCGTTATTTTATGTGGAATTTCTCTGGACGACAAGATGATATACAAGGTAAATATGACGATTTACATGGAAATTGGATAAGTGGAATTGACTTTATAGACGAAGCTCGATTAGGTATGTCTCAAGACAATCTTCCAAGTGATGTTGCCAATAATAAATCAAGAAACACCTATTATATGCTACCTTTAATTTTAGGTATTATAGGCTTTTTATTCTTATTGGGACGAGATCCAAAACGCTTTTGGGTCTTACTCGTTTTCTTCTTATTTACTGGACTCGCCATTCAATTCTATACCAATGTGAGACCTTTTGAACCTCGAGAACGGGATTACTCTGTCGTCGGTTCATTCTATGTTTTTGCAATCTGGATCGGCTTTGGAGTCTATGCTATTTTTGATATGCTTCGGAAATTTACCAGCTCCAAGTTCTTAGCTCCTGCGATAACTATTGTTTGTCTATTACTAGTTCCTGGAATTTTAGCTGCAGAAAATTGGGACGATCACGATAGGTCAGAAAAATATACTGCACAAGCTATGGCTCGAAAATATCTCGAATCTTGCGCACCAAATGCCATACTATTCACCATTGGAGATAACGATAGTTTCCCATTATGGTATTTACAAGAAATTGAAGGTGTAAGAACAGATGTTCGTGTCGTTAATACCAGTTTATTTCAAACAGATTGGTACATCGATCAAATGAAGCGAAAAGCTTATGAAAGTGATCCTATTCCATCACAATTAACTCATGATCAATATAAATATGGTACTCGTGATTATATCATGAAATATGAAATCACAAAAGACACCATGGATATTAAAGAGTATATGAATTTCATCTCAAATGATGATCCAAAATATAGTCTTAAATATGCAATGCAACGGCGAGGAGAAGATCCTAATGGATATCCTGTACAGTTACAAAACTCGAATTATTTACCAACCTCTTACGTAAGTGTTCCTGTTAATAAAGACAATGTTTTGAAATATGGTATTGTAAAAGAAAAGGATGCTGATAAAATTGTGTCTTCAATAGTTATTAATATTTCTGGAGGAGCATTGTATAAAAACAGATTATTAATGTTAGACATCATTGCTAATAATGATTGGAAACGTCCTATTTATTTTACAGGAGGTGCATTTAGCGATGAAGATTATATCTGGATGAAAGATTATTTACAACTCGACGGATTATGCTATAAGCTTGTCCCAATTAAAACGCCTGTTGACAGAGCAAACCCTTTTGACATGGGACGCGTTGACTCAGACCTCATGTATGAGAAAGTAATGTCATGGGATTGGGGAAATAGTGGAAGTGACAAGATTTATCATGATGTTGAAACTCGTAAAAACGGTATCACTTATAGAGGAAACCTTGCTAGACTTTTAGAACAATTAATCAATGAAGATAAACTAGATAAAGCAGAGCAAATTGCTGATCTCGCTATGGAAAAAATGCCAGTAGATAAATTTGGCTTTTACACGCTTTTAGAACCATATATTAGTGGTTATTACGAAATTGATAAAAAAGATAAAGCCAGAAAGTTATATACTGATGTCTCTAGAAAATATCAAGAAAACTTAACGTATTGGAGTGGATTATCCATAGAAAATCAAACACGTTACTTAGATGAAATTGTAACTGATATTGAACGTTATAGAGGACTTGTTGATATTCTAGTAATATACAATGACAAGGACTTTGCTATACAAGAAACTGAGAAGTTTAATAATTATCTTAAACTATTTAAACACTTCACAGGAGAAGATGAAGAAGAAGCGAAACCTCCAGTTAGAGAAGAACGAGATTTTCCAAAAGACACTATAGATAAAATAATAGGAATTCAAGATTAGGAGATTTTGAAAATAGCTCCAGTAAAAACACCAGTAGTTGCAAAAAAAATGTTCCCAAACTATGTTTGGGACATTGCTACTACTAGTAAGGAGTTGTATCTTACTTTTGATGATGGTCCAACTCCAGAGATCACAAATTGGACGTTAGACATTCTAAAAAAATACAACGCAAAAGCTACTTTCTTTTGTATTGGCACTAACATAAAAAAGCATCCTGATCTTTTTAAAAATATTATAAGAGATGGTCATGCTGTTGGAAATCATACCCAAAACCATATTAAAGGCTGGAAAACAAATAGTATAGATTATGTAAAAGAGGTTGAAGAAGCCCAAAGAGCAATCAATTCTAAATTAAATCTTTTTCGTCCACCTTATGGTCAAATTTCACCCAAACAAGGTAAAAAATTAATAGAGTTAGGTTATCAAATCATTATGTGGGATGTGCTTTCTTTTGACTGGGAGAAAAATATTTCCGAAGAAAAATGTTTAGAAAATGTCATTTCAAAAAGCAAAGCAGGAAGTATAATCGTATTTCACGATAGTGTGAAAGCATCAAAAAATATGATGTATGCACTTCCGAAGGTATTAGAATTTTTTAGTGAAAAAGGATTTGTATTTAAATCTCTTACTTAAGCATTAGAAATATTCTTGAACGATGCCTATTAGTGTATTAGCATCTTGTTCACCACTATGACGCCATTTCATTTCGCCATTTTTATAAATGATAAGTGTAGGTAGGCCTTTAACACGAAGTGCTTCGGCTAGTTCCTTATTTTTATCAACATCAATTTTAATGACTTTTGCTTTGTCACCAAGAGCTGCAGCTACATCTCTCATTACTGGATGCATTGCTGTAGATTGTTCATTTTGTTCTGTATAGAAATCTAACAATACAGGAATATCTACATCTATAAGTTCCCCAAATTTTGACATACATTTAAACTTTTAAATCAGACATGTATAAACAAACCTAAATAAATTTTTGTAATACTTTAGATATTACTACTCAATAGATTCGCTCTTACATATTTATAAAAATAAACAATTTAAGAGTAAATATAACATTTCTATAATATTATGCGTTATTAGCACCTTTTTTAAGTGTGATAACAGTTACTTCTGGCCAAATGCCAACACGACCAGGATAACCTAAATACCCAAATCCTCTATTAACATTTATATATTGCCCTAACTCTTCATAGATTCCTGCCCAATGTTTATATCTCCATTTTACCGGACTCCATTTAATCCAACCTGGTATTTCTATACCAAATTGCATACCGTGAGTATGACCACTTAAAGTTAGGTGGTAATGATAATCATCGTTTATTACACATTCTGCCCAATGACTAGGATCATGACTCAATAATATCTTAAAATCATTAGAGTCTACATTTGTGGTAGCTTTTCTAAGGTCTCCAGCTTTTTTAAATCCACCTTTACCCCAATTTTCAACACCAACTACAGCAATACGTTGTCCATCTTTTTCGATAAAACGACTTTCATTAAGTAGAACATCATAACCCATCGTTTTCTGAATTTGAATTAAATCGGCTAGGTTTTGTGTTTTAGCATCTTCTGAAGGCCAATCTACATAATCACCATAATCATGGTTTCCTAACACAGAATAGACACCATCCTTAGCTGACAGCTTACTGAATAAATTTGTCCATGGTACCATTTCTGAAGCTTTATTATTCACTAAATCACCTGTAAAAAAAATGACATCAGATTTTTGTTCGTTGATAAGATCTACACCATATTCAATCTTTTTTCTATTATCAAAACTTCCTGAATGTATATCACTAATCTGAGTTATACGATAACCATCAAATGCATCTGGTAAATCTTCAAAATTTAAAACGTATTCTAAAACTCTAAATCTATATTTTCCTTTATACATTCCGTAGAGAAGAGACGCAAAAGGAATTGCTGCTACACCTAAAGCAATCTGGCTAATAAACTTGCGTCGAGAAGGAATGTCTAGAGTTTCTTTAGTAACCAACTTATCATATAAACCCATTGCTCCTCTTATAATATCTTCACCAAGAAGAATAGGAACTATCACCAGATTTAAAGACATAAAAGCCAATAAAATACCAAAGGCATAACTTTTTGACGGGTTTAATACACGTCCTTCAGCACCAAAAGAAAACTGATAAATAAAATTACTAGCTATAATAATTGCGAGTACAATATACAAGTAATGTAACCAACTTGCTTTGGTCACTGTTTTAACAGCTTGAAGTCCGTAAAATGAAAATATAATATAGATTACAATAAAAATAATCCAACGCAACATAAAATGAAGTTTTCTCAAAGATAACCGATTTAAAAACCAAATTTACTTTTCAATATATTTTTAACGATATGTTAAGAGACTCTTTAAAACATTTCAATTGCTTTTTTCTGTCTCTTTTAGCTAATTGCATTAATGAAATTTATAACTGTAGTGATAGTTTGCTTAAAAAGTATACATGTTGTGCTTCATAAATTGACTATAAAAAATTTAATTACATCTATCAAACAGTGTCATAGAATTACTATCTTTTCATTCGATTTAAACAACCTTCTATGAAATCTCTTTTTTCTATTGTTTTAACAGCTTTAATTCTAATAAGTTGTAAAGCAGAATCGCAAATAGAAATCGCAAAAAAAGACAAACCTCTTATTGAATATGTCAATCCATTTATTGGTACTGGTGGACATGGTCACACGTATCCTGGAGCAACAATGCCATTTGGTATGATGCAACTAAGTCCAGATACTCGACTCGATGGTTGGGATGGTTGCTCTGGTTATCATTATAGTGATGAGTATATTTATGGTTTTTCACACACACACCTCAGCGGAACAGGAGTTAGTGATTTTGGAGATATTCTTTTAATGCCAACTAATGCTATTAATTTCGATAATGGAAGTAATACTTCGACTGATTCAACATCCGAAAAAAAGGGATATAAATCACATTTTTCCCATGACAACGAAATTGCTCAACCTGGTTATTACAAAGTACATTTAGACGATACAAATATTGATGTAGAACTAACCGTTTCAAAACGTAGCGGAATTCAAAAATATCAATTCCCTACGGAAGAAAATCAGTTCGTAATCCTAGATTTAGAGCATCGTGATCAAGTTTTAGATTATAAAATTCAGAAGATAAACGATTCTACAATTTCAGGATTCAGACATTCTAAAGCTTGGGCAACAGACCAACGTTTATTTTATACCATTCAATTTTCAAAATCCATAAAGAACATCACTTACATTGAAGATGGAACACCTATTTCTAAAAACTACAAATACCAAAGCAAAAAAGCAGCCATAGAATTTGACAATCCAAATAACGATCCTGTTTATGTTAAAATCGGAATTTCAGCAGTTGATCAAGCAGGAGCAACAAAAAATCTACAGCAAGAAATAGGCAACAAAACATTTGATAAAGTAAAAAAAGAAGCCCAAGACTCTTGGAAAACGCAACTCGATAAGATTGTTATAGAATCAAAAAATGAAGATTATAAAACAAATTTTTACACGGCATTATATCACACCATGTTAGCTCCAAATCTGTATCAAGATGTTGATGGTCGCTATCGTGGTATGGATTTAGAAATCCACGAAACTAAAGATTTTGATTACTATACTGTCTTCTCACTTTGGGACACCTATCGTGCAGCTCACCCACTCTACACGATTATAGAACATGATCGCACCAATGATTTTATCAATACTTTTTTAGCCAAACATGATGAAGGTGGCATTATGCCTATTTGGGATTTAAGTGCTAATTACACAGGTTGTATGATTGGCTATCATGCGGTTCCAGTAATTTCTGATGCCTACATGAAAGGCATTAGAGGTTATGATGCAGAAAAGGCTTTACATGCTATGAAACATTCGGCTACGAGAGATAAACTCGGACTCAAATCATATAAGGAGTTTGGCTTTATTCCTGTAGAAGAAGAAAGTGAATCGGTTTCTAAAACACTAGAATATGCTTATGACGATTGGACGATTGCACAAATGGCAAAAGCAATGGGAAAAGAAGGTGATTATAATTATTACTCAGAAAGAGCGCAATACTATAAGAACATTTACGATCCTGAAACTAAATTTATGCGAGGACGTTTTAGAAACACATGGTTTGCACCTTTTGATCCGTATGAAGTGAATTTCAATTATACCGAAGCCAACTCATGGCAATACAGTTTTTACGTGCCTCAAGATGTGTCTGGTTTTATGAATCTTCTCGGCGGAAAAGATAAACTAGAAGCGCAATTAGATGAATTATTTACTGCGCAAGCCGAAACTTCTGGTCGCAATCAAGCAGATATTACAGGTTTAATAGGACAATACGCTCACGGAAATGAACCAAGTCACCACATGGCTTACTTGTATAATTTTGTCAATAAACCTTACAAAACGCAAGAGAAAGTGCATCAAATTTTAACCGAGTTATATACCAACGAACCTGATGGAATTTCTGGAAATGAAGATTGCGGACAAATGAGCGCTTGGTACGTGTTTTCATCCATGGGATTTTATCCTGTGACACCAGGAAGTAATCAATATATCATTGGAACACCTCTTTTTGATAAAGCCACAATTAATTTAGAAAGCGGAAAACAATTTACAATTGCAGCTCAAAATTTAAGTGACACTAATATTTATGTTGAGTATGTGTATCTCAACGGAAAACAGCTAAATCAATCATTTATATCTCATGAAGATATCATGGCTGGCGGAACATTAGAATTTAAAATGACCGATAACCCTGCAATTTGGGGAACTCGAGATGGTCAAGAACCAAAAACCGAAATTAATGAACATCTTATAGTTCCAGTTCCTTTTATTGCTAAAGGCGATGTTGCTTTTAAAGGAGAAACTGAAGTAAGTTTAGGAATTGTAAATTCTGAAACAAAAATCTTTTACAGTCTAAATAATTCTGAATTTAAGCTATATACTGCACCATTTAAAATTTCCGAAGCCATAACATTAAACGTTTATGCTAAAGATGCTTCTGGAAATAAAAGCGCAACTGTAGAAACTAAATTCTACAAAATAGATCCAAATCTCTCTATTAAATTAGATACAGAATATGCCAATCAGTATAATGCTGGAGGGAACGATGCGTTGATAGATGGCATTATGGGTACCCAAGATTTTAGAACCGGAACTTGGCAAGGTTACACAGATAAAGACGTCATTGCTACTGTAGATTTAGGAAGTATAAAACCAATTAACACTGTTGAGATTAACTTTTTACAAGATCAAGGTGCTTGGATTTTTTATCCTACAGAAGTTGAATGTCTGGTTTCAAAAGATGGTAAAACATTTTCTTCGATTGAAACCATTGCCATTGATGCAGCAAAACGAAATGAGGATGTTCGTATTAAAAATTTGTCTTTTAGTTTATCTTCAAAAAATTACCGTTACGTTAAAATCATTGCTAAAAAAATGGGAGAATTACCAGAATGGCATTTAGGGTATCCTCATGATGGCAGAAGTTGGATTTTTACTGATGAAATAGTTATTAAATAACTATACAAAAACCATACATTCAATATAAACAGAAATAAAAAAAATTATTTTAATTACATTTAAAAAACTAAAAACTAACTAATGAAAGATCAAAACAACAAATCTGCTTTAACTACTTTAGTGACTGTCTTCTTTTTCTGGGGATTTATAGCAGCATCTAATGGTGTTTTTATTCCATTTTGCAAAACCTATTTCAACATAGACCAGTTTCAATCACAGTTGGTTGACTTTGCTTTTTATGGTGCTTATTATTTTGGAGCTTTAATATTATTCATCCTTTCTGGTTCTTTAAAAAAGGATATTTACAATAATTGGGGTTATAAAAATGGTATTATCTATGGCTTATTATTATCTGCTATAGGTGCATTTGCCATGTTTCCTGCCACTGCAGGTGCTGAACAAGGTGATACAAGTGTTTTTTATCTAGTGCTTATTGCATTATTTATAGTTGGTTTAGGATTTTCTTTACAACAAACTGGAGCTAATCCTTTTGCTATAGCATTAGGAGACCCTAAAACGGGTTCTCATCGTTTAAATTTAGCAGGAGGTGTTAATTCCTTCGGAACTACGATTGGACCAATTGTAGTTGGTTTAGTCATCTTTGGATCTGCAACTAGAGGCACTGATGAATTAGCTTCAATGATAGCCAATAATGAAATCACCTTAGTTACAGTTCAAGGCTTATATGCTGGAGTTGGTGTATTATTTTTAATTGCAGCTGCTCTTTTTCGTTTTTCTAAAAAATTGCCTGCGTTAAAATCAGATACACCTTTTGAGCCAGCTAATAAAGCACGAAATCTACTCATTGTATTAACTCTAGTTATTATGGGTTGTTTCGGATATATATTTAGCACATATTCGGGAGAAGTAACTACTAGCGAAAGTCTAGAACAAACACGTTTAGTACTCTTATTTATTGCTCTCTTTGCAGTTGTTTCGGCTGTATTTATAGCTTATTCAAGCGCCTCTAAAAAACCAGAAGGTTGGGGAGCAATGAAATATCCACAATTGGTTTTAGGTATGTTAGCGATATTTACCTATGTTGGTGTGGAGGTTACTGTTGGAAGTAATTTGGGAGAATTATTAAAAAAAGCTGTAGATGGGACTGGATTAAACGAATTAGGTTTACCAACACTTAACGATGCTCAAATCGCACCTTATGTCTCCCTATATTGGGGCGGATTAATGATTGGTCGTTGGGTTGGAGCTATTGCGGTTTTTAATCCTAGTAAAGGGTTAAAGAAAGTACTACTCATCATTGTACCTTATATTGCTTTCGCAGTTATAATAGCAGCAAACTCTGTTAAATATAATTTTACTGCAGATGAAATATTATTTTTTGGAATTTGTATTGCCATTCAAATTGGAGGCTTCTTTTTAGCTAAGGATAGACCTGTAAAAACACTCAAGATTTTTAGTTCACTAGGTGTTCTAGCTATGTTGATTGGTTTATTTGCATCAGGAAATGTGGCCTTATTTGCATTTCTATCTGGTGGTTTATTTTGTTCAATTATGTGGCCATGTATTTTCACATTAAGTATTGCAGGATTAGGAAAATACACCTCTCAAGGCTCTGCCTTTTTAATTATGATGATTTTAGGAGGTGCTATTATTCCTCCAGTACAAGGAAAATTAGCCGATGTATTTAATATTCAATCCTCATATTGGATTGCTGTAGCATGTTTTGTGTATTTATTATTTTATGCGTTTAGAACAAAGACCGTATTAGACAAACAAGGGGTTACCTATTAATATTATAGATTTTTTACTTCGGAAAAGAGAACTAATTAGATACCCACTTTCGTGGGCAATACATATGAAAAGAAGAAACTTTATTAAAAACGCTGCATTATCAAGTGCAGGATTAGTTGTTGGTGGTTCTATGGTTGGTTGTGTTGAAAATCCTTCCGAAGAAAATAAAACAGAGCTAGTTGCACCTACAACAAAAGCATCTTTACCAATGGTAATTGCAACTTGGCATGTAATTGATGCCACTGCAAAAGCTATGGAAGTTTTACAAGCTGGCGGAAACGCATTGGATGCTGTTGAACAAGGTTGTAGAGTTGAAGAAGCTAACGAAAAAGGACAATCTGTTGGAAAAGGCGGTTTGCCAGATCGCGATGGAAATGTAACGCTAGACGCTTGTATTATGGATAAGCATGGTAATTGTGGTTCTGTTGTATATCTTCAAAATATAACTCATGCTGTTTCTGTAGCTAGAAAAGTTATGGAAAACACGCCTCATGTGATGTTAGCTGGTGAAGGTGCTAAACAATTTGCTATTTCCGAAGGATTCAAACCTGAAGATTTACTTACAGAAGCGTCAAAAGAAGCTTGGGAAAAATGGAAAGTCGAATCAAAATACAAACCCATTATAAATATCGAAAACCACGATACAATTGGCATGTTAGCCATAGATAAAAATGGAGATATTTCTGGAGCTTGCACTACAAGTGGATTAGCCTATAAACTGGGAGGACGTGTTGGTGATTCTCCAATAATCGGTTCTGGTTTATTTGTTGATAATGAAATTGGTGCTTGTGTGGCTACTGGTTTGGGAGAAGAAGTCGTGAAAACTGTTGGTAGTTTTCTGGTTGTAGAACTCATACGACAAGGCAAAACACCTCAAGAGGCTTGTGAAGAAGCCATTAGCAGAATTGTCAATAAACCGAATAGTAACTTTACAGATTTTCAGGTTGGCTATATCGCAGTCAACAAAAAAGGGGAAACAGGAAGTTACGCCATTCATCAATGGTTTAGTATGACTAAATTTCAGGACGGAAAGAATGAACAAATTCAATCTGATTTTTTTAATAAGGTTTAAAACCACTTAATCGTCAAATCCACCAATTTCTGTTTAAAATTAGTGTAAGGAGGTGTTAGTAAATCAACAGCACCAATAGTATGTTGTTTTAAAACTGAACGCTGATTAGTGAATTCTAAAAAACCAAAATAACCATGAGATTTTCCAATGCCGCTATTATTAGAACCTCCAAATGGCAGATTGTGGTTTAAAAACTGCAATAAATTATGATTGATACACGTAGTACCAGCTCGTGTATTATTTATAATCTCATTCACTCGCTTTTTATTACTACTGAAAATGTAAAGCGCCAAAGGTTTTTCTTTTGAATTGATATCGTCTAAAACTTCAGAAATTGACGTGTATGTTTTCACCGGAAGTATTGGTCCAAAAATTTCATTTTGCATGAGTTTGCTGTCTTCTGGAGCATCAAACACAACTGTAGGTTCTATATAATTTTGTTTTGCTTCGGAATTTCCGCCAATGGCAATATCTGCGTTTCTAGTTGTTGCGTCTTCCAAGTAACCATTCAATCTTTCAAAATGTTTTTGATTTACAATCCTTCCGAAGGAATCAGAATGAGAGGGGTTTTCAGAATAAAAATCTTTAAGATGCTTTTTAAAACAGGTTACAAAATCTGATTTAATTGAGTCATTAATAAATACATAATCTGGTGCAATACAGGTTTGACCTGCATTCATAAATTTTCCGAAGATAATTTTTTTAACCGCTTTATCAAGACTTGTGGTATCATCTATAATTACTGGAGACTTGCCACCTAATTCTAAAGTGACAGAAGTCAAATGCTCTGATGCTGCTTTCATCACAATTTTACCAACTTGTGGAGAACCTGTAAAAAAGATATGATTAAAAGGTAGCTTCAATAATTCTTGCGAAACTTCAACTTCGCCTTCTATAAGTGCAACTTCATTTTCATTAAAAAGATCGCTTACAATTTTAGACATTACTTTAGACGTGTGAGGTGTCATTTCACTTGGTTTTATTATCACAGTATTGCCTGCTGCAATTGCAGATACTAATGGTCCAAAGGTGAGGTTTACAGGGAAATTCCATGGTGAGATGATTAAACAAACGCCTTTAGATTCATATTTAATCCAAGAGGAACTCCCTAACAACGATATTGGTGTATCTACTTTTTGGTTGCTCAGCCAAGATCTTAAATGTTTACATGCAAATTTAATTTCATCAACTACTGTATAAATTTCTGTAAGATCAACTTCTAACTGAGGTTTTTTGAAGTCCTTATATAACGCATCACGTAAATCTTGCTTATAAGTCTTTTCTAAAGCAACTCGTAGAGCTTTAAGTTTTTTAATACGCTCTTTATAGGTGGTTCTCCCAATCTTCAATTGTTGCAACTTTTGTTTCTCAAAAAGTTTTGAATACGTGTTATCTGTATAATTTGTCATTTAATCCTAAACAGTTTTATTGGGCTGCGAGCCATTTTTATGTATTTCATCGATGTTTTCTACGAGCGTTTTCAACTCAACTAATAATCTGCCAGTTTCAACTATTATATTCATCATCAACTGTAATGTTATGTTTCTTTGACTTGAGTTTAATAACAAATCCCTCAACGATTATGAAAAAAGTATTCACAATTTTAGCCTTTACATTATTACCTCTCCTTTCAACGGGACAGGAAACAAATGAAGTTATCAAAAATAATGATACTGTAATCGAAAAAACAATAGAAAGCAAAGATATTAAAAAAGAGACTGCTGCTAGTTCTACAATGAAAGCACAGGTTTTAAAAATCAATAGAAAGAAAAGTACTGAAATTATTAGTATTAAAGCTTACAGAAAAAGTTTACAAATTAAAGTAAAGACTATTAAACTTTGCTAGACAATATATAAAAGGAATTCAAACTTAGGTTTCAAACCCTTATATACTATATTAAAGTATCGCAATGATTATTTAAAGTTAGCTTTCATTTAGATTCTAATTTTAAATAATAAAATGTGGAGACTTTACACTTACCTAAAATTATTTAAGTACATGTTATCTGTATAACTTGTCTTTTAATCCTACACGCTTTTACTGGGCTTCAAGCAATTATTGTGTAGTTCATCGTTGTTTTTTACGACCATCCTCTTGTTATCTAGTAATCGACCATTTTATCTAAAATATTGAATGTAAGGAGTAATGTTGTGTTTCTTTGCCTTGAGTTTAAAACAAACACAAAACGATTATGAAAAAAGTATTCACAATTTTAGCCTTTACATTATTACCTTTACTTTCAATGGGACAGGTGTCTAATGTAGATGTGAATAACGATGATACTATTGAAACTGTAATCGAAAATACTTTAGAATCTAAAAACATAAAACAAGAGGCTGCTGCAAGTTCTGCAATGAAAGCTAAGGTTTTAAAAATTAACAGAAAGAAAAGTACTGAAATTATTAGTATTAAAGCTTATAGAAAAAGTTTACAAATTAAAGTAAAGACCATTAAGCTTTGCTAATTGAATATATAGAACATAAAAAAATCCGAAACTTAAGTTTCGGATT
The DNA here is from genome assembly GCF_038900375.1 of Psychroserpens sp. AS72. NCBI lineage: Bacteria > Pseudomonadati > Bacteroidota > Flavobacteriia > Flavobacteriales > Flavobacteriaceae > Psychroserpens > Psychroserpens sp. AS72. The sequence goes on along the minus strand of NZ_JBBMRC010000011.1, from coordinate 45,938 downwards.
TTTTTATGTCTTAATTTAAACCACTCTCGCTAATCAAAAGTTAATTCTCCTCTAGCTTCTTGTTCTTTAAATTTCTGAACTAACTCTAAAGCATCAGGAATCACATCACTACATAATATAATAAGCGAACCTTTTACTGCATTTTTTACTGCAAATGTTATGGCTTCTTTTTCCGAAGGAATAATAGTAGTTTTCTTATTTGGATCTTTCATTTTAATACCATCATTAAGCATTTTAATGAGTTCTTCCTCGGTTTTTCCTCTCAAACGTTTATCCTGACGAATAATAATTTCGTCAAACATTTCGGCAGCAATACTACCCATTTCATTATTATCTTCTATACGTCTATCACCAATTCCTGCAATAATTCCCACCTTTACAGTTGCATCTAATTCCTCAACAAAATTTTGAAGAGCTCTCATTCCTGCAGGATTATGAGCATAATCTAAAAGAATTGTAAAGTCTTTAAATTTAAATAAATTTAATCGTCCAGGAGTTTGCGATGCTGAAGGAATAAAAGTTTCTAAACCAGCTTTCATATCCTCAATACTAACTCCTTGAACATGCACAGCAAGAACAGCAGCTAATACATTTTGAATCATAAATTTAGCTTTTCCTCCATAAGTTAACGGGATGTTTTCTGCTTTCATTAATCGCATTTTCCACTCACCTCTACAAATGGTGACATAACCATTTTCATATACAGCAGTAATACCATTTAAACGTTGCATTGCTTTAATATGCGGATTATTCTCATCCATAGAAAATAATGCCACATTACATTCTAAATTACGTCGCATGTCATAAACTAAATCATCATCTGCATTTAAAATAGCATAGCCATCTGGTAACACCGTTTCTGGAACAACTGCTTTTACTTTAGCAAGTTGCTCGATAGTGTGGATTCCTTTTAAACCTAAATGATCTGCGGCAACATTTGTAACCACTGCAACATCACATTTTTTAAACCCTAATCCAGCACGTAATAATCCACCTCTTGCACATTCTAAAACAGCAAAATTCACAGTAGGATCTTTTAGTACAAACTCTGCACTTGCAGGTCCTGTACAATCTCCCGTCATTAGTAATCTATTTTGGATATACACACCATCACTGGTTGTATAACCAACGCGATAACCATTCATTTTAGCGATGTGTGCTATTAAACGTGTTGTTGTTGTTTTACCGTTAGTTCCAGAAGTAGCAATAATAGGAATACGTCCAGTTTCTCCTTTAACAGGAAATAATTTATCAATAACTGGAGCAGCAACATTTCTTGGTAATCCAGATGTTGGAGCTAAGTGCATTCTAAATCCTGGTCCTGCATTAACTTCTAAAACTGCGCCTCCAGTTTCGGAGAGCGGTTTAGAAATATCTGTAGTCATGATGTCAATTCCGCAGATATCTAAATCAATAATTTTAGAAATACGTTCAACCATTGCAATATTTGCAGGATGTATAATATCTGTAATATCTTCTGCAGTTCCACCAGTACTTAAATTTGCTGTATCTTTTAAAATGAGTCTTTCGCCTTCAGCAATAACAGAATCTAAAGTATAACCTGCATCTTTTATTATGGTTTGTGTTAATTCGTTAGTCGTAATTTTTGTTAACACATTTTCATGTCCATATCCACGACGAGAATCACTATTGACAATATTTATTAATTCTTGAATAGTAGATTTTCCATCTCCAATAACATGTGCAGGAGTTCTAATTGCTCCAGCAACTAGTTTGTTATTAATAACTAACAATCTATAATCTTCTCCTGTGATAAATTTTTCTACAATAATAGCACCACTTCTTGAGCTCTCTTTTGCATGATGAAAAGCGACTAAAGCATCTTCATAATTATTAATATCTACAGTAATACCTCTACCGTGATTACCATCTACAGGTTTAATCACTAACGGGTAACCAACATAGCGACAGGCTTCTTCTAAACTACGTTCTCGTCTAATAATATCACCTCTAGGCACTTCAACTTCAGCTTGTTCTAATAGGTATTTAGTATCTTCTTTATCACAAGCCAATTCTACACCAATACTACTAGTTTCGCTAGTAACTGTTGCTTGAATACGCTTTTGGTTAGCACCATATCCTAATTGACATAATGAATATTTGTTTAATCTAATCCAAGGGATTCCTCTAGATTCGGCTTCTTCAACAATAGAGCCTGTACTTGGTCCTAAACGCGAACTTTCTCTTAATTCTCGCATTTCTTGTATGTCGTCCTCCAAGTTATAGTCTTCTCCATTAATTAGAGCTTCACAAATTCTAACTGCAGATTTTGCGGCAAAACGTCCAACATTTTCTTCCATATAAGAAAACACCACATTATAAACACCATCTTCTCCATAACCACGAGTTCTACCAAAGCCAGTATCCATACCAGCTAAAGTTTGAATTTCTAGTGCAATATGTTCTATGACGTGACCCATCCAAGTGCCTTCGTCTACACGCATAAAAAATCCACCTTCACAACCTTCAGAACAACGATGAGAATACATCGAAGGAAACATGGCTTTTAAACGTTCTGAAAAACCATCAACTTTATTAGACGGTTTCTCTTCCATATCTTCTAAATCTAAAACCATGACAATCAATTTATGTCTTCTTACTGACCAATAATTTGGTCCTCTCATGGCATTTATTTCGCGTATTTTCATGTTGGTTGGTATAATTTAATTATTGTGAAAGATTATAAATATAGCATTTTTCAATAGAAAATTTAGTTTATTTTTGTCCAATATTTAAACTACAGAAAGATTTTTATGCTGAAGAATAAAGGAACACTAATTCCTATTGGTGGAAATGAAGATAAAGGAATAGAAGAGAGTGAACAATACACTCTAGAATTTATAAGTGAAGGTATTCTATTTCATGTAGTAAGAGAAGCTGGCGGAACAGATGCAAATATTGTTGTAATCCCTACAGCATCAAGTATTCCCGTAGAAGTTGGAGAAAATTATTTAGAAGCTTTTTCTACTTTAGGCTGTAAAAATGTTACTGTTTTAGACATTAGAAGCAAAGCAGACTCTGAAAAACAAGAGTCAATAGATATAATAAAAGCTGCTAATTGTATTATGTTTTCTGGTGGTGATCAATCCAAAATCACTGATAAAATTGGTGGTACAGAGATTCATGAGATTATAAAATACCGTTATAAAAATGAAAAAGGCTTTGTTGTTGCTGGCACAAGTGCTGGAGCAATGATGATGTCAAAAGAAATGATTGCAGGAGGAAGTGCCACAGAATCTTTTATTAAAGGTGCTGTTAACATGTATAAAGGTTTAAGTTTAATTCCTGGTTTAATTATCGATACACATTTTATTAAACGTGGTCGTTTTGGTAGAATATCTGAAGCTGTTGCTCAATTTTCAGATTTGATTGGTATTGGTTTAGCTGAAGATACTGGGATGATTATTAAAAATAGTAAGTGTCGCGTCATTGGCTCTGGAATGGTTATTATTTTTGATGGTAGACGTTTAAAACACAACAATCACAAAGTACTTAAAGAAGGTACACCAATGTCTCTAACTAATATGCGAACTCATATTTTATCTAATGGTGACCGTTTTCATATTGATAAGAAAAAAGTGAAAGTGTTGCCTATTGAGGCGCCTTTTATTTGATTTCTTCGGAAATAAAACATGCCAATTTTAAGAACAAGTTTCTTTTAAACTAACTGTGTTTTTTTTTGCGTTAAGGATGGAAACGACATCCTTTTTATTTTCGTAAAAAGATATAGTGAACAGCCTGACGAAGACATGCTCATTTGCATGTCTTGGCAACGCCCAGAAATTATTTATAGATAGAAACCTCTTCTTTTCCTTGTGAAGTTTTGCTGGCTCTGTACATCCCTTCGGTATTAAAAGGCATAGCGATATTTCCTTTTGTGTCCACAGCAATTAATCCGCCATCACCACCAATCTCTAGAATTCGCTTATTAATAACTTCGTTTGAAGCCTCTTGTACACTCATATTTTTATGCTCCATTAAGCAAGCTACATCATAAGCCACAACTCCTCTAATAAAAAACTCGCCACTTCCAGTACATGATATAGCACAGGTTTTATTATTAGCATAATTTCCTGCTCCAATCATTGGACTATCACCAACGCGTCCCCATTTTTTATTGGTCATACCACCTGTTGATGTTGCTGCTGCAATATTTCCGTTTTGGTCACATGCTACTGCTCCAACGGTTCCAAATTTTGAATCTTTCTTTTTCGCGTGATCCAATTGAAAACTATCTGTATCCTTAATTTCTAACCATTGCTTGTGGCGAAATTCATCATAGAAATAAGAAGGCTCTTCTAGTTTATAATTGAGCTCTTTTGCAAATTGCATTGCACCTTCTCCTGCTAAAAAAACATGTTCGCTCTTTTCCATCACATCACGAGATAAACTTACTGGATTTTTAATTCCAGTAATTAGACTTACTCCTCCAGCATTTAATGATTTCCCATCCATTATGCTCGCATCCATTTCATGAGATCCTGTTGCTGTAAAAACAGACCCTTTTCCTGCGTTAAATAATGGTGAATCTTCTAAAACCTGAACTGCTTTTTCAACAGCATCAACAGCTGTTCCTCCCTTTTCAAGAATAGTGTATCCTTGGTCTAAAGCGCTTTTTAGATCGGCTTTATATTTAGCTTCTAATTCTGGAGTCATCATTCCTTTTACTAGAGTTCCTGCGCCTCCATGGATGGCTATTGAAAATGTATTCATTGATCTTTCTTTTTACTTCGGAAATTTACAAATTCTAGTGCATTTAATCCTTAAACATTCACCGCATTATTTTATAAAACAAAATCAGACAAATACCCATAAACCATCAAACGAATTTAAAATTATGAAATTTAATTTTTTAGTATAACAAAGCGTAAATCTCTCATTTAACTAAAAAAAACAAGTTTTAACTAAAATTACTGAGTTTGATCACAAAAAAAATACATATTTAAACTCATTTAACTAATTCATCCTGTATGACTAAGGCATTTACTTTTATTTTATATTTTTCTTCATTAGTCATGCTTGGACAACAAGATTCAATTTTCATAGAATTAAATGAACTCAAAGATTCTCAGAGCCAATTAGATTTACTTGGTAAAAGGATTTCTAGACTGGTTTATGCTAGCCCTGAAAAAGCGATTACCTATTCAACTATATTTGATTCTATAACAAAATTAGTACCTACCTATGAAAACAAAGCAGATGCATTGATGTATAGAGGTATGGCTAATCACGCCATTCAAGATTATGAAAATGCTATATCAAACTATTTAGAAGCCATAAGATTATTAGAAAAAAATGATGACAATAAACGTCTACCACAAGTTTATAACAATCTTGCAGCAAGTTATAATATAAGAGGTGATGCTAATAAAACTGAAGAATACTTTTTAAAAGCTGCTGAAACTGCAGCAAAGACTAACGATAGTGTATGGATGTCTAGTGCTAACAGTAATCTAGGTGTACATTATAACTCCCTTCAAGAATATAACAAAGCTGAAATAGCGTTAAAAAAATCACTTACTTATTTCGAAAACAAAAAAGACTCTATTAACGCAGGAGCTACACTCATGAATATTGGAAATTCACAATTACCTTTAAATAAAAACAATGAGGCTATTGCGAGTTATAAAAGATCTATGATATTGATTCCTTATGAAAAATTCCCTATTATACATTCTGTCGCTCAATCTGGTATAGGAATAGCGCTTACCAACCAAAAAAAATACATTGAAGCCTTACCCTATTTAAAAAAAGGAAATGCAATTGCTAAACAGATAAATTATACTGAGCAAATAATGGAGACTAATAATGCCTTAGCAGATTATTATGCGCAAACACGCAACTTTGAAGAAGCCTTTAAATTATCTCTAGTCTCACAACAATTGAAAGATAGCGTGCTTACCAAGACACAAGATAAAAACATGGCTGATGCTTTAATTGAGTTTGAAAGCGAAAAAAAGGATGCGCAATTAAAAGTACTTGAACTTGAAAAAGAAAAAACTGGGCAACGACAATTAATATTAACTATACTGGCAATTGGTGGTTTATCTTTTGCCTGTCTTATTGGTTTGTTTTTCTACCGAAATAAGAAACAAAGTAAACTACTAGCCAAACAAAAATTAATGTTAGAAAAAACTGTAGATGAGAAAAACATTCTTTTAAGAGAGACCCATCATCGTGTAAAAAATAGCTTTCAGATGGTTTCATCACTGTTATCTTATCAAGCCAATACCACAAAAAATCTAGAATCAAAATTGGTAATTAAAGAAGCTCAAAACCGAGTGAGATCTATGGTTTTAATACATCAAAAATTGTACAGTAAAGATCAGCTGGTCGGTATTAACTCTAAAGAATATATTGAAGATTTCACTAAAGATGTCATCCAAAGTCATGAATATCGCGATAAAAAAATAGAGTGCATATTCAACCTCGAATCCTTAGTGCTAGACATAGAAACCATAACTCCAATTGGTTTAATTTTAAATGAGTTACTAACAAATGTTGTTAAGCATGCATTTCCTTATGAGCATGATAACAATATCATTCAAATTAGTTTTAAGCAAAAGTCAGATACGCTTTTACTTGTTGTTGAAGATAATGGCGTTGGTAGCAATGGTGAAATTAATGAAAGTGCTTTTGGTTTAAAACTCATAAAAACGCTTGCTAAAAAGTTAAAAGGAGAGTTTAATTTATCTCATAACACACCAAAAGGAACTTCAGCACAACTGACTATTAATCGTTTTACTGTTCTATAATTATGAGTTTTAAAAACGAACATAATTTAATACGGCTTTACATTGTTGAAGATGAACCTTTAATTGCTGAAACTGCTAAAATGTCTTTAGAATCATTTGGGATTAATGTTTTGGGATTTAGCGAAGATTATGAGAATGCATTAAAAGAAATTCAACAAAAACAAGCTAACATTGTACTTTTAGATATAAATCTACAAGGAGAAAAAGATGGTATTGACTTAGCGCTAACGTTAGAAAAACTAAATATCCCCTATTTATTTGTAACCTCACAAACAGACCCAAGTACACTTGCAAGAGTAAAAGAAACCAATCCTTTAGGTTTTATAGTAAAGCCATTTACCGATTCTGGTTTGCTCAGCAATGTTGAATTAGCATGGCATAAAATATCTTTAGAAAAAGAGGAATATATCATTATACGCTCTGAAGGAGAACGTATCAAATTAAACCAAGCGTCTATACAATACCTCAAGGCTTTTGATAATTATTGCTATATAGTTACTGTAGATAAAGAGTATCTTCTTCCGCACACTTTAAAACATATTACAGAAAAATTAAATTCTAAAATTTTTGTAAAATCACATCGCTCTTACGTTGTGAACATTCAAAAAATTAAAAGTATCAAAAGTGACAAGGTTATTATTGAAAATATTGAAGTTCCAATGAGCAGTACCTACAAGCAACAGATTGAAGCTTTTTTGTAAAGCATTAATCATTTCACTAAAAAAAACGTCCTCTTACTAAAAATACCCAAACAACGTCCACTTTATCAGTAATTTAGAGTCACACCCAACCTATAATTGGGTATAAATTATAGTTTATTTAATAACAGGCTGTGCCTAAAACTATAGAACTTTTAAATACTCGATACGATGAGAAAAATTACAATTTCTATTACGATATGTCTATTTACAGATCTCAATATCGCAGTTTCTCATATTTCCGAAGAAAAATAATTCACACCATTACTATTAATAATTAAAACCATTCTTATGAAAACAGTATTACTTTTTATCATTTGCTTATGTGTAAGCACTATCTGTCTATCTCAAACAACTGCTATACCAGATCCTATTTTTGAACAAGCTTTAATTGATCTAGGACATGATTCTGGAACTATAGATGGCTCAGTACCTACAGCAAATATTAATACTATAACAACCTTACAAATAGTCGCTTTAGACATAGCAGATCTTTCAGGTATAGAAGATTTTATAGCATTAGAATCACTAACGTGTTTAGCCAACAATATCTCTAGTTTAGATGTTAGCAATTTAACAGTGCTAAGAGAATTAAAATGTGGTAATAATGATTTGACAAGTTTAGATATTTCAAACAATACACTTTTAGAACGTTTAGATTGTTATGGTAATGATTTAACAAGCTTGGATGTTTCCAGTAATACTGTACTAAAAAATTTGAATTGTAATGATAATGCTATTACGACTATAGATGTTTTAGGTAATACACTTTTAGAAACTTTAAGTTGTAGTGACAATCAACTTACTACTATAGATGTTACCAACAATATACTATTAGAAACTTTAAGTTGCAGTAACAATCCACTTACTTCTATAGATGTTACCAACAACCCTAACCTATTAGGCTTATATTGTCGTAATACATCAGTTTCTAACTTAGACCTCAGTAATAATAGCCTACTTGAGGAGCTAAACTGCAGTAACAATCAGCTTACAGCTTTAAACATAGATACGAATACAGCTCTAACACATTTAACTTGTGACAATAGTAACTTGTCTAGTTTAGAATTAGATATGAATGTTAATTTAGTAGATGTTAGATGCAGAGACAACGCAATTGTTGCGCTAGATTTAAGTAATAGTACACAATTAACAGATTTACTTGCTACAAATAACCAACTTACAAGTTTAAATATTAATAACGGTAACAATATCATTCTTTCTAGTTTGGATGCTGATAACAACCTAAACCTATTTTGCATTGAGGTAGATGATCTCGCTTATGCTACAGCTAATTGGGATGAGGTTGCCAATCTAGATCCTCAAACCAGTTTTAGCGAAGATTGTAGTTTGAGTCTAACATACGTACCAGACGATAATTTTGAGCAAGCACTTATAGATTTAGGTTATGACACGGGAAGTTTAGATGATTATGTACCTACCACAAGTATTAATGCTATAACAACATTAAATTTAGCATCTTTAGGTATAGCAGATCTTACAGGTATTGAAGATTTTATAGCTTTAGAAGAACTATCATGCTTTTTCAATAACATTTCAACTTTAGATGTTAGTAATTTAACAGCGCTTAGAGAATTAAGATGCTATAATAACAACTTAACAAGCATAGATGTATCCAACAATACACAGCTTTTGTTATTGCATATATATTTTAATGATATCACAACTCTAGATGTGTCAAATAACACACTATTAGAAGATTTACGTTGTAGTACTACTCAATTAACGACTTTAGATGTTACTAATAATCCCAACCTTATAAATTTAGTTTGCAGCAACTTAACACTTTCAAATTTAGACCTCAGCAATAATACCTTACTACAATTGTTACATTGCGAAAACAATGACCTTACAAGTCTAAATCTTAATAACAACACTGCGCTAACCACTGTATATTGTGGCTCAAATGATATTACAATTTTAAATATTGATAATACTATTAATTTAGAATTGCTTGATTGTACAGGGAATGATATTGTTGAACTTGATTTAACCAATAATACAGCAATTACAACCTTATTATGTCAGAGTAATGAACTTAATAGCCTTAATGTTAAAAATGGGAATAACATAAATATCGTTACATTTAGAACTACTAATAATCATCAACTAGAGTGTATAGAAGTTGACGACGCAAATTACAGCACTACCAATTGGACTGTAATAGACAACGAAACTAGTTTTAGTGAAGATTGCAGTTTGCTTTCTACAAACGAGTTTGATTTAAATAATTCTATTTCTATATATCCAAACCCTGTAGAAACCGAGTTAAACATATCTCTTAATGATAATCAACCCATAACTTCTATAGAATTATTTGACATTTTGGGTAAGAAAATAGTAACAACAAAATCTTTAAACATCAATGTTAGTCAATATGAATCTGGACTATATATTCTAAAAATTTCAACTAATGATGGTCATATCTCAAAACGAATTATAATTGAATAAGATATATATGCGTATATCTTAATTTTAACCAAGAAAGTCGTTATAAAAAGCGACTTTCTTTTATCAAAATAGCACCAATTAAACAGGATTTGATACCATCTATACAATTAGAACTAAATCACTTATCCAAAAATTATAAAACGCATATATTCACAGTACAAAACTAAAATCATGAAAAAAAAATACACTTTATTATTAACACTTTGTATTGCAACATTATCCTTTGGTCAGCCTGCAAATGATGATTGTAGTAATCCAGATTTAATAACAGTAACCAGTACGTCTACAAATTTTACTTTTGATATTAATTCTGCTGTCATAAACAATGAAACTATTTGTGGTACAACTGGAGATTTTGCAGACGTTTGGTACCAATTTATAATGCCTATGGATGGTAATATATTTGTAGATGGTTCAATTGTTTGGAACAAATTTGCTTTATATAATTCATGTGGTAGTACAGAAATAGATTGCGTAAACACAAAAGATCTTTTTACTAATCTAACATCTGGAAACACGTATCTTTTACGTATGTATAGAACATCAACCGAGGCCACAAATACAAGCTTTCAAAATTTTAGTATTAAAGCTTTTCCAACAGCAACAAATGATGATTGTAATTCTTCTGAAAATATTTCAGTTTCAACAACAGCAACCTCAGTAGGTTTTGAAATTGGTGGAGCTTCTGTAAACAATGAAATTGGATGCTCAGGAGCTACCTTAGATTATGTAGATATTTGGTACGATTTTACAATGCCAGTAAATGGTAATTTATATATAAATGCTAGTATTTTTTGGAATAATATCGCTTTATACGATGGTTGTAGTGGTACACTAATCCAATGTGGTACTAGCAATGAATTTATAACTGGCTTAACTTCTGGAACAAATTACAAATTGCGAATTTTCAGAACTAGTGAAGATGCAGACAATACTTACTTAAACTTCAGCATAATTGCTTATGAAGACGTAACTAACGATGATTGTGCTTCCGCAGAAAACATAACAGTATCAACAACAGCATCCACAATAGATTTTGAAATAGGTGGTGCATCAATAAATAATGAAGAAGGCTGTATTGGTACAACTACAAATTACGCAGATATTTGGTACGATTTTACAATGCCTGTAAATGGCAACCTTTTTGTTGGTGCAGCTATTGTTTGGAATGGGTTAGCCTTATACGATACTTGTGGTGGAACACTAATTCAATGTGGAGCTGGAGATGAGTTATTTACTAATTTAACTGCTTCAACAAATTATAAACTACGGGTTTTTAGAACTTTAGATCTTGCAGATAATAACGAATATAGAGCGTTCTCCATTCAAGCATTTGAAACTGTGACTAATGACGATTGCGCTTCCGCAGAAAATATCACAGTGTCAACTTCACAATCCACAGTAAATTTTGATATTGGTGGAGCATCCATTAATAATGAAGAAGGCTGTATTGGCACAACTACAAACTACGCAGATATTTGGTACGATTTCACAATGCCTGTCAATGGCAATCTCTATGTTGATGCCACAATTGCATGGAACGGTCTAGCTTTATACGATACTTGTGGTGGAACACTAATTCAATGTGGAGCTGGAGGTGAGTTATTTACCAATTTAACAGCTTCAACAAATTATAAACTTCGTGTTTTTAGAACTTTAGATCTTGCAGATAATAACGACTACAGAACGTTTTCCATTCAAGCTTTTGAAATTATAAATAATGACGATTGTGCTTCCGCAGAAAATATTACAGTTTCAACAATATCATCTACGGTTTACTTCGGAATTGCAGGCGCAACTATTAATAATCAAATGGGTTGCTCAGGAACAACAGCAGAAGATTATGCAGATGTTTGGTACGACTTTACAATGCCAATGGATGGCTCTATAATCATTGACGGATCATTAACATGGAATAATTTTGCCATCTATGATGCCTGTAATGGTAATGAATTAGGATGTTTTGATTCTAGCGGAAATGTTGATGGTTTAACTAGCGGAACAACTTACAAGCTTCGTGTATTTAGAACTTTAGCACTAGCAAATAATGACGCTTACAAAAGCTTTACTATTCAAAGCGCAGAAACTCTGAGTACCAATAACTTTGATATAGAGAATAATATTATCATATACCCAAATCCTACAAAAGGCATATTAAATATATCTTCGGACACTACTGTTGATTCCATTTTGGTCTACGACATCCTCGGAAAAATTGTAGCAAAAGCAACCAATCAAAATTCTATTAATCTAGAACATTTAAACGCTTCAATGTATATCGTAAAAGTAAAATCTAACAACACTGTAACATATCAAAGAATACTACTAGAGTAAAATTCACAACCATTGCAACCCAAATTGAATGATCTTCAATTATAATTAAAGTAAAGAAAGTCGTTATAGAGAGCGACTTTCTTTTTGTTTATTAATTAATAAACAATGTTTCATATCAAGGTCTAAGTTTTGTAGTTTTATAGACTATAAATTTAGAACATATGTCAGACCAGAAACGTCTCTTTTTAGTTGATGCCTACGCACTAATTTTCCGTGGGTATTACGCTTTTATAAAAAACCCTAGAATTAACTCTAAAGGTGAAGATACCTCAGCTATTATGGGTTTTATGAATTCCCTTTTAGACGTCATTAAACGAGAACGACCAGATCATTTGGCAGTTTGTTTTGATAAAGGTGGTAGTGCAGACCGAGTAGAAATGTTTGAAGCTTACAAAGCCAATCGTGATGAAACTCCAGAAGGTATAAAAACCGCAGTACCTTATATCTACGAAATTTTAAAAGCCATGCACATTCCAATCATGGTCAAAGAAGGTTATGAAGCCGATGATGTGATAGGAACCTTAGCCAAAAAAGCTGAAAAAGAAGGCTACCAAACCTTTATGGTGACTCCAGATAAAGATTTTGCGCAACTCGTCTCAGAAAATATTTTTATGTACAGACCAATGTTTGGAGGTGGTTATGAAACTTGGGGAATTCCAGAGGTACAAAAAAAGTTTGAAGTCACAGATCCTCTACAAGTTATAGATTATTTAGGGATGATGGGAGACGCGAGTGATAATATTCCTGGACTTCCTGGTGTTGGACCAAAAACAGCTAAGAAATTCATAGCAGCTTATGGTTCTATGGAAGGTTTACTTGCCAATACACATGAGCTCAAAGGCAAAATGAAAGAGAAAGTTGAAGCTAATGGAGAACTCGGTTTGTTGTCAAAACAACTAGCTACCATTATGCTGGATGTTCCTGTAGATTTTAATGAAAAAGACTTTGAAATGTCTGAACCAGATATTCCTAAAGTGACAGAGATTTTTCAAGGTTTAGAGTTTAGACGATTAATCGATAATTTCTTAAAAACGTTTTCTACGGAAATTTCAACTACACAAAGTGCTCCTAAAACAGCAACAACAAAAGCAGACGTAAAAACAACGCCTAAAGAAGAAAAATCTGCAGGAGAAGGTCAGTTTTCTTTATTTGGCGCTTCACCTTCCGATAGTGTACAAACTGAAACCACTTCAGAATACACAAGAAAAACCATAGATACAACATCTCATTTTTACCAAAGTATCGCTCCAGGAATGGCAACGACATTATTTGTAAAAAATCTTCTGAATCAATCCTCAGTATGTTTTGATACAGAAACAACTGGCTTAAATCCGTTGACAGCAGAATTAGTTGGCATCGCATTTTCATGGGAAGCCGGAAAAGGCTTTTACATCCCATTTCCGCAGGACAAAGAAGACGCACAAAACCTCATAGAAATATTAAGACCATTTTTTGAAAACGAGTCTATCGAAAAAATCGGTCAGAATTTAAAATACGACATTAAAGTCCTCGCAAAATATAACGTTGACGTCAAAGGCAAACTCTTTGATACCATGTTGGCGCATTACCTCATCAATCCAGATATGCGACATAGTATGGATGTGTTGGCAGAAACATATCTCAATTACACACCTGTTTCTATTACAGAATTGATTGGTAAAAAAGGAAAAAATCAACTCTCAATGCGTGATGTGCCTTTAGAGAAACAAACCGAATACGCAGTTGAAGATGCAGATATCACCTTACAATTAAAAGAGCATTTTACAACCGAATTAGGCGAAGCCAACACGCAAAAATTGTTTGATGATATTGAAGTGCCTTTATTACGTGTACTAGCTGCAATGGAATTGGAAGGGATTAATTTAGACACAAACTTTTTGCATTCACTATCGGCAGATTTAGAAAAAGACATTGCTACTTTAGAAGCTAAAATTTATGAGGCTGCAGGAGAAGAATTCAACATTGCATCACCAAAGCAATTGGGTATTATATTATTCGAAAAATTAAATCTTGTAGATAAGCCTAAAAAAACAAAAACGGGTCAGTATAAAACAGGAGAAGATATTTTATCCTATTTAGCAAAAGACCATGAGATTATACGACACATTATAGAGTATCGTGGTCTCGCCAAATTAAAAAGCACCTATGTTGATGCTTTACCGTTACAAGTGGAAGAAGCAACAGGTCGTGTGCACACAGATTATATGCAAACCGTTGCTGCAACAGGACGTTTGAGTAGTAATAATCCTAATTTACAAAATATCCCAATTCGTACAGAACGTGGTCGTCAAGTGCGTAAAGCCTTTATTCCTAGAAACGAAGATTACACCTTATTGGCAGCAGATTACAGTCAAATAGAATTACGAATTATTGCTGCTTTGAGTCAGGAAGAAACGATGATTGAAGCCTTTAAAAATGGAGAAGATATTCATGCGTCTACAGCATCTAAGGTGTTTGGTGTTCCAATTTCCGAAGTGACAAGAGCGCAACGTAGTAATGCCAAAACGGTCAATTTTGGGATTATTTATGGTGTATCTGCTTTTGGATTGAGTAACCAAACCGATTTATCGCGTGGTGAAGCCAAAGAGCTTATTGACACCTATTATGAAACCTACCCAAAGTTAAAAGCTTACATGAGCGAGCAAGTTGATTTTGCGCGAGATCATGGTTATGTAAAAACGGTTTTAGATAGACGTCGTTACCTAAAAGATATAAATAGTGCCAACGCTATTGTACGTGGAGCTGCAGAGCGAAATGCTGTAAATGCACCAATACAAGGTAGTGCAGCAGATATTATTAAAATTGCCATGATTAATATTTATAATAAATTATCCCACGGAAATTTTAAAACCAAGATGCTCTTACAGGTTCATGATGAATTGGTCTTTGATGTCTATAAGCCAGAACTCGAAGCCATGAAAACCTTGATTAAAACGGAAATGGAGAATGCTTTTGTGATGGATGTGCCTTTGGATGTTGAAGTTGGGATTGGAGCGGATTGGTTGGAGGCGCATTGATGAATTATAGATGAAAACTAATCCTGTCACTTGTGCAATCATTCATTTTGGAGATAAAATTTTAGCTGTTCAAAGAAGTAAAAATATGAAGCTTCCATTGAAATGGGAATTTGCAGGAGGAAAAATTGAAGAAGGTGAATCTGAAATTGATTGTATAAAAAGAGAAATATTTGAAGAATTAAACATTCAAATAGAAGTTAAAGAAAGATTGACATCAGTGACTCATCAATATCCTAATTTCAAAATTGAGCTGATTCCTTTTAATGCTGAATACGTTGCAGGAAAATTAAAATTAAAAGAACACTCTAATTATATTTTAGCCAATAAAGAAGAATTGATTAATTTAGATTGGGCAGAAGCAGATTTGCCTATTTTAAAAGATTACTTACTAAAGAGACCATTATAGCTCTTCAATTCCAATTTCTTTAAAATAATTATAAGTTTCATCATAAAAACCACTTGGTCTCGTGTGGTCTATCTCTGAACCTTCAGGTATAAAAATAACCATTCCTTGCCTAGCTCTAGTTAACAAAACACGATAGGTGTTTTTAAGATAATCTCTATTAATCTCTTGATTAATATTCATCCATTTACTTCCTCTAAAATTTTGATGTTTCCAGTTTCCTTTATCAAGATGGAAATTTGCTCCCCAAATTAAACAAGACCAATCTATTTCTAAACCTTGAATATCAAATTCTGTAGCAACATCCTCTAAAAAATTAGAAGACCTAACATCTGAATCCTCATTTAAAAACCAATTTGGAGCAGAAATTTCATTTTTTACATCAACTCCTAGAAACCTTAACCTTCTAGCACCTGAAGATGCGATTAAACCTGTTCTTTCTGAACCTTTAGCTTTATTTCTTAACCAGTTTTTAGCTTTAAGAAAATCTCTAGTAACATAGATAGGAAAATCCCTTTGAGTTTCTAAATATAAATTTTGAGCATTATCTGAATTAAGTTCTAAAAGCTCATAAACGAAAGAGGATAATTTTTCTGATCTAAATGAACGAACTGAAACTGATAAATGCAATTCTGACTGACTATTAGCATTTTCCTGTAGCCATTTTTTTTGAGTATCAGTTTTAATATAATTTGAACTATCTGTTATTAAATTAGAGTAATGTATATCCCAATTACTGTAATTATTCATAAAAGCATTTATCCATTCTTCTAAACCAGCTTCGCCTGTATTTATTTCTTGTCCACCACCAATTAAACAGACGATAGAACACCAATCAGTATGGCGATTCATAACATCAATAAGGAATTCTGGTTCAGACATAGAAAAATCCTCTTTGCCTTTTTTTCTTTTCATGAATGAAGACGTTTGCACTTTATTCCAAGCTCTTTGAGCTTCATCAAAAACAACGACTTTCTCAATTGGTTCTCCATCATCTTTCAAATACTCATCACGAAATTGATGAATATTCTGTATTAACTTTTTTGTTTCTCGTCTAGCGTTTTCTTTTGTTATAGGCTTATTAATATCCTTAGAAGACATAAACTTATCAATAGCTAATGCTTCACGTAAAACTTCTACTAAAGGACCATTTCCAGAAAGAAAAACAGCATGTTCATCTTTATCTACACTAGTTCTTTGATTTGAAATATTTAAGCCCGCTAAAGTCTTTCCTGCTCCTGGAACTCCTGTTACAAAACATATTGATTTTCTTCTGTTTGCCTTAGAGTTATCAATAACTTTATTTAAACAATCTGTAGTTTTTGTTAAATTTATTGCTCCTGAATCTGAACGAGATATTTCTTCTACTTTATGTCCTTTGTATAAAGCTTGAGCTGCTTCAACTATTGTTGGAGTTGGTTTATAAATTGAGCTTTCCCATGTATCAACTTCAATTTTCGGGTTTGAATCTTTGATGAATTTTTTAATAGTTTCTGATAAACCAAACTTATTACATTTAGCAACTTGATTCAAACTTACTACTTCCTCTAAATTCACATAATTAGTTTTAGCTTTTGTTGAAATTAAAACTGGTATTAATTTAGCGTAATGGCTTCCTTCATGAAAATTTCTTAAATCTAGTGTATAATCTATTACTTGTGTTTCAGCATGTTTACCGTAAGATTCATCTCCAACTTTAAACTCGACAACAAAAATACAATCATCAACAATAATTATATTATCTACTCTCTTTCCCATTCTCGGAATTGCGAATTCAAAATAAACTGAACCATTAATTCCTTTCAATTCCTCTTTAAGAATTTCAATCTGACTAACCCAAGCATTTTTTTGCAAATCCTCAAGAGAACGATTTGTATGATTTAAACTTAACTGTCCTAAAATCGCGTTTGAATCCTCAGTTAAAAAACCTTGAATTGTATTACTATAGTATGCTCTTTTCATTTAATTATCAATTTTTAGTTGATAATCATTAAAGCTTAGTTTTGGACTCTGGTTTTCAAAATTCAGCAACTCCGAAATTTCCAATTCAAATGCTTTTGAAAACACAGCGATATTGGTGAGTGATATATTTCGCTCTCCACGTTCAATCATACCAATGTATGTGCGGTGAAAGCCTGTTATAAATGAAAGTTTTTCTTGACTTAGATTTTCTTTAGTTCTTAATTCACGAATTCTAAGACCAAATTCTTTAAGAATGAATTTATTTACCATAAGTCGAAACTATACTTATTGTATGCTAAAATCAACATACAATAAGTATCAATTTTCTATATTTGACATACAATCAAAACATAAGACTAATGACTTTAAAAGAAAAAATAATAAGTTTAAAGTTACAGTTAGAAACTGTAGGTGATAATTATGCTGAAATCTTCAAAAATGACATACACACTCTAATAGGAGATTTTAACTCTTCAAATCCTATTTTAATATTCTTAAAGAATTTAGATTCTAAAGAAGAAATAACTCATTGGATAAATAAATTAACTTCAAGAATTGTCAAGAAGTTCGATGAAGACACTGAAACAATTAATGATTTTATATATGACTATATAGAATTAGGTTAGGATTTCAAAACTCTTAACGTCTCTTATTGTTCTTCCTACTTTTATATTTCACTTTAGTCTTGCTTTGATAAATTGCCACAGCATCATTAAACATATTTTCAGCACATTTAAAGCCTAATATTCAACACCTACATCTCCAAAACCAACTACCATTTTAACACAATAAATCTTACAATACTCATTTTCAAGTAATTATTCACTATATTTATTTGCCTTTTACAGTCGTTTCAAATCACACTGACACCTATTCTACTTACGTGTGAACGCTATGCGATTTTCAAATTTTGCTATTAATTTGAATGTCGTTATTATTAATCCATTTTAACTAATTAACTAATGAAAACGTCTAACCGATTATTTCAAGGACTACTCCTTGCGCTATTTTTATATAGCTCAACGTTATTTGCCCAAGACACCTACTACGTCACTATTCATGTTGATACCGACAAAATTTCAAGCCACAATGAATTAGAGGTATGTTACTTCACTTCAGAAGCTCCTGACGGAAAAATCACTAAATCTGAAGGTAATATTGAAGACTTTAATATTGAGGTAAATTCAGGAGATTTAATCATCTGGAAAGGTGTGTCTACTAGTCATCCTGAAAAAGACATTGTTGACGTGAGGTCCATAAATTATCATGGTGGTGATAATGTGTTTGGTAAAAATATTTTAAAAGGAAATGGGCAAACTCCCGAAGTTGTTATTGGTACAGTCAATCCTGACACCAAAGGACGCGTCGAGAAATACGCTATTAAAATTACGGTTTTTAATGATGGTAGTAAACGTGGCAACTATCGTATTGATCCAAAAATATCTGTTAAGCTTTAATACTATTTCAACTTATTTTTCAATAAAATGAAATTCAATTCAGCATTTCCGTTTTCAGCAATAATAAAGAACTGTTTTCTAATGGGCTTTTTGTGCTTAACTGCTATGTGTTTTGGTCAGGAACAATCAGAAACAGACAGTTTAGAGCTTAGATATACGAGCAATACCTATTCTAAAAATAAAAAGCTGTCATTGTTAAATGAATTGGCACAAAAGCATCCAGATCCACAAAAAAAATTATTCTATAGTTTAGAATTAATTGAACATGCGAAATTACTAGATTCAAGTAAATTCCTTTTTCAAGGCTATATGTACAAAGGAACTTCACTTCGATTAAAAAGTGATTTTATACAAGCATTAGAATCTTATTTTAAAGCAGCTAACATCGCTTCAAAAAATGAAAACCAACGTGACTTAGGATTGGTTAATATTTCCATTGCAGATATTTACTCCATAACGAGTAATCATGAAAATGCAGTGAAATATTATAAAGCAGGAATGGATCTATTAAAAAAAGAAAACGATCTTGAAAATTATGCAAATGGCTTATCTAATCTAGGAGACGAGTATTTTAATACTAAAGAATATGATTTAGCCATGGAATGTTTTATGGAATCTGGTCTCATATTCAGAAAAATTAAATCTTTAGAAGGCAATGCTTTTGTTTTAGGAAACATGGGAATGGTCTATGCCGAAAAAGGAAAAGACGACTTAGCAGAAGCCAACATAAATGAGGCCATACGTATCATGAAAAACCTGGAATTGTATTATCCTATTTCCGTTTACCTAACGTACATGTCAGATATTTATGCGTCAAAAAACAATAGAAAAGCTGCAATAGCATATTCTAAAAGAAGCTTGGATTTAGCAACAAAATACAGTTTAAAAGAACAAATAAGTGATGCCAATTTGCAACTCTCAAAGCTCTACGAACTGAATGGAAATTATAAAAAATCGTTAAATCATTTCAAAGATCATTCTACCTTTGAAGATAGTGTTGCCAATATTGAAAAAGTTCAAAAAATGGCAGATTTACGTACCGAGTTCGAAGTTTCAAAAAAACAAACCGAAGTTGATTTATTAACCCAACAACAAAAAACGCAAAACATTCAAGTTGATTTATTAAACCAACAAAATAAAAACAAACAGAATGTTGTGGTCGCTACAATTATCGCCTTATTTTTAATTGCAATGATTGCCTTTGGATTATTTAGACGCAACAAATACATCAGTAAAACAAAACTAATTATTGAAGAAGAAAAGCACAGATCAGACAACCTGTTACTTAATATTTTACCAGAAGAAACAGCACAAGAGCTTAAAAAAAACGGAAAAGTAGAAGCACAACGATTTGAGTCTGTAACTGTTTTATTTACCGACTTTGAAAGTTTTACGAGCTACTCAGAAAAGCTAACTCCAGAGAAACTGGTTAAAAGTGTCGATTATTATTTTTCAAAATTTGATATGATTATCGAAAAGTATAAACTCGAAAAAATAAAAACTGCAGGAGATTCTTACATGTGTGCTGGAGGATTACCATTTCCTACCAAAGATCATGCTATTAAAATGACACTAGCAGCTTTTGAAATTGTACAATTTGTAGAAGACACTAAACACTTAAACGATCCAGATATAGCGCATTTTGATATTCGTATTGGTATAAATACAGGTCCTGTTGTCGCAGGAGTTGTTGGCACAAAAAAGTTTGCTTATGATATTTGGGGAGATACTGTTAATGTAGCTTCAAGAATGGAATCTAACTCTATACCTGGAAAAATTAATATTGCTGAAAACACCTATCAATTAATTAAAGATGCTTTTGAGTGTGAATATAGAGGCGAAATTGATGTAAAAAACAAAGGTATCTTGAAAATGTATTTTGCCACAAGCATCAAAGAAAAAACATTTTATGCATTTATGAACGGACAAAAAGAAGTGGTTTAGTCAGCACGTAAAGTTTCAAAAAAATTAGAAAAATAATTAAAGATAAAGTTAAAAACTAACCTTAACGTCGTTTCTTCTTACCTTTATACTTCACCTTATTCTTACGTTGATTAAAAGGCACAGCATCATTAAGGGTTATTGAGGATTCAAAACTAGAGGCAGCTTTAGGGATGTTTTCTAGTTACTCAATCATTTCCTTTACAGTTTCTTCTATAACAAGTAAAACACTAAACATATTCGTTTTAACTTCTTCATTTGAAAACCTCAAGAAAGTTACACCATAAGCTTCTAATTCACCTTGTCTATTTGCATCATAAAAAAAACTGTGATCATGACTAGCACCATCGATTTCAATAGCTAAACCTATTTCATGACAATAAAAATCTGTGATGTAATTTAACATTGGAACTTGTCTATGAAACTGAACACCATAAGCACGTTGTTTGATATTTTGCCAAAGTAAAACTTCGGGTAGAGTACTGTTTTTTCGTAATTTTCTGGCTAGTAGTTTTAATTCAGGATTGTATGGAATTATTTTATTTCTCATTTTTTACAATCTAATTTTTACACCCCTAAAGTCCCCTCAAGGGGACATTCCAAATTAAGAAACATATGGCGAATTTTGAAATTTATAGCTTATTTACAAATTATCAGCTTATTAATTTAAGATAGCCTGAGCCAATATCCCCTTGAGGGGATTATAGGGGTGTTTTTCAGCGGAGAAATAAAAAAACCATCTCTCTATTATCGCCTCTTCTTCTGTTTCCCCTTATACTTCACCTTATTCTTACGTTGATTAAAAGGCACAGCATCATTAAACGTATTTTTAGCTTCACCACTTGGCTTATTCTTACGCCATTTTTCGTCTTTTTCAGGAAGGAGTACTTTGAGTAAGTCCTGGCGACCTAATTTGTTTAAGGTCTTTTTGATCCACGCTTTATTTTCATCCTTATACCAAAAGAAAAAACGATGTTGCTCATCTTTCTCTTTACGAGTTATAGGTGTATTTACTTTTTTAAGCGTGTAAGGATGGTAACCACTATAATAAATGACTGTAGCGACTGTCATAGGAGTTGGTGTAAATCCTTGTACTTGCTCCAACTGGAAACCCATATCTTTAGTTTCGGCAGCTAAATTTGCCATATCTTCAACTTCACAAGCTGGATGATTTGATATAAAGTATGGAATCAACTGTAAGTTTAAACCCTTCTTGATATTTATCTTATCAAAACGTTCTTTAAACTTATGGAAATACTTAAACGACGGTTTCCGCATTAATTTTAAAACAGGATCACTCGTATGTTCTGGAGCCACTTTAAGTCGACCAGAAACATGCTTAGTCATTACCTCTTCAGTATAATCATCCAATTCTTTAGGATCTGCATTTTTGTTAAACTCAGGCACTAACATATCATGTCTAATCCCAGAACCAATAAATGACTTCTTCACTTTTGGGTGACTATCTACCGCTTGATATAATTCGGTTAATGGCTTGTGAGAGGTGTCTAAATTACTACAAATCACTGGCGAAATACAACTAGGCGCAACACATTTATCGCAGATAGATTGTACTTTCCCTTTCATTTGATACATGTTGGCACTTGGTCCTCCAATGTCACTTAAATAGCCTTTAAAATCTGGCATATTTGCAACTTTATCAACTTCTTTTAAAATAGACTCTTTACTACGAGATGCAATAAACTTTCCTTGATGTGCAGAAATAGTACAAAAGCTACACCCACCAAAACAACCACGATGAATATTTATAGAGGTCTTAATCATCTCATAAGCAGGAATTGGTCCACGCTTATTATATTTTGGATGTGGTAATCTTGTGTAAGGCAAATCAAAAGACGCATCAATCTCAGCTTCTGTCATGGTTGGATAAGGCGGATTTATCATCAAGGTCTTACTTCCAACCTTCTGAAAAATTCGTCTAGCAGCAAGTTTATTAGACTCTTGCTCAATCACCTTAAAATTAGAAGCATATTTTTTCTTATCACTCAAACATACTTCATGAGATGCAATTTCAACATCTTCCCAATTAGCATTCTTTGGGATTTTTTCATCTTCATTTAAAAGTACTGCAGTTTGTAATACCGTATTGATACTATTAAAAGGAACACCTTTTTCTAATAAACGTACAATTTCACGCAAGGGTTGTTCACCCATACCATAAACCAACATATCTGCTTTAGACGTTTCTAAAATAGTTGGCATAAGCTTGTCACTCCAATAATCATAATGAGTAACACGACGCAAAGAGCCTTCAATTCCACCAATTAAAACAGGCGTATCTGGCCATTTTTCTTTTAAAATATTTGAATATACAGTAGATGCATAATCAGGTCTAAAACCAATATCACCATTTGGTGTATACGCATCTTTATCACGACGCTTTTTATTCGCATTATAGTTGCTAATCATTGGATCCATACAACCACCAGTCACACCAAAAAATAATCTTGGCTTTCCTAGTTTTACAAAATCCTGAAGATTATCTGTCACACTCGGTTGCGGAACAATAGCCACTTTCAAACCCATACTTTCCAACAAACGTCCAATAACCGCAGGACCAAACGTAGGATGATCTACATAAGCGTCTCCACTAAATAGAATCACATCCAGTTCTTGCCAACCGCGAATCTTCACCTCTTTGTTTGTGGTAGGTAACCAATCAGAAAGTTTTAACTCTTGCATAGATTGCAAAAGTAGTCAAAATTGAGCATCCTTTCATTATAGTGTTAATATTTTGGGCGTTACCACAAGGGTCGGGCTTTCCGTTGCAAGTCCTCTTTCGTACCTCACTGTGGGCTTTTCACTGCAATCCCTAACGCAAGATAACATCTAAACACATGAACAACTTAAATCGTAATCGGTCTGTCATTCCTGTATTAGCAAAGTAACATAAGTCTAAAAAGTAATTTAAACATATTTACTTGAACTGAATAGATTTCTCAGCAAGTTCGAAATGACATACAACTCAAAACACTACTGGTTTGTCATTCCGACCGAAGTGGAGGAATCTCATAATTAAAAGATTTCTCGTCGCTCATTCTTCGCTCTGTCCAAATGACAAAACTTCAAATTCAATCTATTAAAATAGCATTGAAATATTTATTCTTATCGATCTAAAACTACAAATCCAACCCTTTCAAACTCTCAACACGATTTCTAACCAAGAAATCATCAATCGTTTCAAAATGCTCAATCACACGTTGATCTTTAAATTCAAACACCTTTTTAGACAACCCTTGTAAAAAATCACGATCGTGAGACACAAGAACTAACGTTCCATCAAAATTTTGAAGCGCTTCTTTTAAAACATCCTTAGATTTCAAATCCAAATGATTGGTTGGCTCATCAAGAATTAGCAAATTCACAGGATCCAATAACAATTTCACCATCGCTAATCTGGTTTTTTCTCCACCAGATAGCACACTTACTTTCTTTTCAATATCATCACCTCTAAACATAAAACCACCCAAAATATTTTTAATTTGGGTTCTCACATCGCCTTTTGCAACCTCGTCAACGGTTTGAAATACGGTTAAGTTTTCATCTAACAAAGCTGCTTGATTTTGAGCGAAATATCCAACTTTAACATTGTGACCTAATGCACAAGTCCCTTCCACATCAATTTCACCTAAAATGGCTTTTATCATGGTAGATTTACCTTCTCCATTTCTCCCAACAAAACATACTTTCTCACCTCTTGCAATAGACATATTAGCATTTTTAAATACAACATGCTCATCATACGATTTAGACACATCTTTAACCGTTACAGGATAATCACCAGAGCGTTGTGTTGGTGGAAAACGTAATTTCAATGCAGAGGTGTCTACATCATCAATTTCTATAATCTTTAGTTTCTCAAGCATACGCTCGCGAGATGATACTTGATTCGTTTTAGAATACGTGCCTTTAAACCGGTCAATAAACAACTGGTTATCTGCAATAAATTTTTGTTGTTCTTGGTACGCTTTTATTTGATGTGCTCGTCTGTCTTCACGTAATTGCAGGTAATGTGTGTATTTGGCCTTGTAATCATAAATACGTCCCATTGTGACTTCAATAGTTCTATTGGTAACATTATCAATAAAAGCCCTATCGTGAGAAATCACAACCACTGCATTGGCTTTATTAACTAAAAAGTCCTCTAACCAAATCACAGATTCTATATCAATATGGTTGGTTGGCTCATCTAATAAAATTAAATCTGGTTTTTGTAGTAAAATTTTAGCGAGTTCAATTCGCATACGGTAACCACCAGAAAACTCGTTGGTTTGTCTTGTAAAATCTTCTTGTTTAAATCCTAAACCTTTGAGTGCTTTTTCAACTTCGGCATCATAATTCACATCTTCTAATGCGTAATACTTTTCACCTAAATCAGATACACGCTCAATAATCTTCATATACTCATCACTCTCGTAATCAGTTCTAGTTTCGAGCTGTTTATTCAATCCTTCCATCTCATCACGCATTTCAAACACATGGCTAAATGCTTTTGAAGCTTCATCAAACACTGTAGTATTGTCTTCAGTAAGTAAATGCTGTGGCAAATAAGCTATGATAGCATCTTTAGGAGTTCTTACATTTCCACGAGTTGCATTTTGAACACCTGCAATAATTTTCATCATTGTAGATTTTCCTGCACCATTTTTTCCCATTAATGCAATTTTATCATCTGCATTAATTGTAAAAGACACATCACTAAATAAGGTGTGACCACTAAACTCAACCGCTAAATTATCTACTGAAATCATACTTAAAATTTTAAAGCAGCAAAACTAGTAAAAGTGGGAGATTCTAACTCTAATTGACCTAATATTATTTAATAAGTTAATTATTGAATGAATGAAGTTAATATTTTCCTTTAGATTATATTATCATGCAGAAACATTAAAAACAACAACTATGATAATTACAAAAGTTCTCGGACTCACAAGCACATTAACAAAAAGTAAAAAAGCTAAGATTGCCATCTTAGGTCTTGAAATGGCAATTCTGGTTTATGCTTTAGCACAACAGAAATCAGAAAAGAGAAAACAGAAAGAGCTCAAAGCATGAAAACAATATATTAAATAATAGTCTTGAGAGTAGACATTTCCGAATAATAAAAGATTTGAGATTTACATTTACATTTACAAGTTTAATTTATAAATCTAAAAATAATTGTACTTTAGTAGGAGATTTTTTTAGTCTATTAACCAACCTAATCAACATGAGTCACAGCGCTAAAGACCCTCTCAACTTACGCAGTATTTTTTCTTTTAAATCCTTACTCCTTAAAATCATTGGTGCTTTATGTGCTACCGTTGCTATTAAAGGTTTTATGATTCCAAACCATTTTCTAGATGGTGGAATTTTAGGAATTTCTATTCTCGTATATGAATTTTATCATCTAGATGTCACCTCAATTCTTATAGCACTCAACTTACCATTTGTATACATTGGATACAAAAAAATAGGTAAAAACTTTGCTGTAAACACTTTAGTCTCTTTAATATTATTAGGACTATTTATGACCTTTGTACCTGTACCAACGGTAACAAAAGACTACTTTCTTGTTGCAGCTTTTGGTGGTGTTTTTGTAGGATTAGGTATTGGATTCGTCATTAGAGGTGGTGGTGTTATAGATGGTTTAGAAGTCGTAGCTGGATTTACCAACAAAAAGTTTGGACTCACAGTTACCGAAATTATTATGGCCATCAATACCATAATATTTTTGATTATCGCTTTATTTTTAGGCTTAGAAAAAGCCATGTATTCTATTTTGACTTATTTCACTGCTTTAAAAGTATCTGATTATGTGGTTGACGGTTTTGAAAAACTCATTTCTCTAACTATAATTTCACCAAATCACGAATTGGTTAAAGATTTAATTGTCAATAAATTCAATAAACCTGTAACCATATTAAAAGGTGAGCGTGGTAATTTACCTGGAAGTTACGATGTGAAACACGATTGTGATATCATTGTAACTATTGTAACACGTATAGAAGTCCATAAAATGCGAAAAGCAATAGGACAAGCAGATCCAAAAGCATTTATGTATGTTGAAAATATAAATGAAGTCAATGGAGGTGTTATTAGCCGTAAATCTGATCACTTTTGAAAACAGCATTCCCAAAAATATATGGCGAAGTTGTTAAATTTCTAGACGATAATCTACCAGAATATCTCACGTATCATAATACTAAGCATACGTTGTATGTTCTAGAAAAAGCTGAACACATCGCTAAAAAAGAACATATTAAACCAGCAGAGATACACCTCTTAAAAATTGCAGCACTTTATCACGACATTGGTTATGTTAAATCACATGACGAACACGAAAAAGAAAGTTGCGCCATTGCAAAGCGTCAGTTAAAAACGTATGGTTATTCTAAAGATGATATTGATGCAATCTGCGGAATGATTATGGCAACAAAAATTCCACAGAGTCCTAAAAATAAACTCCAAGAAATTTTGGCAGATGCTGATTTAGAATACTTAGCAACATCACATTTTCAAGAAATTAGTGATTCATTATTTCAAGAATTAAAACATTATGATCCGAGTTTAACCATACCTGAATGGGATCACATTCAAATAGATTTTATAAAAAAACACACCTTTCACACCTCCTATTGTAGACACTATAAATCTTTCAGGAAACATAAAAACTTAGAATTTCTAAAGTCTAAAATTAAATAATTTTCATTTGCCTATACATTATATATAATGTCCTTATTGTAATAAGTCTGCTTTATGTCAAATATGATTATGTAACATTAATTTCAGAATCTGCTGAAGCTACTACAATAGAAACATCATAATTTTTGAAATAAGTTTTGAATTAGCAGATGGCTTGAGCTCAGGTATTAAATTCAATAATTTAATCAGAAACTTATAAAGCTGGAAGAACACAGTATCAAGCAATACTTCAAAAATAAATAAGTAAAAAGGTCTAATTTTCAAATCTCCTTAAAATTATGCCTATTTAGCGTTTGGTAATCAAATATATAATCGTAAATTTGCAAACTCTTTTCGAGAGAGAAAGTTTAACCGCCTGTCGTGTACAGGCAACTAATATTAATAAGTGTGGACACAATAAGCTACAAAACGATTTCAGCAAACAAAGCTACTGTTAATAAAGAGTGGGTTTTAGTTGACGCTGCAGATCAAACGCTAGGTCGTTTATGCTCTAAAGTAGCAATACTTCTAAGAGGTAAACACAAGACTAACTTCACACCACATGTTGATTGTGGAGATAACGTAATTGTTATCAATGCAGAAAAAATCAACTTATCAGGAAACAAGTGGAATGACAAAACGTACATTCGTCACACAGGTTATCCAGGTGGTCAAAGAAGTTTAACTGCGACTGAATTGTTTGGAAAAGATCCAGCAAGAATCGTAGAAAAATCAGTAAAAGGAATGCTCCCTAAAAACAAATTAGGTGCAGAGTTATTCCGTAATTTAAATGTTGTTGTTGGTTCAGCTCATACTCATGAAGCTCAAAAACCAAAAACAATAGACTTAAACAAAGTTAACTAATGGAAGTAATTCACAAAATCGGTCGTAGAAAGACGGCTGTTGCTCGTGTGTACCTTGCTGAAGGAAAAGGCAAGATCACGGTAAACAAAAAAGACATGACGGATTATTTTACTACTGCAACATTGCAGTATAAAGTAAACCAACCTTTAGTCATGACTAACAACGATGGCAACTTTGATATTACAGTAAACGTTTTTGGTGGTGGTATTACAGGCCAAGCAGAAGCGATTCGTTTAGCATTATCTCGCGCAATGTGTGAGATTGATGCAGAACACAGACTAATATTAAAGCCAGAAGGATTATTAACTAGAGACCCTCGTATGGTTGAACGTAAGAAGTTCGGTCAAAAGAAGGCAAGGAAAAAATTCCAATTCTCGAAACGTTAATCCTATTCCTTTTTATTATTCTGGAAGTTCTTCGGAATATAAAAAAAATTCAAAGCTGTTCTGGTCAAACATCAGAACAGCTTTTATTACAAATGCGAGAATACTAAAGTTTAGAATTTCCGCAGGCATTAAAAAAATCCTGAAACGAGTTCAGGTACAGTTTAGCATCTAAATGATTAAGGCGAGCGAAAGCAACCACTCAATCATTGCTAATTTAACAGAACGTAAACGATTACAAAATGAAACAAGTAGAAGTTAAAGACTTACTAGAAGCAGGTGTACACTTTGGTCACCTTACAAGAAAATGGGATCCAAACATGGCTCCTTACATTTATATGGAGCGTAACGGTATCCATATTATCAACCTTTACAAAACTCAAGCAAAGATTCAAGAAACTGGAGAAGCACTTAGTAAAATTGCTGCATCTGGAAAGAAAATCTTATTTGTTGCTACAAAAAAACAAGCTAAAGACATCGTTGCTGAAAAAGCAGGAAATGTAAACATGCCTTACATTACAGAAAGATGGCCTGGTGGAATGTTAACGAACTTCGTTACAATTAGAAAAGCTGTTAAGAAAATGGCTATGATTGATCGTATGAAGAAAGATGGTACATTCAACTCTCTATCTAAAAAGGAACGTTTACAAGTAGATCGTCAAAGAGCAAAATTAGAAAAGAATTTAGGTTCTATCTCTGATATGACACGTTTACCTGGAGCATTATTTGTTGTAGATATCAAACGTGAGCACATCGCTATTAAAGAAGCTCAGAAATTAAAAATTCCAATCTTCGCAATGGTAGATACTAACTCTGATCCTCGTGAAGTAGATTACTTAATCCCATCTAACGATGATGCATCAAAATCTATTGAATGTATCATGTCTGCAGTAGAATCTGCAGTAGCAGGTGGATTAGCTGAAAGAAAATCAGAAAAAGCTGAAAAAGACGCTAAAAGTGAGAAATCACCAGCAGCAAAAAAAGAAGTGAAAGCTGAGAAAAAGGCAGATAAAAAAGCTGAACCAAAAGCTAAAGCAGCAGCACCAGTTGCAGCTAACGAAGAAGAATAAATTAACAATTACACAATAATAAAAAAGTCGTTTAGTTGTTTTCTTCGGAAAGTTTAAATTAAACGACTTTTTTAAATTTTAAAACAATATTGAAGTTATGGTAAAAGTAACAGCAGCAGAAGTAAATAAATTAAGACAAGCTACAGGTGCAGGAATGATGGACTGCAAAAAAGCCTTAGTTGAAGCAGAAGGAGATTTTGACAAAGCAATCGATGTACTTCGTAAAAAAGGTCAAAAAGTTGCAGAAAAAAGAGCCGACAGAGATTCATCTGAAGGTGCTGCAGTAGCAAAAATAAATGCAGACAATACCTCAGGTGTTGCTATCGTATTAGGATGTGAAACAGATTTCGTTGGAAAAAATGATTCATTTGTTGCTTTAGCTAACGATTTAGCTGATATCGCATTAAACCACGACACAAAAGAAGCGTTTTTAGCTGCAGATTTTGGTGGAATGTCAGTTGCTGATAAATTAGTTGAACAAACTGGAGTTATTGGTGAAAAATTAGATATCACTGCTTTTGAAAAGTTAGATGCACCTTACGTTGGACAATATGTTCACATTAATAAGATTGCAGCTTTAGTAGGTTTATCTGCAAAAGTTGATAACGCTGAAGTTTTAGTTAAAGATGTAGCAATGCAAGTAGCTTCAATGGGAGCAACAACTTTATCTTACAAAGATTTTGATGCAGCATTCGTTGCTTCGGAAACAGAAGCTAGAATTGCAGTCATTGAAAAAGATAATATCGAATTAGGACGTTTAGGAAAAACCTTAAAAAATGTACCTAGCTATATTTCTATGGCACAATTAACTCCAGAAGTTATTGCTCAAGCTGAAGAAGCTGCTAAAGCAGAACTAAAAGCTGAAGGTAAGCCAGAGCAAATATGGGACAGAATTTTACCTGGTAAAATGGATCGTTTTATTTCTGATAATACAACTTTAGATCAAGAACAATGTTTATTAGATCAAAGATTTATCAAAGATGAAAAGCAAACTGTTGCTCAACATGTAGCATCTTATGGTGATGTTACTGTTACTGGATTCAAACGTGCTACAGTAGGATAATATATTCCTTTTTTGTCACCAAACGAAAACAAAACAAGTATAAAACCACTACTCTTAATATAAGATGTAGTGGTTTTTTTATTTATTGGAAATTAGTATCAGACAGCGTTGCTATATAGATTATAAAACAACCGTTATTAATTTCAATTATGAATCATCATTTTAATTAATTATCCATTACAATAGCCAATAAGCCTATACCTGCTCCTACATAAACTATAGGAATTGATGCAGTCTTTAAGTATGAGAATTTCCGTTCTTTTAATTCTACAATCTCATTTATAGGAATTTTTGATTTCGTACAACTTAAAAAGTCAACTGTTAGTTCGCATTTTTTAACTTTAATTTTGTTTCCATTAATTGTAGTTACTTTATATGTTTTTTCAGAATTTATGGAATCAACAGATAAGTCAATTTTATTATAACTGTAACAGCTAGTTAAGAGTAATAGGCTAAAAAATAAATAGGCAGTTAATTTCATAATTATAAGTCTTTTATATCCCTATAAACTTATAATTTTATATCTAAACAATTGTCCGAAATTATCCAATTTTCATAAAATTGGACAATTTAAAGTCTTGATTAACTATTTTTTAGGTTAGATTTCTTATAAACTGTAGGCGTTTGCGAAGTAAATTTTTTAAACGCAGTATAAAAAGTAGATTTTGAGTTAAACCCACATTCTAAACCAATTGCTATAATAGTATAGTCTTTATAATTATTATCAATCAATAAATTTCTAGCATATTCAACTCTCAATTTATTTATATAATCCGAAAAATTATAACTGCTATAAATATTGATGATTTTAGATAATTGACTATCACTTAAACCTATTTCAACAGCTAAATTATGAAGACCAAAAAGAGGATCAAGATACCTTTTATGTTTCTTTATATAAAACTCAATTTCTTCAAATGTTTTTAGATGCTTACTATCTTTTATATTAGGCTTTACAATTTTTATTGTTTTATTAATATTAGTTTTATTTATTTCCTCTCTTATAGAGATTCTGTCGATCATTAAATTATATCTAATCAAACCTTGATAACCGATCCAATAAATTAGAATTGAGCTCGATAATCGCAATGGATAATAGGAATATGCTTTATTAATGTCTCCAGAAAAAGAATTTGCTACTACAGCAAAGATCCATAATAAAACTACAACACCTCCAAAAAACATAAATTGCTTAAGCCATTTAAAACTAGTATATGACAGGACATAGCTATGTAGCTCTTTCTGTTTGAATATTAATAAATATGATTTATAAAAAACATAAATAGTAAAGAACATATTAAAAAACTCTTCATACGTAGTATAACTCTCAATAAGAAAACTATCTAAAACATTTGCATAAGAATATACAATTAAAACTGTTCTAATAAGAATTTCTATACAAAAGAAGATCATCGCTAGCTTTAGATACGAAAACACTTTTTTTTGAACATTTAAATAAAAAATCACAAAAGTGAAAAAGAATGGAGCTACAAGCATATACCATGGTATTACTAAATTCTTAACATAGAATAATGAAGAAAAATAATTATTTTCAGTTAACCAAGCTTGTAAATTATTTAAAGACATAAAAAAAACAAGACCGTTTAACAACCAGATAGGTTTTCCAATTTTATTTTTTAATAAAATTGGAATTATCACAAATAAAAAACCATGAATAACTCCTGTTAATAGAAGAATATTAAAAAAATCTTCACTCATTTAGCTATAATTATAGAGTAAATTTACTCAATTAATATCTAAGCTTTTATAAATTGACAAAAACTTTTTTAAAGACTATATCTTAATTCCTATATTTGCTAAACTTTCAACACAACTATGAAATATAAAAGAATCCTACTAAAATTATCTGGTGAAGCTCTTATGGGTTCTCGCCAATATGGAATTGACCCAGAACGTCTATCTGAATACGCTAAAGATATTAAAGAAATCACCGATTTAGGAGTTGAAGTTGCTATCGTTATTGGTGGTGGAAATATTTTTAGAGGTGTTGCTGGAGCAATGGCAGGTATGGATCGTGTTCAAGGTGACCATATGGGAATGCTAGCAACTGTTATAAATGGTTTGGCATTACAAAATGCATTAGAAGACGCTGGAATCAAAACACGTTTACAAACAGCTATTAAAATCAATGAAGTTGCTGAACCTTTTATTAGAAGAAAAGCAATGAGTCATCTTAGAAAAGGAAGAGTCGTTATTTTTGGTGGTGGAACTGGTAATCCGTATTTTACTACAGATTCTGCTGCAGTATTAAGAGCTATTGAAATTGAAGCAGATGTTATTTTAAAAGGGACTCGTGTTGATGGTATTTACAATGCAGATCCAGAGAAAGACGCAACAGCAATCAAATTTGAACATATTACTTTTGACGATGTTTTAAGAAAAGGTTTAAAAGTAATGGACACAACAGCATTTACATTAAGTCAAGAAAATAAGCTACCAATTATTGTTTTTGATATGAATAAAAAAGGAAATTTAATGAAAGTTGTTTCCGGAGAAAATATTGGAACCAAAGTTAACATCTAAAATTTGGCTTATTTTTTGGTAGGTATTATACTTGTATTAAGTAATTAAAGGTATTTAAAATGAACGAAGACATAAAATTTATATTAGATTCAACTAAAGAAGCTATGGATGATGCATTAAAGCATCTAGAGAAACAGTTTACAAATATTAGAGCTGGTAAAGCTAGTCCTGCAATGTTAGGAAGTGTTATGGTAGACT
The DNA here is from genome assembly GCF_038900375.1 of Psychroserpens sp. AS72. NCBI lineage: Bacteria > Pseudomonadati > Bacteroidota > Flavobacteriia > Flavobacteriales > Flavobacteriaceae > Psychroserpens > Psychroserpens sp. AS72. The sequence continues at coordinate 12,072 of NZ_JBBMRC010000011.1, read as the reverse complement.
ATTATGGTTCTCAAACACCATTATCTCAAGTTGCAAATGTTAATACACCAGATGGTAGAACAATTACTGTTCAACCGTGGGAAAAGAACATGTTACAAGAAATAGAACGTGGAATAGCTTATGCAAATTTAGGCTTCAACCCAATGAATAATGGTGAAACAATAATTATTAATGTTCCGCCTTTAACTGAAGAGCGTAGACGTGATTTGTCAAAACAAGCAAAAGCTGAAGCTGAAGATGCTAAAATTGGTATAAGAAATGCTCGTAAAGAGGCAAATCATGAGATTAAAAATCTTGATGATGCATCTGAAGACCAACAAAAAAATGCAGAAATAGATGTGCAACAAATGACCGATAAATACGTTAAAAAGGTAGATGACATTTTTGATGTTAAGGAAAAAGAAATTATGACCGTATAAATTCAAAAAGCGACTAATCTAATGTCGTTTTTTTTAATTAATCCTCTTTATTTAAAATTACATGCACAAAGTTGTTTGCTTAATCATAATTACGCTATGTACTTGTGCACTATATTCTCAAACACCTAAAACTAAAAAGGATTCATTAAGTAAAAAAGAATTCATAAAACAACTAGGTAATGGATTTTTTCCAACAAAGCATGTAAATATTGACATGAAATACCTCATTAAGTACAACCAGTACGAGGGACTAAGAACTGGGCTTGGAGGTGTTACTAACGATGAATTTTCAGAAACATATAGAATTAATAGTTATGTAGTCTATGGGTTTAAAGATCATAGATTTAAATACAAAATTGGTGGTGGTTTTAGAGTCAATGAGCCAACAAACACATGGGTAAACTTCTCATATACTGATGATTTGCAAGAATCTGGAAGTTCTACGTTTCTAACAGATAAACGTTTCTTTTCTTTTTTTGAACCACGTTTATTAAACATTGATTTATTTCATAAGCATATCACAAAAGCCATTTCATTAGAACATAAATTTTCAGAAAACTTACTTACTGAATTAGAAATTGCTACAAGTAAAATTGAACCTACTTACAGTTATATGTTTAATGTTGATGATACTTCCTATCGAATTTTTGACATCACAAGCGCAAAAGTAGCATTACAATGGAGTCCTTTTAACAGCAATGAAGTAAATGAAAAAGGGATTTCCGAAGTAAAAGAAGGATATCCAAAATTTACATTACAAGTCTCTCAAAGTGTTAAAAATAATATTAAAGGTGACTTTAATTTCTTTAAAACTGATTTTAGAACCATCCATAGATTTATACATAATGAATACTCTTTTACAGAAGCAACTATAACTACTGGATTAGCAACTGGTAACACACCTTTGACACATTTGTATCATGCATACCCAAATAATATTACAAAAGAAACCATTCTTCAACGATTCTCAGTTGCAGGAATAAATAGTTTTGAAACGATGTATTTTAATGAGTTTTTCTCAGATAGATTTACAACACTTCAACTCAAACATTTTATAAAGCCTTTTAAAATCACAGAAAGATACAGACCACAATTGGTACTTATTTCTAGAATGGCTATAGGTGATATGCACGATATAGAGCGACATCAAAATATAGAATTTGGAACACTATCAAAAGGGTACTCTGAGGCTGGTTTTGAAATTAACAAACTGTTATTTGGTTTTGGTTTAAGTTTCGCTTATCGATATGGTGGTTATCATTTGCCTCGATATGCAGATAATATTGCTGCTAAATTTACTTTTAATGTGAGTTTATAACACTATTCTACTTTACATTTCTTACTTCGAAACAAAGCCCTATCACGCAAAAAGACAGCATCTTTAAGTAAAACATGTTTTTTTTACTTTAATCAAAAAGTTTAAACAAGTTCAATAGCCTTATCCCTAGGTTTTTTCTAACTTTGCTCCTGTTTTAAATCACACATGTTTAAACTATTTAATAAAAATTTCTGGGAGGTTATTGCGCGATTAATTTTACGTAACAAGATTGGTATTCTTGTAGTAATTATTTTGGCAACCATTTTCTTTAGTTCACAGTGGAATAACATGCGCTTTAGCTATACTGAAGCCAACTTATTGCCTGATGATCATGAAGTCAATGTGACTTATAATGAGTTCTTAGATATTTTTGGAGAAGAAGGTAATCTCATCGTTCTTGGCGTTAAAGATTCTACATTATTTACAGTAGATAAATTAAATGCTTGGAACCAACTCTCTGAAGACTTCAAAACCTATGATGAAGTAGAAACTGTTGTTTCACTAAACGACCTTCAAAAACTTGTTAAAAACAAAGAAGAAGAAAAATTTGATCTCGTTCCTTTTATTAAAGATTCTATAACTTCTATTGAACAAATTGATAAACTACAAGACGAGTTATTTAAACAGTATCCGTTTTATGATAATTTCTTGTTTAATAAAGAAACGAAAACGATTAGAACTGCCATTTATCTCAAGAAAGATATTGTAAATACATCAGCTAGAAAAGACTTTATAATGAAAGTCCTTGATGTAAAGATTAGAAATTTTGAAGAAGATAATCGTTTGAACGTTAGGGTGTCTGGTATGCCTTATATAAGAACATTAAATGCACAAAATATTGTTGATGAGATTGGTCTTTTCATTGGTTTAGCACTTGGTGTTACCTCGTTTATTTTCTTTTTATTCTTTAGATCTTTTAGAGCAACGTTCATCTCACTCATTGTTGTTTGTGTAGGTGTTATGTGGACTTTTGGAATAATTGGACTACTCAATTACGAAATTACTGTTCTTACAGCATTGATACCACCACTAATCATCGTTATTGGTATTCCAAACTGTATTTTCTTAATCAATAAATATCAGCGTGAAGTTAAACTTCACGGTAATAAAGTAAAATCATTGCAACGTGTTATCACCAAAGTTGGAAATGCAACGTTGATGACAAATGTAACAACAGCCTCTGGTTTTGCCACTTTTATTTTAACAGAAAGTCAACTTTTAAAGGAGTTTGGTATTGTAGCATCATTAAGTATTCTTGCTATTTTTCTTTTGTGCTTATTCGTAATTCCTATCATTTATACGTTTTTACCTTATCCTAAAGAACGACACTTAGAACATCTTAACAAGAGATGGGTTGGTGGTTTTGTTAATTGGATTGAGCGTATGGTACGTGAGCAAAAAATTACGATTTATGCAACGTCACTAGTTCTAATAATTGTTAGTATTATTGGAATGTACCAAATTAAAATTTCTGGAAGCCTCATTGAAGACATGCCAAAAGAGGAAGCCTTTTTTAAAGATATTCGGTTTTTTGAAGAAGAGTTTGATGGGATTATGCCAATGGAAATTATGGTAGATACCAAACGTAAAAAAGGTGTAATGAAATTGAGTACGCTCAAAAAAATGGAGCAAGTCGAAGATTTTATTGATGAAATCCCTGAGTTGTCTCGTCCTATTTCTGTAGTAAGTTTGGTAAAATACAGCAAACAAGCGTATTATAATGGTAATCCTAAATATTATCAATTACCAACAAGCCAAGAAAATAGTTTCATCTTATCTTATGCTAAAAACTCGTCTTCAGATGTTGACTTACTCAAAAATTTTGTAGACAGTACAGGTCAGTACGCTCGTATTACAACATTCATGAAAGACATTGGCACGGACAAAATGGAACGTATCGAAGAGGATTTACATAGCAAATTAAATAAAGTTTTTCCAGCAGATCGCTATAATGTGACGATGACTGGTAAAGCATTAGTATTTCAGAAGGGAACAAAATATTTAGTTAAAAATCTTGCGATATCTTTATCACTAGCTATTTTCTTAATCTCCCTTTTCATGGCTTATATGTTTAGGTCGTTTAAAATGATTATCGTTTCGCTCATACCTAACCTATTACCATTGGTTATTACAGCTGGTTTGATGGGTTATTTAGGCGTGCCAATTAAACCATCTACGATATTAGTATTTAGTATTGCCTTTGGAATTTCTGTGGATGACACCATACATTTCTTGGCAAAATACCGACAAGAATTACAAGCCAATCATTGGAAAATACGAAAATCAGTCTATGCAGCATTGCGAGAAACTGGTGTAAGTATGTTCTATACATCTATCGTATTATTTTTTGGTTTCATTGTATTTACAACTTCAAGTTTTGGAGGCACAGTTGCTTTAGGAGCATTAGTTTCGGTAACTCTAGTATTTGCAATGTTGTCTAATCTACTATTGCTACCATCATTATTATTATCATTAGAACGCAGTATTGCTAATAAGGAAACCTTAAAAGAGCCTTCCATAAATATCATTCCTATTGAAGAAGAGGATACTGAAGAAAATAGTAATTAATTGATTTAAACTTTTTCAATTCACTAAAAAATTAAATCACTTCAAATCATAAACATTTATATTTGCATAAAATTTCAAAAAAATGAGCTATACAGTTTCACAATTATTGACACAAGATATTACGTTTCAACCTATAGAAATTAAAGGATGGGTTAGAGGATTTAGGTCTAATCGTTTCATTGCTTTAAATGACGGTTCTACTATTAATAATATACAATGTGTGGTTGATTTTGAAAATACAGATGAAGCCATTTTAAAGCGTATTACAACAGGTGCTGCAGTTCATATTAAAGGAGAATTGGTAGAAAGCCAAGGTAAAGGTCAAAAGGTTGAAATACAAGTCACCTCTATTGAGATTCTTGGAGATTCTGATCCTGAAGAGTACCCTATTCAGCCTAAAAAACATACGTTCGAATTTTTACGTGAAAATGCACATTTACGTACACGTACAAATACATTTAGTGCTGTAATGCGTTTGCGTTCTTCATTATCATTTGCGGTTCATAAGTATTTTAATGAGAATGGGTTTTACTATATGCACACACCAATCATCACAGGAAGTGATGCCGAAGGTGCTGGTGAAACATTTAGAGTAAGTACTTTAGATGCTAAAAATCCGCCTTTGGATGACGACGGAAATGTTGATTATAAAAAAGATTTCTTCGGAAAAGAATCTAATCTAACGGTTTCTGGTCAGTTAGAAGCTGAAACATTTGCTATGTCGTTAGGTAAAGTTTACACGTTTGGACCAACCTTTAGGGCAGAAAACTCTAATACAACCCGTCATTTATCAGAATTTTGGATGATAGAACCTGAGGTAGCGTTTATGGATTTGGCTGGCAATATGGATTTGGCTGAAGATTTTATGAAATCTGTATTAGGTTATATTTTAGAACATAATAGCGAAGATTTAGAGTTTTTAGAAAACCGTTTACTTACTGAAGAAAAATCAAAACCTCAAGCTCAACGTTCTGAAATGAGCTTGATTGAGAAAATAAAATTCGTTGTAGATAACAACTTTAAACGTGTTAGCTATACTGAAGCTATTGATATTTTAAAGAATTCTAAGCCAAATAAGAAAAAGAAATTCAACTACATAATTGAAGAATGGGGAGCAGATTTACAAAGTGAACATGAGCGTTTCTTAGTAGAGAAACACTTTAAATGTCCTGTAATTTTGTTTGATTATCCAGCAAATATTAAAGCCTTTTATATGCGTTTAAATGAAGATGGAAAAACTGTTCGTGCCATGGATATTTTATTTCCAGGCATTGGAGAAATGGTTGGAGGATCTCAACGTGAAGAGCGTTTAGAAGTTTTAAAAGAGAAAATGAAAGCTTTAGATATCTCTGAAGAAGAATTATGGTGGTATTTAGATTTACGTAAATATGGTACTGCTGTACACTCTGGTTTTGGACTTGGTTTTGAGCGTTTAGTCATGTTCGCAACTGGTATGGGAAATATTAGAGACGTCATCCCTTATCCTAGAACTCCTCAAAATGCGGAGTTTTAACCTATACCTGCAAAAAGCAAGTATCTCATAGCTTTGTGCTATATGAGTTGGAATAATAAAAAATGAATTCATATTAAATCCTGCAAAGTTTGAGAAACTTTGCAGGATTTTTCAGTTCAATGCTATTAGTTTCAAGCTCTTGAAAAATTATTTTTGTAAACCGCATTTTGAGTCTTCACATTTCCGAAGAAAAAATCACCTTCAAAATTATTCTTAAAAGGAACTACTTTTACAAGCATATATCAATAGTTTTTTTAACTTTACTTTAAACGAATCAAAAAGCATGCTCAAACAATACCTACAGTTTAAATTATCCCAAAAGTTGTCACCGCAACAAATTCAGCTTATGAAGTTGATTCAGTTGCCTACACAAGCATTTGAGCAACGTATTAAGCAAGAATTAGAAGAAAATCCTGCCTTAGATACTGGAAAAGAAGAGAAGGACGAGGATAAGATGGATGAGTTTGATAACTCAGAAGATGACTTTAATGACAATGAAGAAATAAATACAGAAGACATCAATATTGATGAGTATTTAAGTGATGATGATGTGCCAGATTATAGAACTCAAGTGAGTAATTATAGTAGTGATGATGAAGAAAAAGTAATGCCTTATGCTGCTGGAACATCCTTTACACAACACTTAACAAACCAGTTAAACACATTTAGACTTAATGAAGAAGAACGTGAAATTGCAGAGTTTTTAGTTGGCAGTGTTGACGAGAGTGGATACATACGTCGTGCGTTAAGTGATATTATGGATGACTTAGCATTTACTCAAAACATTTTTACTACGGAAGAAAAGATTGAAAAAGTGCTGCATAAAGTACATCAATTAGATCCTGCTGGTGTTGGTGCTAGAAGCTTACAAGAGTGTTTAAGTATTCAACTACATAGAAAAGAGAAATATCCTGATGTTGAACTTGCCTGTGATATTATTGACAAAGCTTTTGACCAATTTACGAAGAAACACTATAAAAAATTATTACAGAAGTTTGATATTACTGAAGTTCAGCTTAAGGATGCTATTGAAGAAATTGAACGTTTAAACCCAAAACCTGGAGGTTCTTATGCTGGGAATAATAAAAGAGTTGAACATGTTGTACCAGATTTTGCAATCAAAATAGTTGATGGTGAACTAGATCTAACTTTAAACGGAAGAAATGCTCCAGAGCTGCATGTCTCTCGCGAATATAGTAACATGATGAAAGGCTATAAAGATGCCAAAGACAAGAGTAAATCTCAGAAAGATGCTGTGATGTTCATCAAACAAAAATTAGATGCAGCAAAGTGGTTTATAGAAGCTATAAAACAACGTCAACAAACTCTTTTTGTGACTATGAGTGCTATAATGCACTATCAAAAAGAGTATTTCCTAACTGGAGATGAGCGCAATCTTAGACCAATGATTTTAAAAGATATTGCTGATGAGATAGAAATGGATGTTTCTACTGTATCTCGTGTTGCAAATAGTAAGTATGTGGATACACCTTATGGTACAAAATTGATAAAAGAATTCTTTAGTGAATCCATGACCAACGATCAAGGAGAAGAAGTGTCTACTCGCGAAATCAAGAAAATTTTGGAGACAGTTATTGAAGAAGAAGACAAGAAAAAACCGCTTACCGATGAAAAACTAGCCAAAATCTTAAAAGAAAAAGGCTACCCTATCGCTCGTCGTACAGTTGCTAAATATCGAGAACAGTTGGATATTTCTGTGGCTCGTTTGAGGAAAAAGATTTAATGAACCAACTCCTTAAAAGCATATCATACATTTTTCACCCCTTATTAATGCCATTATTGGGTGTTGTATTTTACTTTTCTAAAACACCACGTTTTATTCCTGGATCTATTATGAAAGCTAAAGTGTTTTCTATTACGATTCTCACTATAGTATTACCTATACTTTTATTTTATTTACTAAGAACTATTAAAAAAGTAGACTCGTTTCATTTAGTAACAGTTAAAGAGCGAATAATTCCATTATTTATAAATAGTATAATTATTATTCTTATTTTATTACGTGTATTACCACTTGATGAAATCCCTGAATTACATTTCTTTTTTATAGGCATTCTAATTTCTACTGTAACTTGTTTTGCCTTAGCTCTAGCGAAGTTTAAAGCAAGCATCCACATGATAGCATCTGCAGGTTTTTTTATGTTTGCTATAGCTATCGCTATTCATTTTAAGATAAACATTAATGGCACTATTGCTTTAATGTGTATCATTATAGGAGCTATTGCTACGTCAAGACTTCATTTAAAAGCGCATACATCTATAGAGTTGATTATTGGTTTTTTTATTGGCCTAATGCCTCAACTTATTTTATTGAACTATTGGATGTAGAGAATGTTGTCTTGTTGGGCTTATAATATGTAGAAAATCAACCCTATTTTAATGGCATTCATAACTACATTTTCTTCACTACTATTGACTTTTGCATTACTATCAAAAATATCATTAAGTGCATAATAAAAATGAAAATTTACATTTGAGTAGCCTGCACTCAAAGTAAGACCATATTGCAATGTGTTGAAATCATCAATATTAGACAAATTAATGTCATTAGGGCTACCTATATATTTTGAAGAATTGTATAAAACATATCCTAATTTAATTCCTGAATATACTCTCCAGAAATCAAATTCTTTAGCAGTAGATGTTCGCCATCTAAATTCTATAGGGAATTCAAGAAGATAGGTGGTAAACTTATTTTTGCTAAAAGATTCATCATCTAAAACTGTAAAATCATAACTACCATTACTTTCAGAAATTTGTAACGTCTGGTTAAATGAATTTGTTGAGAGCCCTAAACCCAATCCAATAGCTACATTACGTTTAGCATTAATTGGCATGTCTCTAATAAAACCAAAATGAAATCCGCTAGAAAACCCGTTTTGAGATACACCATCTGGCTTATTACCTAACAAATTGTAAGTTACAGACACATAAAACTGATCTTCTCTATATTTATCATCAACAACTTTAATACTATCTATTACTTTATTATTGGAAAATGGGTTATCACTTTCCTGTGCTGAGAGAGTAATTAATGGTAATAATAAAAACAAATAAACAAGTCGTTTCATAGTACAAATATAACTTAATACAGATTAAAATATTTCACTAGATGTCATAAAAAAAGCATCCAAAATTTGGATGCTTTTTTATATAATGTATAAAGGTATCTTTTAATTATCTAGAGCACTACCTGTACCTACTGAATAATTAATTTTTAGTGCGTTAGCTTTTCTAAGTTCTTTTTTGATGTCTCCAATAATACCCATGTTAGCCTCTTTATCGACTTTTAGTGATACTGTTAAGAAATCTATTAATTCTTCTCTAGCAATACCTGCTCTTTCTGCATAAATAAAAGCTTGAATATCTTCTATATCTGCAAATTTATCGTTTAGCTGTATTCTCGCTTCTTCACCTAAATCCTTGTAACCACTAGAAGGTTTACCTACATATATGTAACTAATTGGATACTTTTTCTCAAGTTTCTCAACTTGATCAGCTAAAGGCAACCTTTGTTCAACCATTAACGTATCTTCTCTCATTACGGTTACTACCATAAAGAAAAACAGTAGCATAAAAACAATATCTGGTAATGATGCTGTATTTACAGCTGGTAAAGCATTGTCTTTTTTACTTTTAAATTTAGACATAGTATAGTGTTTTTATTTATTGTACTTCAGAAAGTTTCTCAGGATATTCTTTTCTAATTTGATCAATAACCTCCTTAAGTTTTTCTTTGTTTCCATTGAATTTAGCATCCTTGTAATTCTCTTCCATCTTTACAAAATCCATATCAGAGAATCCTTTTCTAGCTCCTATCTCTAAAGCTCTAATATTTCGCAAATCATTATATGCAGCAACTAATTCGTTTTGTACAGAAATGTATTGAGCATAAGATGTTTCTCTTTCATTCTTTAAAGAAATAATAGCCTTATCAGGATGATCAGATGAACTAGGATCTCTTTTTCCTTTACAATAGTCACATCTATTACCTGCAGCATCAGTACCACCACCATTATCTAAAAACTCAATAGCAGCTTTACGCAAGTCTTTGAGTTCCATTAACTCATCTTCAACTAATAATTGATCTTTACCATTTATCAAAACAGTAAAAATATTTTTTTGCTTAATAACAACTTCATCATCGTTAGGCGGTTCCATTGGAGGAAGCTTACGATTTATCCCAGAATCTTTAGGAATTGTCGTTGTTACTAAGAAAAATATAAGAAGTAAGAATGCAATATCTGCCATAGAGCCTGCATTCACTTCTGGTGCTGATCGTTTTGCCATAATTAATTTTATTTACTTATCATCTTCTTAACTCCAAAGAACAACATTAAACCTGCTGCTAATAAAATTAAGATATAGAATGCTTTAATTCCTGCTTCAATCATTTGAGATCCGTTAGCAGATAACATTTTCCCATCAGTTAATTTTGTTTCAACTCCAGATGAAGCAAACCATGCGATTGCTAATACTAGTGCAAAAACTCCTAAAGACATTAATGCTTTCTTAAGTTTATCTGGATGGCTAACTAAGTTAACCAAACTAAATACAACCGCAGTTATTGTCGCAATTCCTAATACAACATAGGCTAAGTTAGAAAACCAAGATAATACCGCTTGGTTTGAAACGTCAGCTTCAATAGCTTCGTCTCCTAGCATCATTATTCTTACTAAAAAGAATACTGCGATTAGACCTATTACTAAAGCAACAATTTTGATTATTTTTTGAATATTCATGTTATGTTTGATTTAATAATTGGTTTATTATTTTTTATGTCTTACTAATAAATCGATAAGTGAAATCGATGAATCTTCCATATCATTAACAATACTGTCAATTTTAGAAATAATGTAATTATAAAAAATTTGTAATATAATAGCTACAATAAGACCAAATACTGTTGTTAATAAGGCTACTTTAATACCACCTGCTACTAATGAAGGATTCATATCACCTGCAGCTTCAATTTTATCAAAAGCATCAATCATACCAAGTACAGTACCCATGAAACCAAGCATTGGTGCTAAAGCGATGAATAAAGAAATCCATGATACATTCTTTTCTAATTGTCCCATTTGAACACCACCATAAGCTACAACAGCTTTTTCAGCAGCATCAATATCTTCATCTGCTCGATCTAAACCTTGATAAAAGATTGATGCAACAGGTCCTTTTGTATTTCTACAAACTTCCTTAGCTGCTTCAATTCCACCAGAGTTAAGAGCATCCTCTACATCTTGAGTTAATTTCTTTGAATTTGTTGTTGCAAGGTTTAAATAGATAATTCTTTCAATAGCAATTGCTAAACCAAGAATTAAACATAGTAATACAATTCCCATAAAAAATGGACCACCTTCAATAAAACGTTCCTTTACTTGTTCAGTAAATGATTTGTCTACTGTTGCAGTTTCATCTGCATCTTGAAATGTTGTGGCAACTGCTGTTGTTGCAGTTTCAACTGTGTTAGCATTTGTACTTGCATTTACAGTACCGAAAGCCATGATACCTACTATGGCTAAGATTGAAAAAAGTCTTTTCATCGTGATTGTTCTTAATTTTATTAGTTAAAGTGTTAAAGATAAAAAAAAATTGGAATTAAAAAATAAAAATACTAATTGAGTCAGTCTCTTTAAAGTTGTTTTGATCAACTAGTATAATTTATAATAAGACGAATTTAAATAAAATGTTTTGGATAATTCAGCTATAAAACGAAAAACTTATAGTTTGCTCTTACATTTCTATAATAAACTTCTTATCATATATGTGTTCTTCGGAAACTTTAGAACTCACAAACGATTCATTGTCATATTATTTAGCATTTTTTAATAACCAATTATTAGATAGAATCCATATTTTTAATCAAAAAGATGAAATATATAAACTGTTGCCTTTAATTGTGTTTTAAATAACAATTAGCTCCTTAATATAGATTTAACGAGTATAAGTATTTCTCTTAAGTCCGTTTTTTTAAGTCATAAACCTTATTATATGTATACTTTATGTTTCTTCAAGCTTAAACAGGATTGACTTCGTCCATCCCTAAATTGTATTCTTGTACAAGCATAGAAACCTAAACATCTATTTAGATGTTGGGTTTTATATTTTAAAATAGTGGCTTCAAGCCTAAACGGGATTGACTTCGTCCTTCCTTAAATTGTATTCTTGTACAAGCATAGAAACCTAAACATCTAAATAGATGTTGGGTTTTATATTTTAAAATAGTGGCT